>NZ_JBXWNT010000010.1:0-162709 GCF_059610505.1 Ruegeria sp. CDSC079
GAAGCACCGTGGAAGCAAGAAGTACGAGAAAAACACTGTGACAGACCCGTAATAGATAATGCCAACCCGTAGGAAACGGGCAGCAATGTTGGTTACGCACCCTCGCTGCCTGGCCCGCTCAACGTGAGACCCTTGGCGTTGAAGAAGGCGAAGGGATACCATGATCCTGTGTTAGGTCGGCTAGGTGCCAAGGGACTGCAAGGCCCGAAACACCGGGTGGAAGAGCTGAAATTGATTTAGACATTCTTCCCTAAGACCTGCCTGGGTTACGGTGGGTTGGGCGGTAAGATCCGTCCAAACGGTAAGCCCCTTGCGGCGTAGAAGGTCCAGATGGGGGTGATCACTCGCATAGCCTGACGGTCCGCGCTTCAACTCGGGCTCGCTGATCCTGACATTCCTGGCCGTAAGATCATTGATGATTGCCATGAGATCATTTCCCGCTGGTCCTGCTACGCCGGTCCGATACCTCTCTAGGGCTGCTTTTACATATTGGAAGACGCCGCACCCAAGGGACAGGCAATCCGGGGACAGCCCGAAATGCCAAAGCGGGGGCTGATCTCCGCAATCCCCGGGTATGAAAGACATGCGCAGATGAGGATTATAGGGTGACTTGTCGTTTGAGAACCGCACGTCTCGATGAATACGGTAGATCTTGGCCGAATGGGGCATGTGCGTCATTTCAGCCAGCGCCTGTGACATCTGGGCCGCAAATTGTTCTGCGGGCTGTTTGATCGCGGCCTCATAGATCTGTTTGTTGGCGTGAAACCACTCGCGTCGGTTATTGGCTCGCAGATCAGAAAGAAACTGAAGGGCCTCGGGCGAAAAGCAGCGGAACTGATCCATCATCTTCTCCTGATATTCAACTTTTCGGCGGCAGGCTGGCGGCGTGCGCCAGGCACAGGCTCAGCCAGTCACCCAGCGCAGCCGGATCGCAGTTGGCCTCGTCTACAACGACAAACCCACCGAGTTTTCGCTTTCCGTGGACAATCGGGTTTGCAAACGGATTAGAAAGCGCCTCGGTCTCTTTGGCCTTGCCGACACGGAACATGAACCGTCCAAACCCGTCTTTGTCGCGGCGCGCGCCGCACAACATATTGCCGTTCAGAAAAAAGCAGGTGCCACCCATCATCCGCATTTCGGAAATTCCAATATGCGCCTCGAGGGCGAGGCGCATACGTTGATTCAGGTGTTCATCATTTGGCATCAGACTGATCCCACCAATTGCCAAAGAATTGACAGGGACAAGACGAGCATCACCAATGTTGTCAGTGCGGCACCGATCACCCGACCTTTGCCGTCGGGGGTGGAACGCAGGCTGACATAATGCACGGCGCGAGCCACCAACAGCACAAGACCGCATCCCCCGACCAGCCAGTCTGAGGCACCGGCAATCTCCGCCCCCGCCAAAGCCAGCAGGGCCAGTGGAACATATTCAGTAAAGTTCCCATGTGCCCGAATCCGCCGCAGCAGCTCGTCGTCATCCCCGTGCAGCAGTAAAACTCCGGTCTGGGATCGTCTGATGCCTACAAGAATTCCCATCGGAATACTCATAAGCACAAAGATTGCTGTAACAAGCAGAGCGATTTGCGGTGTGTGTTCCATGGGAATTCTCCTGTCTGCCCAAGATTAAGACGCCATGCTTTCATAAGTAATCAACGCAAACCGTGCGCCTTGTGGGTCGTTCAGAGTGGCCATCCGGCCGACCCCGGGCATATCTATGGCGTGTTGCAAGACTGAGGCTCCCTGTGCAACTGCGGCTGCTAGGCTGTTATCGACATCAGCAACCGTAAAATAGATCGTCCAGTTTCCATCCGTCTCGGGCATGGGCGAGAACCCTCCGATTGGCGTTTCACCAACCACCGCGGCGGCATAGCTTGACCCGTCCTGCATCGGCATCTCGTTAATGTTCCAGCCCAGCACATTTTTGTAGAATTGCTTGGCCTTGGTCTGGTCTGGCCCGGAATGCCCGATCCAGCCCGAGTTTCCAACGGTGGTCATGTCCAGAATGCTCATCTTTATCTCCCTTTGATTGCCCGCTGCATGCGGGACTGAACAAAGGACGCGTGAGGATCGGCCTTTCCTACAACTGGTTCAAATCTTTTTCACAGGCGGCGATTTCTTTCAGTACCGCCACACGTTCCGGTCCCGTCGGGCCGAGGTTCAGAACACGGTTAAGGGACTGGATCGCGGCGGGAAGATCGCCGATCTCTCGCAACATTGCCGCGCGCAAGGCATGGAACCAGCGATAAGACGCCAGATCATTCGCCACGGCATCCAACGCAACAAGCGTGCGGCGTGGGCCATGAACCCTGGACCCGGCGGCGATCTGGTTCAGGCGGATGACCGGCGAGGGCTGGAGGCGATAGAGCGCGGCATAATGCGCCTCGATCAGAGACCAGTCGGTATCTTCTGTCGATTGGGCATGCGCATGAACGGCGGCGATTGCGGCCTGAATACCGTAAACACCCACTTGGTTCAGCCGTTCGGCCTTTTGCATCAGGGCTGTCGCTTCGGCGATGTTGGCCTCGTCCCAAAGGGCCCTGTCCTGATCTTCCAGGGCTACAAGATCACCTTGATCGTCTAGCCGTGCTTCACGACGGGCATGTTGCAGAAGCAACAGGGCTAGCAGTGAAATCTGCTCGGCCATCGTCGGGAACAAGGCAACCAGCAGCCGGGCCAGACGTATCGCCTCATCGCATAGTTTGAGCCGGATTTGCACCGGGCCACCCGAGGTTGACCAGCCTTCGTTGAACATCAGGTAGATCATCAAAGACACTTCGCCCAAACGCGCAGCCCGCTCCTGTGGCGTGGGTGTTTCAAAAGCGACAGAACTTCCTGCGATCCTTTTCTTGGCGCGGGTAATTCGCTGTTCCATTGCCTTTGTACTGACAAGGAAACCACGGGCGATTTCTTCCACACGCAACCCGGCAACAATTTTTAGGGCCAGCGCAATCTGGTCTTGCCGGCTTAGGTCCGGGTGACAACAGATGAACAGCAGGCGCAGAACATCGTCGCGCAGCTCGTCCGGATCTGGTGGGTCATCAGCCATGGAATGAAATTCTTCCCTGTGGCGGGTCAGGATTGCGCTGCGGCGTTGGGATTTGCGCAAACCATCCAGCCCGGCATTACGGGCGGTGGTCAAAAGCCAAGCCAGCGGATCGCGCGGCGCGCCTTGTTTGCGCCATACGGTCAGAGCCTTTAGACAGGCTTCGGCAAATGCATCTTCGGCAAGGTCGATGTCCCGGAAATATCGCGTCAGGGCAGCGATGGCCTGCGGGCGTTGCTGCAAGAACGTGGCCTCTAGCCAATCCGACACGCGGTCAATCCAAGGTCATCGACCCGCCTGCCCAGGCGGCGGGGCGGACCTCAAGCCGGGCAACAGGTGACGAGATCATTCGCGCATGTTCAAGCGCCTCATCTAGATCGTTGAACTCGGCCAGATACAAGCCCAGAAAACTTTCTTTCGTCTCAGCGAACGGGCCGTCGACGATCATAGGTTGCAGAGTCTCAGCAGCCGCGGGTTCGACTGTGACAGCCGTAGTCGGGGGCATCAGTTTGACGGACAGGAAATCCCCGCGCTGCCTGAGGGCATTCTGTAGCACCGTATGTCCTGCCATGACATCGTCCTGACGGTCCTGTGGCAACGCTTCGAACACACCCGCCTGACCATAGATCGAGATTGCATAGATCATTTTTACCTCCGCGAAGTTGGTTTCATCCTGCTAGGACGCGCGAGCCTTTGCAAATCCGACACTCATTTCACCGATCTGCACAGTTTCTGCAGATCTTCTGCACCCGAGCTTCCCGACCTTTGGGTCAAACCAGTCCCTTAAAACACAAGAGGGAAGAAATGGCGCAGCAACTTATAATTTCTGGAGTTCCGAATTCTGTGGCGCTGGACGCTTGGTGGCTGTCGGAAGAGACAGTGATTTCAGGCACCAAGGGCCCGCCGGGTTCAACCCCGGCGTTTGCCACCGATGGTCGCGCATGGCGCGTGATCGGGTTTATCTTGCTGGTCGCGCTGGCGGATTACCTGTTCTGGGGACATCAGGCGGGTGTGTCTCTGGCGGTCTTTGCTGTGGCGGTCTTTTTGTGCGGCCTGCCCGCGGATCGGTCTGGCAAAGGGGTGCTTATGCCCGCAGCGGTTTTGGTGCTGAGTGTTTTGCCGGTCGTGGATTTCGTTCAACCATTATCGGTCGCGTTTCTTTTGTCAGGGCTCGTCGTTGCGATTGTCTGGGTCAGGCACCCGAAAGGCCAGGTTCTGGAACTGCTTTTGCTGGCGCTGGGGTTTCTGACTGATCTTCCAAAGAACTGGCTTGGCCCGGTCCGCGCGATACCCGGCCTGAAAACCACGATTGTCAGCGATGCCGGAGGCGGCTGGACGCGGGTTCGGCAGTTCCTGCGCAACTGGGGTCTGCCGATTGGCGGGACGATGGTTTTTGTTACCTTGCTGGCCGAGGCGAACCCGGTATTCCAATCCCTTGTCACCCCGGATATCGCCTTTGGCCACCTGCTGCAGCGCGCCCTGTTCTGGGGAGGGATTGCGCTGATCATCTGGCCTTTTGTCGATAACCACCCGCTTCGCGGACTGAACCCGCGACCATTCGCAGGCCCTCAGACGATCCCCGGCCTCAACGGTGGTTCGGTCCTGCGGGCGCTCTGGGTGTTCAATGCACTGATTGGTGTTCAGACTGTGCTGGACCTGTCGATTCTGCTGGGCGGGGCCTCATTGCCCGAGGGGATGAGCTATGCAACCTACGCCCATCGCGGCGCATATCCGTTGCTGGTAACGGCGCTGCTAGCCAGTGCATTCGCCCTGGCAGCGCGGCCGTTTCTGGATGAAAATCGGGTGCTGAAACCGCTGATGGTGTTGTGGCTGGCACAAAATGTGGCTCTGTGCGGTGCGGCATTGATGCGTCTGGATTTATATGTCGGCACCTATGGCCTGACCTACCTGCGTATCTATGCGCAGATCTGGATGGGTCTTGTTGCGGCAGGTCTGGCGCTGGTTGGGTGGCAAATAGCGTTCAGGAAATCCAATAGTTGGTTGATCGCGCGAACCGGCATTCTGAGCGTTCTGGTCCTCTATTGCGCCAGTTTTGTGAATTTTGCCCATGTGATCGCGACCCGAAACCTGAAACTGTCCGAACCGGATTATGCCTATCTGTGTTCTTTGGGGCCCATGACCGGGATGCATATTAGCTACGGGTATCCGAATTCGCTGTGCTATTTTGAAGCTGACCCGATCAACAGCTGGCAGGAATGGGGCTTTCGAAAGTGGCGCCTGTCCCGCTATGGTGCCGATCTGAGCAGTATCGGTCCGGGTATATGAATATCTTAGTTGTCGATGATGATCCGCGGTTGCGTGAAGTTGTGCGTCTGGGGCTGGAACGCGCTGGCTACAGCGTTTCGACCGCCGCCAACGGTCAGGAAGCCGTAATCAGCACGTTTCGCGACGAACCGGACCTGATCGTTCTGGATGTTGGCCTGCCCGAACTGGATGGCTTTGCCGTATGTCAGAAAATTCGAACCCGTTCGGACGTCCCGATCCTGTTCCTGACCGCCCGCGATGATGAGGTCGACCGGATTCTGGGGCTGGAACTTGGGGCCGATGACTACGTGACCAAGCCTTTCAGCCCGCGCGAACTGGTGACGCGGGTCAAGGTGATCCTAAGGCGCACCAATCGCATTGTGGCGGCGCCGGGAAATCTGCGGCACGGCCCCTTGACCTTGGACCGGACCGCAAGACTCTGTGCTTGCCACGACACGGAAATTGCCCTGACCGGTACTGAGTTTCAGATCATGGTGATGTTGATGGAAACACCGGGTCGTCTTGTTCCCCGCACGGCCCTGATTGCCGAGATTTGGGGCGCGCGCAGCCAGGTCTCGGACAGGACCTTGGACAGCCACCTTCGGAACCTGCGGAACAAATTTGCGCAGGTTGGTTTATCGGACTCGGTGGAAACCGTACATGGTCAGGGTATCCGGATGAGGAGGCTGGGGTGACCCGGCGCTGGCGGCCTTCATTGGCATTTGTGCTGGGCGGTGCGCTGGTCGGGACATTGGGTCTGTCATTCGCGGGGCTGGTGGCCCTGCGTTATTTGGGTCCTGAATTCGGCTTTCGGAACTCTGCCCTGGTTCTGGGCGGAGTGATCTTTCTTGCAACATCGGGGCTGGGCTGGTTGCTGGTACGGTTGCTGCTGCGTCCAATCAAAGCCTTGCAGGCCTATGCCGGGGCGCAAGAGGCCGGAGCCCGCGCCGTGCCAATCCGGCATTTCGGCACCAAAGAGCTTCACCAGACCGCAACTCAGGTCGTCACCATGGCCGAGGCGCTGCGTGACCGTGAGGCGACCATCCGGTCTTATACCGATCACGTCACGCATGAGTTGAAATCGCCGGTAACCGCAATCCGCGCGGCGGTTGAGATGCTACAGGACACCCCGGATGGCAGCGATGACTCCAAAGCCCTAATCGCGCAGATCGACGGGGCGCGTCAGCAGATCGAAACCCAGCTTGCAGCACTTCGGGATGCCGCCCGCGCGCGCGAGGCCCGATATGTCGGGGCAAGCACCCTGCGCGATGCGTTGCCAGGGGCGCTTCCGATTGAGCTAAACCTGTCCGGGGCGGATGAGGTCGCATTCCCGATCTCGGCCGAGGGGTTGCGGATCGTTCTGGGCCATATTCTGCAAAATGCCAAAGATCACGGGGCCAGCGCGGTTGATCTGCGCGCCTCAGAGGCTGGAAACACGGTTATCCTGACCGTGTCCGACAATGGGGCGGGGATATCGCCCGGTAACGCCGACCGCGTGTTCGATCCGTTCTTTACAACCCGCCGGGAAAGCGGCGGCACCGGGATGGGGCTGGCTATTGTCCGCAACATCCTGTCGGCCCATCGCGGAGACATCGCAAACCACCCCGTCCCACAGGGCGCGCGGTTTGATCTGAGTTTTCATAGGCTCTGACCTGCGCAGATAGGCGTTACTGCGCCGGAAGCGGAAGGCATCCGGGCAGCCCCGCTGGTAGGACCAGCCGTGCCCCTTGACGGTAAAGCGATTGGGCAAACCCGCTGCTCTCTGATGTGACCGTCACGCTGATCCCGGATGACCCGATGACCGCCGCGTCATCGGGCAGGTTCTGCATCAGACCTTGCGAGGGAAAGACCACGACATAGGCCGGGGCCTCATCCGTTATCAATGCGACGACGACAAGAACCGACAGCCAGCCAAGCACCATAAGCGGGATGGCTGTCAGGAGCGATCTAATAGTCATGGATATGCTCAAGCGTCAGCCCGTCCGCTTGGATCTGGCGCAGGCGCTGTGAAAGATCGGGCACCTTGACCAATATCAGATGGCGATAGTCCCCGAACCCTTGTCGTTGGGCACTAAAGATCGCATCCGGCGCGGATGGTTGATCCGACAGGGCGGTGAACAGAATGTCGTCATTGCCGGCGATCTCGACAATCTCGACCCCAGCGCCGGCCATTTCCGCCAGTAGGTTGGTCAGGGTGCGGTAGCGCGGCGTTTCGATCTCAACTCCGTTTGGGCCTTGCGCGATAACCTTCACGCCGGGATAGGCAGACAGGCTGTCTGCACTGGCGCCGGTGATGATCATCCGCAGCGTCAGCTCATCAGCGCCGACCTGCGCAACAGCCTGTTCGATCACGCCCGCATAGGCCTGTTTGGCACCGTATTCCAGACCCAGCGCAATCGCTCTTTCGCTGTCGCGCAGGCTGCCGCTGTTTTGTTCGACCAGGCTCTGGGCGTCGTCGGCGAAGGGCCATTTATACCACGGAACCTGTTGTAGGAACGCGGCATATGCGGCGGCCTGCTGTGCCGACAAATCATCCAGAGGTGCCCGCTGTGGGCCCCGCAAGGCAGAGGCCAGCCGACCGAGGGTTTCCTCATAGGCAGCCTTCAGCGCCAGCTCGGCGGAAAAGCTGGCACCGATCACATAGACCATCTGTTTGGTGGCCCTATCCACCTCTCCCAAGGCCGAGGCGTTCAGGTTCAGATCGCAGAGCGACCCCCAAAACCCGGTGATACTGCTCCAGAACCCGTAATCATGGGGGTCCTGAGTGCGCAGAACCTCGGCGTAATCCTCGTAGGCGTGGACAATGTGCCATTCGGGATAGGTCATCAGCGTGCGGGTTTCGGCCCGGTGATGTGCCGGGTCGATCAGCGAGGCATAGGCCAGCGGCTGATCCGCGCCACGACAGCTTGTTTCCACATAAAGGATCGGAGCAGCCAGCGCGATCCCGGCAAGGATCAACACCAGAATCAGCCGTTTGGTCCACCACAGCAGGAACCTCATGCGGTGTGTCTCCGGTCCCGCAGCCCGGCCCAGGCGGCAACGCCGCCAAGCGCCAGATGCGGCAGGTTGGCAAACAGGCGGGGCAGCGACAATTCCGGCCCGGCCGATGGGTTTGTAAAGATACCCAGATCAAGATAGCCATAACCGGTGAAAAACCCGAACACGCCGTCCCCCAGATAAGCCAGCCCGAACAGGATCAGAAAGCTGCGAGCCGCGCGGTGTGACAACAGCCCGGCGATCAGCGCCCAAAGGGCCGAGGCCACGTGCAGCGCATCGTCATAGATATCCAGTGCGAAAATGCCAAAGGCCAGACCATCCTGATCCGTCAGGCCGGGAATATAGTTCAGCGATGCGGCAATCATCAGCGCGACAAAGTAAATCAGACAGAGTTTTTGAAGGTTGCTCATAGACGCCCCAGATAGCTGTCCCAAAGGTTGTTCCGCAGAACCAGTTGCGGATCAAGCTCTCGTTTTGCCTGCGCAAACCCTTCCGCATTGGAGTAGGCTGCAGTCAGTTGATCCAGTGTCGCGTGTGGCCTGTACGGCAGGTAATAGGTTCCGCCAATCGCCACGATCCCGTCGATCAGCGCCCGGGTCATCCGCGCCATATCGGCTTCGCCGCGTTCGGTCAGCTCCTGGCTGAACGACATGACAGCGGCGATCCGCGGTTCGCTTGCATAGGACAGAACAGCCTGATCGTCCTGTGCGACATAGCGCAGCGTTACGTTCAGAAACTCTTGATACGAGGCCGGAATTACCGCGCGACACACTGATAAGAAATCGTCGAACGCATCGAACCCCACGAAATACTCGTGCAGGACGTCGGTCCGATCCGGGTTGCGGTCGTCCAGAGTCACAACCGGTTCGTTGATCAAAGTGTTCCGCGTCGCCTCACCCGAACCCAGCGCTGGGCCCAGCCGTGTTTCATTCCACCAACGGAAGGATTTGAAGGGCTCGCTGCCCAGTTGAGCCCGGTACAGACGGCTGGCCGCATGCGACATCCACCCCGACCCGGACGCTGGTGGCAGGTCCGATTGGTCCGAGCCTTCGCGATATGTCACCAATAGCGCTTTCTCGAAAAACGCATCGCGTTCAACATTCAGGCGGCCATAGGCCATTGTGACCGCCGGGTCGTCAATCGCCGCACGAAAGGCCGAGGCAAACGCTCCTGCTTCCAGAATGTCGAAACCCGGCGTCAGGCGTGAATTTGGAACCATCTCGACCTCAAGGTCCACGATCACGCCGATCAACCCGTACCCGCCCATCGCCAGATTGAACAGCTCGGCGTTCTCGGTGGGCGAACAGGTCACCAACTCACCCGAGGGCAAGATCATGCGCAACGACCGGACCGTCGCCCCCATCGGCCCAAAGGGAACCGGCCAGCCATGTGCATTGACCGAATAAGTGGCGGCGATACCGAAATCATTATTTGACTGCATGACTTTGGGGGACCAGCCTGCGGGATCAAGCGCTGAGATGACCTGTGACCAGCGGGCTCCGGCATGGGTCAGATAGGTCCCGGCAGAACCGTCGATCTGAACCGATCCATTGTCAAAGGTAATCGCTGTGCCGTTGCGGGGAATGGCTTGCCCACCCATGGAATGCCGCGCGGCCCCAATGTTGACCGGGCGTCCTTCTGATCTGGCCTCCGAAAGCTCTTGCCGGATGGCGGCGATCAGCGTGTATCCGGGGTCATCGCTGAGCACCAGATGTTTGTGGATCGGTGTCGGTGACAGTCCGCTGGCGTCATTCATCACTTTGTCGCCGGTTTCCGCAAATGTCCTTCTTGTGCCTTCATAGACAGGTAGGTCCGGTCCCAGCCACCGTGACGCAACCCATCCTGCCAACCCTCCGCCGGCAAACAAGGCCGCCCTTCTGGTAAATGTTTTCATCGTTCGATTTCTCCCGAAGTTAACTGGGACATCTGATCAAGAATGATTTTAAGCGCAGTTTGAAATTCCTGCGGGCCTCAATCCGGGGTATGTGCCTGACCCCTGCCAAGGTGTCCATTTGGGCATCGGGTCAAAGAATGTGCAAG
Organism: Ruegeria sp. CDSC079; assembly: GCF_059610505.1. Lineage (NCBI taxonomy): Bacteria > Pseudomonadati > Pseudomonadota > Alphaproteobacteria > Rhodobacterales > Roseobacteraceae > Ruegeria > Ruegeria sp. CDSC079. Next base: position 10,349 of record NZ_JBXWNT010000010.1, read on the forward strand.
TCCATGGCCTGCTGTACCGGCGCAAAGGTGTCCTAGTTGCCCCAGATCAGGCCGACGGGTACCTGCAGCATGGCGATCCGCCGTGGTCAGCAGATTCGGGCAAGGTCCAAGGACCAGTTTTTTGACCGCAAGTGGCTCGAAACTTGGCTTCATTCCCGGAATGTTCAACCGGAAGGCATGTTTTGCAAACTGCGGAAATCCGTACTTGTAAGACGGTCAGCGGTCACAGTTTGGCGTAAGCTTTCCGCTACGTAAGTTCATGCGCGCACGGCAGATTTGCGTCGGGGCATCCGCCAAACTGCCGTTTTTATGCTCAATCAGGTGTTGCAACTGTAACGATGATCTGGATGATCAGGACCACCAAGGCCGTAAAAATGGTCTGTCGTCCAAAGGGCGATATTAACAAAAAGGGGAGTTACAAATGATTCTAAGAAACCTGATGATCGCTGCAAGTGCGACGGCGCTGATGGCCGCGGGCGCTTCGGCGGAAACGCTGCGCTGGGCGCGGGCCGGTGATGCGCTGACGCTGGATCCGCATTCGCAGAATGAAGGTCCGACGCACACCGTGCGACACCAGATTTACGAGCCTCTGATCATCCGCGACGTGACCGGTGCATTCGAGCCCGCGCTGGCGACCGAGTGGGGCCCCAAGGCCGATGACCCGAATGTTTGGGTCTTCAAGCTGCGCGAAGGCGTGAAATTCCATGACGGTGCGGACTTCAACGCCGAAGATGTGGTGTTCAGCTTTACCCGTGCCAAGCAACCTAATTCCGACATGAAAGAGCTGATCGGCTCGATCGTCGAAGTGCGTGCAGTTGACGATTTCACCGTCGAGATTGTCACAGATGGTCCGAACCCGATCCTGCCGTCGAACCTGACCAACTTGTTCATTCTGGACAAGGGCTGGGCCGAGGCGAATGACACCGTTAATGTTCAGGATTTCGAAGGTGGCGAAATCACCTATGCCACCACCAATGCCAACGGAACGGGTCCCTATGTTCTTCAAAGCCGCGAGCCTGACATCAAGACGGTGATGGTGCGCAACGACAACTATTGGGGCATCGACCAGTTCCCGATGGAAGTGACCGAGATCATCTATACCCCGATCCAGAACGCTGCGACTCGCGTTGCGGCGATGCTGTCGGGTGAGGTGAACTTCCTCCAGGATATGCCGGTGCAGGACATTGAACGCGTCAATGGTGTCGACGGTCTGATGGTCAAGCAAGCCCCGCAGAACCGGGTGATCTTCTTTGGTATGAACCAGGGTGCCGACGACATCGAGGCGGATAACGTGGACGGCAAGAACCCTCTGGCCGATGTGCGGGTGCGTCAAGCGATGTCGATGGCGATTAACCGTGATGCGATCAAGCAGGTCGTGATGCGCGGCCAGTCGCAGCCTGCAGGCATGATCGCACCGCCCTTCGTGAATGGCTGGACCTCTGACATGGACGGCGAATCCTCCACCGATCTGGCCAAGGCCAAGGAACTGATGGCAGAGGCAGGTTATGGCGATGGCTTCTCGCTTCGGCTGGACTGCCCGAATGATCGGTACATCAACGATGAAGCTATCTGTCAGGCGGCTGTTGGGATGCTGGGCCAGATCGGCGTGACCGTGAATTTGGACGCCAAGCCCAAGGCGCAGCATTTCCCGCTGATCACCGATGGCAAGACAGATTTCTACATGCTGGGTTGGGGTGTGCCGACATATGACTCGGAATACATCTTCAACTTCCTTGTGCATGGGCGCGAAGATGACATCGGCACGTGGAACGGCACCGGTTATCAGGACGATGCGCTGGACGGGAAGATCAAGTCGCTTGCCTCGAATACCGATCTTGACGCTCGGAATGCCGACATCGCCGACATCTGGCGGGTTGTGCAGGACGAAGCGCTTTACATCCCCATTCATCACCAGGTTCTGAACTGGGGTATGGCCGACGGTGTGGGCATCGAAGTGGATGCCGAAGATCAGCCTAAGGTCAAATACTTCACTCTGAACTAAGCCATTCAGATCAGTGATTTGGCAGGGCGCGGTTTCGCGCCCTGCCTTTTGCGCTATTGTTAAGCGCAACACCGCATCGCAGGGCAAATAAGGGAGATTTCGCCATGACCCTCAGGAACAGTGCCATTGCTTTGGCCTTGCTGGCCACCACCAGCGTTCAGGCTGCCGAATTCAAATGGGCCTCGACCACGGACCCGCAGACGATGGACCCGCACGCGGTCAACTCGGCCCCGGTTCTGGGGTTTCTGAACAATGTCTACGAAGGCCTTGTACGCCGCGACAAGGACATGAGCGTTCAACCCGCGCTGGCCGTCAGCTGGGAGACGATTGGTGACGGCGAAGGTTGGCGCTTTAAACTGCGTGAGGGCGTGACCTTCCATGACGGCAGCAGCTTTGATGCGCAGGACGTTCTGTTCAGCTATCAGCGCGCCTCGGGCGAGGCGGCGGATACCCGCAGCTGGTTCGCGCCCATCACCGAGGTGATCGTGGTCGACGACTATACGGTCGATTTCATGACGACTGCGCCGAACCCGTTATTTCCATCCTCAATCGCCAACTGGATGATCATGGATCAGGGCTGGGCCGAGGCCAATGACGCAGCGGTGCCCGACAAAGAGGTCGGGAATTACGCCACCCTGAACGCCAACGGCACAGGCGCCTTCAAACTTGCGGCACGAGAGCCCGGCCTGCGCACGGTTCTTGAGCCCTTTGACGGCTGGTGGGATCAGGCCGACCATAACATCACAAGTGCTGAGTTCACTCCGATCCAAAACCCGGCGACAGCGGTTGCAGCCTTGTTGTCAGGCGATGTGGATATGATCAACCCTGTGCCTATCCAGGACGTCGCACGCCTGAAGGAAAACGGCGATATCGAGGTTATCCAAGGGATCGAGGCCCGCGTGATCATGCTGGGGTTCGATCATCAGGCCGAGGCGCTGAAATACACCAACGATGCGGGCAAACCGAACCCATTCCGCGACGCGCGCGTCCGCAAGGCAGTGGCACAGGCGGTCAATGTGGATGCCATTCTGGCGACTATCATGCGGGGCAATGCCGAAGCGGCCTCGCAACTGGTTAGCCCGGCGATGAGTGGTTATTCCGAGGCGAATGCAGACCGTCCCGCCTTTGATGTCGATGCCGCCAGGGCCCTGCTGACCGAGGCCGGATATGCAGATGGGTTTTCGTTCGGGCTGAAATGCCCCAATGACCGCTATCTGAATGATGAGGCCGTTTGCCAGGCGGTTGTCAGCATGCTGGCCCAGATCGGGATCACTGCGGAACTGGATGCCATGCCGGTCCGTAACTACTGGCCGGAACTCCGGGAAGGCAAATACGATATGTACCTGCTGGGATGGAGCCCCGGTACATTTGATGCCGAACACCCCGTGCGCTTCCTTGTGGCCACTCCAAACGAAGAGAAAAAGCTGGGCAGCTGGAATTTCGGCGGATTTTCGAACGCGCGGGTGGATGAGCTGCTGCCGATGATCCAGTCCGAGTTGGATGCGGGCAAACGGCAGGCGATGCTGGATGAGGTCACGCAGATCATTCAGGACGAACAGGTCTATGTGCCGATGTATGTGCAGCCCCTGGTCTGGGGCACACGCAGCAATGTCGAACTGACACAGCGCCCGGACAACTTCTTTCTGCTGCGCTGGGTAACGGTGAACTGAAACCGGGGCGGGGCCAGAAAACGCTAGCTTGCGTTAGCGGTATCTTGACCACCCCGCCCGGGCCTGCATAGACAGTCCGATCAACGAGGAAAACGAATGTTCGCTTATATTGTCCAAAGGATGTTCCAATCCGTGATCGTGCTGCTGATCGTGGGTCTGGTTGCCTTTTCGATGTTCCGCTTTGTCGGTGATCCGATCGACAACATGCTGGGGCAGGAACGTACGCAGGCCGATATCGACCGGCTGCGGTCCGATCTTGGTCTGGATCAGCCGTTTCCGGTGCAATATTTCAAGTTCCTGCAAGGCGCGGTGCAGGGCAATTTTGGCGTGTCCTACCGGCAAGGCCGACCGGTTTCGACCATCATAGCCGAACGCGCCCCCGCGACATTGGAGCTGGCCTTTGTGTCGGGCTTTCTGGCCATCACCCTTGGCATCGCGCTGGGTGTTTTCACAGCGATCCGACGACAGGGGGTGGCGGCGAATATCATCATGACCGTGTCGTTGATCGGGGTTTCCCTGCCAACTTTCCTGATCGGGATATTGCTGATCTATATATTCTCGGTCGAGTTGGATCTTTTACCCAGCTTTGGGAGGGGCGAGACCGTTATGATTGGCGGCTGGTCCACGGGGTTCCTGACGACCTCGGGGCTCAAGGCGCTGATCCTCCCGGCGATCACGCTGGGCCTGTATCAGATGACGCTGATCATGCGGCTGGTGCGGTCGGAAATGCTTGAGGTCCTGCGTGCCGACTATGTCCGATTTGCACGTGCGCGTGGGCTGTCGGACCGGGTGATCAATTTTCGCCACGCGCTGAAAAATACGCTGGTGCCGGTGATCACCATCACCGGGTTGCAGCTGGGCTCGATCATCGCCTTTGCCATCATCACCGAGACGGTGTTTCAGTGGCCCGGTGTGGGCCTGCTGTTCATAAATGCGATCCAGTTTGTCGATATCCCTGTCATGGCCGCGTATCTGATGCTGATCTCGGTCATGTTCGTGTCGATCAATCTGATCGTCGATCTTTTGTACTATGCCATTGACCCGCGCCTGCGTGTCGACGCGAGGGCCACATGACCGATACTTCTGAAACCTCGAGACAAGTGCCCAAATCACGACTGGCCCAGTTCTGGGACAGCGATTTCGCATGGTCCTTCCGTCATTCACCCGTGGCGATGGTTGCCTCATTTGTTGTGGTTCTGCTGGTGCTGGCGGCAATACTGGCCCCGCTGATTGCGCCGCATAACCCGTTTGATCCGGCAACGCTGAACCTGATGAACGGATTTACACCGCCGGGCACCCCGAATGCCTTTACGCAGGACACGTTCCTGCTGGGCACCGACGATCAGGGGCGGGATGTGTTCTCGACCATCCTCTATGGGATGCGCATATCCCTGTTTGTCGGCGCTGCGGCGGTGCTGCTGGCGCTAATCATCGGAGTTGTTCTGGGGCTGGTCGCGGCCTATTTCGGCGGCTGGGTCGAGACGCTGATCATGCGGGTCGCAGATGTGCAGCTGACCTTTCCGGCCATTCTGGTCGCTATGCTGATCTTTGGCATCGCCAAAGGTGTGACCCCACCCGAATATCGTGACGAGATGGCGATCTATGTACTGATCATCGCCATTGCCCTGTCCGACTGGGTGCAGTTTGCCCGGGTCGTCCGCGGTGCTGCGCTGGTGGAAAAGAACAAGGAATATGTGCAGGCCGCCCGCCTGATCGGGCGCGGTTCTTTCCCGATCATGTTCCGCCACATCCTGCCCAATGTACTCAGCCCGGTTCTGGTCATCGCCACGATCTCACTGGCGCTGGCGATCATTGCCGAAGCCACGCTGAGCTTCCTCGGCGTAGGGGCACCACCAACCCAGCCGTCATTGGGCACGCTGATCCGCATCGGGCAGGGCTTCCTGTTCTCGGGTGAGTGGTGGATCTTGTTCTTCCCGGCCTGCACCCTGTTGGCGCTGGCCCTGTCTGTGAACCTGCTGGGCGACTGGCTGCGCGATGCGCTGAACCCCAAGCTGCGGTGATTTCATGAGCCTTCTGACGATCAATGACCTGACGGTCGAATTCCCCACCCGCCGCAAATTGTTCACAGCCGTGGACCATGTGGACCTGTCGGTTGAACCCGGAGAAATCCACGGCTTGGTTGGCGAATCCGGGGCCGGTAAATCCACCATTGGCGCGGCCATCATGGGATTGTTGGATCGCCCCGGCCGTATTGCCAGCGGCACGATCCAGCTGAGCGGTGACCAGATCAGTGGCCTGGATGCCGAGGCGATGCGGGGGCTGCGCGGCAAAAAGATTTCGATGATCTTTCAGGACCCGCTGACCTCGCTGAACCCATTATTCACCGTGCGCGAACAACTGACCGAGACCATTCAGGCCCATCTGGGCGGCACCGATGCCGAGGCGAACCAGCGGGCGCGCGACCTGATTGACCGGGTTGGCATCCCCGATCCGGACACGCGGTTGGACCAGTATCCGCACCAGTTCTCGGGCGGGATGCGGCAGCGTGTGGTCATCGCGCTTGCCTTGTGTACCGAACCGGATGTGATCATCGCGGATGAGCCGACCACGGCGCTGGACGTCTCGGTTCAGGCGCAGATTCTGGACCTGATCAAAGAACTGGCGCGGGAACGTCAGGTGGGCGTCATCCTGATCACCCACGACATGGGTGTGATCGCGGACACGACGGACAAGGTGACCGTGATGTATGCGGGCAAGGTTGTCGAAACCGGCCCGACCGCGCAGGTGATGGGGCAGCCCACCCATGAATACACCAAATCGCTGATCGCTGCCGTGCCGCGCCCGACCCTGAAACTGCATCGCTTTCCCCAGATCAGCTATGGTGGACGCGAGACACGCTTTGCCATCGAAGACATGGCCCGCCACTGGCCCAAGGTGGATAATGACACCAGCAAACCGGTGTTCGAGATCCGCAACCTGACCAAGAAGTTCCTGCAGCGCAAAGGCCTGTTGCCCTGGGACCGCACCTATTTCACCGCCGTTGACGAAGTAAGTTTCGACATCCGCGCAGGCGAGGTGTTTGGCGTTGTGGGTGAATCCGGCTCGGGCAAGTCGACTGTCGCACGGATGATTGCAGGGTTGTACCCTGTGGATGGCGGCACGATTACATTCGACGGGCAGGTGGTCAGCGATCTGACCAATCGGACCGCGCTGGATGCCTATCGCAAGAACATCCAGATGATCTTTCAGGACCCGTATTCCTCGCTCAATCCCCGTATGCGGGTGGATGAGATCGTGGCCGAGCCGATCCGCCATCACAGGTTGATGGAAGGTGCAGATATCAAACGCCGCGTCGATGAGTTGTTGGATCAGGTGGGACTCGGCCATGAGGCCGGGCAGAAATACCCGCATGAATTCTCGGGCGGACAGCGGCAACGTATCTCGATTGCACGTGCGCTGGCCACGCAACCGCGATTCCTGATTTGTGACGAGCCAACCAGCGCGCTGGACGTGTCCATTCAGGCGCAGATTCTGAACATCTTGAAGGACCTGCAGGAACATCTGGGCCTGACCCTGCTGTTCATCAGTCATGACCTGCCGGTGGTACGTCAGATGTGCGACCGAGTGGCAGTGATGAAACAGGGCCAAATTGTCGAGTTGCAGGAAACCAATAACTTGTTCGCCAACCCCCAGACGGATTATGCCCGCGAATTGTTGCGTTTGATGCCCAGGTTGGATGACCTGTCGACCGAGGGGTTGGACGCCGAATCCTGAGGCAGTGACGATTCCAGTATTGGCGGTATGACGGAAGGTCCGTCAATATGGCGATAGTTTTGACGTTTTCGTCAAGATTGCCTCTGCAGATTGAACAACTGTGCCTTCATACTTTCTGAAACGAAAGAGGAGGCGCGTTTTGAGCTGGAATATCTGTGTCATCGGAGCAGGCAAGATCGGTCAGATGATCGCGACTTTGCTGCAATCTTCATCCAACTATTCGGTCACGGTTGCCGACCGCGATCTGGCGGCGTTGTCCGTGCTGAATCGGCAGGGAGTTTCGACCCGCCAGATTGATGTCAGCGATGAAACGCAGCTGGCTGAGGGTCTGAACGGTTTCGATGCGGTTATCTCGGCGGCTCCGTTTTTCCTGACCCCACGGATTGCCAAAGCCGCCAAATCGGCCGGCGCGCATTATTTTGACCTGACCGAAGATGTTGCCGCCACCAACGCAGTGCGCGAGTTGGCCGCCGACAGCGAGACGGCGTTTATGCCGCAATGCGGGTTGGCACCGGGTTTTGTCGGTATCGCCGGCGCGGCCTTGGCTGCCGAGTTCGATACGCTGGACAGCCTGCATATGCGGGTCGGGGCGCTGCCGCTCTATCCCACCAACGCATTGAAGTACAATCTGACCTGGTCCACCGATGGGCTGATCAACGAATATTGCAATCCGTGCGATGCCATCGTGAATGGCGAACGGGTCAAGACCGCGCCGCTCGAGGATTACGAGCGTTTGGGTCATGACGGGGTGGAATATGAATGCTTCAATACCTCGGGCGGGTTGGGCACGTTGCCAGAAACCCTGGACGGAAAGGCGCGGGACGTGTCGTACCGATCGATCCGCTACCCGGGACACCGTGATATTCTGCGTTTGCTGCTGAATGATCTTGGATTGGAACGTCGTCGCGACCTGATGAAGGAAATCTTCGAGACCGCGCTACCGCGAACCGATCAGGATGTGGTTCTGGTTTTTTGCACTGCAAAAGGCAAGATCGATGGGGCTCTGCGCGAGAAATCCCTGATCAACAAATCTTATGCCCGTACCCTCAATGGTCAGGTCTGGAGCGCCATTCAGGTCACCACTGCTGCCGGTGTTCTGGGTGTGGTTGATCTGATGCGAACGGGTGCTTTGCCCGGCAAAGGGTTCGTGCGGCAAGAGCAGGTGAACCTGTCTGATTTCCTGAACACCGAATTCGGTCAGCTTTATCGCACCGGGGACATAACCAAACAGAACAAGGCGGCCTGAGATATGAAAGACATCGCTATGACAGCCCAAACAACCCTTGCAAATCTGGACCTGACAGCCGCTGAGCTGATGGGCGGCACGCTGGCTGTACGCTCGCCCATTGATGGCGGCATTCTGGCCGAGGTACATGAAACGCCTGCGTCAGGGATGGGCACGGTGTTTGCCAATGCCAAGACGGCATTCAAGGCGTGGCGCACGGTTCCAGCCCCACGCCGGGGCGAACTGATCCGCCTGCTGGGCGAGGAATTGCGCGCCGCCAAGGACGATCTGGGTGCGCTGGTCAGCTGGGAAGCTGGTAAGATCACCTCGGAAGGTCTGGGTGAAGTGCAGGAGATGATCGACATCTGCGATTTCGCCGTCGGCCTGTCGCGCCAGCTTTATGGTTTGACCATCGCATCTGAGCGCCCGGGCCACCGGATGATGGAAACGTGGCACCCGGCAGGACCGGTGGGCGTGATCTCGGCCTTCAACTTTCCGGTGGCGGTCTGGTCGTGGAATGCCGCGCTGGCGCTGGTCTGCGGTGATCCGGTGATCTGGAAGCCGTCTGAAAAGACGCCTTTGACCGCGATGGCCTGCCAGAAGATCTTTGAACGTGCACTGGCCCGATTTGGTGATGCGCCCGACCACCTGCTGCAGACCCTGATCGGAGGTGCCGCGCTGGGCGAGGCGCTGGTGGCCAGCGAGGACGTGCCGGTCATTTCGGCGACCGGGTCCACACGGATGGGCCGTGCCGTAGCCCCCATTGTGGCGCAGCGGTTCGGGAAATGTATTCTCGAGCTTGGCGGCAATAACGCGATGATCGTGGGCCCTTCGGCCGATCTGGAAATGGCCGTACGCGCGATTGTCTTTTCTGCTGTCGGCACAGCCGGTCAACGCTGCACCACGCTGCGCCGTCTGATCGTTCACAACTCGATCCGCGTGGAGCTGGTGAGCCGGTTGAAAAAAGCCTATGCCGGTCTGCCCATCGGCAATCCGCTGACCGAAGGCACATTGATCGGTCCGCTGGTGGACGAAGCCTCGGGCGCGGCCATGACCGCTGCGCTGGACGCTGCAAAGGCCGAAGGCGGCGCAGTCTTTGGTGGCGACCGCGTGACCGAAAACGTCCCTGCCGGTGTCTATATGCAGCCCGCGATTGTCGAGATGCCTGGCCAGACAGCAACCGTAAAGACCGAAACCTTTGCGCCGATCCTCTATGTCATGGGGTACGACGCGTTCGACGAAGCCATCGAATTGCAAAATGACGTACCGCAAGGTCTGTCGTCTTGCGTATTCACTCTGAACATGCGCGAGGCCGAGCAATTCCTGACCGCAGCGGGATCGGATTGTGGCATTGCCAATGTCAATATAGGGCCATCGGGGGCCGAGATCGGTGGCGCATTTGGTGGTGAGAAGGAAACCGGTGGCGGGCGTGAAAGCGGCTCGGATGCGTGGAAGGCCTATATGCGCCGTCAGACCAACACCGTGAACTACTCAGCCGAGCTGCCGCTGGCGCAAGGCGTCAAGTTCGACATCTGATCGTGCTGTCGGCGGTACCTGATGGTGCCGCCGGCTCATCAATCTGCAAACAGATAATCCAATCGCATGATGGCCTGCGCCTGTTCCTGTGAAACATTCAGAAACCGGACAATGGCGTCTTCGTTTTCTGTCCGGTCGCTGGTTTCCCGCAGGCGTGCATGTCGATCCAGCGCGGTGCCCCGGATCAACTCGGATTCGTATTCCATCGCGTTGTGCAAAGTTGGGACAAGCCGTGCCACGGTTTCGGTCGGGCTGTCCTGACCGGCCAACCCCACACGGCGGGCGTGGCCGATCAGGTAATCGTCGGAATATTCACACTCGACTTCAAGCACATGGGTTTTGACCTGATCTGCACAGAAGTCCTGAATGATTTCGATATCTGAGGGATCGATGCATAGAACCAGCCGGTCGGTTTCGAAACTGTCAAACAGCATCCGCACAAGAGCACGCCGGTGGCGGGACCGTTTGAGCAAGGTCGTTTCGATGCCGCCCAGATCGGGCAGAGCCGTATCCTGTTCGTTGAACAGATACTCGACACAAGGGATATCGGTTTCGGACTTAATCTGATCGACCAGACGCTTGGCCACATGCCATTTCTTGCACACGATCAGGAAAACATCGCGGTCCGGTCCCAGCGTATTTCCGGCCTCCCAGAACCTTTGCTTGTGGCGGCGTCCGACGCGCCCTCTTGCGGTTAAGAAACTATGGAGATTGCGACCTTCATCCGAGATGTGAAAATCCACCCCATCCGCAGAATAGAGCTGGCCTAACCGGTCCTTCAGCTCATGTGCCTCGGGGCTGATTTTGCGGGCGAACAGAAAATCCTGCCCTAACAGCATGTCGTAATGGTCGTTATAGAATGTCACGGGCATTCCGTAGTCCGAGAACATCAGGAATGTGAGCGTTCGGTTGTCGATCTCTTCACGGGGAACAAGGTGGCGGACAAGCGTTTGAAAGAAGGTCTCATCCGGTATCCAGGTGGTCGAGAAAAAGCGGATTACATCCGGGCGCTGGGCCAGGAATTCAAAGATCATTTCAACAGTATGACGGCGCAGACACCACCACTGACTGCCGATCATGATCTGGATGTCAGCCGGAACCTCGCGGGTCAGACCAAGTTTTTTCTGTACGTCATAGGATGTATAGAATCGTCTGCTCTGGGTGCGTTCATTGAAGAAATGGCGATAGATCAGCCGGTCTTCTTTCATGCCGGTCTTGATCCAGTTACTGGCAAAAAAGTCGTGGCTTTCGACAAAATCCCTGTCGTTGTCGTTCAGGAACTGATGCGCGTATTCCGCTGTTTTGATCGCCATGCAATCCCCTGACAGCATGTAGAAATGCGTCGCGCGGGGAAAGGCCTCGAGGGCGGCTTGCACTGCGTTCAATGTGGCCTGTACCAAAGACCACTCGCCCCAACCGCATTTGATGCGTTTGGTTGCAAAAGTGACATTCGAATTGGCCTGAAGAGCGCCCTGAATGCGTGCATAGGCCTCGCGACTTGCGCGGGCGTCAAAATGTATGGCCATGCAATCGCCAGCGGCGGTTAGCTGCTCGGCCTGCGCAATGATTGCGTCAGGGTCCTTGTGGCACAACAAAATGTAGGCAATTTTTGCCATTTCAGTTCTTTGTTATCCGTTTCTGCCCGGTTCCCTCTGTGATACTGAGGATGAGCGATTGAATAAACAGATTATTTTTGGTTCTGTAGATACAAAAGCAGGCGCGAATAGTGAGTTACGACCTGTTGAGGAGGCGCAGCAAATGGGTTTTCCCGGTACATGGATGACCGAGAGCGAGAGCATGGTTTACCGTGTTGTCCCGAAATGTGCATGCTCAACCATCGGGCAAATCATGTATTTTTCGGATCATGGCCGGTTTTTTGACGGCGATATCCACGATGCCAAGGACGGGATGCATAAATGGGCGTTCGGTCCCAGCCAGGAGCCGATTTCGACAAATGTCCGAAATCATAACTCCTTTTCTTTCACCTGCGTGCGGAACCCGTACACGCGAATTCTCAGTTCGTTCTTTGACAAGATCTGTGGAATTCAGCGCAACGGCAAACGGTATCGCGGCAATCTGGTGCCGACGCTGATCTACAATTACGGCATCGAGGTTGGCGGAGAGGACGGTCAGGGTGATTTCGACCAGGTCGCCAGTTTCCGCAGATTCCTGTTATTTGCTCGTGACACGATCAGGTGGCGCCGGCCCATGGATCCGGATATCCACTGGTCCGCCATGTCTGGCCATGTGTCGACCTTTATTGCAAATGGCGGACGATATGATCGCATCTTCTGGACCGAGAAGTTCAACGATGGGATGCAAGGTGTTCTGAGCAACTTGGACACGCCACACAAGGTGGCCCTGTCCGAAATCCCGCGGTTCAACGAATCCGAAGGCCACGGACCCAAACGAAAGCATCCTGTCGAGGACTATTTCGACGACCTGTCGATGCATCTTGTCTACGAGATCTACAAACAAGATTTCGATCTGTTCAAATACGATTTTGAAGATCCGGCCAACAAGATGCCGATCGCCGAGATTGATCTGGATGAAGTCCACGCCAAGCTTGGGGATTGAGCTGGAAATCACCTTCTCCCGCCCATCGGCAATGTATCTTGCGAAACATCTCCTCTGGTTGGGCCTGGCGCCGCGCTATGCGCCGCGCCAGGCCCAAGACCGAAGCCGATAGCGCCAGAAGGCGCGGGAGCGCTTTGGGAATTGATTGGGCCGGATCACTTGATTTGGTGTCCGGCCCTTATGTCTTAGACCTCCCGCACGGCCCCTTTTGCCGCGCTGGTTGTCAGTTTGGCATAGGCTTTGAGCGCGGTTGAGACTTTGCGCTTGCGGGGCGCTGCCGGTATCCAGCCTTTTGCATCCTGCTCCTGGCGTCGTTCGGCAAGCACTTCATCTGAGACTGCCAGATGGATCGAGCGGTTGGGGATGTCGATCTCAATACGGTCACCCTGGCGCACCAGTCCGATCTCGCCACCTTCGGCCGCCTCGGGTGAGACATGGCCGATCGACAGGCCGGAGGTTCCACCCGAGAACCGTCCATCCGTCAGCAAAGCACAGGCTTTTCCCAGACCTTTGGATTTCAGGTAAGACGTCGGGTACAGCATTTCCTGCATCCCCGGACCGCCGCGCGGGCCTTCATAGCGGATGACCACCACGTCGCCCTCTTTGACCTTGCTGGTCAGAATGTCGTTCACAGCCTGATCCTGGCTTTCGCAGACATAGGCCGACCCGGTGAAGGTCAGGCTGGCCGGATCGACACCGGCTGTTTTCACGATACAGCCGTCGCGGGCAATATTGCCGAACAGAACCGCCAGACCGCCATCCTGGCTGAACGCATGTTCTTTCGACCGGATCACGCCGCCTTCGCGGTCGGTGTCCAGCTCTTTGTACCGGTTTGACTGGCTGAAGGCCTGCGTGGTGCGCACACCGCCCGGCGCGGCCTTGAACAAGTCTTGCGCCTTGGGGTTGTTGGCCACCTTGATGTCCCAATTGGCAATCGCCTCACCCATCGTGCCGGAATGGACCGTGCTGCAATCCTCGTGCAGCAGCCCGGCGCGGCTGAGTTCCCCGAGAATTGAGAAGATGCCACCGGCGCGGTGGACGTCTTCCATATGCACATTTTCGGTATTGGGTGCGACTTTGCACAGGCAGGGCACCTGACGGCTGAGACGGTCCATGTCGGTCATGGTGAAATCCACCTCGCCCTCATGCGCGATGGCCAGCAGATGCAGCACCGTGTTGGTCGATCCGCCCATGGCGATATCCAGGCTCATTGCGTTTTCGAACGCATCGAACGTGGCGATTTCGCGCGGGAGGAAGCCTTTCTCGTCCAGATCATAGTGCCGTTTGGTGATCTCGACGATCCGGCGACCGGCTTCAAGGAACAGCTCTTTGCGGTCCGCATGTGTGGCCAGAGTCGAGCCGTTGCCCGGCAGCGCCAGACCCAGCGCCTCGGCCAGACAGTTCATCGAGTTGGCGGTGAACATGCCCGAGCACGACCCGCAAGTCGGGCAGGCGTTTTCCTCGATATGCTGAACCTGCTCATCGGTGAACTTGTCGTCAGCGGCGGCCACCATAGCGTCCACGAGGTCGATCTTTTTGGCGTCCAGATCGGCGATGTCGATCTTGCCCGCCTCCATTGGCCCACCCGAGACGAAAATGGCGGGGATGTTCAGGCGCATCGCGGCCATCAGCATGCCGGGCGTGATCTTGTCACAGTTCGAGATGCAGACCATCGCATCAGCACAGTGCGCGTTGACCATATATTCAACAGAATCCGCGATTACCTCACGCGAGGGCAGCGAATACAACATCCCGTCATGGCCCATGGCGATACCGTCATCCACCGCGATGGTGTTGAATTCCTTGGCAACACCACCCGCGGCCTCGACCTCGCGCGCGACCATCTGGCCCAGATCCTTCAGGTGGACATGGCCCGGCACGAACTGGGTGAACGAGTTGACGATGGCGATGATCGGCTTGCCGAAGTCATCATCCCCCATGCCGGTCGCGCGCCACAGGCCACGGGCACCGGCCATGTTGCGGCCATGGGTTGAGGTTCTGGATCGGTACAAAGGCATGATGCTGTTTCCCTATTGCCTCGGGTTGCATGTCTTGGGGTTTGTGCGTTATAGCGCACGTACCACATGTGCGCTATAACGCACAAGAGGATTCGAAAGACATCATCATGGCACCGGACGAGATCACGCTGAAATTACGGGACATGCGGGCCGCATCTGGGCTGAGCCTGTCCAAAGTCGCCGAGATGACCGGCGTCAGCAAAGCCATGCTGGGTCAGATCGAGCGTGGCGAATCCAGCCCGACCATTGCAACGCTGTGGAAGATCGCCAAAGGGTTTCAACTGCCGCTGAGCGCGCTGATTGAAACGGCGAATGGCGATCCATCGGTGTTTCAGACCGTGACCTTTCCGGGCAGTATCGAAGTCAAGATCGTCTTTCCCTTTGATCCCGCGCTGGGGGCCGAGACCTTTCACGTCAGCCTGACCCCGAACCAAAGCCACGAGTCGCCTGCCCATGCGGCGGGCGTCACCGAAGAGGTCTTTGTCCTTTCCGGAACGCTTGAAATCCTGCGTGGAGAGGCCTGGGTGCCGCTGAACGCCGGGCAGGGGCTGCGCTTTGCCGCCGACTTGCCGCATGGCTATCGCGCGGGCGCGCAGGGGACTGCGTTTTTGAACATGCACCATTATGGGCAGCATCTAGAAATTCCTCAAAACGGCGAGGCCTGATCATGACTGCGTTTCTTGACACTTTGACCATCGCCGACAGCGTCGGATCGATCGGGGCGCTGATCGTGGTTGCCGCCTATTTCGCTACCCAGATGCGGATGATGAATTCCGACGATCTGGCCTTTCCGGTGGTGAACCTGTTGGGGTCGGTTCTGATCGTCTATTCACTGCTTGAGAACTTCAATCTGGCCTCGATGCTGATCGAATCCTTCTGGATTTTGATCAGTCTGATCGGGATCGCCCAGTTTTTCCGCCTCAGGCGGGCACGTTAGCGATACAGGCCCCCATCCAGACTTGAACAGACATGCGCGCGCGTATAGGGACAAACCAAGCGCGCATAGGGGAGGCATTGATGCAGGACGATCCCAAAACCCTCGTTTCAACCGAATGGCTTGCGGCCCATCTCAAGGATCCGGACCTGCGGGTTCTGGACGGATCATGGTATCTGCCGCAACACGGACGCGACGCCAAAGCGGAATATGACGCGACCCATATCCCCGGCGCGAGATTCTTTGACATTGATGATATTGCCGATCATCGGTCGGACCTGCCGCATATGGTGCCTCCGGTCGAGAAATTCATGTCGCGCCTGCGGGCGATGGGCGTGGGGGATGGCCATCAGGTGGTGGTCTATGACGGCTCGGGGCTGTCCTCGGCTGCGCGGGTCTGGTGGATGTTCCGCCTGATGGGGCAGGACAACATTGCCGTGCTGGACGGTGGCTTGCCGAAATGGCTGGCCGAGGGGCGAGAGGTTGAAGACCTGCCGCCTGTTATCCGCGACCGCCACATGACCGTGCGGGTTCAGAACCATCTGGTGCGTGATGTCACGCAGGTATCTGCCGCAGCCAAGCTGGGGGATCACGATATCATCGACGCACGCGCAGCCGGTCGCTTCGCGGGTACCGATCCCGAGCCGCGCGAAGGGCTGCGGTCTGGTCGTATTCCCGGATCACGAAACGTCCCCTTCGGCACCTTGTTGAACAAGAATCACACGATGAAATCGCCCGAGGAATGCCGCGCCATTTTCGAGGCCGCTGGCGTCGACCTGTCGAAACCGGCGATTACCTCATGCGGGTCGGGTGTGACCGCCGCGATTCTCAGCCTTGCGCTTGAGCGCATGGGCAAGAAAGACCACTCGCTTTATGACGGCTCCTGGGCTGAATGGGGTGCCTTCCCGACCCTGCCCGTCGCAACCGGAGAGACCTGATGTTTGAACATCTCAAACCGCAACCTGCCGACAAGATTCTAGCGCTAATGCAGATGTACCGCGAAGACCCGCGCGATCAGAAGATCGACCTGGGTGTTGGCGTCTACAAGAATGCCGAAGGTATCACGCCAGTGATGCGCGCGGTCAAGGCCGCCGAAAAGCGCATTCTGGAAGAGCAGGAAAGCAAGGCCTATACCGGTCTGGCTGGTGATCCGGCCTATGCGGATGCGATGATTGACCTGATCCTGCGCACATCGGTGCCGCGTGGCAACATTGCCGCTGTGGCTACGCCCGGCGGAACCGGTGCTTGCCGTCAGGCATTTGAGATGATCCGCATGGCCAACCCCTCGGCCCGCGTGTTCGTCTCGAACCCGACCTGGCCAAACCATCTGTCGATCCTGAATTACCTGGGGATCGAAGCGGTTCCATACCGCTATTTCGATGGCGAGACTCGTGGCGTCGATTTCGACGGCATGATTGCCGATCTGAAAACCGCCAAGTCGGGCGATGTGGTGTTGTTGCACGGCTGTTGCCACAACCCGACCGGGGCCAACCTGAACCTGGTGCAGTGGCAGGAAGTGGTGACCATCATCAACGAGCTTGGCCTCGTGGCGATGATCGACATTGCCTATCAGGGTTTTGGCGACGGTCTGGAAGAGGATGCGCAGGCGACCCGCCTTGTTGCGTCTTCGGTCAAGGAATGCCTGATCGCGGCGTCGTGTTCCAAGAATTTCGGCGTCTACCGTGAACGCACGGGCCTATTGATGGCAATCAGCGCAGATGCGGGACAGACCGCGTTGAACCAGAGCACGCTGGCCTTTCTGAACCGCCAGAACTATTCATTCCCGCCCGACCACGGCGCGCGCGTGGTCACCACGATCCTGACCGACCCCGTCCTGCGGGCCGACTGGGAGGCCGAGCTGGAAGAGATCCGCTTGTCCATGCTGGGGCTGCGCCAGCAACTGGCCGATGAGCTGCAACGCCACAGCGGCTCCGACCGGTTCGGCTTTGTCGCCCAGCATCGCGGCATGTTCTCGCGCTTGGGCGCGGCACCGGAACTGGTGGAACAACTGCGCGCTGATCACGGCATCTACATGGTCGGCGACAGCCGTCTGAACATTGCCGGGCTGAATGCCAAAACGGTTCCGATTCTGGCCAAAGCGATTATCGACGTCGGAGTTTAATTCTGCGGAAAAAAAGAAACCCGGGCGACACCGCCCGGGTTTTTTGTTGGATTGGGTTGGATATCAGCCCTTGGAGAACTCCGGGTACGCTTCCATGCCCAGTTCCGCCATGTCCAGGCCGTTGATCTCATCCTCTTCGCTGACTCGAATGCCGACGGTGGCCTTCAGGATCGACCACAGGATCAATGCGCCGACAAAGGTGAACAGACCGTAGGCGAGGATACCCAGCAGCTGCGTACCCAGGCTGGCTTCGCCGTAAAAGATCACGGCGATGGTGCCCCAGATCCCGGCGAACAGGTGAACCGGGATGGCACCGACAACGTCGTCGATCTTGAACTTGTCCAGCATTGGAACCGCAAAGACCACGATGATACCGCCTACGGCGCCGATCCACAGTGCGCCGAACAGCGTCGGGGCCAGCGGTTCCGCAGTGATCGACACCAGGCCGGCCAGCGCGCCGTTCAGCACCATGGTCAGGTCAGGTTTTTTGTACAGCAGCTGTGTCAGGATCAGGGCTGCCACTGCGCCCGCCGCTGCGGCCATGTTGGTGTTAGCAAAGATGCGCGACACGTCGGATACGTCACCCACGGTTCCCATCGCCAGCTGCGAGCCGCCGTTGAAGCCGAACCATCCCAGCCACAGGATGAATGTCCCCAAAGTGGCCAGCGCCAGGTTCGAACCGGGCATCGGATGAACCTTGCCGTCTTTGTACTTGCCAATCCGCGGACCCAGGATCAGGGCACCCGCCAGAGCCGCCCAGCCGCCAACCGAATGCACGATGGTCGAGCCGGCAAAATCCGAGAAACCAGCCTCGGACAACCAGCCACCGCCCCACTGCCACGAGCCAGAGATCGGGTACATGACGCCGGTCAGAACAATCACGAAAACCAGGAAGGGCCACAGCTTGATACGTTCAGCTACAGCACCCGATACGATCGACGCGGTTGCGGCCACAAACACCAGCTGGAAGAAGAAGTCCGAACCAACCGAAGCATAATCCAATGCCGCGGCGTCAGCACCCACGCCCACCGGATCCAGGACCGTGGTTTTGAAGAACGGTCCAACCCACCCCGCGATGGTCCAGCCGTCGCCGGGGTACATCAGGTTGAAGCCGATCAGCCAGTACATGATCGCGGCAAAGGAAAACAGCGCCACGTTCTTGATCATCTGCATGGCCACGTTTTTCGACCGCACCAGCCCGCCTTCGAGCATGGCAAAGCCGGCGGCCATGAAGAAAACCAAGAACCCTGCCATCAGAAACAGCAGCGTGGTGAAGATGTATTGTGTGTGCAGCGCGGCTTCGCCGGTGGCGGCCTCCTGCGCTAGGCCAATCTGCGGCAGCGCGACTATCGCGGCGGCAGGGATGAGAGATTTCATCAGGTTCATTGTCAGTCCTCGAATAGTGTTGAGTGGGGGCGCTTACAGCGCCTCTTCGTTCGTTTCCCCGGTCCGCACGCGCAGGGCCTGCTCAACGTCGAGGACGAAAATCTTGCCGTCGCCGATCTTGCCGGTCTTGGCGGATTTGGTGATGGTTTCTACGATCTGGTCGGCCATCGTGGCGGGCACCACGATCTCAAGCTTGATCTTGGGTACAAAGTTCACCGCGTATTCGGCGCCGCGATAGATTTCCGTGTGCCCCGATTGCGAGCCGAAGCCCTTGATCTCGGTTACCATCATGCCGCGTATGCCCGCGTCGGTCAGTGCCTCGCGCACCTCCTCGAGCTTGAACGGTTTGATTGTTGCAATAATCAGTTTCACGCTGTTCCCCTCTGCTTCCCCGGTCTGTCCGGCGTGTTTGCACCTGCAGAAAAAGAGCGTGCCGAAGCTGTGTAAGGAACGGTTCAGTGGTCAAATTCGGGAGGAATTGGTGAGTGAGTGCACAATTTTTGCACAGATTCTGCATATCGACTAAATTATAGGCGCGTTAGAGAGGGTGTATTCCGGAAATTCAGACCTCTACTTCATCGGTATAGCAGGGTATGGTGCCTCAAAACGATAACCGGGCAGAGTTTGAGCATGACTGAGTCCAGGCGCCGCAAGGCACCGCTTGTGGCGGACAAAAGATACGCGTCGAAGGGGCGAAAACCCACGGCGACCAAAGGCACTGCGAAACCCGCAGGCAAAAAGGCTGCGGCGCGCAAAACGACAACCCGCAAAAGCACACGGAGAAAGACACGCCGGAAATCCGGCGGTGGTGGTGGCTTTTTTCGCCGGTTGTTTCGGTGGGTCTGGCGCCTGATCTGGGGGGTAAGCTGGCGCGTGGGCGCTGTGGCCGCTCTGTTGCTGGCGCTGGCTGTCGGGGTTGTCTATACCTCTTTGCCTGATGTCGATGCTTTGCTAGACGGGCGCGCGCGCGGGTCGGTCACGTTGTTGGATCGGGATGGCAAAGTCTTTGCCTGGCGTGGGGATCAGTTCGGCGGGGTAATCACCGCGGACACGGTTTCTCCGTATCTGAAAAACGCAGTGGTCGCCACCGAGGACAAGCGATTCTACCGCCATTTCGGCGTCAGTCCTCGGGGTGTCGCTAGCGCTGTGCGTATCAACCTGCGCGAAGGACGCGGGCCTTTGTCTGGCCATGGCGGGTCGACGATCACCCAGCAGACGGCCAAGCTGTTGTGTCTGGGCGTGCCTTATGTGCCCAGCGAATGGGAGTCTGAGGCCGCCTATGAGGCTGATTGCCGTCAGGGATCCCTGTGGCGCAAGGGCAAAGAGGCTGTCTATGCGATCGCGATGGAGGTCAAATACTCCAAGGATGAAATCCTGACCATCTATCTGAACCGTGCCTTCCTCGGGTCCGGTGCGCGGGGCTTTGAGGCGGCAAGCCAGCGCTATTTCGGGATTTCTGCCGCCGAGGTCAGCCCCTCGCAGGCGGCGATGCTGGCTGGTCTTCTGGTGGCGCCGACGCGGTATGCGCCGACAAATAACCTGCAACGCTCGCAGGATAGGGCGCAGTTGGTGATTGGGCTGATGGAGGCGCAGGGCTATCTGTCCTCGGCCCAGGCCAGTGGCGCGCGCAGCAGCCCGGCGCAACTGTCCGAGGCTGCGGCTGCACGCGCCGGTGGGTATTTTGCCGATTGGGTCATCACGGAATTGCCCAGCTTTTTCGGCTCGGACACCACCGATGATGTGGTGATCCGAACCACGCTGGACCAGCGCCTGCAGAAATCCGCAGAAGAGGCATTGCAATATATCTTCAAGGAAAAGGTGCGCGAAGGATCCAAGGCGCAAGCTGCCATCGTGGTGATGTCGGCAGATGGTGCCGTGCGGGCGATGGTCGGCGGGCGCAAGACCCGCGTATCGGGCGCCTTCAACCGGGCCACACAGGCGCTGAGGCAAACAGGGTCATCCTTCAAACCCTTCGTCTATGCCACCGCGTTGGAACTGGGCTATTCGCCTCTGGATACTGTGATGGACGAGCCCTATTGCATCAATATCGCCGGTTCGGGGCAATGGTGCCCCAAGAACTACACCAACAAGCATTATGGGCGCGTCACGCTTGCTGATGCTCTCAAGAACTCATTGAACATCCCGGCGGTGAAAGTGGCCGAGGTTGCCGGTCTGGAAAATGTCCGTACCGTCGCAAGTGAGTTCGGCATAGAAAGCAATCTGGCCGAGGGTCCTGCGCTGGCGCTGGGCGCATCGGAAAGCACGCTGATTGAGATGACCGGGGCCTATGCCGGTATCCTGAATGGTGGCTCAGCGGTTGAGCCCTATGGGTTGACCGAGCTGAAGCTGCTGGGCGACGACGCCCCTCTGATGGCGACGAGCACCGGCATCGGTGAGCGGGTGATCAACGATAAGGCAGCCAAGCAACTGACCTGGATGATGGAACGTGTCGTGTCCGAAGGCACGGGCGGGCGCGCGAAACTACCCGGCTGGCAGGTGGCAGGCAAGACCGGCACCACGCAGGCGGCGCGGGATGCCTGGTTCATCGGGTTCACGGCTGATTATGTGACCGGCGTCTGGATGGGTTATGACGACAACACCCCCCTGTCCGGCGTGACCGGCGGCGGGTTACCTGCGGAGATTTGGAAAGAGACGATGGTGCGCGTGACCGAGGGGATGACACCCTCTCCGCTGCCAATGCTGGCCCCCGATCCGCCCGTCCGGCAAGAGCAGCCCAGGCGTCAGCGCCGCAATCAGGGCAATGGGTTCGAAAATGCGATCAACAACCTGCTGAACAACCTCTTTGGCAACTGATGTAGGCAAGGAAAAGTCGGCGCGCAGGGTCAGCCAATGACAGCATATGGTGCAGAATGCCCGATTCGCATCCGTATCAATGTGAATTCCATCTCTGAACTGCTCTGCCGCTGCCAACATTGCAACTTCCGATATGCGGACAAAGCCGACCTTGGAGAAAAGCGAGGTAATGCTTGAAAAATCTTGCTTCCGCTGGGATGGTTTCTCCGACAGAATTTTCTGAGGAATTTCGAGTGCATTTTCCCAAACTTGCCGCGGTTCCGTCGATTGCTCTTGCAATAACCAGTTCGCAAGCGCTCTCCCAGGATGGGGGACCGATACTGTTCACAAACGTCAACGTGTTTGATGGTGTGAATGAGGAATTGATTACAAATGCCAATGTCGTTGTAACCGACAATCTGATCACAGATGTGTCCTCAGAACCCCTCACCGTCGCCAATGGTATCGTCATCGACGGCGGCGGGCGCACGTTGATGCCTGGCCTGATCGACGTACACTGGCACACGCTTTATTGCTGCAATCCGCAGAGCGTGGTTGTGACCGGCGATATTCTTGAAGTCGCGGTGCGGGGTGCCATCGGGTCCGAAGGCACGTTAATGCGCGGCTTTACAACGGTGCGCGACGTTGGCGGCAATTCATTTGCCATAAAACGGATGATTGACGCAGGCGAGATCGAAGGCCCTCGTATCCTGCCGTCCGGCCCGCCCGTGACACAAACCGGCGGCCACTTTGACTATCGCCCCTACCAAGCGGTTCCGACGAACGGCGCGGATTCGCAATGGTACTGGTACAGCGTTGGTTTGATGGCGCAGGCTGATGGTGTTCCGGAAGTGGTCAAACGCGCGCGTGAAATCATGCGCATGGGCGCGACCCAGCTTAAGATTTCCACCGGCGGCGGGGTGTCATCTACCTATGACCCTCTGGATGTACGCCAATACACCAAGGCCGAAATCGAGGCATTCGTAGAGGTGGCTGACACCTACAACACCTATGTTGCATCTCATGTCTTCACGGACGAGGCAGTCGAGATAGCCGTTGCCGCTGGCGTTAAGTCCATCGAGCATGGCTTCTTGATGAGCCGCGAAACGATGGAACTGATGCGCGACAACGACGTGTGGTTGTCAGTGCAGCCTCTTCTGGATGACGAGGATGGCTTTTCTTTCGACGACCCTGTTAGCCAGCAGAAATGGATCGACGTCACCAACGGTACAGATTTCACCTACAAAACGGCGAAAGAAGTTGGCGTGAAAGTCGCTTTCGGCACCGACATCCTGTTCGATCCCAAACTGGCCGAACGTCAAGGCGCGTTCCTTGCCAAGTTGCAGCGCTGGTACACGCCATACGAGGTGCTGAAAATGGCGACTTCAACCAATGCTGAACTGCTCAAACTCTCAGGCCCGCGCCACCCCTATCAACAAGGCGATTTGGGTGTAATCGCAAAGGGCGCTTATGCCGACTTAATCCTTGTGGACGGCAATCCGCTGCAAGATATCGACCTGATCGCAGACCCGCATGAGAATTTCGATTTGATCATGAAAGACGGCAAAGTCTACAAGAACACGCTGGACTGAGTTCCAGATGAAGTCCTTTGCTCAAAGCCAACTTTGTAACAACTGCTTTGGGGTCAATGCAGACTAACGTCGTCCGTGGCAAGAGCCCGAGCAGACTACGTGCCAGTGATCCACGCCATCGGCTATAGTTGGGCGGCGCATCTGGCGCCGCCTCTATTTTCGGGTGTGACCTCTGATCAGAGGCTGTCGTCCAGCGCCGCCAGAATCGCGTCGCCCATTTCCGTGGTGGAAACCGGCGTGACGCCTTCATCCGCCAGCAGGTCGCCGGTGCGGACGCCATCAGCCAGGACTTTTTCGATCGCAGCTTCCAGACGGTCAGCCTCGGCCCCCTGATCGAAGCTGTAGCGCAGGGCCATGGCAAAGCTCAGGATACAGGCGATCGGGTTGGCTTTGCCCTGACCGGCGATATCGGGGGCGGAACCGTGGACCGGCTCGTACATCGCCTTGGGGCGGCCATTGGCCATTGGTGAGCCCAAGGAGGCGGACGGCAGCATGCCCAGTGAACCGGTCAGCATCGCGGCACAGTCCGACAGGATGTCACCAAACAGGTTGTCAGTGACGATCACATCAAACTGCTTGGGCGCACGCACCAGCTGCATCGCGCCATTGTCGGCATACATGTGGCTCAGCTCGACCTCGGGATAGTCCTGAGCGACCCGGTTTACGACTTCGCGCCATAGAATGCCGGATTCCATGACATTGGCCTTTTCCATCGAGCACAGTTTCTTGTTCCGGCGCATCGCCAGCTCAAAAGCCGATCGTGCGGCGCGTTCGATCTCGGATTCGGTATAGCGCTGGGTGTTGATGCCGACGCGTTCATTGCCTTCTTCGAAGATGCCGCGGGGCTCACCGAAATAGACGCCCGAGGTCAGCTCGCGCACGATCATGATATCCAGACCGGCAACGATGTCTTTCTTCAGCGACGAGAAATCCGCCAGCGCGTCAAAGCATTGTGCCGGGCGCAGGTTCGAATACAGGTCCATTTCTTTGCGCAGCCGCAGCAAGCCGCGCTCGGGCTTGAGGCTGAAATCCAAATCGTCGTATTTGGGTCCACCAACAGCACCCAGCAGAACTGCGTCCGCCTCCTGCGCCTTGGCCATGGTTTCGTCCGACAGCGGTTTGCCATGGGCGTCATAGGCGGCACCGCCGACCAGATCCTCGCTCACGTCGAATTCCAGGCCGCGCTTGGCACCGAACCAGTCGATGATACGGCGCACTTCGGCCATGACTTCGGGGCCAATTCCGTCTCCGGGCAGGATGAGGAGCGAGGGGTTGGACATGAAGGATCTCCTTGCGTTTGACAGCAAAGGCCCTAGCGCCTGCGCCGCATCGGGTCAATGAGACGAACCGGCCTAAACGCAGGTTCTGGACGGGAAATCGGGTTTCCGTGCCCTTGCTACGCCACGGATAGTGTGAATCAGTCAGAGATCGGCCTTTATCCCTTCGGCCAACATATCCCAGACTCGTCGGATTCGTGTCGTTTGCCGCATCGCCTGCGGTGCGGCAAGCCAAACCGGCAGCGCAGGGATTTCGACGTTTATGTCCAAAACCTCTACCTCTGGGTCGGCCTCGGCAACTCTCACGGCGCTAAAACCGATACCGCAGCCCGCGCGGACCAGTTCCCAATAGGCAGTCTGAAAGTCGCAGCGTGTGGCAAAGCTGTCCCGGTTCACGGGCCAGCCCATTTCGCGCATGCCGATAATGATCTGCTCGTTCGCATCAAACCCGACAAGGTCATGACTCAACAGATCGTCGGGAGAATTGGGGCGGCCGGCACGATCCAGATAGGACCGGCTTGCGCAAAAGCACAGTCTGATTTCCCCCAGATGTTTCGTGATGATGTCCATCTGTTCCGGCCGAAACATCCGCACTGCGATATCGGCCTCGCGGTAGAGCAGGTTCTCGGTGGCATCGGTGGCGACCAGTTCCAGTTGTATCGCGGGTTCTGCTGCCCGTATTTGGGCCAGAATCGGCGGCAGCAGGTGATGAGAGGCAAAGACCGACGCGGTGATGCGCACCGACCCCTCCAATTCCTGAGACTGGCCTGCGGCCGTCAGGCTGAACGCGTTCATGGCTACGTGCATCTGTTGCGCCATCGGGAAAAGCTGCGCCCCGACTTCGCTTAGCTTCAAGCCCCGCGCATGCCTGTCAAACAGCGAGACGCCAAGCTCATCCTCAAGTGCGTGGATCTGGCGACCCAGGGTGGGCTGGCTGCGGTTCAACTGCCGGGCAGCGGCAGACAAAGATCCGGTTTCCGCTACGGCCAGAAAGCTTTGGATCAGAGACCAGTCAGAGTGGGTGATAGATTTGTCCATTCAAAAATGAATACACGTTCTGCGTTTGGCGGCAATTCCTGAATTGAACTGAATGGCTCATATTAGATGGACAAGAGGAGGCTTATATGACGGGAACAGTCCTTATTCTGGGTGCGACGGGTCGGTTTGGACGCAATGCCGCAATAGCTTTTCGCGAGGCGGGCTGGACCGTACACTGCTTTGATCGCAAGACGCAGGACCTGAAGCGATCTGTCGAAGGGGTGGATGTTGTCGTCAATGCCTGGAATCCGGCCTATCCGGACTGGGCGCGACAAGTCCCCGAACTGCATCGTGACGTGATCAATGCGGCAGCGGATCACGGTGCAACTGTGATCCTTCCCGGCAATGTCTATGTTTTTGGCGCGCAAACGCCGGGGCCATGGTCGGGTGCAACACCGCATGCGGCGCATAATCCCCTGGGCAGGATCCGGGTTGAGATGGAAGAAGCCTATCGAATATCCTCGGTAAGAACGATTCTTCTCAGGGCAGGTGATTTCATTGACACTTGCGCCTCGGGGAACTGGTTCGATCAGGTCATGATCAAGCCTTTGGCACGCGGCAAGATGGTTTATCCCGGTCGCCCGGATATCCCACACGCCTGGGCCTATCTGCCCGACCTGACCCGAGCGGCCGTTGCGTTGGCTGATATCCGCCAGGACCTTCCCCGTTTCTGCGAGGTTCCTTATGCCGGGTTTACCCTGACCGGCCGGGATATTGCGCAATCCTTGTCGCGGGTGACCGGTGCCGAAATAGCTGTCAGCCCCATGAAATGGTGGCCGATTCAGGCACTGCGGCCTTTCTGGAAGTTGGCGCCACATCTGGTTGAGATGCGCTATCTATGGGATCTGCCGCATAGTTTGGACGGCGCATTCTTTGACGACCTTATCCCTGGATTTCAGACGACCGACTTGGACGCGGCGATGGCTTCTGCGATCCCGAAAACAGCCAAGCAAAACGCGACCTTGGTCAGAACTGCCCGGGCCTGACCAGCGTTGGCGATGTCCCAGGTCCACCCAGACAAGCCGGTGCCGGCTGGCCTGTTCGGCGATTGCGCGCAAGTCTGCGCCCGTGTCGGGCCAAAAGATGCCTGCATCCACAACGCGTAGATCTGCCGAGGGCAGAACGTAATCAACCCGCATCTCTCCGACGGCTTTCCACTCAACCGTGGCCAATGCCCCCGAGGGGGTGGCAGGCCTTGCATCCTGCAACCGCGGGTCTGCCAGCAAGCCCTGGATAGCCTCTTTCCGGCCTTCCCCGCGCGTGGGGTCCAGATTTGCATCCCCAGCAATCACGAAAGGCCCGAGTGGGGCAGGGCCCAGAGCACCGTCCAGCACAGCGTTCCACAAGCGAATTTCGTCACGATTGCGCAACCCGTTCCGGTCCTCGGGTCCGTCGAAAACGGGCGGGGTCGCGTGAAATGTCATCAGGTTCAGGTGGCCGATCGGGGACTCGATTGGTACGATCCAATGTGCCACCGAGGACAGTCGCTGAATGCGCTGGGCGGCTTCAGAGGGAAATGGTGTGCCATCGACCGTCGGCAGATCAGCCCCCGGCAGGTCGCGCCACAGTACTCCCGAGAAATCCTGCATGTCGTCATGGCTTATGGGAAACCGGGACAGAATGGCCAGCCCGCCCTGACCGGTGAACTCGCCATAGCCTTGGGAATCTCTTGGTCCATTGGCCTGCCCGTCCCCGTCCAGATCCAGACTGGTTTCTATTCCTGAATTAGGCTTGGCGGTAAAGCGATAGGGATAGTCCAGCCCCTCGTCGCGCAGCGCCTCACCGAATGCGGTCAGCGTTTCGCCATTGAGATCCCAGTCGATGCCCTGCAAGGCAACGATATCGGGTTGGGTTTCCAACAACACCCGCATCACAGCACGAACCTGCGCATCCCCGCGCCGGATATCGCGCAGCAGAATGCCCGGTCCTTTACGGCTGAGTTCGGTGTTGAAGGTGGCTATGCGTATCGTCTCTGCCTGTGCTGCGAATGGCAGCAAAAGCAGCAAAAAAACACGAATCATGCGGTCTGTGTTGTTTCAGTCGTAGAATAGGCGCGGCGTTTTTCGACAATCAGGTTTGCAATGCGCAGTGTCGCCATTCCTCGCATGATCATGCTAGCAGGCAGAAAGGCCCAAGCGCTCAACGTCCAGATCAGCGTCTGGGGGCTGTTCAGCGAGATCGGGCTCACATAATCGGTCAGGATCTTGATCAGAGCCGGGATTACAAACGGCAGCAGGACGCCGATCGAGATGTTCAACCGTCCATCACGCTGCAGACGGGTCACGACATCGCCACCCTTGGTCGGATCGAACAGCGGCAGATTGGTCCAGACGTTGAAGGCTCCGTTTCCGGTGGGCCAACCACGTATTTTCACCGCGTAGTAGAAACTGGCGATTGTGACCATAGCTGCGACATAGGCCACACTGGCAGCGATACGAACAAGTTCGATCAGCGGCGCGCTTGCGTTGACAGGCAGCATCAACACGATCAGACGCACGGGTGAATAGGGGAAATCGACCACATTGGCGACGCCCAACCCGATCACATAAAAACCTGAGGTCAATTCTGTCGGCGAATAGGCGTTTTTGCAGATCAGCGTCAGGAAAGCGACCATCGAAACCAGTCCAACAAAGCGCAAGCGGTTCACCGGTGGTGCGTCGCGAAATTCAATAAAGCTTGGGAAGGCCGAATTATATTCGGCGAAGGTCAGGAAAAACGCGAGAATGGCGAGAAAGACGACAATCTCGGTCCCATTCGTTGATGATACGGGCAAGTACAACGCGGGTGTCAGCACCAAAAGTGCAACCAATATTCCCCGAATTGCCGCCCCTGTTGTGCGCGCAATCACTATCCGAACCCTTTCAAACTGGATTAGCCGATTCTTTGCCGACTTCATTCCAACTTGTGCCTGCCACGTTACCGTTGCAGCAGATGTCATCTCTCACCAATGTTTTGCCTTGGTGGGTGCCTGTACCCGCCGACATTGGCGATAAGCGACATTTCGCTCAAGCCAGGTGGCAGAAAACACTCAATTTTGGGCAAAATGATGGCGCAACTGGTGCGGGATTGCATCATTTTTGACGCAAATCCGACGTGTGTTTCAAGTCGAGACCTATATGTAGTGGTATCGCCGTTCAGAACCCCAAGAAGGCGAATGGGGACGCCGTGGCGTCCCCATAAAGTTGAGTATCAACAGATTCGTTCCCAGAATCACACCCAGGGGCGTGCCTGGCCCGCATGATCCTCGAATTTCTCGATGTGGTGGTCTTTTTCCATCGTCAGGCCAATATCGTCCAAACCGTTCAGCAGGCAGTGCTTACGATGAGAATCCACCTCGAATTCGATCACGACACCATCGGATGTGGTGATCTGCTGATCTTCCAGATGCACGGTCATGCGGGCGTTTTCGCCTCTATGCGCGTCTTCCATCAGAACTGCATGATGTTCTTCCTCGACCACGATGGGCAGGATACCGTTCTTGAAGCAGTTGTTGAAGAAGATGTCGGCAAAGCTGGTCGAGATCACAACCTTGATGCCGAAATCCTTGATCGCCCAGGGCGCGTGTTCGCGCGATGAGCCGCAGCCGAAATTGTCGCCGGCCACCAGAATCTCGGTTTGCCTATAAGCGGGTTTGTTCAGAATGAACTCTTCATTCTCACCGCCGTGATCATGATAACGCATCTCGTCAAACAGTACGACGCCAAGGCCGGATCGTTTGATCGTTTTCAGGTGCACTTTCGGAATGATCATATCGGTGTCGATATTGATCAATGGCATCGGGGCGGCCACCCCGTGGACTTTGTCAAACTTTTCCATGTCTACACTCCTGCGGGGGAGGGCCGCGCCCATGCCCCGCGTTTAAGCTTGTTTCGCTTCAGTTGTTTCGCCTTTGGGTGCGTCTTTGATGAAGAGCGCCATGAAGACCAGCCCCAGACCGTTGAACACCATTTCGATCCCCAACAGGATGCCGAGCAGTTGCAACAGCACGACGGGATCGGTTGCTGCGAACCGCCAGATGAGCATCGCCAGAACAATCGACATCACGCCCGAGATCAGTGTCGCCCAGAAATACTGCGTACCTTTCATCTGGAACGACAAAATGACCCGCGCAATACCGCCTGCCATGAACAGGATCAGACAAACCGTCGCCAGCGTCACGGTGCCCTGCAGCGGGTGATCCAGGAAGGACCAGCCCAGAAACAGCATCACCGCACCCATAATAAGCGACAGGATTTTGTTGCCGGTGCCCTCGACGGTGAACCCACCGACCACCTGCAATGCCCCTGAAATCAGCAGCAGTACGCCGGTCACCACCGTTACGGCAATCGACGCCACTGCAGGCGCGCCCAGCACAAAAAGGCCGAACACTATGGACAGAAGCCCCATCAGGAGCCATTTGATCCAGTCACTCATGTCTTAAATCCCTCAAATATCCAGTTATGAGGGCAGCTTACATCAACTCGCGGACGTCTGTCAGCCGTCCTGTGATTGCCGCTGCGGCAGCCATTGCGGGGCTTAGCAGGTGGGTGCGCCCGCCGCGGCCCTGACGGCCTTCGAAGTTGCGGTTCGAGGTCGCGGCGCAGCGCTCGCCCGGTTGCAACTGGTCGGGGTTCATCGCCAGGCACATGGAACATCCCGCCAAACGCCATTCGAACCCGGCCTCTTTGAAGATCTCGGCCAGACCTTCTTCCTCGGCCTGCGCGCGGACAAGGCCTGAACCAGGCACAACCATCGCCCGCATCCCGTCCTTGATCTTTTTGCCCTTCAGAATCTCGGCAGCGGCGCGCAGGTCCTCGATGCGGCCGTTGGTGCAGGACCCGATAAAGACGGTGTCGATTTCGACGTCGCTGAGCTTCTGACCGGCTTCCAGACCCATATATTCGATGGACCGGCGGGCCGCATCGACTTTGCCACCTTCGAAATCCTCGGGGTGAGGCACGGATGCAGTGATCGGCAGCACATCCTCGGGGCTGGTGCCCCAGGTGACGACCGGCGCGATGTCTTCGCCGCGCAGAGTGATGATCTTGTCGAAATGCGCGTCTTCGTCGGTGAACAGCGTTTTCCACCAGTCCATCGCCGCTTCCCACTGGGCCCCTTTCGGGGCGTGTGGGCGACCTTTGACGTAGTCATAGGTGGTTTCGTCCGGAGCAATGAGACCGGCGCGCGCGCCGCCTTCGATCGCCATGTTGCAGACGGTCATGCGGCCTTCCATCGACAGATTGCGGATCGCTTCGCCGCAATATTCGATGACATAGCCGGTGCCACCAGCAGTGCCGGTCTCGCCGATCACGGCCAGAGTGATATCCTTGGCGGTCACGCCCGGCTGCAGTGTGCCGGTGATTTCCACCTTCATGTTCTTGGATTTCTTCTGGATCAGGGTCTGCGTGGCCAGAACGTGTTCAACCTCGGACGTGCCGATGCCGTGGGCCAGCGCACCAAACGCACCATGGGTGGCGGTGTGGCTGTCGCCGCAAACAACGGTCATGCCGGGCAGGGTCCAGCCCTGTTCCGGGCCAACGATATGTACGATGCCCTGGCGAACGTCATTCACCGGGTAATAGTGAATGCCGAAATCCTTGGCGTTCTTGTCCAGTGCCTCGACCTGAATGCGCGATTCGGGGTTTTCGATGCCGTTCACGCGATCCGGCGTGGTGGGCACGTTGTGATCCGGTACCGCGATGGTCTTTTCCGGTGCGCGTACCGGGCGACCTGCCATACGCAGGCCTTCGAAGGCCTGCGGGCTGGTCACTTCGTGGACCAGATGGCGGTCGATATACAGCAGGCAGGTGCCATCATCGGCTTCGTGCGCGACATGGGCATCCCAGATCTTGTCATAGAGTGTTTTGGGGGACATCGGTCCTCTCCCGTATGTATTGAGATTTAGCTGGCGAGTGGCTGGACGCCGCTTATAGGCGGGCCAGAACCGTGCGGGCGGCCCCAAAGAACCGTTCACGCAGTCGCGTGCGGTCTTGCAACGTAGGTGCTGGGGTCAGATTGAGTCTCATGCGCATCAGATATATCGCGTCAGTCCGTCAATCAAGGCGCAATCCGGCGACGGGCTTGCATCATGCGTCAACGCTGTCCAAGCTGGCAAGCAGGAGACGTGCATGAACCCAGACCTGATACCCAGTTCGCTGTCTGATCTGTATCAGACCATGATCGAGGCCTTTTCCCTGCAATTCGATAGACTGGTCGATCTGGTCATTACACCGGGCTGGCGTCAACATCAGCTGGTCATCATCCTGGGTCTCTGGGCGCTGGCCTATGTGTTGAAGCTGGTTACGCAGGGCCGATGGGAGGCCTGGGCCCGTGCCCGCTCTGGTTGGCCCAAATGGCGGTTGCGCACGCTGATCCAGCTGATGCAGCGTCTGACGCTTGTCTATTTCGTCACGCTGTCCTGGATGCTGTATCTGGTGATGCAGCAGATCACCTGGCCATCGCGCAGCTATATCATCGGGGTGGTGGCAACATTGGCGACCGCCTGGCTGGCGATTGCGCTAGTGGCCCGTCTGGTCCGAAACCGGACGCTGCGGCGAATTTTCAAATGGGCAATGTGGGCTTATGCGACGCTGATTGCGCTGAACTTGACCGATGACGTCGCTGGGTTTCTGGATGGGGTGGCGATCTCGATCGGGGATCTGCACCTCTCGGCGTTGGGTATCCTCAAGGCGCTTTTGCTGATTGGCGTGTTGTTGACGCTGGCCCGTCTTGGCACCGGTGCTGCTGAACGTGGCCTCAAACGCAATGACGATATCTCGCCGTCAATGCAGGTCTTGTTGGCTAAGGGATTACAGGTCGTCATCTATGGCGCCGTCTTCATGGCCGCCATTCGGACGCTGGGCTTTGATTTGACTGGTATTGCGCTGTTGTCGGGGGCCATTGGTGTCGGCATCGGCTTTGGTTTGCAGAAAGTGGTGTCGAATCTGATCTCGGGCATCATCATCCTGATGGATCGGTCGATCAAACCGGGTGATGTGATTTCGCTGGGCGACACGTTCGGCTGGATCAACGCGCTGGGCGCGCGCTATGTCTCGGTGGTCACGCGGGATGGGCGCGAATACCTGATCCCGAACGAGGATTTGATCACCAATCAGGTGGTGAACTGGTCGCATTCGGACCGGTTCGTGCGGCTGGATCTGACATTTGGCACAAGTTACACGGATGACCCCCATAATGTGCGGGCAACGGCCATCCATGCGGTTAAATCTGTCGAGCGTGTGCTCAGTGGCAGCGGACATGACGCGGTCTGCCACATTACGGGGTTCGGCGACAGCAGCGTGGATTACGTGCTGCGATTCTGGATCAGCGATCCGACCAAAGGGCTGACCAATATACGGGGCAATGTCTATCTGGCGCTGTGGGACGCATTCAAGTCTGAAGGCATCTCGATCCCGTTTCCGCAGCGAGAGGTGCGCGTGCTGAATGACGACACCGATGCGCAACAGCTTGCCACCGACTAAGCAATCGTTGCGACCCTTTGGTCTGTGTTCATTGAAATGTTGCAATCTCCTTGCTACCTTATTAGTACCCCGGCGCCGGGATATCATGGCGCGCAGCAAAGGAGGACTATGTCCTGTCTCTACACACTCAGGCGGGTTTGCCCGCCGAAGATGGGGCCAATATGATGGCCCACTCTCAGTCAATCAGCGACAAGCTGCTTGAACGTATCCTTTCCTCACTTTCCGATGACAAGGCCGAAGACGTCGTGCAGATCAACCTGCAGGGCAAGTCGTCCGTCGCGGATCACATGGTTATTGCCTCGGGTCGATCGACCCGTCAGGTCTCGGCCATGGCGGAAAAGCTGACGGATCGCATCAAGCAGGAATTCGGATTCACCTCGAAGGTCGAAGGCAAGGATGCCGGCGACTGGGTGCTGATCGATACGGGCGACGTGGTCGTTCATATCTTCCGCCCCGAAGTGCGTGAATTTTATCAGCTGGAAAAGATGTGGCAGCCTGCGGGCAGCAGCGCCTCGGCGAACTGAGGCGCTATCCCGGCCTGCATTAACGGGCCGGAGGCGAGAGAGATATGCGGATCAGCATAGTTGCGGTCGGGCGATTGCGCGCCGGACCCGAGAAATCCCTGTTTGATGATTACCTGACCCGATTTGATCGGACCGGCCGCGCGTTGGGCCTTGGGCCTGCGCGGGTGATCGAGGTCGAAGACAAGAAAAACGCAGGGATGGGGGCCGAGGCCACATTGCTGCGCAAGGCGCTGCCCAAAGGCACCGTAATCTGCACGCTGGATGAACGGGGGCGGGTGATGTCCTCGCCCGATTTTGCCCAAAACCTGGGCGGTTGGCGCGATGCGGGGCGGCAGGATCTGGCGCTGATCATTGGCGGTGCCGACGGAATAGACCCTGATCTGCGCGCCGAGGCGGATTTCTCCATCTCTTTCGGGTCCATGGTCTGGCCCCACATGCTGGTCCGTGTGATGCTGGCCGAGCAACTTTATCGGGCCGCAACCATCCTGTCGGGCGGTCCCTATCACCGGGTCTGACATGGCGCAGCTATTGATCGTTTACCATTCACGCACCGGCGGCGCCCGGCAGATGGCCGAAGCTGCTGCCGAAGGTGCGCACGATGAGGCCGACACCGTTTTGAAGCCCGCAGAGCGGGCCGGACCCCAAGATCTGCTAGCCGCAGATGGTTATATCTTCTGCGCACCCGAAAACCTGGCGGCGATTTCGGGCGTGATGAAAGAGTTTTACGACCGCTGTTATTATCCGGTTCTTGGTCGCATCGAAGGTCGCCCCTTTGCCCAGATGATCTGTGCCGGGTCCGACGGGCAGAATGCGGCACGACAGACGGCCCGAATTGCAACCGGATGGCGGCTGAAAGAAGTTCAGTCGCCGCTGATCATATGCACCCATGCACAAACGCCCGAGGCGATCCTGGCCGAAAAACGCATCCCCGAAGAGGCGCTGCAGACATGCCGCGACTTGGGGCAGGCGATGGCCGCAGGGCTGGCGTTGGGCGTGTTCTGAGGTCAGTTCAGCGGCACAACAATGGTTTCGTCCGCCCAGCCATCCACGCTGCAACGGGCCTGTATCTGAACCTGCGATGTACCATCCGGAATTGCCACCCCGCCCAGCGAGCGGGTAAAGGGCTGTTCCGTCTCATGCGGGTGATGCAACACACGCATCCCCAGCTCATTCCCATCCATATCCAGCACACGCCAGCCATCGGCATAGTGATCCCATCCGGTGTCCGGATGCCGGATCGTCACGTCGAAACGCCAACTGCCACCGCTGGACGAGGCGTTGACCTGCTCGATCGTTGGCGGATCGGCTAGGGTGGGGCTGGCCAGAAAGGTGCAGAGAATCACATATCGCATGTTTCGATCCTAAACTCTTGGCGGGCCCCACAAAGGTTTTCTTTTTGGCTGCTTAGCGTTTCGCGCGGGTAGATCCGACTCCAAACGGAGGGCTGGGGAATTGTCCACGGCAGCAAACCGACATCCTAGTGCTGCCAGATCGCCAACAGCACGTGGACAACTTCTATGCAACCAGTTGCAATCACTATGGTATCAGAGCATCATATGAAACGTATTTTGCTCGCACAACCAATACCTTCAGTATGGTTCGTTATCGAGCAAGGTCGATCTGTATGTCGGGATCAATTCCTCTATTTGCTCCACAAGTATGTCAAGATCACTCAGTTGCGTTCGGTGATTGGAAATGGCGCAGCGCAGCGCATAGGTCGACCCAACTCTCGTGTCAGAGAGCGCCGCAACCCCATCTTCCTGCAGTCGCAGCATGACTTCTCGGTTGAGGGCTTCGAGATTGGATTCCGTCATGTTGGGCAGGCAAATGCGAAAGCACACGATGTCCAACACAGGATCGGCTAAAAGTTCGATATCCTGTGCCATTCGGATGCGATCCGCCAGATACTCTGCTTGGTTGATGTTCTGGTCGATCAGCCGACCAAATTTTTCGACACCATGCTCCTTCAGGCTCATCCAAACCTTAAGCGCCCGGAACCCGCGCGATGTCTGAATGCCAAAATCATGTAGCCAATCGGCAGCGGCGACGCCACGTGGTTCCTTCTCCAGGTATGACTGGCTAAGTGCGAAAGTATCAACATGTTGCGATTTGTCTTTGACCACACAACAGCCAACCTCAAACGGTGCATGCAGCCATTTATGTGGGTCCAGCGCAACAGAGTCAGCTTTGTCCAGACCGTTTAGCTTAACTCCGTTTTTAGGAGCGATAGCGGCTAGTGCTCCGATGCAACCGTCCACGTGAAGCCAGAGACCTTCGCGCCGGGACACATCTGCGAGTGCGGACAAATCGTCAATTGCGCCGGTGTTGATAGTTCCAGCTGTTGCGATAATGGCGACTGGCTGGATGCCATGCGCGCGGTCTTCGGCAATCTGTGCACGCAAGGCTGTAACGTCCATCGTATAGTCTGATCGGGATGGCAGGCACCGCAGGGAATTTGATCCAAGGCCCAGCACTTCCATTGCAGTCAGATGGCAGCCATGAACCTGATCGGACGCATAAAACGCTAGCCTAGCACCGCCGACCCCATGTTCCCTGATGGTTTGCTGGCCGAGCGCTGTGTTGCGCGCAACCGTGAGGCCTATCAGGTTGGCTACGGAGCCACCACTGGTCAAGGTTCCACTAGCACCAGCCGGGAACCCGACCATGGTCTTGAGCCAGTCCACCACTTGCTGGTCCATAAGGGCTGCGGCGTGATTTCCGCCGCCGAGGTTTGACCCCAGAATGGCAGCTAAAAAGTCGCCGAGAGCGCCGGTGAAATTGCTGGCACCCATATACCACATCCAAAATCTGGGATGGATGTTACCCATTGGATAGGGCAGCAAGTTGGTTTTCATCTCTTCAAAGACTGTATCAAGCGGCATTCCCGATCTCGGTAGCGCTTCTTTGTATGTCGCGCGCACGCTGTCTGGCATGTTTTGCCAAACAGGAGATTCGCGCACATTGGAAAGCCGAAACACAGCTTCATCCACCATGCGGTACGCCGTGGCACGCATGGCCTCCCAGTCTTCCGGGTCGAGTGTTTCTTCCTGATGCAGCATTCTGTCCATTACTCGCCCGCCATTTGCGCACTTGGTGTGGACAGGGAAATCGCGCGTTCCTCGTCGGTCATCTCGGCCTCGATGTCGTCAAACAAAGGCGTCGAAAGATAGCGTTCAGCCGTATCTGGCAACATCGCCAAAATAACGGATCCTTCAGGGGCGGTCTTAGCAACTTGCAGTGCTGCCAGAACCGTGCCGCCACCAGATACCCCCGTCAGAATGCCCTCTTTCTGGGCAAGCTGCAGTGCCATATTGATCGCGCCAGGACCGGCGACAGGCATCAGTTCGTCAAATGATCCGTTGTCCAAAGCTTCTTGCAACACAGCCGGGATAAAGTCAGGTGACCAACCTTGAAACGGGTGCGGTTGCCAAGCTGAATGACCGGCGGCAGGGCTTCCATCAGAATTGCGATCCTGCGCAATCCCACTTCCTACGAGTCCGGCATTTTCAGGTTCGGTCAGGATAATCCGGGTATCGGGTGACTCGCGACGCAGCACGCGCGCGACTCCGGTCAATGTCCCTCCTGTGCCAAATCCCGTTACAAAATGCGTCAGCCGCTTATCCTTGAAATCTGCGATAATTTCAGGACCTGTTGTCATTTCATGAACTTTTGCATTCGCGTCCGTTTCAAATTGACGGGCCAGAAACCAACCGTTGGCCTCGGCCAGCTCTACCGCCTTGTTGTACATTCCCATCGCCTTTTCGGCCCGCGGTGTCAGCACCACTTTCGCCCCCAACACTCGCATGAGGCGCCGCCGTTCGACGGAAAAACTGTCCGCCATTACGATCACCAATGGATAGCCCTTTGCAGCACACACCATCGCCAGACCAATCCCGGTGTTGCCGCTGGTTGCCTCAACAACCGTTTGGCCTGGTTTTAGCGCCCCGCTTTTCTCGGCTTCTTCGATAATGCTAAGCGCTAACCTGTCTTTGACAGATGCTGCGGGGTTGAAAAACTCGGCTTTGACAAAAAGCTCTACGTGATCGGGTGCCAGATTGTTGATCCGGACTACCGGCGTTTGTCCGATTGTTTCGTTGATATTTGCGTAAATCACTTTCCTAGCCCCTCTTTGAATGGATGATGTTCTGCATTAATGTACTGACTTTGCCCCAAAGTTCGCGCACAAGCTTGCAGACGGCTTGTAGAAATGGTGTAGAATTCCGCGACTTCTGATAGATTTCTTTCATGAAATTCTGTTTTGGCAATTTCGAGCTGGACCACGCTGCCGCTGAATTGCGGTATTCGGACGGTCAAGGCGTTCATCTTGAACGGCAAGTTTTCCTGTTGCTGAGCTTATTGGTCCAAAACGGCTCGCGCGTGACGACATTGGACGAAATTGTCACCAAAATCTGGAATGGCGCACCAATTTCAGACGCCGCTATTGCAAGCCGTATCCGATCTGCCCGTGCCGCTTTGGGGGATGACGGGAAAACGCAAAGCATCATCCGCACGATCCGGGGACAGGGCTTTCGGTTCGAATTGCCGGTGACCAAAAAGGTCGGCGCAAACCTCGCAGAGACGCTGATCATCAATGAAGGGGTCGCTCCATCCATTGCCGTGTTGCCGTTTCAGGCCTTTGGAGAAACAGATCAGGCTAGGGTGATCGCTCCGGCCCTTGCACATGAATTGATTGTGTCGTTGTCGCTGACAAAGTGGGTGACGGTCATTGCGCGCGCCTCAAGTTTCCAACTCGGTAGCGTTGCAAACACGCAAAGTGTGCGCGAGCAGTTAGATGTAAGATATGTGCTGTCGGGTAGCGTCGAGATTAACGGACCAAATCTGACCGTGTCTCCGGTGCTTGCTGCTGCGGATTCCGGACAAGTGATCTGGGCTGATCGCTACACTGGCCTGATTGATGACATTTTTTCTATCAAGGCCGATGTCACCAATTCTGTAGTAGCAGCGGTCGAACTCCATGTTCCGCGCCACCAGGCCGCCGAGGCCCGACGGCAGGATATTGAATCCCTCGACGCCTGGAGCTTTTTCCACCTTGGACTAAACCACATTTATCGGTTCACCCAAGAAGACAACGCTTTGTCTGCCAGATATTTCAAAGAAGCTCTTGCCCGTGCGCCCAATTTTGCACGTGCCCATGCCGGGCTTTCTTTCGTTTCTTTCCAGAGGGCGTTTACCGGTTTCGGCGCTGATCGCGGTGTTGCCGCTCAGGATGCCTTATCTGCTGCTGAACGGGCAATGGAACAGGCCCCCGATGACCCGTTTTCCAATTTTGTGCTTGGGCGTAGCTATTGGATTCAGCAAGATTTGGACACCGCGGTGCATTACTTGCAACAGGCTGTTTCGCTAAATCCAAATTATGCCCAGGGTCACTACTCGCTCGGTCTAGTGCAAGCGTTGAACGGCGTCAGTGATAACATTGACCAACGTGCAGATCTGGCGACGCGTCTCAGCCCGCTAGACCCGTTGCTCTATGGAATGCACGGCATGAAAGCATGGGCACGGATCAACAGTTGCCAATGGGAAGAGGCCGCGCATTGGGGGGATCTGTCTGCACGCACACCCGGCGCGCATTTCCTCATCGATATGTTAGCGGCTATGGCCCATCAGGCGAATGGAAACATAGAAGACGGCCGTAGATTTGCTGATTGCGCCCGCAAGCGTCGCCCGGACGCGTCACTAGATCATTTTTTCGCGGCCTTCCCCCTTCCTAAGGGTGAGGCAAGAAACACAACACGTGCAGCGCTCACAGCGTTAGGATTCTAGGATTACGTCAGAAATCAGCGCCGTGATTGGTTTTGGTGGGCGACCAAAAAGTAATGAGCGCCGTTACCAACGATAAGTAATCATTGGATTGAGGCGCAGCAATCGGCATTTTGGGCTCAAATCGGCAATTCATTGTGCGTTGATCAAAAAGTTCGTTTCGACCCACACGAAAACCAGCTCGTAACAAGGAAGAACTAAAGGCGGCGCAGTAACGCCACAGCCATGGCATTAGATCACGACGGCGTATTGTCTGCCTGTGCCAGTAGGATCGCGCGGGATTGCGAGGCGAATTCGCGTCGGTAAAGCAGGCCTGCAGTGATAACTGTGCCGACGATCAACGCGAGTGGCCCCAGAAACCATGCAAGCAAGGCCAGTGCGAAATAGGTAGAGCGCAGCCCGCGGTTAAAGCTGCGGGCGGCGGTGACGCAGATTTCGGCCGATTGCGTGGCGCGGGGATAGGCGATGGGATCTTCGGGCTCATTCGGGACCGCGGCCATCAGTACCGCGCAATAGCCGAACAGACGATGCGCCCAGACATATTTCAGAAAGGCATTGGCCAGCAGCAGGACGACGGCGAGTATCTTGATCTCCCACACCAGGGCTGGAAAGCTGCCGATGGCCAGATCACTGGCGACACCGGCCAGACGCTCGGTATTGCCCAGCAGGGCCAGGCCACCACCGATGGCAATCATCGTGGTCGAGGCAAAGAAGGTACTGCCTTGCCGCATCGTGGCCACGACCTGCGCGTCAAACATCCTTGGCTGGCGTGTGACCATCTCGCGCATCCAGTCGCGGCGATACTCATCCATCATCAAGGCCACTGACCGCTTCTTTGGCGACGGGTTTTCGATCATCCACCCAAGGCACAGCCAGGCCCCCATCATCAGCGTTATGGCGGCAAAATCCAAAGGGGCAAACAGAGCGGCGCGGTCAATCCAGGTCATGGCCGTGACAGTACTTCCGGAAGTCGGAACTTGCCATACTGACAAATTGGTAATATTATTTTACCAAACTAAGGAGCCTGCCATGGAAATGCCAAAGCCAAGCCCTGATGTCCTGCGTCGCAAAGATGCGGTGGTGGCGCGCCTGTCGGGGGTTCTGCCGGACGACGCGATCATTCATGACCCGGCCGAGACACGCGCCTATGAATGTGATGCTTTGACCGCCTATAGATGCCCGCCGATGCTGGCGGTTTTGCCTTCGACCACGCAGCAGGTCTCGGATATCTTGCGCATTTGCCATGACGAAGGCGTGCCGGTGGTACCGCGTGGTGCGGGTACGTCGCTGGCCGGGGGCGCGCTGCCAACAGCTGATTGCGTCATACTGGGCGTGGCCCGGATGAACGACGTGCTAGAGGTTGATTATGACAACCGATTCATCAAGGTCCAGACTGGGCGCACCAACCTGAGTGTCACCGGCGCGGTCGAGGAAGAGGATTTCTTTTATGCCCCCGATCCGTCGTCGCAACTGGCTTGCGCGATTGCGGGCAATATCGCGATGAATTCCGGCGGGGCGCATTGCCTGAAATACGGGGTGACCACGAACAACCTGCTGGGTGTGACCCTGGTGATGATGGATGGCTGCGTAGTCGAAATCGGTGGCGCTCATCTGGACGCGCCGGGTCTTGACCTGCTGGGGGTGATCTGCGGGTCCGAAGGGCAACTGGGCGTCGTCACCGAAGCGACCCTGCGCATCCTGCGCAAGCCAGAAGGCGCACGGCCCGTCCTTATGGGGTTTGATGACAATGAAATCGCAGGCCAATGCGTTTCGGACATCATCAAGTCCGGTATCTTGCCTGTTGCGATTGAGTTCATGGATCGCCTGTGCATACAGGCCTGCGAAAACTTTGCACATGCCGGGTATCCGGAATGCGAAGCATTGTTGATTGTCGAGGTAGAAGGCTCGGAGGCCGAGATCGACAGCCAGCTGGCCAAGATTGTCGAGATTGCAAAACGCCACAATCCGGTCGAGCTGCGCGAGAGCCAGTCGGCGGATGAAAGCGCGCGGATCTGGTTGGGCCGCAAATCGGCCTTTGGCGCCATGGGGCAGATGAACGACTATATGTGCTTGGATGGGACCATCCCGGTATCGGCCCTGCCCGCCGTATTGCGCCGGATTGGTGAGCTGAGCGATGAGTTCGGCCTGCCGGTTGGAAATGTATTCCATGCCGGCGACGGGAACATGCACCCTTTGATCCTGTTTGATGCCAACAAACCCGGCGACCTCGAAAAATGTGAGGCGTTCGGGGCGGAAATCCTGAAACTTTGTGTGGATGAGGGCGGTTGCCTGACCGGTGAGCATGGGGTGGGAATTGAAAAGCGCGATCTGATGCATCATCAATATGCCCCTGCCGATCTTGAGGCGCAGATGGCGGTTAAGGATGTGTTCGATCCAGGATGGTTGCTGAACCCCGCCAAAGTGTTCCCGCTGGATGCCTCCGAATCCCGTCGCGACCCGCAAATGGCTGCAAATAGGCTCTAACAAAGAGAAATATGATGAAACCCACGTCAGAAACTGAACTGGCCCAGATGGTGGCCGGGTTGACAGGCGCCGTGCGTATCGCCGGCGGCGGCACCCGTGGTATCGCGGGGCCTGACGAAGTGATTGAGACCAGCAGGCTGACAGGCATCACACTGTATGAACCCGGTGCCCTGACGCTGGTTGCGCAGGCCGGGACACCGTTGGCCGAGGTTGAGGCCGCATTGGACGCCGAGGGCCAGCAACTGGCCTTTGAGCCGATGGACCATCGCAGCCTGTTGGGCACCCAAGGCGAGCCGACCATCGGCGGTGTGGTTGCCGCCAACATCTCGGGGCCGCGCCGCATTCAGGCAGGCGCATGTCGCGATTTCTTGCTGGGGGTGCGATATGTCGATGGCACCGGGCAGGTGATCAAAAATGGCGGGCGGGTGATGAAGAATGTCACTGGCTATGATCTGGTCAAGCTGATCTGTGGGTCCTGGGGAACCTTGGGCGTGCTGACCGAAGTATCGCTGAAAGTCCTGCCCAAACCGGATCACACAGCAACCCTGTCAGTGACCGTATCTGATGCAGATGTAGCGATAAAAACGCTGTCCGCCGCGCTTAGATCTCCGTTCGAGGTCACTGGCGCAGCTTATGACCCAGAAAGCGAAAAAGCCTTGATTAGAGTCGAAGGTTTTGCCGATTCCGTCGCTTACAGAACCGAGAGGCTGACATCCGAACTGTCTGAGTTCGGCCAGATCGCAAATGCCGATGAACCGGCAACGCTGTGGACGGCGATCCGCGATGTTCACGCGTTCCGGGGCAAGACTGGCGACGTGTGGCGTCTGTCTGTCACGCCCGGTGACGCCCCGATGATCGCGGCGCGGGCCGAGGCTGAACAGGTGCTCTACGACTGGGGCGGCGGTCTGATCTGGCTGCGCCTTCCTGCGGGAACCGATTTGCGGGCGCGTCTTGGCACCTTCTCGGGTCATGCAACCCTTGTGCGTGGGGATGTGGAAACGGTCGAGCGGCTGGGGCGGTTCCAGCCTGAGAATGCAGCAATACATGCTCTAACAAAAGGCATTCGGGCGAAATTCGACCCCCGAGGGCTGTTTAACGCGGGGCTGATGGGGTAGGGCAATGCAGACAGATTTTACCGAAAAACAGATGCAGGATCCGGCGATCCAACGCTCGAACCAGATTCTGCGCAGCTGTGTTCATTGCGGCTTTTGTACTGCCACCTGCCCGACTTATCAGGTGCTGGGGGATGAGCTCGACAGCCCGCGCGGACGGATCTACCTGATCAAGGACATGCTTGAGAATGAGCGTGTCCCGGATGAGAAAACCGTCAAACATATCGACCGCTGCCTGTCCTGTTTGGCCTGCATGACCACCTGTCCGTCGGGCGTTCACTATATGCACCTGGTCGATCACGCGCGCGAGTATATCGAGCAAAACTACAAACGCCCACTGACCGATCGCCTTCTGCGTTGGGTTCTGGCGCAGATTCTGCCCTATCCGACGCGGTTTCGCTGGGCCCTGATCGGGGCCA
Organism: Ruegeria sp. CDSC079; assembly: GCF_059610505.1. Classification (NCBI taxonomy): domain Bacteria; kingdom Pseudomonadati; phylum Pseudomonadota; class Alphaproteobacteria; order Rhodobacterales; family Roseobacteraceae; genus Ruegeria; species Ruegeria sp. CDSC079. Next base: position 54,031 of record NZ_JBXWNT010000010.1, read on the forward strand.
AGCTGGGCCGTCCCTTTCGGTTTCTGATGCCGGATGCGCGGCTGCGGGCGATGCTGGAGATGGCACCAAAACATATCCCTCCGGTCAGCCGCAACGATGACCCGCAACGCTTTGCCCCTAAAGGAGCGCCGAAAAAGCGCGTGGCACTGATGACAGGCTGCGCCCAAAAGGCGCTGAACACGGATATCAACGATGCCACGATTCGCCTGCTGACCCGGCTGGGCTGCGAAGTCGTTGTGGCCAAAGGCGCGGGATGCTGTGGTGCGCTGACCCATCACATGGGCAAGGTGGCTGACAGCCACAAAGCGGCGGCGGCCAATATACAGGCCTGGACCAATGAGATCGATGGCCAGGGGCTGGATGCCGTCGTCATCAACACCTCGGGTTGTGGTACGACCGTCAAGGATTACGGGCACATGTTCCGAAACGAGGATTTGGCGGCAGATGCCGCGCGGGTTTCGGAGATTGCCATGGATATCAGCGAATTGCTGGTGCAGCTGGACCTGCCCGGAGGCCAGCACAAGGGCATGACCGTCGCCTATCATGCCGCTTGTTCTTTGCAGCATGGGCAAAAGATCAAAAACCATCCCAAAGACCTGCTGAAGAACGCGGGTTTCACCGTGTTAGAGCCTTCAGACAGCCATCTGTGCTGTGGCAGCGCCGGGACCTATAACCTGATGCAGCCCGAAATCTCGGGTCAGTTAAAGCAACGCAAGGTTCGGACGCTTGAGGCTAAGAACCCCGATGTTATCGCTGCAGGCAATATTGGTTGCATGATGCAGATCGGTTCGGCCACGCAGATACCTATTTTGCATACGGTCGAGCTGTTGGATTGGTCCACCGGCGGGCCATTGCCGCGTGCGATGCAGCAGGGTCATGAGGTGGGAACGGCCGTGCCGATCCTGCGTTAGCTACCTGATGCAGGGCTGCATCAGGTAGAACGGGAAACGTGCTATACTGTCGATGCCCTATTTTCGCCGTACCTGACAGCTATGAACATATGCCGAAAGCAACGCCGGAGAACCGCTTGAGAAACTGGATCAAGGCTTTGGCGCTGGCACTCATACCGATGGCTGCAACGGCGCAGGATAGCGGGCTGAAGAGTCTGGACACCACCGATGCCGGGCGGGCCTGGATGGCTGTCGGGCGCTTGAATATTGACGGCGAAGCATTTTGCACCGCGACGCTGATTGCGCAGAACCAGGTGCTGACGGCAGCGCATTGTCTTTATGATAAGGCCACAGGCCAACGTATTGACCTGTCTAAGGTCGAATTTCTTGCCGCCTGGCGTCTGGGTCGGGCATCAGCCTATCGTGCGGCGCGCAGGGCGGTGATTCACCCCGATTACTTTTACGACGACGAAACCCCGACCAACCGGATCGGTAGCGATATTGCGCTGATCGAGCTATGGCAGCCAATCCGCAGTACCTCGGTCATTCCATTTGATACCGGCGATCGGCCCGTTCGCGGACAGGAAGTTGGGGTTGTGTCCTATGCGAAGGACCGCGCCGAGGCGCCATCACTGCAAGAGGTCTGCTCGGTCGTGACCGGCGTTTCCGAGGTTCTTGTCCTGTCCTGTGATGTCGAGTTTGGATCCTCCGGCGCCCCGGTATTTGCGTTCGAGGGCGAAAGACCACGGATCGTCTCGGTCGTGGCGGCCAAGGCGGAATTCAATGGCGAGCCTGTGGCCATAGGTACCGCAGTCGAGGTTTCGCTGCCTTTGCTGCGGAGTGAACTGTCCGCCGGGCGCGGATTCAGCGGCTCGGAAACCGGCGACTCGGCAAGCCGTCATATTGGCGCCAGGTTCGTCCGGCCATGATGCGATTTTGGGCAAGTCTGTTTTTATGCCTGTCTATGATGACAACGATGTCCCAGGCGCAAAGTGCAAAACGCAAACTCACCGACCGCGATGACCTATATGGCTGGGAGGCCGTCGGCCGCCTGGATATCGGCTCCGAGGGGTTTTGTACGGGTACGTTGATCGCACAGGATCTGGTACTGACCGCGGCCCATTGCGCCTTGGACAAAAGAACCGGTCAACCCTATGGGCCGGGGCAGGTAACCTTTCGGGCAGGGCTAAGCGACGGAACTGCGTTGGCAGATCGCAAGGTGGTGCAGATCGCGGCACATCCGGATTACACACGTTTCGCTCAACTGTCGCCCGATGCCGTGCGCGTTGATGTCGCGTTGATGCGGCTGGATCAACCGATCCCCTATTCCGTGGCCGATCCCTTTGCGTTGCATAACGGGCGCGTAGCGGGAGATGAGGTCAGTCTTGCATCGTATGGTCGGGGCCGATCGAATGCGATTACGCGGGAACGGTCCTGCAAAATCCTGCAGCGCTATCAGGGCCTGATCACATTCAACTGCGACATTACCTTTGGGTCCTCGGGTTCGGCCCTGTTGGCGCGAAACGGTCCGCGCTGGCAAATACTTTCAGTAGTCTCTGCAGTTGGTACGGATGGTCGGCAGAAAGTGGGATTCGGCATGGAATTGCAGGAAATTGTGGCCGATCTGAAGGCGACTCTGCGCCGGGATGCCCCTAAACCAAAGGCGACAATAAAGCGATTGCAGGTGGGATCAGGCAAGTCGGACACCGGTGCGAAATTCATCAGCTCGGGAGGGGGTTGAACTCGACCAGAACGTTTCCCATGTCAAATGTATCGGGCCGCCGCAAACGGGGCCTGAGACAATCGAACGCCCGTCCGATCGGAGGGCATTACGTTCATCGCTCAAACATGAGGATACGACATATGCGTACATTTGACTTTGCACCGCTGCACCGCGCCACCGTAGGTTTTGACCAGATCGCTGACATGATGGATCGCGTTCTGACCAATGATGTGGCTCAACCCAGCTATCCGCCCTACAACATCGAAAAAACCGATGTCGACACCTATCGTATCTCGGTTGCAGTTGCCGGTTTTTCCGAGGCCGATCTTTCGGTCGAAGTGAAAGAGAATTCGTTGGTCGTCGCCGGTAAGAAAACTGCAGAAGACAAAGATCGCAGCTATCTGCACCGCGGCATCGCCACCCGCGCGTTCGAGCGCCGTTTTGCCCTTGCCGACCACGTTCGTGTCACCGGTGCCAGCCATGAGAACGGCATGCTGAATATCGATCTCAAGCGCGAAGTGCCCGAAGCGCTGAAAGCCCGCCGGATCGAGATTTCGTCCAGCAAGGCCATCGAAAAGGATGTGGTTGACGCCAAAGCCGTAAACTGAGGCAGTCAGTCACCACGCCGCGGTAATCGTTCCTCTCTGGATTACCGCACCATGCGCCCCGCGTTCCTCCAGACGCGGGGCGTTGCCTTTACGGCCAGCTGTACAGCGAAGGTTTGGGCGGATCAGACCGACAGGCAGATGTATTTCATCTCCAGATAGTCTTCCATGCCATGATGGCTGCCTTCGCGGCCCAAGCCGGATTGTTTGACGCCGCCGAACGGGCCCAACTCGGTTGAGATGATGCCGGTGTTCACACCAACGATCCCGTATTCCAGCGCTTCGGCCACTTTGTAAACGCGGCTGAGATCTTTGGCATAGAAATACGAGGCCAGACCAAAGATCGTGTCATTGGCCATGGCGATCACGTCGTCTTCATCCTCGAACTTGAACAGCGGTGCCAGCGGGCCAAAGGTTTCGTCCTGCGCCACCAGCATGTCCTGCGTCACACCGGTGACAATGGTCGGCTCAAAGAAGGTGCCGCCCAGATCGTGCGGCAGGCCACCGGTCAGGATTTGGCCGCCTTTGTCGGTTACGTCCTTGATGTGTTCTTGCACCTTGGCAACGGCGTCATCATTGATCAACGGTCCGGTGGTGATGCCTTCGTTCAGGCCGTCGCCGACGTTCAGAGCCTCGACCGCGGCCTTCAACTTGGCAGCAAACGCGTCATAGACACCGGCCTGCACATAGATGCGGTTGGCGCAGACACAGGTTTGGCCGTTATTGCGGAACTTGCACATCATCGCGCCTTCGACGGCGGCATCCAGATCGGCATCGTCAAACACGATGAACGGCGCATTGCCGCCCAGTTCCATCGAGCATTTCATCACCTGTTCCGCCGCCTGCCGCAGCAGGATGCGCCCGACTTCGGTTGAGCCGGTAAAGGTCAGCTTGCGCACGCCGGGATTTTCGCAGAATTCCTGGCCGATTTCGCTGGCGCGCGACGAGGGCACCACGTTGAACACACCGGCGGGGATGCCTGCCTGCTGGGCCAATGCGCCCAGAACCAGCGCCGACAAGGGTGTCTCGGCGGCAGGCCGGGCGACAAAGGCGCATCCGGCTGCAAGCGCCGGTCCGGCCTTTCGCGTGATCATCGCATTGGGGAAGTTCCAGGGCGTGATCGAGGCCGCAACGCCGATGGGCTGCTTCAGCACCATGATGCGCTTGTCGCGCTGATGGCCCGGAATAATCTCGCCATAGATGCGCTTGGCCTCTTCGCCGAAAAACTCGATGAACGAGGCGCCATAACCGATCTCACCCACGGCTTCGGCCAGCGGCTTGCCCTGTTCGGCGGTCAGGATCTTGCCCAGATCCTCGGCGTTTTCCATCATCAGATCGTACCAGCGGCGCAGGATCACCGCGCGTTCCTTGCCGGTTAGCTTGGCCCATTCCTTTTGCGCGGCCTCGGCCTGAGCGATGGCACCTGCAACCTGTGCACGGCTCAGATCGGCGACCTCGGCGATCACATCGCCCCGCGCTGGGTTGGTGACGGAAAACGTCCCATTGTCACCATCGACCCACTGGCCGCCGATATAGGCCTTGGTCACCAGCAGATCGGGGTTTTTCAGAATGGATTTCAGGTCGGTCGTAGTATCCAGCATGGGTCGGACTCCGGCAGAAAAGGGTTTGCGCGCACCCAAACAGGTGGCGTCGCATTTGTCTATGTCCACTCGGCGGGCAGGATCAATCCAGATTTGATCAAATTCATCGTTGCAGAGTGCAGATATCTCGCCTGCGTGGCCTATCTTTTTCGATACGAAATTGTAAAAGTCTCGGTGATTTGAGGGCTCAAGGGGATGTAAATGAACATAACATTCCCTATCTTATTGGGTAAATAAAGAAAACAGGGGACAGCAGAGATGTCGAACCAGCAATTCGAAGCGTTGATTGAAGAAACACAGACGAAAGTGCGCGAAAGCCAGTCGCAGATCCAAGGGCTGACCTCGCGGATTGAGGCTGCGCGGGCCAAGATTGGCACGGCCGAGGCGGATATCGAAATCGAGAACGCCACTTTGGAAGATGTGCACGCCCATACCGAAGTCATGAACGCCAATATCGCCGAGCTGATCATGGGTCTGGATGACGTCACCAGCGCATTCTCTAAGGATTTTGACGAGATGCGTTCAAAATCCGGGTGGGAGACGTTTGTTGGCATCTTCTCGAAGGGCAAATCTGAATCGATGCGGCAGGAGCGGATGCGCACAGCCAGTATTGACGACAAGCTGCAGGACCTGATCGCCAAATCCGACGTGATCGTGAAACTGCTGGAAGGGCAGCTGTCGGTGCTGGAAGAACAGCGCGTGAAGGTTGAAAACAACCTGACCGGCACGCTGGACGACCGTGAGGCCACCGTGGCCGAGCTGGAGGCATTGCGCGCCGAAATTCAGGGCATGGACCCGACAATTATCACGCTGGAGAACAAGATCAGCGTCGAACAAGACGCCGCCGCGCGCACCCAGTTGGAGACCGAGCTGGCCGAGCTGAACAAGCAATACAACGCCAAGGTTCAGGAAGAACAGGTCAAGCTGGCCAAGTCACAGACGCTTGAGCGGTACATCGAAAAGGGCAAGACCTGGGTCGATTCACTGCAGAACCAGGCGGCGACGCAGATGGTGCTGATCAACAAGCTGCAGACAGACACTCAACAGCGTGTAGTGCTGTATGACGCCCTGACCAAATCGCTGAAAACCGCGCAGCAGCAGGATGTGGCCCACCGCATCAACGAGATCGGCGTGCAGACCGACCAAGAGGCGCAAACCGCCATGGCCTCGATCGGCACCGCGACCAACCAGAAAATGGCCGACATGCTTGAGGCGCATGAGGACCACATGGTCTTTGCCCGCGACGTGCTGGAGAAAAAGGCCAAGGCGGATGAACGCTTTGCCCGCCGTTTTGCTTCGATTGTCGAGAAGCATGATAAGAATTTGTATGGCGGATGAGACAGTCTAGTAGTCGTAGAATCGGAGACCTCTGGCTTACCCTCCTTCTAATAGCCTCACCTTTCGCTGCATTTTGTCTGGCTTACATGCTTCTTTCACTGGACGCCTTCCCGAGACTGGCAACCCTTCTTACTTTGTTTGTTTTTACCGTTGGCCCGATTTGTTTGGTGATTGGGTTATTGGCCCTCATCTTGTACCTATTTTGGCTTATCGTTAGTCTTTCTTCCCGTACGAAGCAGCGGGGAATGAACCAAAGTGATCCTCCTGCCTATGACTAACCCCACCCAAGACCACGTCGGCCTGACCGATACCTTCGCCTCGCGTCGTTACTTTCGCAAATTCGAGGTAATCACCGTCCACCTCCTGCGCGTGGCCGCGACGATGGAGGCTGAGGGCGCGATCAGCAAGCAAGAGGTGCGGATCGTGTCGCGCTACCTCTCTGGGCTGCTCTTCACCTTCCGCGCGCTGTCGATGAAGTACCTGCTGGTCGGGCGCGATACGGGACGGTTCTTTGGCAGCCTCGCCATGGACAAGCGCGACAGCGGCTTTCCAGTGGCGGCCGAGCTGCTGACCATGGCCAACGATGCGCAGCAGGCGCAGGTGCATCTTGCGAATATGCCGTCCGAGGATGAGCTGAAAACCGACATGGTGCGCACCATTATCAGCGACCGGGAAATCCCGACCAAGCTGCAATTCGCGCTGTCCCAAAGGCTCTATTACGAGGAATTGCTGAAGGGTGAGCTTTTCTGGGCCCGTAACGATCCCGAATGTCACTGGATTGGCAATGAGGGCGAGCGGCGCAGGTTCCTGATCCACTGGGCCGTCTATGACAGCCAGATCAACCTGCCGGTCATCTACCTGATGGAGTTGGAGGATTCGGGGCGCACGGCCCTGCCCAAAGATCAACGCCGCTGGCCCGAAGTGCAGGCGCATCTGATGGCGCAATCCTTGGGTGGGTTGAAACTGGTGACCATCGCCAAAGGCTTTGATCAGGATTTCGACGACCTGCATCCCAAACACCTGCGCCGCATTCATGTGGGGCCAATGTATTCCTCGGCCTTTACCGAGCAATCCGGTCCGCTGCGGCAGGTGCTGGAGGATGCGAAATCCCCTGCGGGTCAGGATTGGGCCTTGGCCTGGACCACTGAAGCGCTGCGAAGCGAGGATGTGATTCAAGAACGCTCAGGCTGGTTCGGGACCGTAGACCGCGAGGTCTTTGCGCTGGACCCATTCGGCGGGCAAGGAGCCGAGACCGGGGCGACGCAAACCGAGCGCTCGATCATTCTGCCACAACGCCCGTTCCAGGTACTGGCCGAGCGCAACCCGCCGGGTTTTGCCGACGTGCGCAAGTTCGTCGTCAGCAAGACCGGGCAGGTGTTGAGATATTGAAGACAGTAAAGGCTATTTTGAGATGAGTTTGACGTCAGACCAGATGGAATTGCGCGAAGACGATATTCGCAACCACTACACTGCGGCCACCGCCTTGCTGAACGGGTTCGAGCACGCGCCGCGGATTGCCAAAGCAGTTGAGGCCGCGGTTGAGAGGTCGCCGGGCGTCTCCACGGGTCGGCGGTTTCGGTCTACCACGCCGGGTCTGGTGACACGGCGCACGGTGCGGGCCGACGGGGTGCATCTGGTGGAACGAATCGAGGCGTCAGATGACGGCGATACGCTGGTTTCACCCCCGCAGGCCACCACGCAGCAGGCCATTCGTCGCGCCATCGCCATCGCTCTGGCCGTGTCTGAGGCCTATGCCGAACAAACCCCTCTGGCCGATCTAAAACGTGCGAATTTGGCCGGGGATCTGCCCGCCGCGCGCAAGACCGAATTCTCGGAACTGCTGACGGCTGAGGCGCTGATCACCTCGCACAGTTTCGGCAATGCACTGGCCTATTTGATGTCCTCACATCTGGGCGAGACCACAGTTGATGTCGGGGAAATCGAAGAAGTTCTGACCGACAACGGCCAGCTTGCCCTGCACGGCGCGCTGTGGGAGCTGGACCAAACCCTCGCCAAACACGCGCCCGATGATGCGCATTTGATCGCGGCCACCAGCGCCTATGCCGAGCAACTGATGGACAAGGCCGCCCTGCGCGCGCAATCCGCAGGACACCTGGCCCCGTTCCAGAACGCCGCCTGGCATATTGAGGCCGACGATCTGACCATTCGGGGTTTTGAGCCGGCGTCAAAAGCGAAATCCACCACCCTCACCATGACGTTCAAAAAACCGAACGAGGTGGTTGGCAACCATATCGCCAAATATCAGGCGATGAAGCTGGCCAAGATGGTGATGGCCTATGATTTCGACCGCCGCCTGAACCCGTTTGCCGAGCTTGGCGGGTTCATCTTTACCTTCATGGGTGACGGCAAACCGGGCACTGGTAAAACCACCCTGATCCAGATGATGGCCGGGCTGATCAACGATTACTGCCAGAACGCGGGCTACCCGTTCCGCTATCAGAACCTGAGCACCGACAATATCGACAGCTATCAGGGCAAATCCGGCCAGAACGCCAAGGCCTTTATCAACACGATCATCGACCCCTCGGTCATCGGTTTTGGCACCATCGACGACATCGACCAGCTGGCGGGCAAACGCGGCGACCGGCAGTCGTCAGCCGGGCAGCTGGAAATCACCGCCGTGCTGATGGAGAGCTTTGCGGGCGCCAATACCGTTGTGCGCGGCAACTGCACCTTTGGCATGTTCTCGAACTACCCCGAGAATGTGGACGACGCCCTGCGTCAGCGGGCCGGCGCGCGGTTCCTGGTGGACGGGCCGCAAACGCGTGAGGACTACATCGACATCCTGCACCTGCTGATGGGCCGCAACCACGACATCCCGCTGGGCGAGCACGAAGCCTATGCCGCGCAGGAAATCAAAAAGGCCGTCGCCGCCAGTTTCGAAAGCCATTCCCGCCCGCATGAGGATGCTCTGCTGCAGGTCTATGACCGGGTTCAGGGACAGATCGGCCAGATGGATACGATTGCCAAGATGGGGGCGTATCTGAAGGCGATCCAACAGGCGGACGAGCGCTTTACCGGCCGCGCGATCAAGAACATCACCGACGCGGTCAAGGTCCGCGCGATGGACTTTGAGTTGCCCGACGAATGGATGGAAAACCCCGACCTGTTCCTGTTCCGCGACTACGACACCAAGAAGGCGATGATCGAGGATCTGCGCCAGCCGATCACGGTGGAAATGGTGATCCAAGAGATCAACCGCTACGCCGACAGCGAGTTCCGCTATGCCGATAAGAGCGACGAGGTCGCCATCGAAAACGCCGTCCGCGAGATGGGCCGGATGGAAGAGGCCAAGCGGCGGTATCTGGAGGGGAAGGTGTGAGCTTTTGGAGCTTTTTCTTACCCTACTTCGTTGCTTTATTAGTACTTTCTCTATTGAGCTATATTTGCGTGTCTCTCTTTTGGCTCAAGCCGCTCGAAAGACTACATATTCTTTTGGCATTGGTAGTCGATGTCGTGATCACGATCTCGCTAATGTCTGTATTGACGGTTATCGCTCTTCTTTATGCAACGGGTTTCGCTGTCTCGGAAACTTGTGGCGACCCCCTCACAAGCGGCTTACCTTGTCCGATTCTGGAAAAATTCGGTTGGTCCGTTTGGGCGATACTTATTTGGATTCCAGTGATTTTTTTTGGTTTGGTACGAAGGCTTAAAGTGGCTTTCGTTGAAAACAGCGCTGCATCATGATGGATTTCTATCTGTCATCAATCGAATGGTTGCCAACTGAACAAAGGCTCGCTTCATGATCCGCCTCATCGAAAAAGGCCTGATGTTTGGCAATCTCGTCCACATCTCCAGCCCGGCTCTGGTCGAGCGGTATAACCGCGCGTTGCAGCATCTGGTGGGCAAGACCACGGAACTGACGGATTTCCATGTCGATATCTCCGGCTACTCGCCAGAGGTGGGGATTGAGCTGGAGGACGAGCTCTACCTCAACCCCAACGGGGTCAACCGGCAGTTCATTCTGCTGACGACCGAGCAGAAACGCGCGCCTTTGCTGAACGTCAAATTCTCGACCTCGCGCGATATTCTGCGGGAATTTATCGAGATGAACGAGGCGCAGCTGTTTGCCCTGACCGCCACCGATGCGGTGGCCGGAGAGCTGGTGAACTCGGTCATCAAACTCAGCACCCCGCGTGACCTGTTCAACATCCAGAAGATCGAGATTGAGGCGGACACTGCTGGCGGCACCCTGCGCAAGGCTCAGCAACTGGCGGGCATGGTCGAGCAGTTCAAAACCGAAGAGGACGCCTGGTTCGACGATGTGTTGATCGCAAAGATGATCGAAACGGCCAAGGAAACTGGCGATGTCACCCGCAACCCGGTCCACCTGCGCCACACTGCCTTTGAACAGCGTAATTTCTGGACCGCGCATTTCGGCGGGCTGTATCTGTTTCCAGACATGGATCACCCGGCGGCGATCTGCATGGGCGAAAAGCCCGACGATCTGAACATCAAATACACGTTTGACCCGTCGCAGCGGAACCAGATCGCCAAGTTCCTGGACTATAACGACCTGGTCGAACCCATCGTCAAGGCGCGCGGCGTGGATGCTGCTGCGATCCTGCAGCAAAAGATGGATTTCCTGACCATTGACGCGGCCGCAGATGCCGGGGTCGATCTGACCGGTTTGAACCGCAGCGATATGCGGCGGCTGGCGCGCACCCACGCGGATCGGTTGCCCGAGGCCTATCATGGGCTGGCGCAGCTATTGCGTTGGGCGACGGATGGCGGGCGCTGGCCCCGGATCACCTCGGATCATTCGGCGTATTTCTATACGCTGCGGGCCGCTGATACGCCGAACCGTGATCTGGTGAACATGCTGCTGGCCGAATTGGCCCCACTGGACCCGCGCCAGATGTTCATCTGCCACAAAGAGCTGTTCTATAGCACCTACAAATCCTGGTCCGAGGCCAAGAAGGCCTATGTTGCTGATTTCCTCGCGCGTGAGTATCAGGTGGACAAGGCGGGTGCCCGCGCTGCCCTGTTCGGACATGAGCCGGATATGAGCGGTCGAGACAGGATCAGCGAGACCGTAATCGCCCGCGTTGGTCCCTGGGGCGCGTTAGGAAAGGATTGAAATGTTCGGAGCGATGCGCCTGTTTCTGATCCTGCTAGTCATCCAGACCGTGGCCTATTTTGCCCTGTCGCTGTATTCACGCAGTGTGCGTCGCCGCAGGCTAGAGCATTGGTGGGACGAAAAGGGCAAAACCGGAGACAAGGCAGCCTTTGTCGCACGGGGGCTGCACGTCTATGACAATTCGTTCCGGCGCAAATTGATCCTGGGTGTCTATGTTGTGCCTTGGGTAGCGATCGGGTCGCTGATCTACATTGTGAACTACATGTGAGAGGTAAAGCATGGCCTATTTGAAATGGGCATTCATTCTGATTTTCTGGGGAACGGTCGCCGTAATCCTTCAGTATTCTCTGCCACAACGGGATGTGGTTCGGATCGTCAACACCTATGAAGAACGGCAGGACCTGAACGACTGGACCCGGATCTTCTGGTCCGAGCCCGATGATCAGTCGGCCAGTCTGTCGAACCGGGATGTACAGTTCATTCAGGCCGTACGTGCCAATGGCAAACCGATTGTGTATCGCAACGAAGATACCAGCTGGGGTTGGCCGCCCTATTTCAAATTCGACACTGCCAATTTGTATACCGAAGCCAATGACGCGATCTCGGACAAAAATGACCCGGACTGGGTTGCCGTGACGCATTATGGCTGGCGGAATGAGTTCATGTCGATCTTTCCCAACGCTGTCTTTATCAAACATGTCGACGGTCCGGATGCGCGTCTGATCCCTTGGTTCAACATCGTTTTCCTGACGGTCTTCTTTGCGATTGTCTGGGCAATCTGGGTGCGCTGGCGCAGGTTCCGCCAGGCGCGGATCGATCCGATGATCGAGAGTGTCGAGGATGGGTTTTATGCAACCGGCGACGCCATCGGCGAGCATCGCAACCGATTCCGCAAATGGTTGGACAGTTGGAAATCAAAGTGACGTGAATTCCCGGCGGGTCTTGGGGCTGTGCGCCTACCGCCGGGAAAGCCCTTCATCGAACGATGAACTCGGCGTGTAATGCTCCGGCCGCTTTGATCGTTTTCAGGATGTCGATCATGTCGCGGGGTGAAACACCCAAAGCGTTTAGCCCTGCGACGACTTCGGACAAGGTCGTGGCCTCGGGAATTTCCGCCAAACCGGTACCTTCCTCTTCTTCGATACCGGCTACGGTACGCGGAACCACGACGGTTTCGCCTCGTGCGAACGGGTTTGGCTGAACCGCGATAGGGGCCTCTTCGACCGTCAGTGTCAGGTTGCCCTGCGAGACTGCCACGCGTGAGATCCGCACTTCCTGACCCATGACAATCGTACCCGAACGCTGATCGACTACTACTCGCGCCTTTGTTTCTGGCTCTACTAGGATATTTTCAATGCGCCCAAGCGCATGCGCGGTCGAGATCGCCTGTGTCGCTGCAATATTCAGTTCAACCGTCCCGGAATCGCGCATGATCGCTACGGCCCGCTTGAATTCGGTATTGATTGCCTGCTCGATCCGACCGGCGGTTGTGAAATCCGGTTCACGCAGGGCCAGGCGCATTTGGGTCAGATCGGAAAGCTCAAAGTCGATTTCACGTTCGACCCGTGCCCCGGAGGGGATCACGCCGGATGTCGGAACCCCTTGGGTGACCGAAGCCGCATCGCCTTCGGCAACGGCGCCACCTGCAAGAACTGACCCCTGTGCCACCGCATAGATCTGACCATCTGCCGCATTCAGCGGTGTCATAATAAGCGTCCCGCCCAGCAAGCTTTTGGAATCGCCGATGGCCGAAACGGTGACATCAATCTGGCCACCGACCCGCGAAAAGGGGGGTAGGCTGGCTGTCACAAGCACGGCGGCCACGTTTTTGGGGCGAAAATCCTCACCATTCACGTTCACACCAAGCCGTTCCAGAATATTGGACATGATCTCTTCGGTGAACGGAGAGTTCCTGAGCCCATCGCCGGTTCCATTCAATCCGACCACGAGACCATAACCAACCAGATCATTGCCGCGCACCCCGTCGAAATCGACAAGGTCCTTCAGCCGGATTGCCCCGGCAAAAGACAGGCTCGGAAGCAGGATCAGGAGAATAGCAAGTAATCTCATCTCAGGAAATTCACCAACGATAGGTTCGCGTTGCGAACGGTGACAGAATACAGGCTTTCCAATTGAAATTGGACAGTCTGCAGTTGCACTGCGGTTTGATACGGGTCCGCGGCGATCAGAGAGTTTCGGCTGTATTCCAGGCTTGTACGCGCCGCCGCATTGCGCGTGGCGGCTTGTTCAATCCTGGCTTCGGTGGCGCCAACATCCGCCCGCAAATTCACTGTTCCGTCCTGCCTGTTGGCAAGCTCGGTCCCGAGTTGGGTGAATAAGGACGTCCGCAGATCATTGGGAAGTCCCAGATTATCGTCCGAAACCAGAGCGGCGACGGCGATGTCCCGCAACGCGGCTTTGAGCGTCGGATCGGTCGCAGTGATCGGAATAGAGACACTTTCATTCTCCGAAATGCTCATCGGTGCCAGCGCCGTATCTGAGCCCTGATAGATAACCGCATCGAAACCCGCAGGATCATTGAACCAGTCTTCCGCAGCTTGTGTGATGTCCGTGAGTGTTGTCAGCCCCGTCAACTCAGCCTCTAACGCGGTCAACAAGGTATCCGCAGATGCCAGAGGCGACACATCGGTATCCACGCCGGAAAACAGGCTTCGGCCACCCGCTCGGGTGTTCAATGCCGACATGACCGTATCCAGCTCATTTCTGGCCTGGACAGAGGCATGCTCATGCGTGACCGCCTGATTGGAGGTCCCATATGCCAGTAAGGATGACGTCAGGCGCCCCACCGCGTCGTTGACCGTTGTAAGGCTTAGCTGCATGGCGTCAGTGAACAGGCCAGCTTCGGCTGTGGCCACCTGAAAGGCATCCAGGCGCGACAGGTTGCGATCCATATCCAGAAGATAGGAATAATCCCCGTCCAGATGGCCGGAGACATCCTGCACTTTGCCTGAAGACATCTCATAAGACAGGGTTTCGATCTGATTTTTGATATCAGTCGCCCGCGATTTCAGGGTCAATCCGCGCGCTAGGTCGCCCATAGAGGTTACATTCATCATCACAGCCTTAACAACGTATCCATAAGTTCATCGACGACCGAAACCAGTCTGGCATTTGCCGCATAGGCTTGTTCGATTTGCATTAGCCGCTGCAATTCCTGATCGGTATCGACGCCCTGTTCGGCCTCAATGGCCGTCATTTCCAGATTGGCGCTGTTTGCAAACACCCGCCGCCCATCGGCCACATGTGCGTCCGACCCAATCCGTGACAGCAACGCCTCAGAGATGTCGGCGGCGCGCATGTTTCCGGCCCCGAAAACCGAGCCTGCAACAGGGCGCTCGTCGTTCAGAATTGAGCTGAAGGCGCGCAGTTGGCTGGCATCTCCGGCGCTGCCGGGTGTGGCCGCACCCAGCCCGGCCCGTAGTTTCCAGCTCTCTCCTCCGGCGTCCGGGTCAACGATTGCATTCAGACTGATGCGCGAGGCCAATCCCGTCACCGATGCCGGATCAAACCGGCTGCCATCATCGGTGAAAACGCCCGGATCAGTGGCCAGCGCGGTCGGATCCAGCCCCGGCGTTTCGAATCTTTCGATAAGATCGCGCGCAACAGCATCCAGATCGACCTGAGCCTCAACCGCGATTTCATCCCGAATCTGGAATTGGGCCATCAAGGCACCACCGCGAATTTGGGCAAAATCGCCACTGGTGCGGACAGGGTTTCCGTTCAGCTCAAGCCCGGACAACAACCCGTTTGCTAGGGTCATATGGGGCTTGGTGTCGCCGGTTGTCGAAAAGGAAAACTCGGCCGCAGTGTTTTCCAGCAATATCAAGCCGCCATCAGAATAAAGCGAGACCTGATCATTGTCCCTTTGAATCACATTTGCAGGAACCAGTTCGTTGACCTGATCAATCAGGACCTGTCGTTGATCCAGTAGCCCACCAATATCGGCGCCGGAATACTTAATGGCCGGGATCTTGGCATTCAGCTCTTCAATATCCTTGAGGGTCTGATTCAGGGTGTCGACCTGTTTGCCGATGGACCGGTCCGCGTTGGATCGCATCTGACGCAACCCTTCAGAGGCTGCGTTCAGACCGCGTGCCAGATCCTGAGCCGTGCGCGCGACCTGGTCCAGTCGTTCACTGGAATCCGGCAGGCTTGCCGCTGTTAACAGGCTGTTGTCAAAATCAGCCAGTCGAACCGCAAGCGATGCGGGATCATCGGCGGACCCTACCAAAGATTCCAACCTTGTGTGAAAGTCTGAAATGGTGGTGTGGAAGGCCAGATCGGCATCCGTGGCCCGGCGGTTGGACGTGAGGACGGGATCCTGATGACGAATGACACCTACGGTACGCACGCCGTGACCGGAAATCGTGTTAGTTGCCAGTTCCAGAGACCTGCGCGCGTAGCCGGGCGTCAATGCGTTTGCGATATTTTCGGACACAACCGCCGCACCGCGACTGGCGGCGGTCAGGCCGCCCAACGCGTTGTTCAATGCTGTGGACATATTCATTCTGCAGGTCCCTTTCCTGAATCAAAACCCTGATCAGCGTTTGATATTGGTTGTTTCCTGAAGCATCTCATCCACCGTTTGGATAACCTTTGCGCTGGAAGAGTAAGCCCGCTGTGTCTGGATCATCGAGGTCAGCTCGGTCGCCACATCGGTAGTGGATTCTTCGCGCGCAAAAGAAACCAGGTCGCCGGTTGGCCCGTCCCCCGCATTCCACAGAAAGAACGTCCCGCTTTCCCGGGATGGTGCATAGGTCTGGCTGTCCAGCGCGGTCAGTCCATTTGGGTTCGGAACATCCGCCAATGGGATTTGGTACATGCGTCGGCTGACGCCGGTATCGTAGAACGCATAAACATACCCGTTTTCGTCAACTTGAACGCTGGTCATGGTGCCGACCGCCGAACCGTCGCGCGTGATCGAAACTGGTGCAAATGTATCGGACAGCTGCGTGATTCCGTCGGCATCCCCGATTTCCCCTATATTGATCTCCATCGGGCCGCCGGCCACGTTCACCACAACGCTGCCGGTTGCTGGGTCATATGCACCGCCGGTGACCGCAGTTACGCTGGCCAGCGTGCCACCCGCAGTTCGGCTATCGGTGAAGGTCAGGGTGTATTCACCGATAATGGCGCCGCCCGAGGCTGAATCGCGCATGATCATCGTCCATTCGTTACTGCTGCCGGTGGCCGGCACTGTAGGGATGAGTTCGATATCAACGCTTTCGGATTTTCCCAGATTGTCGAAATATTCAACGGACAAGGGTTGCATGTCGCCAGGGGAACCCGCATCCGTAGCGGTCGCGGGCAGGTTCATGCGCAGATTCATCTGCGTCGTGGGCGCGCCCGACAGTTGATTAACACTGAGCTGAATGGGTTCAAGCGCAGCTGGAGTGTCACGCGGAACCGCAGGGATGGTTCCATCCGCATTCGCACGCCAACCCAGCAGAACAAGCCCTGATTCGGTGACCAGATATCCTTCTTCATTGGTGCGGAACGACCCTGTCGTGGTCAGCAACATCTCATTCGAACCGGCCGCGATCTGAGAACTTGGTCGTACAGGCATCATGCCGCGCCCACGCACCGCAAGGTCGGTGGAGTTGTTGGTTGTCACCAGCGAACCGCGCTGGTCGATCAGGCGTTGGCTGGTGGTGCGAACGCCCCCAGCGGAATAGCTGCCGCCCTGGCCGGAGGTGACCATAGAATGGAAATCAGTTTCCACCCGTTTATACCCGAAGGTTGACGAATTCGCGATATTGTCCGAGATCGTCGCCAGCCGGTTTGCGTTGGCCTTCAATGCGGCCACGCCAGCGTTCAGCGAAGAGGAAATTGTCATTGGCACGCCCTTCTGTTGCGTCAAATCTTGATGCAACAGCTAACGCGCTGGGCCTTAACAGCGCGCTAACAGGTAAAATGCCGTCTATCCTTTTATTCTCAGGTGCCGCGCAGAAAGATGATCTCGATCCTGTTGTTGCGTGCGGCCATCGGGTTTTCATCCGACAATTTTCGATCAGCATGGCCGATTACGCGGTCCAACCTGAGCGGCGCAACACCCTTGTCCTGCAGCATTTGGCGAACTTGCTGAGCGCGCGAGGTAGACAAATCCCAGGCCGGGTTTTTGGCCAGAACCACCGGCGAGGAACCGACATGCCCTCCGACCGCCATGTCATTTGTCACCAGATCAGAGGATCGGGCCACCAACAATGTCAGAGCACGCAGCATATTGGTTGGTTGGTTCGTCCCTGATTCGAACAGAGGTTGATCCTTGGTGGCGAAGAGTTCGACCACCAGACCCTCATCCGTCACGCGGGTGACGATATGTTTGAGGACCTTGTCGGACACCATGCTTTCGCCGGTTCGCCCCATAAGCTCTGATTCCAGTGAGGAAAAGTCTTCGACCGTTTCTTTTCCGCCGCCGTCCGAGCTGACGCCAACCGATCCACGCGCTTGTCGCGCGGGCGTCGGGCTGCGTTTGCTGGCGCCGGTCCCGTCCATGACCAGAGTTTCCTCTGAGAACATGTTATTGCCACCAAAGGCCCCATCGCCGCCACCCGAAACCGGGTTTATGGGAATGGTCGGCGAGAAATAATCCGCAAGCCCTTTGCGTTGTTGTTCCGTTGTTGCATTCAGCAGCCACATCAACATGAAGAACGCCATCATGGCCGTGACAAAGTCGGCATATGCGACTTTCCACGCGCCACCATGGTGACCATCGCCACCTGACACACGTTTCTTCTTGATGATGATTGGCGCCACATTGGATTGCGCACCCATCTCCACCACCTTTTTATCACCCAGTTAAAGGGGTAGCCGGGCAGGTCTTAAGGTGGGCTTAACACTTAAAACTGTCTTGAATTCCTCACTGCGGCAATGCTGCCCCGGCACGGCGCAGAATCAGTTGCAGGTGGTTGAAACTGTTGCTGATTCCGTCCGGCTCGGCCTTGCCGAAAAAGGCATCAAGCTCGTCATGAACCCGGACTGCCTGATCCAATAGCGGGTCTGCCCCTTCGGCATAAAGCCCGGCTTTGATCATAACCTCGGATTGCTCGTAACTGCCAACCAGCTTGCGGGTTTCCGAGATCATCCGGTTTTCCGTCTCGGAGGCAGCCCCCGGCAGGCTGCGTGAAACCGACCGGCTAAGGTCAATGGCGGGGAAACGGCCGCGCTCGGCGATTCCGCGGCTCAGGACGATATGCCCGTCCAGGACGCCACGCAGAATGTCCGCTATCGGTTCATCCATGTCCGAGCCCGCAACCAGAACGCTGAAAACTGCTGTGATATCACCCTGATCAGCCGTGCCCGGCCCGGTTCGTTCGCAAAGACCAGCGATCAAGGGCGTGACCGAAGGTGGGAACCCGCGCAAAGAGGGGGCCTCACCCATCGCAACAGCGATTTCGCGGTGCGCCTCGGCAAAGCGGGTGACCGAATCAGCCAGAAACAGGACGTTCAGCCCCTGATCCCGCAGGAATTCCGCGACTGAAAGTGCCGACCATGCACAGCGCCTGCGGGCCAGCGCAGACTGATCCGAGGTTGCCGCCACAACCACAGATCGTGCCAACCCCTTGGCTCCAAGCGCATGTTCAACGAACTCATTGACCTCACGACCCCGTTCGCCGACCAGAGCGACCACAACCGCGTCTGCCTGCATCGACCGCGCCAGCGTGGCCAACAGGGTCGACTTGCCGACCCCTGACCCGGCGAACAGGCCGATACGCTGCCCCTGCACCACAGGTAACATGGTGTTCATAATGCTCAGCCCGGTTTCCATCCGTGCGCCCAGCGGTTTGCGGACAACGGCAGGTGGCGGATTTTGCAGGATATCTCTTTCCTGAGTGCCCGACAGCAACGGCTTGCCGTCCAGCGGTTTGCCGAAGGGATCAATGACCCGGCCCAGCCAGTGCAGTCCGGGGGAAAATGCCGGTGTCTGATTTAGAATCACCCGATCACCCAAGCAAACCCCATCGGGTGCAGCGGCGGGTAACATGTGGATCAGATCCGATTCGACATGCAGAACTTCACCCGCCAGATCCGGGCCGCTGCGCCGCCGCAGGGTCAGGTTGTCGCCGATGCGGGCAACGTACTCCAACCCCTCTATTTCTATGACGCCGCGCCCAACACTGGCCACGCGGCCCATATGGCGCATGGCAGACAGACGGTCGAATTCGCATTTCAGAAGCATCGGGTCGAGATCGGTCATCGTGGGTTCTCCAACGGGTTTCTGAAAACGGTTTCTAAAGGAATCGGGGTTAAGCCTTGATTGAAATTGATCGAGGGAGAAGCCCCGATGTTCTCTGACCTGAACGTCTTTAAGACTGCGTACGCAATGGCAACCCATGCCGGGCAACGGCAGTCTGTCATTGCGCGAAACATGGCAAATGCGGATACGCCGGGCTATCAGCCCCGCGATATCGAGGCCTTTCAGAAAGCTTTCGAAAATTCCGGGCATGAGGTTGCGATGACCGCCACGCGGGCAGGGCATCTGAACGGCGCCGCCGCCGCCCAGCCCTGGGCCGAGTTCGATGCCGCACCCTCGGGCGATCCCAACGGAAATGGCGTTTCCCTTGAGGAAGAGATGCTCAAATCGGTTGAGGTCAAGCGTCAGCATGACCGCGCGTTGGCGATCTATAAATCCTCGATTGGCATCCTGCGTACCAGCCTTGGTCGCGGGTGAGGAGGGCTGAGAGATGAGCGATTTTTCCCATTCCCTTTCCGCCTCGGCCAGCGCCCTGCGCGCGCAGGCGGCCCGTTTGCGGCACGTCTCCGAAAACATCTCGAATGCGGATACGCCGGGATATCGGCGCAAAACTGTGCCGTTCGAAGCGGTCAGCAAAGATGGTGCGCAAATGGTCGAGACCGGGCGCGTTAAGCTTGATCGTCGCGACCTGTCGCGCATCTATGACCCCGGCCATGCGTTGGCCGATGAGACCGGCCATTATCGCGGGTCCAATGTCGATTTGATGATCGAAATCGCTGACGCGCGTGAAGCGCAGCGCAGCTACGAAGCCAATCTCAAGATGTTCGACCAGACACGACAAATGTCGTCGAGCCTTATGGAACTTCTCAGAAAATAAAGGACACCAGAATGGATATCCGATCCCTGACCGCCGCGCAGAGCTATGCCGTAGCGCGGCCCGCTACGCAGCCCGACCCCGACCTTGCCGGAATGGCACAGGGGTTGCGCTCAACCTTTCAGGACTTTGCCGCAACATTGAAACAGTCCGAGCAGATGTCCGGCACGGCGATGACCGGCCAAGCCGATCCGCACGCGTTGGTTCAGGCGTTGGCGCAGACCGAACTGGCCGTCGAAACCGCCGTCATCGTGCGCAACAAAGTGGTCGAGGCCTATCAGGAAATCCTGCGGATGCCGGTCTGATCGATGTTCAGCGAAGGTCTCTATTATGACATCGTCCGCCAGGCATTGTGGGTTGCGGTGATCACATCCGTCCCGATCCTGGCGGTGGCACTGGTCTCGGGTCTGGTCGTGGGTCTGTTCCAGGCGCTGACCTCGGTGCAGGAAATGACGCTGACCTTCGTGCCAAAGCTTATCGCCATCGTGATCGTTTTCTGGATTTCGATGGGGTTCATGACCCAGACGCTGGTGACGTTCTTCACCTCAACCCTCATCCCACTGATCGCCGGAGGCCGCTGATGGATACCTCATATACTACCTTATCCCGCCAATCGGGGCTGATGAATGAAATGCGGCTGGTGGCGAACAATATCGCCAACGCCAATACCACGGGGTACCGCCAGCAGGGCTTGGTGTTTTCCGAGTTCGTGAAAGCCTCGCCGGGCAATCCGTCCTTGTCCATGGCGCGGGCAGAGGCACGCAATACCTCGTTGCAACAAGGCGTTCTGACCGAAACCGGCGGGCAATTTGATTTCGCCATCGAAGGCGACGGGTTTTTCATGATCGAAACCCCCAGCGGCAACCGGCTGACACGGGCGGGTGCGTTTTCACCCAGTGCCGAGGGTGATCTGGTTACCATGGATGGGCACCGGGTTCTGGACAGCAACGGCGCCCCGGTTTTCATCCCGCCCGATGCCGCGTCGATTGATGTCGGCAGCGACGGTACGCTCAGTATCGAAGGACAGGTTCTGGGGCAGATCGGCGTCTACCGCGTTGCTGATCCCACCAGTCTGGTGCGCGAAGGCAATACTCAGTTTCGGTCAGATGCAGCGATTGAACCCGTTGATGAGCCGGTCATTGTGCACCGATTCCTCGAAGGATCGAACGTGAATGCGATCGAACAGGTCACCCGGATGATCGAAATCCAGCGCGCTTATGAGTTGGGGCAGAGCTTTCTTGAAACCGAAGACGAACGTGTGCGTGGGGCGCTTAAGGCGCTGATGCGCTGATTTGATAACGGAGGAATTGATATGCGGGCACTGAAAATCGCAGCGACAGGCATGACCGCTCAGCAGATGCGGGTTGAGACGATCTCGAACAACCTGGCGAATATGAATACCACAGGCTACAACGCGCGCCGCGCCGAGTTTGCAGACCTGCACTATCAACAAATGGCGCGCGCTGGGACGGTGAATGCCAATGACGGCACCGTCTTGCCCACAGGTATACAACTGGGTCTGGGGGTGCGCCCGGCTGCGGTCACCGTGCAGCTGGCACAGGGTGCGTTGGCGGCCACTGGCAGCGATTTGGATGTCGCAATCGAAGGGCGCGGCTATCTTGAGGTGACGTTGCCCAGCGGTCAGTCTGGCTTTACCCGTGACGGCAGCCTGAAACGCTCGGCCGAAGGGTTGATCGTCACTTCAGATGGCTTCGCTGTCGCGCCAGAGATCACAATCCCAGACGATGCAAGGTCGATCTCGATCAATGCATCGGGTGAGGTTTACGCCTATTTCGATGATACCGCCGAAGGACAGTTGCTCGGTGAATTCACCCTGGCCAGTTTTTCCAATGCCAAAGGGCTGGAGGCGATCGGCAGCAACCTGTTCAAAGAAACCGAAGCCTCGGGCGCGCCTGTCATCGGCACTCCGGGCGAGGGCGGGATGGGCACATTGCGGCAGGGATATCTCGAGGACAGCTCGGTCGATGCCGTGCGCGAAGTCACCGAACTGATCGAGGCCCAGCGGGGATATGAGATGAACGCCAAGGTCATCTCGGCCGTCGATCAGATGATGGGCGCAACAACGCAGGTGCGGTGATGCGCGCCCTATTCATAGCACTGGTGACGATCAGCCCGCTTTGTGCCTTGGCTGAGATCGTGGTGCCGATCCGGACCATACGCGCCAAAGAGGTGATCTCGGCCGCCGATCTTGAGATCAAAGATCAGGTTGTCCTCGGAGCGGTTACAAACACCGATGATTTGATCGGTCAGGAAGCACGCGTCGCGCTTTACCCCGGACGCCCGGTTCGCGCAGCAGATGTCGGGCCGCCCGCTCTGGTGGACCGCAATGATCTGGTGGTTCTGGTCTTTGACCGTCGTCCCCTTTCGATCAAGGCCGAAGGCCGTGCCCTGGGGCGCGGGGCTGTCGGCGACCGTATTCGGGTCATGAATCTGTCGTCACGTACAACTGTTGTTGGCTTTATCCGGCCTAACGGTCAAATCGAGGTAAAATGATGTTCGGAAAACTAAAACTGTTGATGATGGCATGTCTGGCTCTGACCGCCTGTGGTCGACTGGATCATTTGGGAAAACCGCCAAGTTTCACACCCGCGGACGAGTCTGCTGAACATGTTGCCATGCTGTGGCCGGGTTTGCCGTTGCACACGCAGCCACAGCGCAATGTTGATCGGTCCTCGCTATGGAGCGGTGGCCAACAATCGCTTTTGGGAGATCAGCGCGCAATCAAAAAAGGCGATATTCTGACGGTTGTCATCGAGTTGGACGAGAAAGCCGAGATATCCAACGACACAAATCGCTCACGCAGCGGGTCAGAAAGCCTTGAGGTTCCCGACCTGTTCGGCCTGCCGCAGCGGGCGCTGGAACGGCTGCCCGACGGGGCGACGCTGGACGAAGCTGTTGGGATCGACTCATCATCGGTTAGTAAGGGCAAGGGCTCGGTCAAGCGTAAGGAAAAGCTGACACTCAGAGTCGCCGCAACCGTCATCGACGCCTTGCCGAATGGTGTGCTGGCCATATCGGGCTCGCAGGAGTTGCGCGTGAATTTCGAACTCCGAGAGCTATTGGTCACGGGATATGTGAGGCCACAGGATATCTCGCGGAAAAATGAAATCACCTATGACAAGATTGCTTCGGCGCGCGTGTCTTATGGTGGCCGCGGTCAGATCATGGATGTGCAGCAGCCCCGTTACGGCCAGCAGGTCCTCGATACAGTTTTGCCGTTCTGAGGTCGTATAACAATGAAAAAGCTACTTCCTATATTGTTTCTGCTTGTTGGCCTAGGCGGTGGAATTGGTGCGGGAATTGCCATGTCTCCTTCTGGAAAAACCAAAGATGGTGACATGGATAAATCCGCTGCCGCCGAACCCAAGAAAGCCAAGGAGAAGGCCACTAAGACCAAGTCGGACAAAAAGGATACGTCCAGCAAGTATGAATATCTGAAGATGACGAAACAGTTTGTGATCCCGGTCGTGAAGTCCGACCGGATTGCCGCGTTGGTCACAATGTCGCTGAGCCTGGAAACCAAACCCGGCGTTGCTGAAACGATTTATGAGTTTGAGCCAAAGTTGAGAGATGGGTTTCTGCAGGTTCTGTTCGATCACGCAAATACCGGTGGTTTCAACGGCAACTTTACGGAATCCGACAATCTGGATTTGGTCCGAAAGGCTTTGCTGCAGGTCGCCAAGAAGGATTTGGGTGATGACGTGCTGCAAGTCCTGATCATGAGTGTTAACCGTCAGGATACTTGAAGCCTGTTTCGGCCCGCTTATTGCCGCGATCGCTTTTTCATAAGCATGTCTCGGCGGGCCTTTTGTTGTTCTTCAAGCAGCTGCCCTAGGGCCTGTTTGCGC
This sequence comes from Ruegeria sp. CDSC079, assembly GCF_059610505.1. Classification (NCBI taxonomy): domain Bacteria; kingdom Pseudomonadati; phylum Pseudomonadota; class Alphaproteobacteria; order Rhodobacterales; family Roseobacteraceae; genus Ruegeria; species Ruegeria sp. CDSC079. Next base: position 78,247 of record NZ_JBXWNT010000010.1, read on the forward strand.
CCGAATGCTTTCCGCAAGGCCTGCATCTTGGTTAGCTTTTGCGCCCGGACGCGCGCCAGCTCAGTATTGAGCTTTCGCCGGGTCGCTTCTTCCCATCCCCGCCACAGCACATCCGTGCCCGTGACCTGATATCCACCTGCCTCGCCGCTGCTTTGGCGGGCTAGCAAAAGCTGTGCGTCCAGCCGGTGCAGTTTCTGCAATATCTCGGCCTCGGCTTCGAAATAGGGGCGCAGGGCCTGCTGCTCTTTTTGGAAGGTCGCGTCGGATAAACGCTCCAGATCGGCAAGTCCGGTAAACCGCATCAGATTTTGTCCTTCGCACGTTTGCGCATGGCTTCAGCAAAGCGAATGGCCGCTGCGACCGGGCGAAAGTGTTCGGGGGCGATCTCATTCCCGATTTCGACGGTCGCATGGAGCGCCCGCGCGGTGGGGGGATCCGAGTGGATCGGAACCCCGGCCTCGGCCGCCGAGGCGCGGATGGCGGCTGCAATCTGGTCGACGCCTTTCGCCACGCAGATCGGTGCCGACCCGGCCGTCCGCTGCCATTTGAGAGCAACCGCATAATGGGTCGGGTTCACGATGACTACATCCGCAGTTGGGACATCCGCCATCATCTGATTTGTCGCAATTTCCTGCGCGCGCTGGCGGCGCTGTTGTTTGACATGCGGGTCACCTTCGGCGTCTTTGGTCTCGTCCTGAATTTCTTTGCGGGACATCCGGTTTTTGCGCATATGTTCGGAGTATTGCCACATATAGTCGACGACTCCGATGGCCAGTGCGATGGTGACGACGATGAAGAGGAACCGGAATAAAAGATTCATCATCAAGACGATCGACGATTGCGGCGGCGCAGCGCTGGCGGTCAGAATCTCGGGCAGGTTGGCGCGCAGAAACATTAACAGGCAGACGCAGTAAATCAGTAGCTTCGCAAAGCTTTTGGCAAATTCGAACAGACCGCCGCGCCCGAATTTGTTCTTGGCGTTGGAGAGGATCGAAATTCGAGACAGCTTGGGCTGCAGCTTGCTGGGGGCAAAAACCAGGGCCTTTTGGGCGATCAGGCTTAGCAAAACCGCAGTGGCGGGAAGAACAAATATCGTTGCCATTGAGATTGCGGCCTTGCCCAGCATCCCACCCACCAGGCCGTCGGCCGGGCCATCCGTCAACATGGTGCCGATCTTGTCGGATTGGTCGATCAGAACGACAAACAAGGTGCCCAGATGCTGAACGCCCATTTGGCCTGCAAAAAGCAAACCGATCAGCAGCCCGACATACGCCGCGACAACAGACAGGTCGTTTGACTTGGCGACCTCACCCTTTTCCCGCGCTTTCAGAAGCTTTTGCGGCGTCGGGTCATATGACTTGTCGCTGTCGTCGTCCTGTCCGCTCATCTCGGATCTTTCAGCGGGTTCTGCATGAAATCAAACAGGGCATCGGACCAGACCGACAGGATCAGAGGCGCACCGGCGAACAGCAGGAACAGCCCCGCAAATGTGATGGCCGGGGCGCCGACAAATGCCACCATCAGCTGTGGCATGGCGCGGTTGATGACACCAAGCGCAAGGTTGTAGATCAAAGAGGCAATCACAAAAGGTATCGCCAGTGCGAATGCCAGGCTGAAACTGTACGAGACCCGTTCCACGCCCCATTGCGACAAATCCGGCGCTGCAGGTGTGGTTCCGGTGGGAAACAGATCGTAGCTGTGGACCAGGAACTCTGCCAAGCGGATGTGCAGGCCAAGCAATACGGCAAGGGTCAACCCGGCCAATGTCAGCAGATAGCCCATGGCCGGAACCGGATCAGCCGCTGCCCCGCCCAGAATTTGCGAGAGTGACGTTGCCTGTGCGGCGATGGACCCTGCCGTCTGCAGGGTCAGAACAAAGATGCGCAGCGCCATCCCCAGCGCCATTCCGACAAGAGTTTCGGTGGTGATCAGCTGGACCATGGACAGGAATTCGGGATCGAATTCCTTTGTCGGCACTGCCGGTGCCACGATCAACGTAAAGGCAACGGCAGTGCCAAGTTTGACACGGGTGGGGATGCTGCGTTCCCCGAATGCGGGCATCAAGGATACCATTGCCGAAACGCGTAGGAAAACACCAAAGAAATGCCAGGCCCCAGAGCCCAGGTGCGGCAAGAGTTCGGGTGGGAGGGCGATCATGCGGGTACCGTGCCTACAAGTGCGGGCCGCGCCTCGAGCCCGATTTCCTCAAATGACAGGACCGGATTGGACACGCCGCGCGCATGCATGATCGTACGCAGCAGCCTGCGGCGCCGGGTCGAGGTCACGACCGCAGGAAAGATACCATGGTCGGCGGAATGCGAGACACTGTCCACCACGCCCTCTGCAAGCTTGTTGAACAGGTTCGGTGGCAGGGCGACATCCAGCCCTGCATTGGGTGCATCGACCTGATAGGTGGCAAATGTGTCTTCCCATTCCGGTGCCAGCTGGATCAGCGGGATCGACCCGTCTTCGCGTTTCATGTCAGCCACAAGCTGGAACCCAAGTCGCTGCCGCACCAGTTCGCAAATCCCCTCGGGTTGGGTGGTGGTCAGGCGCGCCTCGGCGATGCTTTCGAGGATAAGCGCCAGATTGCGTATCGAAACCCGTTCGTCCAGCAAAAGGCGCAGGACTGCGTGAAGCGTGTCGATTGGAACCTTGTCGGGGATCAACTCGTCCAGCAGTTTCCTGTTTGCCTCGGCCCGGACCGGGTCGCTGAGCCGGGCCATTTCTGATAGCAGCCTGCGTAGCGCCTTCAGCGTCAACAGACGCGAGAAGTTCTGTTTGATGATTTCCAGCAGATGCGTGGCCAGTATTTCCGGGGGTGAGACAATCGTAGCGCCGCTCATTGCTGCGGCCTCTTGATCCTTGGGCAGGATCCAACGTGCAGGCGCACCATAGACGGGTTCGGTGACATCCCTCCCCTCGGGCAAAAGATCGTGCCCGTCCTGAACAAGCGCCAGAATCAGATCGGGGTTCAGGGCACCGCGGGCCTGTTCCACGCCGTGCACCTTGATCACATATGTCCCCATCGGCAGCTCGGCCCGGTCGGTCAGGCGGATATCGGGCAGGATCAATCCAAAGGTCGAGGCGACATAGGTCCGCATATTCGCAATGCGCGCATCCAGACCGGTGCCCGGGTTCAGGACCATGCTGACCAGATCCGGTGCGAATTCCAGGTGGACATCATCGAGGTCAAGAATGTCGCCAATCGCTTGCGACACTGCCGTGTCCGCTTCGTCCGTCGCAGTTTGAACCTGGGTCTCTTGCTTTTGCTGTTTTCGGTGCACTGCATAGGCGGCGTAGCCCAAAACGCAGGCCCCCAGAATAAAGGGCAGAAATGGCAGGCCGGGAACCAGCGCGAAAAGCACCATCAACCCGGCAACAGTGCCAAGGGCGGCCGGGTGGCGCCCCAGTTGCGATAAGATGGCGGTGTCAGTTGCGCCCTGTGTTCCACCACGCGCCAGAAGCAAAGCGGAGGCAATCGAGATGATCACAGCCGGTATCTGCGAGACCAAACCATCGCCCACCGTCAGGATGGCGTAGGTTTCGAACGCCGATGACACCGGCATCCCGTGAACGATCACGCCCATGACAAGCCCCATCACCAGATTCAGCAGGGTGATCAAAAGCCCGGCAACCGCGTCTCCTTTGACGAATTTCGACGCCCCGTCAAGCGAGCCGAAAAAGGTGGTTTCCTGCTGTTCCCGTTCGCGCCGTTCCTTGGCCTCTTGATGGTCGATGGCGCCCGCTGACATATCGCTGTCGATGGCCAGCTGCTTCCCGGGCATCCCATCCAGGGCAAATCGCGCACCAACTTCGGCCATGCGGGCCGCGCCTTTGTTGATGACCATAAAGTTCACGATCAACAGGACGCCGAACACGACAAGGCCCAGGAATATGCTACCGCCCATGACGAAGCTTGCGAATCCCTCGATCACATCGCCGGCGGCATTGGGGCCGGTATGCCCCTGACCGATAATCAGCTTGGTCGATGAGACGTTCAACGACAGCCGGAGCATCAAAGACCCCAGAAGGATGGTCGGGAAGGAAGAGAAATCCAGCGGCCGCTCGATAAACAGGGTCAGCGTGAAAATCAGGATCGCCAGGGCGAAGGACGTGGCCAGCCCGACATCCAGGACCCAGGACGGCATGGGCAGGATCATCATTACGATGACGGTCATCAACGCAAGCGCCAGCAAAACAGTCGGAGAAAACAGGGAGCGGACGTCAAGTCTGGGCACGTAATTCTCCTAGTTGAAGGCGATGAAGGCTGTTTGGGTGTCCGCGGCTGGCATCAAAGAGCCCATCGCACCCGTCGGAAACTGGGTGATTTGCACCGGGAACAGCGGTGCGGCGGGTTGTGTGAAGGGATCACGCGACATGCGGGCAGTTTGCACCGCCGTGCCCGGGTCAAGTTGAGCATGAACAATCTGGTAGCGGCTGGAATAGGTCTTGGCCAAAGCCGGGGTTCGCGAGTGATAGGCCCCCGCCGCTGCCGGCCACGACCCAAGTTCGGAATATAGTTGATTCAGAAACCGGGCCGCGTAATTGGCGTTTGTCTCGGGATCGAACATGGCATCAATCGACTGAAAGGCCTGCCCGTGCCAGCGATAGTTGATTTGAAAGCACCCGATATCGAAGCTGCGCTTTCCGGCTTGGAAAATATCCGCGACATAGGCTTTAGCCTCCTGCTCAGATTGGAACCAATGGCCGCGCCCTTCGACATTGATTGCCCATGGCCAAGGCTCAAGTCGGCCTTTGATCGCGCGGCCAGTTTCAACCCGCGTTATGGCACGCAAAACATCAAGCGGTATGTCTTGGGCGAGGGCTGCGCGGCGGGCGGCCTGATCACATGTCTGAGACATCCGGGCCTCCGCGCCCGCAAAGCTCTGACGCGCTGTCAGAAGCAACGCAACACATGCTATGACAATGAATAGGCGATTTGGCATTCTGCCGGTCCGGGATTCTGATCAATCCGGGCCACGCTAGCCTTGCCTTGGTTTACAGAGGGTTATCAGTCAATCAGCTTCGATCAATCCGCCGGCCAAAAACAACGCTCGTATTGGTGCGCAGAACACCGGGGATTCGTGCCAGATCATCAACGAGAATATCCAGATCCTCGATCCTTGGCGCGTCAGCGGTCAACAGCAGGTCAAAGTCACCGTTGATCGAAAGACAGAGTTTAACCTCGGGATAGGCCTCGAGCCGCTTGATGATACGGGTGGTTTCCTTCTGTTGGACCTCGAGCAGAACGACAACCTGGACGCGGGGGGCATCTTCGGGGCTGTTCAGGATCACGGAATAGCCGGCAATGATGCCGCGTTCTTCCATCCGGCTGATGCGTTCATGCACGGTTGTCCGGGCAACGCCCAGTTTTGCCGCGATTTTTGTGGTCGACTCGCGGGCATTATGTTGCAGGACTGAGATGATGCGGCGGTCAAGCTGATCCATTGGCGCTCCGGTGCGGGTCTGGTTTTTCCGGTTTAGGGCAAAACGGCAGCAGGGCTCAAGGCTCACGCGGGATACGGGGGTGCAGGTCGTCTATTATGACGGGATGAGCATGCGGTGGCGGGCCGGCCATGTGCGGATGGTCACGCGGCAGGTCAGGATGGTCGTGGATCACCGAATGCAGATCAGAACGCGGCCAAAGGGTGACCGCACCGATAATACCCAGAAAGGACATCGCCGCCATAAAGCTCAGGGCGGTTGTGGCCCCAAACAGGGTCATCAGCCCGCCTGCCAGAGGATACAGCACCAGCCAACAGCAATGAGACAGCGTGAATTGGGCCGCAAAGACGGCGGGGCGGTCTTCGGGATGGGCCGAGCGGGTCAGCAGGCGGCCAGACGGCGTCAGCGTGGTGGAATAGCCAAAGCCAGCTAGGGCCCACAAAACGATCAACAGACCCAAAGACAGCGGGGTTGTCGCAAATATCGCGGCGGCCCCGGCCATGGTGGTGCAGCACAGAAGGGCGCCGGCCAACATGACCTTTCGATCCTCGATCCGGTCCAGCATCCGGGGTAGGATAAAAGCGGCAAGCATAGAGCCGCCACCAAAACCGGCCAGCGCAGCGGCAACGGCGCTTTCCGACAGCCCCAGATCTGATCGCACGATGACCACAGTGTTGACGATCACCATTGAGCTGAGTGCTGCCGCGCTCCAACTCAGGGCAAGAAGGCCCCGCAGCCGGGGTGTGTTCAAATAGATGCGTATGCCACGTGTTGTCCGTTCGTATATCCCGCGCGGCTTACTTGGTTTGGGTGATGGCAAAGCCACCGACACCACCAGCAGCGCCGAAGCGACAAATCCCAGGGCGGTGCCCCAGAACAGGCTGTTGAAGCTGACCAACAACAACAGGGCTGCGGCGAATACGGGGCTTAGCAGGCTCTCCAGATCATATGCCATCCGCGATAGGGACAGGGCGCGGGTGTATTCGCGCTCATCTGTCAGTACATCGGGGATTGTAGCCTGAAATGCAGGGGTAAATCCGGCCGAGGCAGATTGCAGCACGAAAATCAGGACATAAACCTGCCAGACCTCGGTCACAAAAGGCAGACACAGCGCGACAGCCGCACGGATCAGGTCAAGCACCACCAACATCTTGCGCCGGTCCAGCCGCTCGGCAAACGCGGCCGCCAATGGCGCGACCGTGACATAGGCCACCATTTTGATGGTCATCGCGGTGCCCAACACCAGCCCGGCCGCATCCCCTGCCAGTTCAAAGGCCAACAGACCCAGCGCGACCGTGGCCAGCCCAGTGCCCGTCAGGGCTACGATCTGCGCGGCCAACAGGTGGCGATAGGTCCGATTTCTAAGAACGCTCAACATTGATTGATATCTGCCGCAGTCTAAAGGCTCTGTCACCCCAAACCTTCATTTAGGTCTTGACCAACTGCGACAGCGGCAACCGGCTGGCGTACAGGGATGGCGTTGAGTTTAGGGAATAAAGCGCCTATCTCGGTGGCGATACCGCGCAAAGGAATACTCGGGTGGCTAACTATTTGTACAAAAACGACCTGCCGGACGGGTTGGATATGGGGCCGGTGGTGGCCATTGACTGTGAAACCATGGGTCTAAACCCGCATCGCGACCGCCTCTGCGTGATCCAGATGTCGGGCGGCGATGGCAATTCGCATATCGTTCAGGTCGAAAAGGGCCAGACCGAGGCACCGAACTTGTGTGCCATGCTGGAAAACCCGGATGTGCTGAAACTGTTCCATTTTGGCCGTTTCGACATTGCCGCGATGTATCACGCCTTTGGTGCGTTAGCCGCGCCTGTCTATTGCACCAAGATCGCCAGCCGTCTGGTGCGCACCTATACCGACCGGCACGGGCTGAAAAACCTGTGCAACGAGTTGATCGGCGTCGATATCTCGAAACAGCAGCAGATGAGCGATTGGGGCGCCGAAACGTTGAGCGAGGCGCAGCTGGACTATGCCGCCTCGGATGTTCTGTATCTGCACCGCCTGCGGGAGGAGTTGAACAAGCGCCTGGCGCGAGAGGGCCGGACCGAGATGGCGAAAGCCTGTTTTGACTTCTTGCCGATGCGTGCGAAACTCGATCTCGCCGGTTGGCCAGAAACGGATATTTTTGCGCACTCATGACTGATACCGAAGCATTTCTGAGAACCGCCCGTCAGGTGGTGACAGACGAGGCCCGCGCGCTGGAGGTACTGGCCGACGGTCTGGATGAACATTTTGCCCAAGCGGTTCAGCTGATTTTGCAGGCCTCGGGCCGCATCATCATCAGCGGCATCGGCAAGTCGGGTCATATCGGGCACAAGATCGCGGCCACACTGGCCAGCACCGGTACACCGGCCTATTTCGTGCACCCGGCCGAGGCCAGCCATGGCGATCTGGGCATGGTTTCAAAAGGCGATGTGGTTCTGGCCATCTCGAATTCGGGCGAAGCGCCAGAGCTTGCCAACCTGCTGGCTTTTACCCGCCGCTTTGGCATTCCACTGATTGGCCTGTCCAGCAAGCCGGAAAGCACGCTGATGAAACAGGCAGACGTGCATCTATTGATCCCGTCATTGGGCGAGGCCTGCGGCTATGGCATGGTGCCTTCGATTTCCACGACGTTGACTTTGGCCATGGGCGACGCGCTGGCGATAGCGTTGATGAAGTATCGCAACTTCAAACCCGAAGATTTCCGCGCCTTTCATCCCGGTGGAAAACTAGGTGCACAGCTGAGCACGGTGCAGGATCTGATGCACAAGGGCGATGCGTTGCCTCTGGTTTCCGTCGGAACACCCATGAGCGATGCGCTGATCGAGATCAGCCGCAAGGGCTTTGGCGTTGCCGGGGTTGTCGATCCGCATGGTCAGGTGGTGGGCATCATCACCGATGGCGACCTGCGGCGTCATATGGAGGGCTTGCTGGGCAAAACGGCCGAGAAGGTAATGACGCAGAACCCAACAACCATCCCGCCCGGCGCGTTGGCCGAAGAGGCGGTGGCCATCATGAATGACCGCAAGATCACCTCTTTGTTTGTGGTCGAGGAGGGTAGTGATCGCCAGGCCTTGGGCGTGCTGCATATCCATGATTGCCTGCGCGTTGGTTTGGGGTAGAGGGGCGTTCGATGGACGGACATTCCCGGATGGTGCAATTTCTGAAGGTGTTGCTGCCTTTGGCAGCCATTGTGCTGCTGTCGACGGTTTTCCTGCTGTCACGCAGCATCGAAACCAGCGTGTCCGTTCCGTTTACCCAAAAAGACATAGATGAACGTCTGGCCGACCAAGTGGTGACGCAACCCCATTATCTTGGAACAACCAGAAAAGGCGAGGAAGTTCAAATTCAGGCGGCCCAAGCGACCCAGGGGCGCGAAGGGTCATTGCCCACGACTGCCGAGTTTAGAGGGCGGTTGGGATTGTTGAATGGCGGCGTCATAACGATGGATTCAAATTCCGGTATGATCCGCCCGGACAAGAATTCCGCAACGTTTGTTGGGGACGTCCTGATAACGACGACAGACGGAATTCAGGTCAGAACTGATCTTCTGAATACCTCTCTGGATGAAATCCGCGGCGACACTCCGGGTCAGGTCGATGGCACCGGCATCATCGGAGATTTTTCCGCGGGACGGATGACATTTGGAACCGAAAAAAAGGATGGGCCGGTCCATATTCTTTTTACAGATGGTGTTAAGCTGGTATACGAGCCTGAAAAAACAGAAAGATAAGCCGTGATTGATTTGCGATTTGCTGTTGTTAGTTTTGCGCTGATGGTCGGTGCCTTTTCGGCGTCGGCACAGGAAACGCAGGTCGCCTTCGGGTCAGCCAAGGCGGATCCAAGCCAGCCGGTCGAGGTCACCTCGGAATCCCTAAACGTCAATCAAGAAGACGGCACGGCCGAGTTTATCGGTAACGTCCTGATCGTGCAGGGTGAGATGCGCCTGACCGCCGAGCGGGTCCTGGTCATCTACAATGCCGACAGGTCCGGAATCGAGCGGATGGAGGCGACAAATGATGTGGTTCTTGTCAGCCCGCCTGATGCAGCCGAAGGCGACTGGGCCGAATACACAATCGACTCGGGCGAAATCGTGATGCGCGGAAATGTGCTTTTGACGCAAGGCCCCAGCGTTATCAGCGGCGATCAGATGAATGCCAATCTGACGACCGGAACGGCAAAGATGACTGGCCGCGTCAAAACCATTCTGAATCCGGATAGCAACTGATGGAGCGTCCGAATTTGTCTGTGGCCGAAGGCGGTTCCGGCCTCAGGATCGAGAAACTGCGGAAATCATACCGTAAGAAGACCGTGATACGCGAAGTCTCGATGACGTTGGGCCGGTCCGAGGTGGTTGCCTTGTTGGGTCCGAACGGATCAGGCAAGACCACAACGTTCTATTCGGTCGCCGGGCTTGTCTTTCCCGAAGCTGGCACTGTGACCATTGACGGCCAAAACGTGACGACCCTGCCGATGTATAGGCGCGCGCGGCTTGGGATCGGATATCTGCCACAAGAGATGTCGATTTTCCGCGGGATGAGTGTCGAGGACAACATTGCCGCCGTTCTGGACATCACCGTGAAGCACAGCCATCGCAGGAAAGAGCGGCTGGAAGAGCTGTTGTCCGATTTTTCGATCGAACATCTGCGCCGCGCCCCGGCATTGGCATTGTCCGGTGGCGAGCGTCGCCGTGTCGAAATTGCCCGTTGTCTTGCGGCTGATCCGAAATATCTGTTGCTGGACGAGCCGTTTGCAGGCGTGGACCCGATCAGCGTCGGCGATATCCGCCATCTGGTAGCGGACCTGAAAAAGCGCGGCATCGGCGTGCTGATCACTGACCATAACGTGCGCGAAACACTGGAAATCGTGGACCGGGCCTATATCCTGCATGATGGTCAGGTGCTGATGTCGGGCACGCCGGATGAAGTCGTCGAGAACGAAAATGTCCGCCGGGTCTATTTGGGCGAAAACTTCCGTATTTCATAGGCTTGCGCGGAATTGCGCCCAGCGCATGGCTGAAATCACGTATATACACGCCTGTTTTGATTGACTCTGCCGCCGTCTCTTGCCTCAATTGGGTTATGGCATTTCTTCAGTTCCAGTCGGGATCGCGGTGCACCTTTGCTAAGGGGTACGTTTCTCAGCAACTGCGGAATATGCCGATATCCCCCACCCGATAAAAACACGTGCGCTGCGTAACGCAGCGTCAAAATGGGTGTGAATTGTGAAGGAGATCACATGCGTTACCAAATTAGCGGAAAACAGATCGACATCGGCGAGGCGCTGCAGACCCATGTGCAGACCGAGCTAGGGGAGGTTGTTGGAAAATATGCCCAGCGCCCGACCGACGCCAATGTCGTCTTTTCCCGTTCTGCGCATGAGTATGTTTGCGAAGCCACCGTGCATCTTTCGACCGGCCTGACTGCGCAGGCCAAGGCCCACGCTATCGAAATCTACGCAGCATTCGAGGCCTGCTGTGACAAGATGGAAACGCAGTTGCGCCGGTATAAGCGCCGCCTCAAGGACCATCACAAGGACCGATCCGAGCCGGTTGAACTCTTTGGTGCTTCCTCTTATATCCTCGCCTCTGACGAATCAGAGTCGGCTGATGAACCTGAAACGCTGCAGCCGATGATCGTGGCTGAGATGGAAACCAAGATCCCATCGTTGAGTGTTGGTGAAGCCGTAATGCAGATGGAACTAGCCGGCGCCCCGGTGCTGGTGTTCCGGAATGAAAACAAGGACGGATTGAATGTCGTGTATCGCCGTGAGGACGGCAACATTGGCTGGATTGATCCGTAACAGGCAAGAATAGCAAGGCAAGCCCCTGCGCAAGCAGGGGCAAGGCCATGGAGCGTGATCATGGAGCTTTCGAGCATACTGAAGCCCGAGGCGGTACGTGTATTGTCCGCCGCTTCCAGCAAGAAGCGGTTGTTTCAGGAAATCGGCGATGTTGCCGAGGGGGCCCTTGGTCTTGACGCGCAGGTTGTTGTGGATGGCCTGCTCGAGCGGGAGAGCCTTGGCCCAACAGGCGTTGGTCATGGAGTTGCCCTGCCACATGCGCGGCTGGGTGATCTGGCCGAAGTGGCTGGCGTTTTCGTAATGCTGGAAAAGCCGATTGATTTTGGTGCGGTAGACCGCCAGCCGGTTGATGTCGCTTTTGCGTTGTTTGCCCCGGAAGAGGCAGGTGTGGACCACCTAAAGGCGCTTGCGCTGGTGTCCAGAACGCTGCGCAATACGTCGGTCTGCGCAAAGCTGCGCGCCAATCCTGATCCGGTCAAGCTCTATGCAATTTTGACCGAGGCGCAGTCGGTCCAGGCGGCTTAACTGCCCCAAAGGCAATAAAAAAGCCCCCGGTTTTCGGGGGCTTCTGCGTTTTAACCGCCGGTTCCCATTTCCAGGGTCCACCAGATTTTCCCGCCGTTCTCCTGGTGCCAGGCAAAGCCCATCTGAGTGGCTTTGGCATCCATGATGACATTTCGCGGTCCGGGTTCCTGCATCCAGGCGGCCAGCGTTTCGGTCTCGGTCTCATAGGTTTCCGAGATCGCCTCGCCGAGGAAGGTGCCGTAATAGCCGACGCGCGTCGCCCGATCCAACGGCGAAGATCCGTCCGAGCCAAAGTGCCAGGGCCGATTCTGTCGCGCCATATCCTTGGAATGGGTGGCGGCCGCGGCATTGAGCTGAGCATTCAGTTGTACCGGCTGAAGGCCCGATGCCTGGCGGAGGGCGTTAACCGAATCCAACATCCGGAATTGCAGCTTTTCTGGATTGCCACGGATCTTGTACACCGTTGGCAGGGGGCGCCCATCTGCCCCATAGGTTGGGGATCCACCCGGCGTACAGGCGGCCAGTGCAATAAAGCTAGCAAACAGTAATGAAATGATGCGCGTCATGATCGACCTGATTATTGTGTTGCCATACGGCATAGCGTGACAGAAGGCTGTGGGCAAACGCACAATGGCTTTGTTCTGCGTGATTCTGCCGGTTTCAATTGCGACTGAAGCATTCTGGCAATAAAATGCACAGGATTTTTAGATTTTCTGTGAAAAGGACCTGCGATCATGGTCAAGAAAAGCATTACTCATACAACCCGACGCGGATTCGTCGCGGGTGTCTCGGCTCTGGTCGCCTCGCCTGCGATTGCCCAATACACCCCCGGAGACCCGCTGCGCCCCGCACCCGAGGACGAACCCGCGGTGCGCCGTAACATCTCTGGCTTCAGGGCGCTGGACTGGCAGCCCTATTTTTCCAACACGAAAAACGGCGCTATCCTTGTCGATACAGTATCGCGGGCGCTGCATTACTGGTCTGACGATCAATCGGTGTACAAACTATACCCGTCGTCGGTTCCCCTGACCGAAGAGCTGACGCGCCGCGGCCGGACCAGCGTGATCCGCAAGGTCGAAGGCCCAAGCTGGTCGCCAACACCTTCGATGAAGAAAAGAAATCCGGAATGGCCAGACTATATCCCGCCGGGTCCGGATAACCCATTGGGAACACATGCTTTATATCTAAGCTGGAAATATTACCGAATTCACGGAACCCATGATACGCGCAAAATCGGGCGTCGATCTTCGAATGGGTGCATCGGTCTTTTCAACAACGATATTGCCGAACTGTTCTCAATGGCCAAGGTTGGCACGCAAGTGTTGCTAATTTGACGACATTTCCGCGCAGGTACCCGCTTGTGACGCAACTTCCATTTGCATTCCAGTTGGATAGCTGATTAGAAAAAAACACGAGGTAAGTCTTGAGTGCATGGTTTCACTATACGGAACCGTGCGTATCCTGGAGGTTAATATGAAGAAACTCGTTCTCGCCGCTGCACTGACTGCTGCTGCTTCGACCGCTTATGCAGGCAACCTGGAAGAGCCGGTTGTTGAAGCACCTGTTGTTGTTGAAGAAACTCAGGGTTCGTCAAACGGCATCATCCTGCCGCTGATCCTGTTGGTTGTTGTTGCCGCAGCTGTTGCAGCAAGCTAATTCGACAAGCGATATCTAAAGAAAAGGCGGTGGAGCTTTCCACCGCCTTTTTTTGCGCCTAGTCGACTGGGTGGCTTAGTCCAGCCAACCCTTCAAATTATCCTCGATCACCTTGCCCAGGGCCGCTATGTGCGATTCGTCATCGTTCAGGCATGGGATATAGGTAAAGCTTTCGCCGCCCGCGTCCTCAAAACTCTCTTTGATCTCTTCGTTGATCTCTTCCAGCGTTTCGATGCAATCGGCGGAAAACGCTGGTGCGATAACGGCGATCTTCTTCTTACCCTGTTTTGCCAGTTCGGCCACGTGGTCGACCGTATATGGCTTGAGCCATTCTTCCGGGCCGAATCGTGACTGGAAGGTCGATACAAGCTGGTCGTCCGACCAGTCCAACCTTTCTTTCAGCAACCGAGTCGTTTTTGCGCATTGGCAGTGATAGGGGTCGCCCTGTAGCAGGTAGCGTTCCGGCATGCCGTGGTAGGAACAGACCAGCACATCCGGCTTATCTTCCATCGCGGCATAGGCTTTTTCCACAGACCCGGCCAAAGCATCGATATAGGCGGGTTCGTCAAAATAGGCGGGCACGGTGCGGCTGGCGGGTTGCCACGTTTCATCCATCAGGGCGCGGAAAAACTGATCATTGGCCGTGGCCGTCGTGGCGCCTGCGTATTGCGGGTAAAGCGGAAAGAACAGAATCCGGTCGCAGCCCGCTGCGACCATTTCCCGGACCTTTGATTTGGTCGATGGGTTGCCATAGCGCATGCAGAACTCGACCATGACCCTGTCGCCATAGCGTTCCGTCATCGCGTCCCGCATCTTGGCGGTCTGCTCTTTGGTGATCGTCATCAGCGGGCTTTCGCCCTTGTCGTGGTTCCAGATCGACTTGTACGCCTCACCCGAGCTGAAGGGCCGTTTGGTCAGGATGATCCCCTGCAGGATTGGTTGCCATTTCCACTTGGGATAGTCGATCACGCGCTGGTCCGACAGAAACTCGTTCAAATAACGGCGCATGGGCCAATAGCTGTAATCGTCGGGGGTGCCGAGATTGGCCAGCAGGATGCCGACGCGGCCCGTTTTGACTTTGGGGTGATCCGCAGGGGCATGATCGGGGCGTGTGGCGTCAAACATGTTTCACTTCCTGAGATGTCTTTGCTTCGGGCTGAGATAACCGGAATTCCGCATTCGTCAATCGGACAGTTTGCCTTCGCTTGCGCCCAGAGCATCCGCAAGCCGCATCTGGGCCGAGCCCGGACGCAGCGGTTTTGGCTGGCTTTCATCGGGCGACCAGCCGGTTAGGCAGACCAGCTCGAATGTCGCCTTGAGGCGTTTTTGATCAGTGCTGAAATGGTTGGCATAGATGTGTTGCGCCCGGGCAAAGACCTGCCGGTTTGTGGGGTGTTTCATGCGGTTTTGCAGGCTGTTGGTTTCACCCATTGCCCGTAGGTCATGCATCAGATGAGTAAGATCGCGATATTCTGCCGTCAGCCTGGCGGTATCCGCCACTGGCAGAGCCAGGCCCGCCCGTTGCAGCAACCCACCCAGATCGCGCAGCTCGGCCATAGGCGCGATGCGGGGGCTGAGGCCGCCCGTGACCTCAACCTCGGCCTGCCCAAGTGAGGCGCGTAGTTCATGCAGGGTTTCACCGCCCAGACAGATCACCAGTAACAGCCCATCAGGCTGCAGCGCGCGGTGACACTGGATCAACTGCCCAACCGGATCATTGGCCCAGTGCAAAGCCATGGCATGGATCACCAGATCATGGGCACCGGGGGTCAGGTCCAGCACCTCGTTATCCGGGATGATCCGCGTCATTGGCAACACATCCTGCCAGACTTGCGCAAAAGGGGTCACGATCGCCGGGGCCGTAAAGCTTTTATTAACCAAGGCGAGCCGATCCTGAACCTCGTCAATTGTGGCACGGTGCAAGAACAAGGCATCTTCCCGTGCGCGGGACCGACGCCGTGCAAGGATTGCGCGGTCGAACAGTGAGGGTGCGTTGGAATCAGGCAGTTTCATAGGGCGCAACTATCGCATGTGGCAGCGGATTCAAACCGCTGTCCAGATGATCTATCCCCCGCGCTGTCTGGGATGCGGTGATTTGACCGAGGCGGATTTCGGCCTCTGTGGCTCCTGTTGGCGTGAAACGCCCTTTATCGGTGGCGCTGTATGTGAAAGCTGCGGCGTGCCCTTGCCGGGTGAGGCCGATGGCCACCGAATCGAATGTGATGACTGTATGAAAACGCCGCGCCCCTGGCGCGATGGGCGGTCTGCGCTTTTGTATGATGGCAAGGCGCGATCCCTGATTCTGGCTCTGAAACATGGGGACCGGCCCGAGCTTGCACGCCCTGCGGCGCGCTGGATGGCCCTGGCGGGTCGGGATTTGTTTCGCGAGGACATGCTGATCGTGCCGGTACCGCTGCATTGGTCCCGGTTGCTGAAACGCAGGTACAACCAATCCGCCCTGTTAGCGCAGCATCTGGGGCGGCAAACCGGGTTGGAGGCCTGTCCGGACCTTCTGGTCCGACGGACAAGAACGCCGGTTTTGGATGGAAAAACATCCGCACAGCGCATGGAAACGCTGGAGAATGCGATTGCAGCGCATCCCAGGCGGCTTCGGCAGATGCAGGGGCGCGATATTCTGCTGGTCGATGATGTCATGACATCAGGCGCAACATTGACCTCATGTGCACGTGTCTGTCGTGCATCCGGGGCAAATCATATTTTTGTGTTGACCCTAGCGCGCGTTGCCAAGGATACCTAACTCGCCCAGGATTGTGCGAAACCCAAAGGTACGGAATATGAAATCGGTAGAAATATATACCTCGCCGCTCTGTGGCTTCTGTCACGCTGCAAAACGGCTGTTGAATCAGAAGGGCGTCGAGTTTCAGGAAGTCGATGTGCTGAGGAACCCAAAACGCAAACCTGAAATGATCCAGCGCGCCGGTGGCAAGCGCACCGTACCCCAGATCTTTATCGGATCGCAGCATGTGGGTGGATGCGACGACCTGTATGAGCTGGAACGTCAGGGCAAGCTGGACGGTTTGCTGGCGGCCTGATGAAGAGCGCCCTGCTTCAGATCACCTCGTCGGATGATCCGGCTGAAAACCTGAAAATGGTGCGCGCCCTGATGTCCGAAGCAGCAGGGCAGGGTGCGCGGTTCGTTCTGACGCCCGAGGTGACGAATTGCGTGTCCACCTCGTCCACACGGCAGCGGGAAATCCTGCAATACGAAGAAGACGACCTGACACTTGCGGGGCTGCGCGAGCAGGCCGCGAGCCTGGGGATCTGGTTATTGATCGGCTCGTTGGCGATCAAAACACATGATGCGGATGGTCGGTTTGCCAATCGGTCTTTCATGATTGATCCTCAGGGGCAGATCGTGGCGTGGTATGACAAGATCCATATGTTCGACGTGCAGGTGTCCGAGGCCGAGACGTTTCGCGAGTCCAAAAACTACCGTCCCGGCACACGGGCGGTCATAGCCGAGACAGATTTCGGCAAGGTGGGTCTGAGTATATGTTATGATATCCGCTTCCCCAAACTGTACGCATCTCTGGCGCAGGCTGGAGCGCGCATTCTGACGGTTCCAGCCGCTTTTTCTCCGGTCACGGGTGAGGCCCATTGGAAATCGCTGTTGCGGGCGCGGGCGATTGAAAACGGATGCTGGGTGTTGGCCCCGGCGCAGACCGGTGAACACCCTAAAACCAGGGGAAAGACCCGCAAAACCTACGGTCACAGCATGGTCGTCGCCCCATGGGGAGAGGTCGTCATCGACGCAGGGACCGATCAGGGCATTCACTTTTTCAATTTGGATGATAGTTCTGTTACAGAAGCACGAAGCCGCGTGCCTTCGCTGACACATGTCCGTCCCTTTGACGGCCCCTGATCCAGAATCTGGACTATGACAAACGATACCAATGCCCTCGCGGTCACGCTGTTCAGCGAGATCCTGACCGCAGACCAGTTATTGCGGAACCGGCTCAGCCGGGTGCTGCCCAGGGGCATGGAAATTTCGCATTTCTCGGTTTTGAACCATCTTGTCTTTGTCGGCAACGAACGCAGCCCGGCACAGCTAGCCGATACGTTTCACGTGACCCGAGGTGCCATGACCAATACCTTGGCCAAGCTGGAATGGGCCGGATATATCCACATCCGCCCCGACTGGGACGACGCCCGCCGCAAGATGGTCGCCATCAGCCCCGCTGGGCGGAGTGCTCGGGATCAGGCGATCTCCTCCATTGCGCCGCTGATCAACCGCGTGGTCGGAGAGCTGGGGCTGGAGCGGGTCCGCAGCACCCTGCCCGTACTGCGGGATTTGCGGTTGCAGTTGGAGGGGGAGTAGGTTCACCCCGGCTTCACGCTCGCCGTCACATAATTTACGCTCAAATCCCGGTCCGAGATCGACCAGCTCCATAGTATCGGGTTGAACACGAAACCCTTGCGGTCCACCGGGTCCAACCCGGCTTGACGCAACAGGTCGAACAACTCGTCAGGGGTGATGAACTTGTTCCACTCATGCGTGCCGCGCGGCAGCCAGCGCATGATCACCTCGGCACCAAAGATAGCCATCGCATAGGATTTCGGGTTGCGGTTGATGGTCGAACAAATCTCAAGTCCGCCGGGTTTCAGCAAATCCCGCGTGGCAGTCAGAAAGCTGAGCGGGTCGGCCACATGTTCGACCACCTCCATGTTCAGAATCACATCAAACTGCTCACCTGCGGCGGCCATATCCTCGGCAGTGGTGTGGCGATAGTCGATCCCAAGCCCCGATTGCTCGGCATGGATGCGGGCGACGGGCAGATTGCCCTCGGCGGCATCGGCGCCCACGACCTCGGCGCCAAGGCGAGCCATGGGTTCGCTCAGCAAGCCTCCTCCACATCCGATATCCAGCAGGCGCAGGCCCTCGAACGGGCGCGGGGCCTTCAGATCACGGTCAAATTCGCCTGCGATTTGCTGTGTGATATAATCCAGACGACAGGGGTTCAGCATGTGCAGAGGTTTGAATTTCCCATGCGGATCCCACCATTCTGCTGCCATCGCCTCGAATTTTGCGATCTCGGACGGGTCTACCGTGTTCGGATGCGCTTGCATTCCTGTCTCCGTATGCTCTTTTACGTTTAAGGACTATATAGGGCCATAATGGACAAGTACCCGGACCAAAAGCGCGCAGTGCAATATCTTTACCCGCCGATCGACCCGTTCGATCAGCGCATGGTCGATGTGGGCGATGGTCACCTTATCTATATGGAACAATGCGGCAATCCGGATGGCCTGCCGGTGGTCGTGTTGCACGGAGGCCCAGGTGGCGGATGCAGCCCCGCAATGCGGCGCTATTTCGATCCGGACGTCTTTCGGGTGATTCTGTTTGATCAGAGAGGCTGTGGACGCTCGCGCCCGCACGCGTCGGTCACAGACAACACAACCTGGCATCTGGTGGCCGATATCGAACGGCTGCGCACCCTGTTGAACATCAGTGATTGGGCCGTTTTCGGTGGAAGCTGGGGCGCAACCCTGGCGTTGATCTATGCGCAGGCGCATCCCGACCGGGTGAATAGGCTGATATTGCGCGGCGTGTTTCTGGCAACGCAGGCCGAGCTGGACTGGTTCTATGGTGGTGGCGCGGGCAAGTTCTGGCCCGAGCAATGGTCCAAGTTCACCGCTCTGCTCTCCGAGACTGAGCTTTCCGACACGATTGGGGCCTATAACAAACGTCTGTTCTCAGGGGATCGGGCGACTGAGGTTCTGTACGGACGGGCCTGGTCCGCCTGGGAAAATGCGCTGGCGTCAATCCATTCGAACGGATCCACCGGAGAAAGCCCGGGTGAGTATGCGCGCGCCTTTGCCCGGCTTG
The DNA here is from genome assembly GCF_059610505.1 of Ruegeria sp. CDSC079. Classification (NCBI taxonomy): domain Bacteria; kingdom Pseudomonadati; phylum Pseudomonadota; class Alphaproteobacteria; order Rhodobacterales; family Roseobacteraceae; genus Ruegeria; species Ruegeria sp. CDSC079. The sequence continues at coordinate 97,523 of NZ_JBXWNT010000010.1, forward strand.
AGAATCACTATTTCATCAATCGGGCTTTCCTTGATCAGGACGGGCAGATTCTGGAGCAGATGGATCGGATCGCTCATATTCCCGGCCATGTCGTTCAGGGGCGCTATGACATGATCTGCCCACCGCATTCTGCTTGGAACCTGGCCGAGCGCTGGCCGAATGTCGAATTGAAGATGGTCCGTCAGGCGGGCCATGCCCTGTCTGAACCCGGCATCAGTGCCGAACTGGTCCGCATTATGAACCGCGTGGCCGAGGGGGTAGCATGACCCGCATTGACCGCCGCGCGTTGTTTGCATCAGGTGCCGCTGCGGCGCTGTTGGCCGCAACAGGTGCGTCACTGGCGAATACGCCCAAGCCGGGCGGAACCCTGCGGCTTGCGGTGCCGCGTGACGACAGTCTTGAACAAGTTGCACGGGGGGCGGTGTTTGACACGCTGACCGAAATCGCACCGGACGGTACCTTGCGAGGTGAGCTGGCGACAGGATGGCAGACCGATACGGATGCCCGGATCTGGACGTTTGATCTGCGCGATGATGCGGTGTTCCACGACGGCGTAGCATTGGATATCGCTGATGTGATGGCGGTTTTGGCCGAAGTCGGGCGCGCCGAAGCGCTGGCCCCTAACCGGCTGCATCTTGAACTGTCCAAACCTAATCCCGGCCTGCCTTTCCTGCTGGCCGAAAGTCAATTTGTCATCCCGCGGGCTGGTCAGAGCGTCAAACCGCTGCAGATCGCCAATGGCACCGGATGCTACCGTGTCGAACGGGCTGAGGATGATCGCCACTTTCTGGGCCGCAAAGTTGTTGACCATTATAAGAGCACTCAGGCCGGCTGGGCGGATGCTTTTGAGATTATCGTCATTCCTGATGCCCGCGTCCGGGCCGAAGCATTGCGGGATGGCTATGTGGATATTGCTGCCCTGCCATCATCCGAAGGCTTGAATGGGCTGCGCGGTCTGCGCCTTCACCCCAGCGAATCGGATATTGCGCTGGCGGCGGCTGCTCATGTTGGTATGCCCCAGCAGATCGGTGGCGCGCGCGCGCTGGACGACGGACGCATCGCTGAACGGTGGTGGTTGGCGTAAATTCCGGTCAGGGTTCCTGCCGGGGGTTGCAGACTCGGGAAACCCTGCGTATATGCAGTTGCAACAGCGGCGTGTCAGACTTCTGGTCTGGGGCTCCACCGGGAATTTCGACGGGCCGCGCGCCCGTTTTTTTGTGCCCGACTGACAGGGTAAAGTAGCTGATGACAAACGAACTGATAGCCAAAGCTGCCATTGATCGGAGACTGGCCGAGATCATCACCCCAGTGATCGAAGATCTGGGGTATGAGCTGGTCCGTATCCGCCTGATGAGCGGCAAGCAGACCACCTTGCAGATCATGGCCGACAAGCCCGATGGTGGCATCGAAGTGGATGATTGCGCCGAGATATCGAACGCAGTCAGTGCCACGTTGGATGTCGAAGATCCGATCCTTGACGCCTATGCGCTGGAAGTGTCCAGCCCCGGCATCGACCGGCCTCTGACACGTCTCAAGGATTTTGAGATGTTCGAGGGCTATGAGGCAAAGATTGAAACCGCCGAACTGATCGAAGGCCGTCGCCGCTTCAAAGGTGAGCTGGCCGGGATCGAAGGCGATGAGGTTTTGATCAATATCTCCGAGGGAGATGAGACGATCACCATCGGCTTGCAGTTTGACTGGCTAAGCGATGCCAAGCTGGTCCTGACCGATGATCTGATCAAAGAGATGCTGCGCCAGCGCAAGGACGCCGGTGCCCTGAACGAAAACGCTTTCGACGAGATTGAGACCGAAGGGTCCGAAGAGGAGACGAACTGATGGCAATCACCTCAGCCAACCAGCTGGAGCTGCTGCAGACCGCCGAGGCCGTGGCCCGCGAAAAGATGATCGACCCCGGTCTGGTTGTCGAAGCGATGGAAGAATCGCTCGCCCGTGCCGCCAAAAGCCGCTACGGCGCCGAGATGGATATCCGCGTCAGCATCGACCGCAAGACCGGTAAAGCGACCTTTACCCGCGTCCGCACCGTGGTTGAGGATGAAGAGCTTGAGAACTATCAGGCCGAGATGACCGTCGAGCAGGCCAAGCAATACATGGAAGCGCCGGAAGTCGGTAGCGTCTATGTCGAAGAAGTGCCTCCGGTCGAAATGGGCCGGATCGCGGCGCAATCCGCTAAGCAGGTGATTCTGCAAAAGGTTCGCGAAGCCGAGCGCGATCGCCAGTACGAAGACTTCAAGGATCGCGCAGGTACCATCATCAACGGTGCGGTCAAGCGCGAAGAGTTCGGCAATGTCATCGTCGATCTGGGCGGTGCCGAGGCTGTTCTGCGCCGCAACGACAAGATTGGCCGCGAAAGCTATCGCCCCAATGACCGTGTGCGCGCCTATATCAAGGAAGTTCGTCGCGAGGTTCGTGGCCACCAGATCTTCCTGTCGCGCACCGCGCCTGAATTCATGGCTGAACTGTTCAAGATGGAAGTGCCGGAAATCTATGACGGCATCATCGAGGTCAAAGCTGTTGCTCGTGATCCCGGATCGCGCGCCAAGATCGCTGTCATTTCCTATGACGGCTCGATCGACCCTGTCGGTGCCTGCGTTGGTATGCGCGGCAGCCGTGTGCAGGCCGTCGTGAATGAACTGCAGGGTGAAAAGATCGACATCATTCCATGGAACGAAGATCAGCCCACCTTCCTGGTGAATGCGCTGCAGCCTGCCGAGGTGTCCAAGGTTGTTCTGGATGAAGAAGCGGGCAAGATCGAAGTTGTGGTTCCCGAAGAACAGCTGAGCCTTGCCATTGGCCGTCGCGGTCAGAATGTGCGTTTGGCCAGCCAGCTGACCAATCTGGACATTGATATCATGACCGAAGCCGAAGAATCGGCGCGCCGTCAGAAAGAATTCGAAGCCCGCACCAGCCTGTTCATGGAAAGCCTGGATCTGGACGAGTTCTTTGCGCAGCTGCTGGTCTCGGAAGGGTTTACCAACTTGGAAGAAGTCGCTTATGTCGAGCTCGACGAGCTGTTGGTCATTGACGGCGTCGACGATGGCACCGCGCAGGAACTGCAGACCCGTGCGCGTGAACACTTGGAAGCACAGGCCAAAGCGGCGCTGGATGCAGCGCGTGAGCTGGGTGTCGAGGACAGCCTTATTGAATTCGAAGGTCTGACACCCCAGATGGTAGAGGCGCTGGCCAAGGACGACGTGAAAACGTTGGAAGATTTTGCCACCTGCGCTGACTGGGAACTGGCTGGTGGTTGGACCACAGTTGATGGTGAGCGTATCAAGGATGACGGCGTTCTGGAGCCTTTTGGCATAACGCTGGAAGAGGCGCAGGATCTGGTCATGACCGCACGCATCATGTTGGGCTGGGTTGATCCTGCCGAACTGGAGCAGGCTGAAGAAGACGGCGTAGCGGCCGACGAGGAAGCCGAGGCCTGATCGCAGGCTTCGGGTGGCGCACATGGGTCGCGGTGGCGTCCATAAGGATCGGTCTGACGGACCCGAACGCAAGTGCATTGCCACTGGCGAGGTTCAGCCTAGATATGGGCTGATCCGCTTTGTGGTCGGGCCAGACGGTCAGGTCTTTCCTGATGTCGCGGCAAAACTGCCGGGGCGCGGTGTTTATGTCTCGGCCGACCGCAGCGCGTTGGACAAAGCCATCGGCAAGAAATTGTTCGCGCGGGGGTTCAAGGCGCAGGTCACTGTGTCAAAGGATCTGGCCGATGAGGTTGAAAAGCAGATTGCGCGGCGCGTGATCGAGCTTTTGAGCCTCGCGCGCAAGTCCGGTGATGCGGTTGCTGGCTATGAAAAGGTCAAGGCAATGCTGGACCGGGAAGAGGCCCAGATATTGCTTCAGGCGTCCGATGGATCGGGGCGCGGCAAGTCGAAACTCAGCACGCCGCACTTTGGGAAATACATCGGCTGGTTGACCGCAGACGAACTTGGGGCGGCATTTGGGCGCCAAACCGTGATTCATGCGGCCTTGGCCTCTGGCGGACTCGCCAAACGTGTTGTAGAGGAAGCGCAGCGCCTGCATGGCTTGCGCGAAACGGATGACGGCGGCAAGGGCCGCGCGGAAGGGTAAGAAGCTTTATGAGCGATAGTGACGGCAAAAAGACATTGGGTCTTCGTGGCGGGGCGCGCCCCGGAAATGTGAAACAAAGTTTCAGCCACGGACGTACCAAGAATGTCGTGGTGGAAACCAAACGCAAGCGCGTGGTGGTCCCCAAGCCGGGTGCGGCCAAAACCGGTGGTGGAGCTACGCCATCAGGTGATCCGTCGCGTCGTCCAGCCGGGATTTCCGACGTGGAAATGGCGCGCCGGATGAAGGCGCTGCAGGCTGCCAAGGCGCGTGAGGTCGAAGAGGCCGCCGAGCGTCAGGCCGCTGAAAAAGCGCGCGAGGAAGAGCGTGCCCGTCGCCGTGCGGAACTAGAGGCCAAAGAGCGCGAACAGCGCGAGGCCGAAGAACGCGCGCGCGCCAAGGCCGAAGAGGAAGAACGCAAGCGCAAAGAGGCTGAAGATGCCGCTAAGCGTGTCGCGGCGACCCCGACTCCTGAAGAGCCAAAAGCCGCCCGCAGCCCGGCCAGCAAGCCTGCGCCCGCAGCAACGCCACGCAAGCAGGATCGCGAGCGTGAACAGCGCGGCACGCGCACCAAGGGCCGTGACGATAACCGCCGTTCAGGCAAGCTGACTCTGGGTCAGGCGACCGGTGGTGAAGGCAACCGCCAGCGTTCGATGGCAGCCATGAAGCGTAAGCAAGAGCGCGCGCGTCAGAAAGCCATGGGCGGCGCGGTCGAGCGGGAAAAGGTTATCCGTGACGTACAGCTGCCCGAGGCGATTGTCGTGTCCGAGCTGGCCAACCGTATGGCCGAGCGTGTCGCGGACGTTGTCAAATCGCTGATGAACATGGGCATGATGGTCACGCAGAACCAGACCATTGACGCTGATACTGCGGAACTGATCATCGAAGAATTTGGCCACAAGGTCACGCGCGTCTCGGCCTCTGACGTCGAGGACGTCATCAAAGAGATCGAAGACAGCGAAGGCGATCTGCAGTCGCGTCCGCCGGTCATTACCATCATGGGTCACGTTGACCACGGTAAGACCTCGTTGCTGGACGCGATCCGCGACGCTCGCGTTGTGGCGGGTGAGGCCGGGGGTATTACCCAGCATATTGGCGCTTATCAGGTGAAAACCGATGGCGGCACAACGCTGTCTTTCCTGGATACGCCGGGCCACGCGGCCTTTACCTCGATGCGTTCGCGCGGGGCACAGGTCACGGATATCGTGGTTCTGGTTGTTGCTGCGGATGACGCGGTGATGCCGCAGACGATCGAGGCGATCAACCACGCCAAAGCGGCGGGTGTCCCGATGATCGTTGCGATCAACAAGGTCGACAAGCCGGATGCGAACCCGGACAAGGTTCGCACCGATCTGCTGCAGCACGAAGTCATCGTTGAGAAAATGTCGGGTGAGGTTCAGGACGTCGAAGTGTCCGCCATCACCGGTCAGGGTCTGGATGAGCTGCTGGAAGCCATCGCGTTGCAATCCGAAATTCTTGAGCTGAAAGCCAACCCGAATCGCGCCGCCCAGGGTGCCGTGATCGAGGCGCAGTTGGATGTGGGCCGTGGACCTGTTGCTACCGTTCTGGTTCAAACCGGTACATTGCGTCAGGGCGATATCTTTGTTGTGGGTGAGCAATACGGTAAAGTCCGTGCACTGATCAACGACAAGGGCGAACGCGTCAAAGAGGCAGGCCCCTCGGTTCCGGTTGAGGTTCTGGGTCTGAATGGCACGCCCGAGGCCGGGGACGTTCTGAACGTGACCGAGACTGAAGCGCAGGCGCGTGAAATCGCCGCCTACCGTGAACAGGCCGCCAAGGACAAACGCGCCGCCGCCGGTGCCGCAACCACCCTTGAACAGCTGATGCAAAAGGCCAAGGAAGACGAAAACGTCACCGAACTGCCAATTCTGATGAAAGCGGACGTGCAAGGTTCTGCCGAAGCCATCGTTCAGGCGATGGAGAAGATCGGCAACGACGAAGTGCGCGTGCGGGTGCTGCATTCAGGCGTCGGCGCGATCACCGAAACGGATGTCGGCTTGGCGGAAGCGTCCGGAGCCCCGATCTTGGGCTTCAACGTGCGTGCCAATGCTTCAGCCCGGAACACCGCGAACCAAAAGGGCGTGGAAATCCGCTACTACTCGGTGATCTACGATCTGGTCGACGACGTGAAAGCCGCCGCATCAGGCCTGTTGAGCGCCGAGATCCGCGAAAAGTTCATCGGTTATGCCGAGATCCGCGAAGTCTTCAAGGTTACAGGCGTTGGCAAGGTTGCTGGCTGTCTGGTTACAGAAGGCGTGGCGCGTCGTTCCGCAGGTGTCCGCCTGCTGCGCGACAACGTGGTGATCCACGAAGGCACGCTGAAGACGCTGAAGCGCTTCAAAGACGAAGTGGCCGAGGTTCAGTCGGGTCAGGAATGCGGTATGGCATTCGAGAACTATGACGATATCCGCGCCGGAGACGTCATCGAAATCTTCGAGCGCGAAGAGGTCACCCGGACACTGGATTGATCCGGACAGAACTGAAATTCGGAAAACAGCGGCTCTAACGGGCCGCTGTTTTTCTTTTGGAGAGCTGACGTGAGCCTTTGACTTTATGCGCGAGTTTGTTTGAAGTTAATCATCAAGTCGCACCGGGTAGCCTTGGTTCAAGAGGCAAAGTAAATCTAGGTTGGTGTCGGCTATGCGGTCAAAGCAGCCTTATGCAACTGCTGCTATTGCTGACGCAGCATCGGTGAGCAGCTGCTGCACGCGCATCGCTGCGGTGCAACTTATTTCGTCAAACCGGCCATTCAAGGCAAGGTCATAGTCCGAATTTCGAACGGAGCTTTCGGTGCATCCAGATTGGACAATCTGGACGCATGAAACAGCGCTCATTGCTTACGATGGCGACAACGAGCGCTTCCAGAATGCGCCCCGAAAAATTGACCTGGTGAATACTAGCGGCAATGCGGGAGGCACACGCACCAGCGCTGTCTGATCAGTCCGTTGAGAAGCAATAAAACAGACCCGCCCCGCCAGAACGTGGCAGATGTTCTTCTCCACAACCACGCGAGCCGTGCGACGAGTTCCAAGACACCATGTTTCGCGCATCATTGAGACCCACACGGTCATGATGTCCGACAATCGCGGACCCGTCTTCACTATTCGAAGTCCAGTTGCTGCATGTCGTATCGCCACCTGCCGTCGAGAAATGTCCGGCAGAATCGGAGCCAGTCAAAATGTCATGTTTGTTCGGCTGACTACCACGCCCATTTACAGGGTTACCGTTTTCATCGAGTGCGGTCAGAATACTAATGTTCACGCTGTCGCTGTGTAGGTCTTCTACATTGTTGGCGATGAGTTCTCCCTTGGCATTGTACCATGGACCCGCCCCGATTCGGTCGCGTGCCGAAATACCGTTGGTTATTGTCATCGGGTCGGTGCTGCGATCAATGGACATTGACGTGCTCAGATAGGCCGAAAAAGTTTTGGAAGAACCGACCGCAGAAGCAAGTGCATTACAATGAGCATCGGCGCCGTCGAGGCCGCCTAGATTGGCACCGTCTCCTTTGCCTACACTAGTGATGAAGAACGACATCTCATCGCCTGCCGATTGTGCCTGAACGATTGCCGCGAAACAGCAGATTACGAGTGCAGCAACCCCATGGACAGCTGTTCTGTTGGTGAACTTCGACATGTGATTCTCCCTTCTTGCTGTTTGATCTCCGATGCTAGCCGTATGCATTGCTTGGGTCCACGATTAGCGCACAGGGATTAGAGAACATGACAGTTCAGCCTTCGAAACATATCTTGACGGAATATTGGTCGGCACAGACGTTATGGCCGACTTTCGTCACCATTGCGGCAAACCCAAAATGGGGTTCGCACGAAACTTTCGCCGCGAGTATTGCGAACGCCCGGTCTGACAGACGTACTCTACCACCGTGCTGTGATCGATTGCCTCAGATGCTGGACAAAGCAGCTTTCCGACTTGACCGCGGCAATGTCCGTAGTCAGCCTAAAGCCGCTATTGCGCTGAATGCCTTGCATCGGAATGTCGGCCTTTGAAACACTGAACTCGTAATGCTGCTCTGCAAATAATGCGACTGCTTACAACTGTTTTTGGGTGATTTCAGTTGGCTAGAGCTTTGGCTATACGTTCAACCAAGGCCCGTTGCACGAGAGCAAACCTTGGTGTTTGCGCGATTTCCTCTAGTGTTGCGACCCAGAGCGGAACTTCGATTTGGGGATTCATGCCGTGCGATCTATGAAGGCGGGGGTCAGCATCGCCGATGAATTCTGGTAAAAATGTCTTGCCCGCTCCGGAAGCGGCCATCTGCTGAAGCACCAAAAAACTGTCTGCTCCGTTGGTAGTTTGTTCGGTTTTCGCGTTTTCTGCTAGCCACTTGGCAGGCAGAGAGCGGCTCAACGCGCCGTCAAGCCTCATCCATTTACGATTTGGGGAACCATCATCATAGACCCCAAACGACAATGTACCTGATCGTTCTCCGACCAGGCCGTCCTCAAGTTTAATCGATGGGCGCACAGCGATATCCGCAGTCAGCCGGGATAGATCACGGTGGCTGTTGCTACTCAACAAAGTCAGTTCCAACCCTGGGTACTCTTTGGAAATTTCATTCAAAATCTGAGGCAATACCATCTGGCAAAGACTGTCAGTGGACGTGATGCGAACGTGACCAACAGGAGAGCGGTTCGCGCCTACGATTGCCCTCTCTACTGAAAGCACCGCATCTTCAACGTTTTCCATAGCCGAGAGAATTGTTCTGGCCTCAGGCAGCGCGGAATATCCAGAAGAGCTCTTCCGAAAAATCGCACAGCCACTTCTCTGTTCAAAGGCAACCACTCTGCGCAGGACTGTCGCATGCGTTACCCCCAAAGCTTCCGCCGCCGAGTTCAGCGAACCGTATCTATCAACGGCAAGCACATATCGAATGTCATCCCAATTATCGTTGTTCATAAATTAACAAGAGGCGGCGAATAACAAACAATTACAAGTAAATTCGTTCAAGCTAACATTCGAAGTATTGAACAGGGAGAGACATCATGATGAAGAAGTTCTCAATTTTGGCGGCAGGCATTTTGTCTGTAGCGGCCATTGGCGCAGCCATCGCCCATGAAAGCGAAAATCCGGCTGTGAAAGCTCGGACCTCAATCATGCAGCTCTATTCCTTCAATCTTGGTACACTTGGCGGCATGGCCAAAGGCGAGGTGGACTATGATGCCGAGGCCGCAACACGGGCTGCAAACAACCTTGTTGTACTAACGCAGATCGACCAATCCGCGATGTGGCCCGCAGGATCCGACAATGTATCCGATCCGTCCACCCGAGCGCTGCCTGCGATCTGGGAAAACTTCGCTGACGTTGGTGCGAAAGGGCAGGCTATGGCAGATGCCGCTGTTGCGATGCAGGCTGCGGCAGGGCAAGATGTTGATGCCCTGAAAGCGGCTATGGGCGATCTGGGTGGAAGCTGTTCGGCATGTCACAAAGCGTACAGAGCGCCAAAAGATTAATTGGTAGATAGCTGTGAAGCGGTTTTTCCTTTTCACCGCTTTCGTCGCACTCTTGGTTGGGTTGGCAGGTTTGGTGCTGACCCGACCACAAAGAACGGATCAATCTAAACTCGACGGTTTGCATCCGGATCTCACCAGAGGCGAAATCGTGTTCCACGCCTCAGGATGCGCATCTTGTCATTCAGCGCCGGATGCGGTTGGTGAGGACAAGCTCATGCTCTCCGGTGGTCGCCGGTTTGAGACGGAATTCGGCACGTTCATTGCCCCCAACATTTCCAGTGACCCAGAAGTTGGTATTGGGTCCTGGTCTGCCCTGGATCTGGCCAATGCCTTGATCCATGGGACCGGACCCGAAGGGCAGCACTATTTTCCAGCGTTTCCCTATACATCTTACGCCAACATTACGGCCGAAGATGTTATTTCGCTCCTTGCATTCCTCAGAACCCTGCCAGCGTCCAAAGCCGAAAGCGTTTCTCATGAAGTCGGTTTTCCTTTCAATGTTCGTCGTGGATTGGGGGGATGGAAACTGTTGTTCATGACACCAGGCTGGGTAGTCGAAGGTGATTTGACCGACCAACAAAGACATGGCAGGTATTTAGTGGAGGCGTTGGGTCACTGCGCCGAATGCCATACGCCGCGAAATGGCTTAGGTGGTCTGAAACGAGACCTTTGGTTGACAGGTGCACCAAATCCAAACGGGAAGGGTCGCGTCCCGGGCCTTACCTCAGACCAGCTTGATTGGTCCGAGGCCGACATTTCCGAGTACCTCAAATCTGGCTTTACACCGGACTATGACAGCGCTGGTGGTGAGATGGTGGAGGTCATCGAGAACACATCTCGCCTCACCGATGAGGACCGTTTGGCGATTGCCGCCTATCTCAAGGCGGTTCCTGTTTCGTCGGCGGTGCTTCCATCAGAGTAACAGTCGTTTGGCGCCATGCAGGGGGACCAGATGCTGTCGTCGATCGCCGGTAGGAAGCCGCAGGGCCTATTCCCTTTTCACCAACCACCTGTTTTACGTTTTGAACGTCGGAGCTCAGCAATATCCCGAGATTCTGTTCATGATTGATTGAGCGTTGTGGTCAAATGAAACAAATAATCGCTCTTTAATCCATTCCAATATCCATTGCGGTACTGGCTCTGAAACTGTTGGCTTGGTGGCTGACAGGCTCGGTGGCGTTGTTGTCGGACGCAATGGAATCTACCGTGAATGTCGTTGCGGCGTTGCTGGCACACTTTGCGGTTCGGGTTGCCAATAAACCCCCTGATGAAAACCAACCCTTTTGTCACAAAAAAGCTGGGTATCTTTCCGCTGTCGTCGAGGGCGTATTGATTGTTCTGGCGGCGTTCTTGATCATCAGAGAAGCTGTACTGGCACACCCAAACCCGCATCTTGAGGATGCGCCTCTTTTTGGAATCGCCGTCAGTGTCATTGCAACGGGCGTGAATGGCGCATGGGCTTACCTATTGCTCAAAATCGGCAGTCGCGAGGGTTCGCCTGCATTGGAGGCGAGCTCCCGGCACATTTTCACAGATGTCATGACCTCAGTTGGTGTCATCGCAGGTCTGATACTTGCACTTGTCACCGGCTGGCTGATCCTCGATCCGATCCTGGCAATTCTTGTTGCACTGAACATCTTGTGGGAGGGCTGGAAAGTTATTCGGGCGTCTGTCGATGGACTGATTGATGTAACCCTTTCGGATCATGACTTGCAGACCGTTACTAATGCAATCGAAGCAAATCTCGGCGCAGCCTTGGAGTACCACGACCTCAAAGGGCGTAGATCCGCAAACGTCATCTTTGTGGAGTTTCATCTTGTTGTGGACGGCACAATGCCAGTCAGCGCGGCGCATGGTATATGCTATGACATCGAGGAAGAATTGGATCGTTTGTATCCGGGTTCTGTCTTTGTCATTCACCTCGAACCTGATGACGAGCTGAAGGGTGACCGGGTTAGTTCCCGCTAAACTGGTCACATGGCTCAGCAAAAACTCTATTGGTTTGACTGATCTGACTAAGACGTTCGGCTTGAAATTCGTCAGACCTAAGCCCGATGTGGGGAAGCCGAACCAGAAGTAACCTGCCTCCAACGTCACGAAGCGTGATGCTCAAAATTGGAGGCGAAAATGAAAATTCAAAGAAAGCTGGGTCAACTTCTTAGTACCGCGGCGTTGGCTTCGTTGATCGCGGCAACACCTTATGTGCCAGCGTTTGATGCCGATGGTCGCCTACATTTTGAACCATCATATGCCTTTGCCAAGAGCGGCAGGGGAAGCGACGGGGATGGTCGCGATGATGATCGGGATGACGACAGAGATGATGACCGCGACGACGACCGGGATGATGATCGTGACGACAATTCGGGATCAGGCAAAGGTGGTCGCGACGATGATGATGACGATGACGACTCCAAACGCTCCAATAAGGGCAGCGGAAAGAAGGATCGGTCTCAAGCAGGTGGTAAACCCTTGGGTTCGGCCGGTGTAACAAAGGTCGAAACAAACGCTAACGGCATTGAAGTGCGTTACGCCGACGGAACCAAGGAGGAGATCGAAAACGGGCGGTATGAGAGAAAGAATGCTCAGAACCGAACTGTTGAGGAGCGCCCTGCGACCGGTGCTGACGTCTCAAGGCTTCGGTCTTTGGCGAATGGTATCTCAATCGACAACGTGCTCTCTTCTGGGCAAGGCGGCACTGCTGGAAGTCGACCTACGAAAATTGAACGCCAGGGCAACAATATCGAAGTGAACTATGCCAATGGTTGGAAAGAGGAGATCGAGTTTGGGCGCTACGAGCTGAAAGATCCGTACAACCGGACTGTTGTTGAGAGAAACGCAACGGCTTCCGATCGCCGAAGGTTGCAGTCGGTTGCCAACTGAGCTGCAACTCCAGTAGATAACCCGTTGGTGGATTCTTGTAGAGGGGGCCGCCATCTTCGTACTAGAGACCGCTGTTAGTCTCCCTTGTTCCAAACATCATGGGCAATGAGCGCGGCCTCTACCCGGTTTCGCGCGTGAAGCTTGGACAGTATTGCCGTCATGTAGTGCTTCACGGTCTTTTCCTGAAGGTCTAACTCGTCAGCGATTTCACGATTACTCAGTCCTTTGGCTACACGTCGAAGTATTTCTTCCTCACGATGCGTAAGGTCATCGAGAATGCTGCTGTTCTTAGAGGTGCCGGTGTTAGCGTTGATTTGAAGCAGTACCCGCGAGGCCAAGCCCGGAGAAACGAACCCTTCACCTGCGGCGATGCTGCTTAAGGAAGCGGTCAATTCGCTCGCGGTTACTCCCTTCACGATGTACCCTATCGCGCCCGCCTCCAACGCGTCCGCGACGTCGCTGCTGTTCTCTGAGACCGTCAAGATTGCAATGAAAGGCGGATTTGCCATTGCCGCAATTTTACGTGTTGCGCTTATCCCGCCACCGGGCATCGAGAGGTCAAGAATGGCTATGTCCGGCTGATGCATGACGACCAGCGATACTGCATCATCAGCGCTGGACCCGGCAGCCAAAACTTCAAAACCATCAGCTTCATCCAGCGTGCGTTGCAAACCATCCCTGAATATCGGGTGATCATCAGCTATTACGACAGATGTAGTCATGATGTGCCTAACTTTCTGGGAAAGAGTGTCATAGAAACGGTGGTGCCCTCACCCGGTCTCGATGCGACTTCGAACCTGCCGCCAATACTCTCGACCCGATCCCGCAAGCCCATAAGCCCTTGGCCACCATCGTCTCGCAACGCGGTTTCTTCTGACCTGTCAAAACCAGGCCCGTCGTCTTTGACCTTTATAACTATGCGGTCGTTCTGCGCCTCAGAGATAACGGTGCACTTGGAAGCTGGAGCATATCTCGCGGCATTGGAAAGCGTCTCCTGAAGGAACCGAAAAACGCACAGCTTGTCGGACAATGACAACTCTGGGGCCTGGCTACCCAAAAGTGAAATATCCGGTCGCAACGGGCTGTGTTCGACGTGATCCTCTACGGCTCTCTTCACAACATCGACGAGTGACAAGCTGTCGATATCTGGCGCAGAAAGCCCTCGCGATATTGCACGAATTTCAGCCAGAGATTTTTGCAAAGACTGCTGAATTTCCTCTGCCTCTTTAGAACTTTCGGACTCTTTGGAAAACGCCGCCTCCAGTCTAAGGGCGGCGAGCGACAGATATTGCGCAGGACCATCATGTAGCTCGGCACCGAGATTTTTGAGGAACCGATCTGTTTGCGTGGCATATCTTTCTGACGCATCTACTACACGCGACCGCAGCCGGGCATTCTGCTCGGCCATCCTCTCACTTTCTGTCAGGCGCTGTTTAAGAAGAGCCCCCTGTCGTCGAATAGTTTTGTCGCCAATTGCGACAATGGAATACAGAACAATAGTACTTGCCAGAAATGCGGAACCGACGACCAACCAACTTGTTCGCCTGGCCTTGGCTAAGTCTAACTCAAGCTGATCAGCTCTTTCGTAGAACTCCGCAACTGCGATGATTTCGCCGGACCAAAGTTCGCGGATGGGGCTGTAAACTTCAAGTAGTGGTATCCCCAAAGCCGCCTCGGCGGCGCTCTCGGCATGATCAAGCTCTTTGAAAGAGCCGGAGATGTCACCGCTCCACGCCCGCCTTAAGTCATCCGTTGGATTGAAACGGTTTCCAATGATGTCTGTATCAGAGGCATGTACAATCACACCGCCTTGCTTCCAGAATTTGTAGGAGACAATGCGGTCACGCATTGGCTGGGTCATGAAAATCTCGTCCAGCGCCAGGCTCGCCTGCTCAGAAAGATGGTTGCCATGTGCCAATTCCTGGCTGAGCGGGGATACTACGCTTTCCATATATAGCGCAGCGGAATTGGCGGAGTTTTGCACGACTGCGTTCTGGATTCGATTTGACACCCAGACCCCGACGATTGCGGTAGCAGTACCCATCACGAAAATGCTGGCCGCAAGAAAGACTCGCGACAGCGACCAATTGCCAATCGTCAGGTCAGTTACTTTCGCTCTCATCGTGAAATCGACTATGAACTACAATCTGTTATCGCACCACAGACCTTGGTCTGACGTGATCTGGCTAAATCTCAGATCCTGCGCTTCCGTCCAGTGGCCAGAGTCAGATATCGTCCATCGTTCTCAGTCTTTGCAGCATCGGGCATTGAACGTTTCCGCTATCACAATTGGCCGTAAGCTCACTCAAGGCGTGCTCCAGGCGTCTGAGCTCACTAATCTTGCTTTGAACGCTGGCAATGTGTGCCTCGGCCAGTTCTTTCACTGATCGGCAGTCTTCGGCACTTCCTTCTGACAGCTCCAAAAGCGCCTTTGCGTCAGATAGAGGAAACCCCAGGTCACGGCACTTCTTCAAAAATCGAAGTCTTCCAACATCGCTTGCCGAATAGAGGTGACGATTGTTCAGAGCTCGTGCGGGTCTTGGTACGATACCTTCGCGTTCGTAATAGCGGATAGTTTCTATGCCGACCCCGCATTGCCGGGAAGCCTCGCCTATCGCAATCATGTGAAGTGCCTCCACTTGATCCTGTAGTTACTACAGGAGTTATACGCATTGAATGCTAGTGCCTCAACACAATCAAATCGCCTACCCAGGGAGCGAAAGATGAAAAAATATTTGACCCTCAGCTACCTGGGATCGGTTTCCGCTCTGGGGGTCGCGACATGCTGTGTTCTTCCAATGGCCATGATGTTGCTCGGCTTGGGTGGCAGTTGGTTGGCGATATTCGGAAAAATAGCGGCAGCAAGCTACTATGTTCTCGCCATCTCAACAGTGTTGGTCGCAGTTTCGTGGTTCGTAGCGCATCGAAACGGGACGTTGGCAAATCTGAAATGGTGGCTTGTCGGAAACACGGCGACTACCGCGTTGGCATGGGTCATCGTGTTCAATGAGGCTCAAATCAACGATTATCTAATCATGCAAATGTGAGACAATGACAAAACAAACTGTGGTGCTGGATAGCACTTTGACCTGCCCTCGGTGTGGGCACGTTGAAACCGAGAAAATGCCAACTGACTCGTGCCAGTGGTTTTATGAATGCAAATCATGCAAGGCAGTCTTGAAACCGTTAGAAGGCGATTGCTGTGTTTTTTGTTCCTACGCAACTGTCCCGTGCCCGCCAATTCAGTCAGGTGACTGCTGTTGTGGATAAGCGGGCCGCAACCGCAACATCAAAGAAAGGTTTTGATTGTCCGCATTGGCTCGTCGGCCAAAGTTTGCAAAGTCTGGTTTCTGCGCATCGCGACCATCAAACTCGCACAACTCTGCGCCATGGCTAACGGTAGCAAAGTCCGCGTCTCGCGAATTGCCTGACAAAACCTCGCTGCGCCCGGCACCAATAGCCGCTCTTTACGCCGCACTGCCGTGTTCAAGATGATGCCCGCGCAGCAATAAAATCAAATTCACAGATTGGCGCTCAAACCGGACACTTGCGGTACCGCCACAAATGCAGGGATATGGCGACTTGCGCAGTGCATGACGCAAAGGTCAGAATATTCTATCGCCCAACACCTATGATTACCGAGGAGCCGGCAGGAACGTGCTTGCGTGCATGATGATGTCGAAATGCTGCATCCCTTTCTGCAGATCAAAACTGACAGAATGCCCGCCTTTACGCAGCAATTCCGCATAGTCCCGGCTTTGACGAATGAATTCGGGTGTGTCGCGCTCGGCGACGGTTATATGGTAACGCGGACCGGGGGCGGGCAGGTGCAGAATGGGTGAGAGATCGTGTATTTCGACCGGGGTCAGTTGCAGCGGGTCATTCACCGGCGTCAGGCTGATCGGTTCAAGATCATAGACGCCGCTAATCAGAATCACCTCTCGTACCCGCAAGCCGGCGCGGGCTAGCGCATCGGCTGAAGTCGCCATCATCATGGCCGCCAGATGTGCCCCGGCGCTGTGCCCCGACAAGGTGATCTGCGCCGGATCGAACCCAAGGGCCGTCGCCTGTGATCCCAGCCAAAGCAGGGCATCGCGGCACTCTTTGATCATCTGATCCAGTCGGGCCTCAGGTGCGAGCGTATAGTTCAGCGTTGCAAAGGCTTGCCCGTTTTCCACCAGTGTAGGGGCCATCATCGCCGACTCACGCTGACTGAGCGCCTGCCAGTAACCTCCGTGAATAAAGACATGCAGCGGAGCGTTGGCCGTCGACGCAGGAAAGAAGTCGAGCACCTGTTCAGATGTTTCGCCGAAGGGCAGGTTTTCCCGGCATTCCATCCGGGCGCGGTTCTGCGCACTCAGCGCGGCGTAGCTTTCAAGATAGGGTGTCAGATCGCCGCCAACCATCGAACTGGGAGAATACTCCTGCTCCAGCTCTGTCTGAGTGAAACCACGATACAGCATCGCCTACTCCTGCCCGCTATACATCAATTCGGTGCGCACATCGTAGAGATCGTGAAAGAACCGCAAGTCCAGCGCTTTGCGCAGGAACGACACACCGCTGGACCCGCCTGTACCTGGCTGGTTGCCAATAACTCTCTCGACCGCTGTGACATGGTCAAACCGCCAGCGCTGGAACAGAGATTCAACGTCCATCAGCTTTTCGGCCAGCGCATAGAGGTCCCAATACTGATCGGTATTGTGAAACACCTGAGCCCAGATTTTCACCACGCGCGGGTCGCCGGAATATGGTTGTGCAAAGTCACGGTTCAGCAGGTCATCAGGCACGTCAAACCCTTGCCGGGCCAGCATGTGCAGCACTTCGTCGTAAAGCGAAGGCTTGGTCAGTGCGGCATCCAATAATTCCATGACTTCGGGATCATGCTGGTGAACCTTCAGGGTCGAGGCATCCTTGTTGCCCAGAATGAATTCAATCTGACGATAGCCATAGCTTTGAAATCCCGAGGAGCTGCCAAGTGCTTGCCGAAAGGTCATGTAATCGGCGGGGGTCATGGTCAGAAGCGTTTCCCACGCGGAAATCAACTGCCGCTGGATTGCTTTGACCCGGTCGAGATTCTTCATTGCCGGGCCAAATTCGTCCTCTTGCAGAAAGCGGCGCACTTCGACCAGCTGGTGATGCATCAGCTTCAGCCACAGCTCGCTGACCTGATGGATGATGATGAACAGCATCTCATCTGGTTGCGCGGGATCCTGAAACGTCTTTTGCAGATTCAGTAGGGTTTTGAGCTGCAGGAAATCGCCATAGCTCTTGCGGTGGGTTTCGGCGAAATCCGTGACCAGAGTGTCCTCGATCCCGCGTTCAAGATACCGGTTGTCCTTGTCGCTCATCTGCGCCTCCAAACACCTGAGTTCCCTCCTGTTTAGGGGGTGAAGCCGTTTAACGCCAGAGGGTTAGGTCCAATCCAGAACAACCTTGCCGGATCGACCTGATTTCATCTCGCCAAAGCCCTTGGCAAATTCATCAACCTTGAAACGGTGCGTGATCACTCGGCTGACATCCAAGCCGTTTTGTAACATGGCAATCATCTTATACCAGGTCTCGAACATCTCGCGCCCATAGACACCTTTGATGGTGATGGCCTTGAATACGATGCGGGACCAGTCCACGGGGGATTTTCCAGGTGGGATGCCCAGCAGAGCGATCTTGCCGCCCATCACCAGTGCCTCGACCATCTGGTCCAGTGCAATTTGTGAACCTGACATCTCAAGCCCGACGTCAAAACCCTGCTGCATGCCCAGTTCGGCGATCACGTCCTGCAATTCTTCTTTGGTCACATCGACAGGGCGCAATGTTGGCACGACATGCGCAGCCAGCGTCAAGCGGTCCGGATTGATATCGGTGATCACCACATGCCGCGCGCCTGCATGGCGGGCCACGGCGGCGGCCATGATGCCGATGGGGCCTGCACCGGTGATCAGCACATCCTCACCCAGCAGATCAAAGCTGAGTGCGGTGTGCACGGCATTCCCCAACGGGTCGAGAATGGCTCCGATTTCGTCGGGAATGTCATCGGGCAAAGGCACCACGTTGAAGGCAGGTAGTTTCAGGTATTGCGCAAAGGCACCCTGTTCGTTGACGCCGATTCCGCGCGTGCCGGGATCCAGATGGAACTTGCCAGCGCGGCTTTGGCGGCTGTCGGTTGTGATCAGGTGCCCCTCGCCGGAGCAGCGCTGGCCGATCTCAAGCCCGGTCACGTTGCGCCCGATCTCAACGATTTCACCGGCAAATTCATGGCCGGTGATCATCGGGGTGGGCACCGTGGCGGCGGCCCAGTCGTCCCAGTTCCAGATGTGGATATCGGTGCCGCAGATGCCGGTCTTGTTGATGCGGATCAGCACTTCATCAGGGCCGATCTCGGGCACCGGGGCCTGCACCATCCACAGCCCCTCCTCGGGCTTGGATTTTTCCAGCGCTTTCATCGTATTGGGTCGCATCAGATAATCCCCAGCTCTTTGCCGACCTTGCCAAAGGCGGCCAGCGCACGGTCCAGCTCATCCTTTGTCAGCGTCGCATTCATCTGCGTTCTGATCCGTGCCTTACCGCGCGGGACGACGGGGAAGAAAAAACCCGAAACATAAACGCCTTCGTCAAACAGCTTTGCGGCCATGTCCTGCGCCAGTTGTGCTTCGCCCAGCATTACCGGGATGATCGGGTGTTCGCCCGGTAGAAGGTCAAAACCCAACTTTTCCAATCCCGCGCGCCAATACTTGGCGTTGCCGAACAGTTGCGCGCGCAGCATGTCGCCCTCTTCGACCAGACGGATGGCTTCGATCCCGGCAGCAACGATTGAAGGCGGCAGCGAATTTGAGAACAGATAGGGCCGCGCCCGCTGCCGCAGCAGGTCGATCACTGGCTGCGGCCCGGCGATATAACCGCCGATTGCCCCCCCAAGTGCCTTGCCCAAGGTTCCCGTCAGAATATCCACAGCGACACCGAAATGATCCGGTGTACCAGCCCCGTTCGGACCCATGAATCCGGTGGCATGGCAGTCATCGACCATAACAATGGCGTCATATTTGTCCGCCAGTTCGCGGATTTTCGGCAAGTTAGCCAGATAGCCATCCATCGAAAACACACCGTCTGTCGCGATCATGATGTGACGCGCGCCGTCCTCGCGTGCCTGCTTCAGCCAGGCCTCCAGATCGTTCATGTCGTTGTTCAGATAACGATAACGTTTGGCCTTGCACAACCGTACCCCGTCGATGATTGAGGCATGGTTCAGACTGTCCGAGATGATGGCGTCTTCAGGCCCTAACAAAGGCTCAAACAGCCCTCCATTGGCATCAAAACAGGCGGCAAACAGGATCGCATCGTCCTTATTCAGGAATTGTGCCAGCTTCTGTTCCAGCTCACGGTGAATGTCCTGTGTGCCACAAATAAACCGGACCGAGGCCATGCCGAACCCTTTGGGCTCCATCGCATCTTTGGCGGCGGCGATCAGTGCCGGATGATCGGCCAGACCCAGATAATTGTTGGCGCACAGATTGATGACCTGCCTGTCGCCCACAGTAATCTCGCCGCCCTGGGGCGAGGTGATCATTCGTTCACGCTTGTACAGACCCTCCGCTTCGATCTGCACGAGGGTGTCGGTGACATGGGACAGGAATGCATCTGACATGGCGATCTCCGTTCAACTGAGTCGCATGTCTAACATAACGGATGAAATTCCCAAATAGGGGAATTACAGTATGAAGGAAAAATTTCCGTAAAGGCGGAAATGCGCCGATGTCAGGCGTTTTTGACGATCAGGAACACCCTTGCTGGCTTCTTGGCTGTAATTGAGTGCAGAACGTCCGCCGCGTATCGCGCGGTGTCGCCCTGGTTCAGTTCGCTGACGGCACTTCCCGAGGTGACGCGCACCGCACCTTCAAGCACCGTCAACTGTTCATGCGCGCCGCGGGCGTGTGGTTGGCTGTTCAGCGCGCCATCACTGTCAAAGCGGATATCGTAGACCTCGTGGCCACCGGCCTCTTCGGGCGGGGAGAGGATACGGATGCGGCAATTCTGGCCCATATTGTCGATGCTGGGCACTTCGTCGCTGCGCAGGGTTTCGATCTGATCGGCGTTATTGGCCTCTTCCAGCAGGCCAGCGAAATCCACCTGCAGGGCGCGGGTCAGGTTCCACAGGGTCGAGATCGTCGGGCTGCTTTCGCCGCGTTCAATCTGGCTGACCATGGATCGGGACACGCCGCTGAGATTGGCCACAGCTTCCAGCGACAGGCCTTTAGCGCGGCGGGCCTCTTTCAGGCGGGCGGGCAGGCGCGTCAGGATATCGTCTGAATTTTCCGTCATGACGGAATCTCATGCGCGTTTGGTGGCCTCATGTCAATTCCGCTTGTGACGGTACGTCCTATGGGACAGTTCCAATGGCTGGATGCATAGTGCCCGCAAATCCACGAGGAGAAGAGACATGAAAGATATCGTCATTCTTGATGGTGCGCGCACCGCGATTGGCACATTTGGTGGCGCTTTGGCTTCAACTGCGCCGATTGATCTGGCGACCGTTGTGACTGAAGCGGCGATGGAGCGATCTGGAGTTGCGCCTGAGCAAATCGGCAATGTGGTGTTTGGTCATGTCATTAATACCGAACCACGCGACATGTACCTGTCACGCGCCGCGGCCAAGCAGGCCGGTATCCCCGTTGAAACGCCCGCTATGAACGTAAACCGTCTGTGCGGGTCCGGTGCGCAGGCGATTGTGTCGGCGGTACAGTCCCTGATGCTGGGCGACGCTGAATTCGCTGTAGCTGGTGGCGCCGAAAGCATGTCGCGGAGTCCGTATATCGTGCCACAGGCGCGCTGGGGAGCGAAGATGGGCGATGTCACCTCGATGGATATGATGCTGGGTGCGTTGAACTGCCCGTTTGGCACTGGCCACATGGGCATTACGGCGGAAAACGTTGCTGATGAGCACCAGATCACCCGTGAGCAGATGGATGAATTCGCGATGGCCAGCCAAACCCGTGCGGCGGCTGCGCTGGAGGCGGGGTATTTCCAAAGCCAGATCACGCCGGTTCAGGTCAAGGTCAAGCGCGACATGGTCGATTTCATGGTCGACGAGCATCCCAAACAGACATCCGCCGAGGCGCTGGCCGGGCTGCGTCCTGCCTTCCGCAAGGATGGCCGGGTGACGGCGGGCAACGCGTCGGGCATCAACGATGGTGCGGCGGCAATGGTACTGGCCACGGCGGAGGCGGCCGAAAAGGCCGGCTTGAAACCCAAGGCACGCATTCTGGGCTATGGCCACGCAGGCGTACGCCCCGAGGTGATGGGCATTGGTCCGGTTCCTGCGGTGCAGAACCTGATGGCGCGGACGGGCCTGACGCTGGATGATTTCGATGTGATCGAAAGCAACGAAGCCTTTGCCGCGCAAGCGTTGGCCGTGAACAAAGAGCTGGGCTTGGATGCCGCCAAGGTAAATCCGAATGGCGGGGCGATTGCGCTGGGCCATCCGGTGGGTGCAACCGGTGCGATTATAACGCTGAAAGCCCTGTATGAGCTGGAGCGCACGGGCGGGTCCAAGGGTTTGGTCACCATGTGCATCGGTGGCGGTCAGGGCATTGCCATTGCCTTTGAGCTGCTCTGAAACCGAACCAAGCAGGGGGGCTGTCTGCCCCCCATCGCACCTATGGCGCAATTCCCCCCGAAGGTATTTTTGGCCAGCTGAAGCGGGCGGGATTGGGTTTAGCTGAAGCTTGTCAGCAATAGGACGAGGGCCGCGCCGGTAGCGGCACCAATGGTGGCGGGCAAGGCAACGGACCATAGGCGCGACCGGGTCGGCTCATCCTTTTGGGTTTGGGAAATCAATGCGTTTTCCACCAGCGCCGGAAGCCGCGGACCAAACCGGGCCAGAACCATTGCTGTTTTGCCAAGATCGCGAAGTGCGGCGCGGGGGCCGATGGATTGTTTGATGTAGTCTTCGACCACCGGCCGGGCGACTTCCCAGATGTTCATTTGCGGGTCGAGTGAGCGCGCGACGCCTTCGACCACAACCATTGTACGCTGAAGCAGGATCAGCTCGGTACGGGTTTCCATGCCGAAGCGTTCAGTGACTTCGAACAGATAGCTGAGCAACCGTCCCATTGAGATATGGGTGGCGTTCATACCAAAGATCGGCTCTCCAACCGCGCGCAGGGCACGGGCGAATTCATCGACGTCCTGATTGGCAGGGACATATCCGGCCTCGAAATGCACCTCGGCCACGCGCTTGTAGTCGCGGCGGATAAAGCCAAAGAGAATCTCGGCATAGACTCGGCGCGTGTATTCGTCGATATGGCCCATGATGCCATAGTCATAGGCAATGATATCGCTATTTGCCGCGACCTTTAGGTTACCCTGGTGCATGTCAGCGTGGAAATAGCCGTCGCGCAGAGCATGCAGCAGGAACAGGCGCAGCACGCGTTCGGCCAGATCGCGGCGGTCATGACCGGCTGCATCCAGTGCGCCATTGTCGCCCAGCGGGATGCCATCTGCCCAGCTGAGTGTCATTACCCGACGCGCCGACAGGGACCAGACCACGGGGGGCAACCAGAATCCGGCATCGTCCTTGGTGTTAGCGGCATATTCCGAGGCAGCCGAGCTTTCCAGACGCAAGTCCAGCTCGCCACGCACGACGCCGTCGAAATGTTCGATCACTTCCATCGGGCGCAGGCGGCGCGCGCCGGGGGCGAAGAGTTGCACGATTCGGGCAGCAAAATAGAACGCATCAACATCCTTGCGGAAGGCACGTTCGATCCCCGGCCGCAAAACCTTGACGGCGACATCCTCGCCTGTGCTGACCAACTTGGCCTTATGGACCTGGGCGATTGAGGCGGCCGCAATCGGTTCGCTGAACTCATCGAATATCTCGACGACGGGTTGACCAAGCTCTTTCTCGACCTCGGCCATGGCCTCGGCCTTGGAGAACGGGGGCAGTTTGTCCTGCAGCACGCGTAGCTGTTCGGCCAGTTCGTCTCCAACCACGTCGGGCCGCGTGGACAGAACCTGACCGAACTTGATATAGGCAGGTCCCAGGGCGGTGAGGGCACGGGTGGCTGGGGGCATCGACGGATCGCCTTTGTAACCCAGCCATTGAAAGGGTTTGCCCAGGGTGTGGGCCAGAACTCGCAGGGCACGTGGTGCTTCGAACGCGTCCAGAACGACATTCATGGCACCTGTCCGTTCCAGAGTCGCGCCGGTCCGGATCAAGCGGATGATATTGTGAGGGCCGCGCATCAGATTTTCCAGCCGGAATGCAGCGCGGCAATGCCCATGGTCAGGTTACGGTATTTCGCGTTGTCGAACCCGGCGGTGCGGACCATGTTCAGGAAAGTATCCTGATCCGGGAAATTACGGATCGATTCGACCAGATACTGATAGCTGTCAAAATCATTGGCGATCAGTTTCCCCATGCGCGGGATGACATTGAAACTATAGAGGTCATAGAGTTTCTGCAGCCCGTCATTGGGCAACTGGCTGAATTCCAAAACCATCAGGCGGCCGCCGGGTTTCAATACGCGGTAGGCCTCGTTCAATGCCTCTTGCGGGCGAGTCACGTTTCGGATGCCGAAGGAGATCGTGTAGACGTCAAAGGTGTTATCCTCGAACGGCAGGGCCATCGCATCGCCCACCACCCAATTCAGACTGTCTGACATCTGATCCGCCTCGGCCCGCTGTCGGCCTTCGATCAGCATCGGCTCGGTCAGGTCCAGAACGGTGGCATGGCCACGGCCTGCGCGTTTCAGGAACCGGAACGAGATATCGCCGGTACCGCCCGCCACATCCAGCAGGCGCTGACCGGGGCGTGGGGCCAGCCAGTCCATCATTGCGTCTTTCCAGATCCGGTGAATGCCCATCGACATGACATCGTTCATCACATCGTATTTTGAGGCGACCGAGTTGAACACGCCCTGCACGCGCCCGGCCTTGTCGGCCTCGCGCACGGTTTCGAACCCGAAATGAGTGGTCTTGTCGCTGTTGTCGGACATTTGCCTTGCCGTTTGTCGAATTTCGCCTCTGTTATAGGGCCATAAGAACCGGGCACAATGCGGCCCTTTGGAATAGGAGCCAGGAAATGCCCGAATTGCCCGAGGTCGAGACAGTAAGACGCGGCCTGTCCCCGGCGATGGAAGGTATCGTGATCGAACAGGCGGATGTAAATCGCCCCGATTTGCGCTGGCCGTTTCCTGACCGGATGGCCGAACGGCTGACCGGCCAGCGGGTCGATCGGTTGCGGCGGCGGTCCAAGTACATTCTAGCTGATCTTAGCAGTGGCGAAACGCTACTGATTCATCTGGGCATGTCCGGGCGGATGACGGTCTCGGGTGATCCGCTGGGCCAATTTGCGCATACCCATCCCATGCCCGAGAAACATGACCATGTGGTGTTCCACATGGCCAATGGTGCCCGGATCACCTTCAATGACCCACGTCGGTTTGGTGCGATGGACCTGCTACCTACGGCAACCGCCGAGCATCATAAGCTGTTATCGGTCCTGGGACCGGAGCCTTTGGGCAATGATTTTCATGAACAGCATCTAATCGAAGCGTTCAAAGGCAAGAACACACCGGTCAAATCAGCGCTGTTGGATCAGGGAATCGTTGCAGGACTGGGCAATATCTACGTCTGCGAAGCGCTGTATCGGGGTCGAGTGTCGCCACGTCGCAAAGCGGGACAGATTTCTTCAACCCGCGTTGCCGGGTTGGTTCCGATCATTCGTCAAGTGCTGCAGGAGGCGATCGAGGCAGGTGGATCGTCGCTGCGGGATTTCCGGCAAGCCGATGGAGAACTTGGATATTTTCAGCACAGCTTTGATGTCTACGGGCGCGAGGGTGCGCCCTGCCGGACAGGGGGGTGCGGGGCAGAAATCAAGAGAATCACCCAGTCCGGTCGCTCATCCTTCTATTGTGTGCAATGCCAAAGATAGCTTGATCCAAGTTTTTCGCGTGGTAAGGAATCGTACCTGAACGGAACAACCGGAAGCTTTAACTCATGGCTTTTGAGACGATCATCGTCGAAATCGAAGACCACGTCGCCCTCATCAAACTCAACCGCCCCGATGCGATGAATGCGCTGAACACTCAGTTGCTGGGTGAATTGTGCACCGCGTTGGAAGAGGCGGATGGAAACGACAAGGTACGCTGCGTCGTCATCACCGGCTCGGACAAGGCCTTTGCCGCAGGTGCGGACATCAAGGAAATGTCCGAGATGAGCTTTGTTGACGTCTTCACTGTCAACCTGTTTGCCGAGGCCAACGATCGTATCTCGGCCATCCGCAAACCTATCATTGCAGCAGTTGCGGGTTATGCGCTGGGCGGTGGCTGTGAATTGGCGATGCTGTGCGATTTCATCATTGCCGCCGATACTGCCAAGTTTGGCCAGCCTGAAATCAATCTGGGCGTTATTGCAGGGCTGGGCGGCAGCCAACGTCTGACCCGGTTCGTCGGCAAGTCAAAATCGATGGACATGAATCTGACCGGTCGCTTCATGGACGCGGAAGAGGCTGAACGTTCTGGTCTTGTCAGCCGGATTGTACCGGCCAAGAAGTTGATCGAAGAAGCCATTGGCGTGGCCCAGAAAATTGCCGAGAAATCGCAACTGTCGACCATGGCGGCAAAAGAGGCGGTCAACCGCAGCTATGAAGTGCCGTTGAGCGAAGGTATGTTGTTCGAGCGCCGGGTGTTCCATTCGATGTTCGCCACCGAGGACCAGAAAGAAGGCATGGCAGCCTTTCTGGAAAAACGCTCGGCTCAATTCCGGGACAAGTAAACCGGCCACGAAATATGTATCGAACAGGCGGGCTGAGCCCGCCTTTTTCTTGCCCGCGGTTCAGCAGCGAAGAATCGGCTTGGCAAAGCCTGAAAACTTGGCTATGCACCGCCGCTATACATGCGCGTGCGGCCCGCTTGGCCCGACTCACACTCGTGATTCTGATCCGGTGCGGATATCCGCGGCGCGCATTCTACATAACCGTACCGAACAAAGGTCAGAGACACATGGCAAATTCGCCCCAGGCAAAAAAACGCGCTCGTCAGAACGAAAAGCGTTTCGCCGTTAACAAAGCGCGTCGTTCGCGTATCCGCACCTATCTGCGCAAAGTAGAAGAAGCAATCGCATCCGGTGACAAGGACGCAGCAACTGCTGCTCTGCGCGCAGCTCAGCCCGAACTGATGCGCGGCGTCACAAAGGGCGTCTTCCACAAGAACACAGCCTCCCGCAAAATGTCCCGTCTGTCGGCCCGCGTCAAAGCGCTGGGCTGAGTCTTTATGTGACCTAGGGTCACGTAAGCATGGCTGAACTATTCCGAAGGGCGTCGCATATCGCGGCGCCCTTTTGCTGTTGCCAGAATACCGCGTCTTCACGTTGCCGAGAGATTCTTTCGCACAAAGACCCGAGTCAATATCAGAGTTTCGTTGCCGCAGACGTCGGCCTCTTGTTACCACTGATACAGCGATTCACTCGCTTGGGGGGACAGGCTGTTCCTGCGATTGTACTGACGGGCATCAGAGCGGTCGAGGAACGAATGTTGGCATCCGGATAAACCGGTTTGCTGATCTGCTGAGGGTCTTGGGGTAACCGAGGATCCGAGCCCTGTCTAAAGATAAGATTGCGAAGCGCAGGCCGCTTTTCGGGATATTCAGGTGCTGGATGTCACGAGTTTGGATTGTGCTGACTTTCAGGGACAAACCCGCCAAACTTCTGCGGTTTGGCGCAGGGTATCCTTTTGCGAGTGACATCGTGATCCGGGCGACCGGGGCTTAGTAATAAGGCCGACAGGCCAATAAAGAATGGGATGCGTGAGGCGCTTAATGACACAAGAGAAATGGGGACTACTGCGTAACAAACTGCTCAAGGCGATCGGAAAGAACAACTATACCACCTGGATCGAGCCTCTTGAATTCCAAGAGCTGCAGGACGGTGTAGCGGTGTTCTCGGTTCCGACGAACTTTATGGGCAATTATGTGAGCCAGAATTTTGCGGATCTTATCCTGTATGAGATGAACACCGCTGGAGAATCTGTACAGCGCCTCGCGTTCCGAGTGGCAGCGAACTCGCCGGTACGTCCTTCGAACGACGTGGCAACTGCGCCTGCCCGCGTTCAGGAAGCGCAAACGCAGACTTTATCCGCGACCGCGAATGATGCGTTGGAATCCCTGCAGGCGGCGCCGTTGGATTCTCGTTTCACGTTTGACAGCTTTGTGGTCGGCAAACCCAACGAGCTGGCCCATGCCGCCGCGCGTCGTGTGTCCGAAGGTGGCCCCGTGACTTTTAACCCGCTGGTTCTGTATGGCGGTGTCGGCCTGGGTAAAACCCACCTGATGCATGCCATCGCTTGGGAACTAAAGACCAAACATCCCGAATTGAATGTTCTGTACCTGTCGGCGGAACAGTTCATGTACCGCTTTGTCCAGGCGCTTCGGGAACGCCGGATGATGGACTTCAAACACCTGTTCCGTTCGGTCGATGTGCTGATGGTTGATGACGTCCAGTTTATCGCTGGAAAGGATTCGACTCAGGAAGAGTTCTTTCACACCTTCAACGCGCTGGTAGACCAGAACAAACAGATCATAATCTCGGCCGACCGCGCTCCGGGCGAGATCAAGGACCTGGAGGACCGTGTGAAATCACGCCTGCAATGTGGTCTGGTCGTTGATCTGCATCCCACTGATTACGAACTGCGTCTGGGCATCCTGCAAACCAAGGTTCAGCAATACAGCCGCACCTATCCTGACGTGACTATCGTAGATGGTGTGCTGGAATTCCTGGCCCATCGCATCTCGACCAATGTGCGTGTTTTGGAAGGGGCCTTGACCCGGCTATTTGCCTTTGCCTCGCTTGTCGGGCGCGAGATCGACATGGAGCTGACGCAGGATTGCCTGGCGGACGTGCTGCGCGCGTCAGAACGCAAGATTACCGTCGAAGAGATTCAGCGCAAAGTGTCAGAATATTACAATATCCGCCTTAGCGACATTATAGGCCCCAAGCGTTTGCGCTCCTATGCGCGCCCGCGTCAGGTGGCGATGTATCTGTGCAAACAGCTGACCAGCCGCTCTTTGCCCGAGATTGGCCGTCGGTTTGGCGGACGCGATCACACCACGGTCATGCATGGCGTCAAACGCATCGAAGAACTGAAGACAACCGATGGCCAAATCGCCGAAGACGTGGAAATGCTGCGTCGCGCGCTGGAAGCCTGAGTATCTTCTAGGCATTAAACAGGCGCCCCGGATCCTGATAGCCGGGGCGTTTTTTTGTGCGCAATAGTCCACGGTTGGCTATGAACTGTGACCGCAGGGTCACGCGCCTCTTGACCCTGCGGGCAAACCGACTCAGAAATCCATAAAAAATCCTTGTGCCTCAGGGCGGAGGCGCTAACGTGCCAGTCCCGCCCATTTTCGGCACGCAAGTCAGAGGAATTAAGGGTATGAAGATCAGCATCGAACGCGGCACCCTTCTCAAGGCCGTTTCCCAGGCCCAATCCGTCGTCGAACGACGCAACACGATCCCTATACTTGCTAATGTTCTGATCGAGGCCGAAGGCGATCAGGCCATGTTCCGCGCCACCGATCTGGATATCGAAGTGGTCGACAAGGCCCCTGCGCAGGTGGAAAAGGCCGGCGCCACCACGGTTGCCGCCACAACCCTGCACGAGATTGTGCGCAAACTGCCCGATGGCGCGCTGGTCACCCTGACCGCCGACAGTGCGGCAGGTCGTCTGACGGTTGAAGCCGGGCGATCGAACTTCTCTCTGGCGACTCTGCCGAAAGAAGATTTCCCAGTTATGGCCTCATCGGAATACCAGTCGAACTTTACGGCTTCGGCAGCATTGCTGCGCCGTTTGTTCGACAAATCGAAATTCGCCATCTCAACCGAAGAGACGCGGTACTATCTGAATGGCGTCTATATGCATGTTTCAGATGGCTCCGAAGGCGGCAAGGTGCTGCGCTGTGTGGCCACCGATGGTCACCGTCTGGCGCGCATTGACGCAGACCTTCCGGATGGGGCTGCGGACATGCCCGGCGTGATCGTGCCGCGCAAAACAGTGGGTGAGTTGCGCAAGCTGTTGGACGATGACGAGATGGATATCGCCGTTTCCGTCAGCGAAACCAAGGTGCGCTTTGCAACGCCGGATATCACGCTGACCTCGAAGGTGATCGACGGCACATTCCCCGACTACACACGGGTCATCCCGCAGGGCAACACGCGGCAACTGGAAGTGGATGCGGCTGAGTTTGCGCAGGCCGTCGACCGGGTTGCGACGGTCTCGTCGGAACGTTCGCGCGCGGTCAAGCTACAGCTGGACACGGATAAGTTGGTTCTTTCGGTCAATGCACCGGACAGCGGTGCAGCCGAGGAAGAATTGGCCGTCGCATATTCAGATGAACGGCTCGAGATCGGTTTCAACGCAAAATACCTGCTGGAAATTGCTTCTCAGGTAGATCGCGAAAACGCGGTGTTCCTGTTCAACTCCGCTGGTGATCCGACCCTGATGCGCGAAGGCAATGACCTGAGCGCGGTCTATGTGGTCATGCCGATGCGTGTCTGATCGGCTTTGGGGGCTGATCGCTGAGGAAAGAGAGGGGTCATGACCTTGGCCCTGACCGAACTGACGGTCTCGCATTTTCGCTCTCACAAACTGGCGCGTTTGTCGCTGGATGGCCGTCCGGTTGCCATTCACGGACCTAACGGCGCGGGTAAGACCAATATCCTTGAAGCTGTTTCGATGTTTTCACCCGGCCGCGGCATGCGGCGGGCCAGTGCAGCCGAGATGACGCGTCGGCCCGAGGCGCTGGGCTGGAAGCTGTCCGGTCTGCTGCAAGCGCAGGGCCAGAGCTATGAGATCGAGACTTGGTCCGAAGCTGGCGCAGCGCGGCAGGTTCGGATAGATGGCAAATCCGCCAGTCAGATCGATCTGGGCAAGCTGGCGCGGGTCGTCTGGCTGATCCCGTCGATGGACCGGCTGTGGATCGAAGGCGCCGAGGGGCGGCGGCGATTTCTCGATCGCATCGCGCTGAGCTTTGATCCCTCCCATGCCGAAGCATCCCTGATTTATGAAAAATCCATGCGCGAACGAAACCGGCTGCTGAAAGAGCAGGTGCGCGATGCCCATTGGTACGCGGCGCTGGAAGGGCAGATGGCCGAGACCGGACACCGCATCCATGTGGCGCGCATGGCCGCTCTGGATCATCTCCGCACAGCACAGGATCAGGCCGAAACGGGTTTTCCATCGGCTGATCTTGAGCTGGTTCAAACCGAAGGTGCCATGCCGGAAACGGCGGATGATCTGCGTGAGGCGCTGAATGAAAGCCGCTTTCGCGATCTGGCGGCGGGGCGCACACTGGTCGGGCCACACCGGTCTGACCTGTACGGCGTCTTTGCCGCCAAGGGCGTTCCGGCCAAGGATTGCTCGACCGGTGAGCAAAAGGCGCTGCTGGTCTCGCTGATCCTGTCCAACGCGCGCGCTTTGGCCGGGATGATCGGGGCACCGCCGATTGTGTTGCTGGATGAGGTTGCCGCCCATCTGGATGCCGGGCGCCGCGCCGCGCTTTATGAAGAGATTTGCGCGCTGGGCGCTCAGGCCTGGATGACGGGCACAGGGCCTGAGCTGTTTTCGGAATTAGGGGACCGGGCCCAGACCCTGGTTGTCACCGAAGGCGATGAGGGCTCGGTCGTCGATTAGGCCGGTTCGCTGACCTTACGTTCCCACAAGAAGCCGCGCATTACTTCGTCAACTGGGGTCTGTGCCATGTGGTTGACGTAGTTCGACATGGTTTTCTGCGCCAGGCCCAGCACCACGTCCAACACGGCGCGGTGCGAATAACCAGCGTCAAAGAAGGCTTGCAGCTGCGCCTCGGTGGGATTGCCACAGGTCTGCATCATCTGCAGCGTAAATGTCCGCAGAGCCTCGAGCTTGGCATTGGGCAGCGCGGTTTCGTTGCGCAGTGCCTCGGTGATGTCATCCGATACCTTCATCATCTTGGCGATGCCGGTATGGGCGGGCACGCAATAGTGGCACTCGTTTTCCACATTGATGGTCTGCCAGACGACGGTTTTTTCGTCATTGTCGAAATCGGTCTGCATGAAGAGGCCGTGCAGAACCTGATAGCCTTCCAGATGTTGCGGGCTTTCGGCCATCACTTTGTGCAGGCCGGGCAGGCGGCCAAAGGCGGCCTGAGATTTTTCCAGCAGAGGTTTGGACCCCTCAGGCGCAGTGGTCAGGTCGTGGGATGGGAAGTCGGCCATGTGGATGCTCCATTTTTTGATGTCTGAGTCGGAAATAGTCTTTCTTGAGCGATCACTCAAGTATATATTTGAGTAACCGTTCAAGAATTGGTGATGTTGATGCCCCGCAAACCCGCCTATGACCGAGACGCGCTGATCGCGCAGGCCCGCGACATATTCTGGCGCCATGGCTGGGCCGGGACGTCGTTGAAGGATCTGGAGCGCGAGCTGAAGTTGAAACCGGGCAGTTTCTATGCGGCCTTTGGGTCGAAAGACGCGCTTTATGCGCTGGCGCTGGAACGCTACACGCAGGAAGGTGTGGCGCGTCTGACAGCGCTGGCAGCAGACATCGGGCCGCTGGCCGCGTTAAAGACGCAGCCGCAGATTGTGATCGATTCCAGCCAAACGCCGGTGCAGGCCTGTATGCTCGCCAAGACCTTTGCCGAATTGCAGGCAAGGGATCACCAGCTAGCGCAGAAAGCCAGCCGGCATATGGCTGAGATGAAGCAATGTTTTGCAACGCTGTTTAGGCAGGCGCAACAGGCCCGAGAGATCGGTCCTGACCACGATCCAGAGCGGCTTGCGGCGCGCTATCAATCCGACCTGTTGGGCCTGCGATTGTCCGCTGAACGCAGCGACGTCAACGCCAAGGAAATCGCCGCAGATATCGCCGCAGACCTCGATCAGCTTTGATCGGCTGAAAATCCAAACTCTGGCACAAAATATTGGGGGATCGCGTGACATTCCCCACCAGAGAACGTATAAGTTACCAAAATAATATAGGTACTAACGGCATGTCCGAAGACGCACAGGCACCGCAAGAATACGGCGCGGATTCAATCAAGGTTCTCAAAGGCTTAGAGGCAGTTCGAAAGCGCCCAGGCATGTATATCGGCGACACCGATGACGGCTCGGGTCTGCACCATATGGTGTATGAGGTTGTCGATAACGGAATTGACGAAGCTCTGGCCGGTCATGCCGACCATGTGACAGTGAAAATTCACGCCGATTCCAGCGTCTCAGTCAGCGACAACGGTCGCGGAATTCCGGTGGATATCCATCACGAAGAAGGCGTGTCCGCCGCCGAGGTCATCATGACCCAGCTGCATGCGGGCGGTAAGTTCGACAGCAACTCGTACAAAGTGTCTGGTGGTCTGCACGGCGTGGGCGTTTCGGTTGTGAATGCGTTGTCCAACTGGTTGGAACTGCGCGTCTGGCGCAACGGAAAAGAACATGTCGCCCGGTTCGAAGGGGGCGAAACCGTCGAGCATCTGAAAGTGGTCGGCGAATGTGGCGACCGTACGGGGACCGAGGTGCGCTTTCTGGCCTCGACCGATACGTTCTCGAACCTCGAATACTCGTTCGAGACGCTGGAAAAGCGCCTGCGCGAGCTTGCCTTCCTGAATTCGGGTGTGCGGATCATCCTGGTCGACGAACGCCCCGCAGAACGGCTGGAAACTGAGCTGTTTTATGAGGGCGGCGTGAAGGAATTCGTCAAATACCTCGATCGATCAAAGTCGTCTGCCATGCCCGAGCCGATCTATATCAAGGGTGAGCGGGACGATATCGGTGTCGAAATCGCGATGTGGTGGAATGACAGCTATCACGAGTCGGTTCTTCCCTTTACTAACAACATCCCTCAGCGCGATGGCGGTACTCATATTGCGGGTTTCCGGGGTGCGCTGACCCGCACGATCAACAACTATGCCCAATCCAGCGGCATTGCAAAAAGGGAAAAGGTCAGCTTTACGGGCGATGACGCGCGCGAGGGCCTGACCTGCGTGTTGTCGGTCAAAGTACCGGATCCAAAGTTTTCCTCACAGACCAAAGACAAGCTGGTCAGTTCCGAGGTCCGCCCGGCGGTCGAAGGGATGGTGAACGAGAAGCTGGCTGAATGGTTTGAGGAAAATCCAAATGAAGCCAAAATCATCGTGGGCAAAATCATCGAGGCTGCTCTGGCCCGTGAAGCCGCACGAAAAGCCCGTGAACTGACCCGCCGCAAAACGGCGATGGATGTGAACTATCTGGCCGGCAAGCTGAAGGATTGTTCCGAGAAGGACCCGTCAAAGACCGAAGTTTTCCTGGTCGAGGGGGACTCGGCTGGTGGCTCGGCTCAGACGGGGCGGGATCGTTTGACACAGGCCGTGTTGCCGCTGCGTGGGAAAATCCTGAACGTGGAGCGTGCACGGTTCGACCGGATGCTGTCGAGCCAGGAAATCGGCAATCTGGTAATGGCGCTGGGCACGGGCATTGGCCGCGATGAGTTCAATATCGAAAAGCTGCGCTACCACAAGATCGTTATCATGACGGATGCGGATGTGGATGGTGCACATATCCGGACGCTGTTGTTGACCTTCTTCTTCCGGCAGATGCCAGAGCTGATCGAGGGCGGATACCTGTATATCGCGCAGCCGCCGCTTTATAAGGTCGCGCGCGGTAAGTCCGAGGTGTATCTGAAAGATCAGGCGGCATTGGATGACTACCTGATCAATCAGGGCGTCGAGGGTGCGGTGCTGAAACTGGGTTCGGGCGAGGAATTGTCCGGCCAGGACTTGGCGCGCGTGGTTGACGAAGCGCGCCAGCTGAAACGCGTTCTGGATGCATTCCCGACGCACTATCCGCGCCACATTCTGGAACAGGCCGCCGTGGCCGGTGCCTTTGTCCCCGGTGCGGTTGATGCCGATCTGCAAGGCGTGGCCGACAAGGTCGCAGCCCGTCTTGACCTGATCGCATTGGAATACGAACGTGGCTGGCAGGGTCGGATCACGCAGGATCACGGCATCCGCCTGGCTCGTATTCTGCGCGGCGTTGAAGAGGTGCGTACGCTGGACGGCCCGATGCTGCGCTCGGGCGAAGCGCGCAAGACCGGCAGCTTTACCCAAAGCCTGCAGGAGATCTATAACACATCCGCAACCCTGATCCGCCGCGACCGGTCGCAGGCCATCCACGGTCCGCTGGATCTGTTGCGTGCCATTCTGGAAGAGGGTGAAAAGGGCCTGTCCCTGCAGCGCTATAAGGGACTGGGCGAGATGAACCCAGATCAGCTGTGGGAAACCACGTTGGACCCGGATGCACGGACGCTGTTGCAGGTGCGGGTGAATGATATGCTCGAAGCTGATGACCTGTTTACTAAATTGATGGGCGATGTCGTGGAACCGCGCCGTGAATTTATACAGAAAAATGCTCTGAGCGTCGAAAATCTGGACTTCTGAATTTTTGTAGGGGCGCGCACAAACCTTCACGCACCCCATAAGTTTGCACGATTTGCTCATAAGCCTGCATTGTTTCGCGATAATGGTGCAGAGAAAAGTGAGCAAATCGCCTTACGCGGGTGCCGAAGGATAGATTTCAGCTTCTCCAGGATTGAACACCTGATCGCGATGCCAGATCAGGTTCTCCTTGTGCCCAGCAGTTAGACTAGAGATCCGCTTGGAATGTCCGGACAACGAGCTCAATGCCGGCGCGGACAGTTTACTCGAAAACCTAGGCGTCCCATCGTCCTTGAAAGTCACCAGACCCTTGTCGAATGCTGCGTCCCATAATGCTGACAGCAAAATTCCGTTGTGGACGTCCAACCGCTCAGCATCAGTTTCGCAGTCTTTCCACGGCTTAATGTGTGAGGCTCTAGGTCATGTTGACAAATGGCGGATCTAGAGGCGGATTGAAGTGATATCCACGAAGCCGAGGAAGCTTTCGGCTGTCTTATCATAGCGGGTAGCCACCCGCCGAGCATTCTTCAGTTTGTTGAAACATCTCTCGACCAGGTTTCTCAGCCGGTAGAGGGGCCAATCCAACCCAATGCGCCTCTTTCGGGACTTTCGCATTGGGATCACCGGTCGAATGCTTCGGCTGTGCAGCTCGGTGCGAATACGGTCGGCATCGTACTATTTGTCGGCCAGGAGCTCGACTGGCTCCGGCAGGTTGTCGTCCATAACCCGATCAAACCAAGATAGTCCGATGTCTGGCCGGGTTGTGATGTCAGTTCTCATCGGCAGCCCAGCGGCATTTACCCGGAGGTGGATCTTGGTCGTGAAGCCGCCTTTTGAGCGGCCAAACCCTGTTGCGGAGTCCCCCTTTTGCGCCCGCTGCCTCCCTCTCGGGACATTGCTGGCGCAATGCCCTGCCGGGCAATGGATGATGGGCACGAACCACTGCACTGTCGACCATCTGAAGAGCGTCAGGAACGATCCTGCTCCCGGTCAAGGCTTCCAGGATCTGTTCCCAGAGCCCCGCGAGAGTCCATCGGCGGAACTGTCGGTAGAAACTCGACCACTTCCCAAACTCCTCAGGCAGGTCTCGCCATGGGGCACCTGTACGTGCAATCCAGAAAACGCCATCAAGAAAAAGGCGATGGTTGGTAGGTTTGCGCCCGTTCGGGGCACGGACCGAAAGGATGAACCGTTCAAAGAACGCCCACTCCTCGTCCGGCATTAGACTTCGTGCCAAGCTGGCCTCCATCGCAGATACCGGCTTGAATAACGATCAGAGGTCGCTGTGAATCCCTTTCATCAACACGACCTAAGGTACTATAGGCGACGACTTGAACCCCAAAGAGAACCAGGCCGAATACATGGATGAGTTCACGAATTCGACCTTCATAATCAAGCATCAGAATTGACACGATCTGGCCGATGCAAATTGCTGCAACAAATAGTCCAATATCAAAAACCAAAAAGTTGCGCTCAAGTATCACTGTGTATGCCGTGAATACTGTCACAATCGAAATAGCAGTAATTGCGAGGCTAAATCCCTTAGCACTAAATACGTCCCTTCTTGTAAGTTGGGGTGGAAGCGGCATTAGGCAGGACCAAAAAAATCCTGGCCTAAAAGTCAGCTTTAAGTGTTCCCAAATTGACTCGTTGACAGCTGCCACAAGCGCCACTGGTGCCCAACTTCCCAGCAAAACATATGCAAAGTACAGCCCGGATCTGAGTAGGATCATCAGGATCGCCCCAATCGCTTCGAGCCAAACTATTCGGGAAGAGGGTTCCAGCATGTTTGGATCCCCCAATCCAGATTGTCGTATACTTTGCTTAGATTCTCAAAAGTGAAATGCCCACAGGACATAGAAGGTCTACAAATAGCTTTCACCGCCCATGGTGAGCGGCAATGCCCAAGTCCTTGTAAGAGTTTCTTAAAGTTGACCCTCATCGATTTTCAAACCGCAGTTGCGGTCATTGCCATGCGCTACAATAGACCGTAGGCTTGATTAAAAACCGGGGTAGAGCATGCACGCTAAAAGGTGGGTTATATTATCGGCTGGATTTATTGCTCTGGCCACGGCGTCGTGTTCAGACCTGTATCCTGACGCCGATGTCATGCCCACTCGCGCTGATGGAGCGGCCTTTTTCTCAGAAAACTGTACTTCTTGTCATGGTGTGGATGGTAGAGGCGGTGGCCCGGCAAGCAGCGGTCTTTCTGTTGCGCCAACAGATTTGACAACATTGAGCGCGAAGAACGGAGGCACTTTCCCTCAAGCACGCGCACTTAGCTACATCTACGGCGACCCGGAAAACAGCCATCTTGCTCGGGTTATGCCGGAGTTTGGCGGGGAAATGGTGGAAGACCTAGTTCCGGTTGAAATCGAGGGTGTCTTGACGCCCACTCCGCGGGAATTAGCGGGTTTATTGTTCTTCTTAGAAAGTATCCAACAGTAGATTAGTGATCTTGGCGTTAGATCAGAAATTGACAGTTTGTCGGTGTTCTGGATTTGCACCTTTTTTGACCAGGTGACTATTGCAGACCCAGCATTGTGAAGCGCCGTGGTCTGCTATGCGTAAGCAGTCACTCAAAATAATCTGGCCGAATTGGCGTGCCGAGCCCAATTCTGGCAAACTGCGAGTTGACATATGATTTATGTCAAAGAGCCGAGCACCGTCACATGCTAAATACCGAATGTTAAATGGTGAAGCTGTTCTGAGCTCGCTGCTGCCTGTCCCCATCAATCGGTTTTGGGCCACAGGATAGCGAACGTTATATGGTAAAGGACCGACGTTGACCGGAGGAAGATGTCGGTTCATTTTTGTTGTAGAAACTCTCGTTTAGCAAAGGACCTCCAGCTTATGAGGTACTTTATGATCGCTGCAAGCATGGGCATTTCTTCGGTTGCAACGATATCTGCGGCCGACGAGTTTTCGGACCTTGGGAAAGACCTTTTTGTCGAGCATTGCGCCAGGTGTCACGGAGTCGATGCGACAGGAGATGGGCCTGACGCCACTGATTTGAAAACACAGCCTGCTGATTTAACAAAGATTTCCGAACGCCGGGGGGGCGTGTGGCCCATGTTGGAGGTCATGTCGATCTTGGACGGTTATTTGAAATTACAAGAACCACGCGATGACATGCCGATAATCACCGAATTGAATGACGGCCCTGCTGTCGAATTCGATACGGGCAACGGTTTGGTTGCGCGTATTCCTTCCAGACTTATCGAAATTGCTGAGTATTTGGAGAGTATTCAGTCTCCGAAGCCGGAACGGTATGTTCCGTGAAGTTCTGCTCCACAGCTAAGTACGCTAAAGAGTGCTGCGTTGAGTGCCCTGATCTCGCTATTCTTGCCGGAGGCGGAAACAGCAAGGGAGACACGAATTTGCCAGATGCTGTACGACGTATGAGTGACCAGAAGCTAACACTAAGCTGCCATCAGACCACCAGCTTCGCCTGCGATATCGACTATGCAGTCATCGCCGGTCTGAATGCGATTTGCCGGACTTTCCCCTCGGAGTTCTGAATTGGGTGAGGTTAACCAGAATGCGCATTGCCACGGCGTCATTTCACGTGGCAGGGCTTTCAACACTTTTTCCATCAAAGGAAGCGGGGTTCCATCCTCAGCAAACTGGAAAGATGGATAGGCGTTGGCCCCTTTGTAAGGCAAAGAAAGTACCTTCCCGGTTCTTGTCCAGATATCGGCTATCCGCGTGATCTGCCAGGAGCCATTTTGCCATTGTGCGTGCACGCCGGCATCGTCCAACAACGAATACTCAAGCGCAAAATCATCCATCCGGATGTCATTGACTGCGCTACAATGTCCCTCGAAACTATGCAAATACATCTACTTACTCACCGAACTCGCTAACAACTCATGAAACGATACTGACAAGAAATCGTTCTAGCCAAAGTTAAGAAGTTCACATTGGGCGAATTAAACTTCAGCTAACCTCGTTTTTTTAATCTAGCGCGCTGAAATTATTGTTGGTTTGCTTACAATGGCTCGCCGTTCGTATGCTCGTAAAACCAGTTCTGAATTCGTGGCTTTGTTACTCATTGGGGTAGTAATCCTCACAAGTTGAGGGCATTGGCCATGGATCTACCGAACCAATCTCTGGTTTGTGAGTGATCAACATCTACGTATTGGACAAAGCCACCAGTCACTCTGTCCAGTGTTGGAAACGAGTACCGAGGGTGAACTTTCTTTTCTACGATCACGATCCTCTTCGTCTGACACTCCCGCAAAAAGACAAAAGGTCCCGATCCTAAGATTGGCGTGACACCAAGCGCGATGGGGAGGTTTTGCATTTCTACCGATCTAAATTCCTTTCTCAGGTCACAATACGGACTGATCATTCCAAAAATTCTCTACCGCCACCTTGAATTTCTGGACCGACCATTCCACATCTTGCTCATGAGCAAAGAAACTCTCGCAGTTGGCGACATCAAATCACCCGCAGGCCCGGGTAGGCCTCGCGCCTTTGACGAAGCTGAGGCTTTGGAAAAAGCCTTGTGCGTTTTTTGGCACAAGGGCTACGAGACCGCGTCCGTGGACGATCTGACCAAGGCCATGGGTTTGAGCCGTTCCAGCTTCTATGGAACGTTCGTCAACAAGCAGACTTTATTTCACAAAGCCCTCAGGCACTATTCAAGGCGTGGTTTGAAAAATCTGCGTGACGTTGCAGATGCGGGCGGAAATGACCCCGTTGGTGCGATAATGGAAGCTTTGGCGAACCCGCAAGGCGGTCGTGACGGCTGCATGCTGATCAATTGCCTAACGGAACTTGCCCCGCATGACAATGAAGTGGCGGCTCTCGGACGACAGCATTTGGAGAGTATTGACGAGATTATTGCAAGAGCGCTTGAGCCTTCGGATCCGGGACAGGTACTCGACAAGGCACGCGCCTTTGCCTCCCTTGCAATTGGCACGCTAGCCTTGCGCAAGGCGGGCATTCCCTCTGAGCAGATTTCGCAAACCCTGAAACAAGCCCGGTTGGTGATTTCGCCATAAGGCCTCCCGCTACAACAAGGAAATGAAACCTAACACAAACTCAATCAAGAGACAGTGACCCTAATATTGGACTAATTGGTCCAATAATATCTGAACGAAGTTTACCAAAGAAGGAAGCAGCAATGGCTGATGAAAAACTGTTCTCCGGCATCAAAGCTGGTGCAATCGAGCTGAAAAACCGCGTTGTCATGGCGCCACTGACCCGCAACCGGGCAAGAGCCGAAGATGACAGCGTCCATGAATTGCAGACCAAGTACTACGTGCAACGGGCGGGTGCTGGATTGATCATCACGGAAGCTTCGCAAATCTCGCCCCAAGGCAAAGGCTATGCCTGGACACCTGGCATTTATTCCGAAGCACAGATCGACGGCTGGAGAAAAGTGACTGAGGCCGTCCATGCTGAGGGCGGCAAGATCGTGATCCAGCTTTGGCATGTGGGCCGGATTTCGCATACCAGCTTACAGCCGGATGGTGGTGCCCCTGTTGCGCCATCTGCGATCGGCGCTAAGGCCAAGACCTTTGATGGTGAGCAGTTTGTCGAAACATCTGAGCCGCGGGCTCTGGCCGTCGAAGAAATTGCTGGCATCGTTGCTGACTACCGGAGGGCCGCGGAAAACGCCAAGGAGGCCGGTTTCGACGGTGTCGAGGTCCATGCAGCCAACGGATACCTTATCGATCAGTTCCTGAGGGACGAGTCCAACAAGCGTGAAGACGAATACGGCGGTCCTGTCGAGAACAGAGCACGGTTTCTGAAAGAGGTCATGGACGCAGTTGTTGACGTGTGGGGCGCCGACCGTGTTGGTGTCCGCCTAAGCCCGTTCTCGGACGCCAACAACATCTCCGACAGCGACCCGCAGGCGACATTCACTCATGCGGTCAAATTGCTGAATGGCTATGGGCTGGCCTATCTCCATCTTGTGGAGGGACAGACCGGCGGCCCCCGCGATATTCCGAAAGGTGGCGATCTGAAGATGCTCTATGATCTGTTTGACGGTGCGAAAATGGGCAACAACGCTTATGACCGAGACATGGCGATTGAAGCGGTTGAAACCGGAGCCGTCGATCTGGTGGCCTTTGGTCGGCCGTTTATTTCCAATCCTGATCTTGTCAACCGGTTGGAGAAAGGCGCCGCTCTGAATGAGCTCGATCCAACCACGCTCTACGGCGGCAATGAAAAAGGGTACACCGACTACCCGGCACTGGAAGAGGAAGCTGTTGCTGCAGAGTGATACATCGCTCTTAACTCTGTAGTGACAAGCAATACCAAGCAAAGTGAGCGCGTCGGTTTGGACGCGCTCACTTGGCAATTACGGAGATATCCATTCTTGAAGCGAGGATCTATCACAAGCCCTCGAAAGAACTGCTTCCCTATGATCAGGGTCGAATATTTCCAATAAGAATTTACTCTTGATTGAGAAACGCCCGGC
This sequence comes from Ruegeria sp. CDSC079, assembly GCF_059610505.1. Lineage (NCBI taxonomy): Bacteria > Pseudomonadati > Pseudomonadota > Alphaproteobacteria > Rhodobacterales > Roseobacteraceae > Ruegeria > Ruegeria sp. CDSC079. The sequence continues at coordinate 138,850 of NZ_JBXWNT010000010.1, forward strand.
TTTAGTTGAAGAAGATGTGTGGTGACTACGATCAATTGAGCGCGTTTCTCGAACCGCGCAATGTTATGGGCAAATCGTGCAAACTTGTGCGCAAAAGTCTTCAATTTTTGTGAGTAAAATCGATGGCGGCGATGCAGCGTTATGAGAACACCTAAAATTTTTATGGGTGCGCGCCAATTTGCAGTGTCAGAACCCCTGCGCTGCGTTTGCACGTGATACGTCACGGAACTGCGCGGTCTTGGCCCGCGACTGATCTCCATGTGTTTTGACCGGTTACTCTGACGTGGACGTCTGCGCGACGTAGTCTGCTATCGCAGCGCGGCTGCCATGTCTCCAGATCTTGGTCAGCCAAAAAGAAAAGGCCTGACCAAAGCGGGTATCACGGCCAATCTCGCCGTAATATTGATCCTGCTCGATCCACAGTTTCGGATCATCTCTGGACGCCAGCGCGATGTGCTGAAGAGCGTCCCAATGGGGGTCGTTTGGCGCAATTTCAGACCCATCCTCGCGCCTGCCTGCACACATCCGGCACCAGAATGCCTCGGCCAGGGCCAGCCCGCTGGGGGCAGGGCCCGAGGCAACTGCGTCACGCAGCGAAGGCAGCAAGAACCCGGGATGCCGTGAGGATCCGTCAAACGCGACACGGCGCGTGGTGTCATGGATGGCGGTGTTTGCAAATCGCTTTTCGACCAGATCAAGATATTCACTTGGTTTAGCGCCGGGGACGGCAGCGACATGCGGGAGGACTTCTTCTGCCTGAACTTTAGCGAAAAACGCCAGGATATCAGAGTCCTGCATGCATCGTGAAATCGTCGGGACGTTCAGGATTTCTCCGACATTCGCAAGCAGCTGATGACCGCCGTTCAAAATACGCAGTTTCATCGTCTCATAGCTATGAACATCGTGGGTCAGTGTGGCACCGACTTGTTCGAGCGGCGGACGCCCTGCGCAAAAATTGTCCTCGATCACCCATTGGCGAAAGTTTTCATGTGAGACAGGGACGCGGTCATCGATTCCAAGCCCGTGGCATTGCGAAACAACCTGCTCTGTCGTAGCGGGTACAATGCAATCCACCATCGAATTGGGAAATGCGCCATATTGGTCGATCCATGTGGCTAGATTCGGGTCAGACATACGCGCCAAACCAACAATGCAGTTTCGCAGGATCACCCCGTTGCCCTGAAGGTTGTCGCAGCTGAGCGTGGTAAAGGGTTTCAAACCCTCCTTCTTGCGCTGTCGAAGAGCTGCAACAATGGCGCCAAACGCGGTTCGCGGCTGGTCTGGATGGGCGGCATCGTATCGAATGTCTTCGTGATCGGCGTTGAACGCGCCGGTATTGGCGTCCAGAAAATAGCCGCCCTCGGTCACTGTAAGCGACACAATCCGGATGGACGGATCGGCCATCTGCCGGATCAGCGTCGCATTGCCCTCTTCGATTGGCAGGTAGTCGATCATGGCTCCGACAATTTCGGCGGATATTCCCTTTGGATCCAGCTCGATCAGTGTTGTCAGAAAGTCCTGCGCCAGCAACCTCTCTCGCATTTCGGCATCATAGCTGCGGACACCGGCCCCAATGATCGCCCAGTCCAGTGCTTGGCCCTGTTGCATCAACTGGTGGATATACCAGGCCTGATGCGCGCGGTGAAAATTGCCCAGCCCGATATGGACGATGCCGGGTTTCAGGTCTGTGGGCAGGTAATTCGGTGTCCTGACAGTCGCAGGCAAGTCTGCAAAGCTGTCGCGCCGCAGCCGCACCGGGGGATTTGCGTTTGCCAGAGGATCCATCAGCTCATCCAGTTCCCGCCGTCGACATTATAGGTTTGCGCGACGATATACAGCGCCTCGTCTGAGGCCAGAAACACGGCCATTCCGGTCAGGTCCTCGGCACGGCCCATTCGTCCGAGCGGCACCGCTGCGGCTACTTCGCGTTTCTTCTGCCCGGGCTCTTTGCCCTCATGCTTTGCAAAAAAGGCGTCCACACCATCCCAGTGTTCGCCATCGACAACCCCCGGAGCAATGGCATTTACGTTGATGCCGTGTTGGATCAGGTTCAGCCCTGCAGATTGGGTAAGCGAAATGATAGCGGCTTTGCTTGCGCAATAGACGGCGACCAGAGGCTCGCCCCGTCGTCCGGCTTGCGATGCCATGTTGATGATCCGGCCTTTGGTCCCGTGTTCGATCATGTGGCGCGCGACGGCCTGCATCGTGAACAAGGCGCCCGAGACATTGATGTCAAAGACGCGGTTGTAGTCGGCACGCTCGATTTCGATGATGGGTGCTGCGGTAAAGATGGCAGCGTTATTGATCAGAATGTCGATGGGACCGAAATGTGAAGCCGTCTTTGCCACCGCGGCATCGATGCTCTGCTGGTTGGTCACATCCGTCTCGATAGCCAAAGCGGCCTCACCGATTTCGGCGGCCGCGGCTTGCGCGCGCGCGCCGTCAATGTCGGCCAGCGCGACACGGGCCCCTTCGGCAACATAGGCTTTGGCAAAGGCCAGTCCGATGCCACGCGCGGCCCCGGTAATCAGGGCGGTTTTACCGACCAGACGTGTCATTCGATCCGCAGGCCCTTTGCGTCAAACCGATGGATCACATCCGCGCGTGGCGTCAGATAGATGCGGTCGCCGTGGTTGAAGCCAACTTCACCCCCCGCTCGTACGGTGATCGTGTCCGCAAGGCCGGTTTCGTGAATGTGGAAGAACGTGTCCGAGCCCAGATGTTCGGAAACCCCAACCACCCCGGACCAGGTGCCGGAACTGTCGGATACCTCCAGATGCTCGGGGCGGACCCCGATCGTGTGGGCGTCATGTTTCGCGGCCTCTTCGCCCGCAATGAAGTTCATTTTGGGTGATCCGATAAAGCCCGCGACGAATAGGTTTCGGGGAGTTTTATACAGCTCGAGCGGGCTGCCGACCTGTTCGATCACACCGGCCTGCAGCACGACGATCTTGTCGGCCATCGTCATCGCCTCGACCTGGTCGTGGGTCACATAGATCATCGTGGTTGCAAGGCGCTTGTGCAGCTCGCTGATTTCAAGCCGCATTCCAACGCGCAAGGCGGCGTCGAGGTTCGAGAGTGGCTCGTCAAACAGAAACGCCGCAGGCTCACGTACGATGGCGCGGCCAATGGCAACGCGCTGGCGTTGACCCCCGGACAGTTGGCCCGGTCGGCGATCCAGGTAATCGGTCAGGTTCAGGACATCAGCAGCGCCTTCTACGCGGCGGTCAATCTCGGCCTGATCCAGCTTGGCCATGCGTAGCGGGAATGCGATGTTCTTGCGCACCGTCATATGCGGGTACAGCGCGTAGGATTGGAACACCATTGCCAGACCGCGCTTTGCGGGCGGCACATCGGTGGCATCCGCCCCGTCAATGTCGATATTGCCCGAGGTGATATCCTCCAGCCCGGCAATCAGCCGCAACAAGGTGGATTTACCGCAGCCAGAGGGGCCGACGAAGACAGTGAACTCGCCATCTTGAATGGTCAGGTCCAGCGGCGGAATGACTTCAACGTCGCCAAATTTCTTGGTCACGGATTTGAGTTGAATGCGTCCCATGCGGAGTTTTCCTTATTTCACGGCGCCGAAGGTCAGGCCGCGGACAAGTTGTTTCTGGCTGAACCAGCCAAGGATCAGGATTGGTGCGATTGCCATGGTCGATGCCGCGCTGAGTTTGGCAAAGAACAGGCCCTCGGGGCTGGAGTAGCTGGCGATGAAGGCCGTCAGCGGTGCCGCGTCGACTGCGGTCAGGTTGAGGGTCCAGAACGCCTCGTTCCAGGCGAGGATAAAGTTCAACAGGATGGTCGAGGCGATACCGGGCACCGCCATCGGCGTCAGCACGTAAAGGATTTCTTCCTTCAGCGTTGCCCCGTCCATGCGGGCGGCTTCCAGGATCTCGCCGGGGATTTCGCGGAAATAGGTGTACAGCATCCAGACAATGATCGGCAGGTTGATCAGCATCAGAACCACCACCAGACCCGCGCGGCTGTCCAAAAGCCCAAGCCGGATGAACAGCAGGTAGATCGGGTATAGAACACCGACCGCAGGCAGCATCTTGGTGGACAGCATCCACAGCAGGATGTCCTTGGTGCGTTTTGATGGCACAAAGGCCATCGCCCAGGCGGCGGGCACCGCGATGATCACGCCCAATATGGTCGAACCGCCCGCGATGATGACCGAATTCCACAGGAACCGCATGTAATCCGAGCGTTCCTGAACGATGGCATAGTTTTCCAGCGTCCAGTCAAAGTTCAGAAACAGCGGCGGGCTGGCGATGGCCTGTGCTTCGGTCTTGAAGCTGGTCAGGATGGTCCAGAGGATCGGGAAAAAGATCAGCAGCCCAACGGCCCATGCCAGGGCGGTGTTAAGCGACTTGCGACGGGGTGTAACTGAGCGGCTCATATCGTTACCTCCTCACGCGTCCAGGTTCTTGCCGACGATGCGCATCAGGAAGATCGCAACGATATTGGCAAGGATGATTGCATAGACACCTCCGGCTGATCCAAGGCCGACGTTCTGGCCCTCTAGCACGCGCTGGAAGATCAGGTAGGTGAGTGTACGGGTGCCGAAGGCGCCGCCGGTGGTCACGAAGATTTCAGCGAAGATCGACAGCAGGAAAATGGTCTGGATCAGGATCACGATAGTGATCGCGCGGCTTAGATGCGGCAGGATGATATGGTAAAAGCGCTTGAGCGGTGGCGCGCCGTCCATTTCCGCGGCTTCCAACTGTTCACTGTCCAGCGACTGGATCGCGGTCAGCAGGATCAGCGTCGCAAATGGCAGCCATTGCCACGATACGATCATGATGATTGACGTCATCGACGCCTCGGATAGCCAGGAAACTGGCTCAGCCCCGAAAAAGCGCCACAGATGGGCCAGCAACCCGTTGACCGGGTCCATGAACATGTTCTTCCAGACCAATGCGGAAACGGTCGGCATCACAAAGAACGGTGCGATCACTAGGATGCGGACAACGCCTTGGCCCCACATCGGCTGATCCAGCAGCATTGCCAGAAGGATGCCCAGAACAACCGTGATGGCAAGCACGCCGCCGACGATCATCAGCGTGGCCTGAACCGCGGGCCAGAAGGAACTGGAGGAGACGAACCGGACGTAGTTGTCCAAGCCGACCCATCCCAGATCACCGCCACGCAGGGGCAGGTATTTCTTGAAGGAAAAATACAGCGTCATCGTCAGAGGCACGAGCATCCAGCCAAGAAGCAGGATCACTGCAGGTGCCATCATCAGGCGGGCAACTGATCGGGAATGTTGAGTAGCCATGACGCAAAACCTCTCTGTTCAGGCATAGCTCAGCCTGCGAGAAAAACGCGAGTTGTGGAAGGGTGAAGCGGGGGACAGACCTCTGTCCACCCGCTGGGAAGGAGGCCTTAGTAGCCTGCGGCTTCCATTTCTTCGGCAGTGAAGGCTTGCGCTTTGGCAAGAGCTTCTTCTACCGTTTGCTGCCCGGCATAAACTGCCGAGAACTCCTGGCTCACCTGCGTGGCGATACCTGCGAATTCCGGGATCGCTGCAAACTGAATACCAACGTAAGGCACTGGCTTTACAGTCGGATTGTTCGGATCAGCCGACAGGATCGAGTCCAACGTCATCTTTGCGAACGGAACCGCCTGATAGTCCGGATTTTCGTACAGCGACGTGCGTGCGCCCGGAGGCACGTTGGCCCAGCCTTCGTTTTCGGCTACGAGTTCGATGTAGTCTTTGGATGTTGCCCACTCGATGAACTGTTTGGCCGAGTCTGCTTGTTCCGTACCAGCCGGAATTGCCAGAGCCCACGCCCACAACCAATTCGAGCGCTTGCCAAGCCCCGTGTCGGGTGCAAGTGCAAAGCCGACGCTATCCGCGACTGTCGAGTCGGTCGGGTTGGTCACGAAAGAGGCCGCAACCGTTGCGTCGATCCACATGCCGCATTTGCCCTGCTGGAACAACGACAGGTTTTCGTTAAATCCGTTAGTGGCGTAACCTGCGGGGCCGGACTCGTTCATCATACCTACGTAGAAGTTCAACGTGTCAGCCCATTCAGGCTGATCGAACTGCGGCTTCCAATCTTCATCAAACCAGCGCGCACCAAAGGAATTGGACATCGCTGTGATGAAAGCACCGCCTTCGCCCCAACCGGCCTTGCCGCGCAGGCAAATACCGTTGATATCAGCGTCGCGATCGGTCATCGCAGCAGCCGCTTCGCGGATGAACTCCCAAGTCGGAGCGTCCGGCATTTCCATACCCGCTTTTTCCATCAGGTCAGTGCGATACATGATCATCGAGCTTTCGCCGTAGAACGGAGCCGCGTAGAGCGTTCCATCATGGCTAAGGCCGCCTGACATGGCGGGCAGGATGTCACCTACGTCGTATTCATCCGACAGCCCGTCCAGGGGTACCAGCCAGCCGTTCGCGCCCCAGATCGGCGTCTCGTACATGCCGATGGTCATGATGTCGAATTGGCCACCTTTGGTCGTGATATCCGTTGTCACGCGCTGGCGCAGCACGTTTTCTTCCAACGTAACCCACTCGACATCGATGCCGGTCGCTTCGGTGAATTTATCGGTATAGCCCTGCATCCGGATCATGTCGCCGTTGTTCACGGTCGCTATTGTTAAGGTATCCGCTTGGGCTGCTGCCGTGGCGACGAAAGTCATTGCTGTCGCCGCACGAAGTGCGTTCTTGAGATACATCCTTGTCCTCCCTGAGCTTGGATGTTGTTTGGACAGGGTAAGGGGAAAATTGTCGCGGCGTCAATAAAAACTTTACGCGCGTTAATTTTTGATCATGCGGAGTCTCTCAAAACAAGTCGTGCAGGAAACAGTGTTTCCGTCCTCTCGTTAAATTTCCCTCCATTTTCAATGAGTTCAAAGAGAGTTTCGACGCTGCGCCCCGCTACATTGTCGTAGTCATGGGCGGCCGTTGTCAAAGACGGGCAGGTAAACCTTGAGAAGGGATGGTCATCGTTTGAAGCGACCCGCAACGCGCAGTCTTTCTTGCGACCGACCCGAATCCCTTGTTCGTAACATGCCGAAAGAAACCCGATTGCCAGGCGGTCGTTGCTGCATAAAACCGAATCCGTTTTCAGCTCTTGCCGCTCCAGAACTCCGGCGGCTCCATGTTTGCCAATCTCTTCAAATGCCCAACCCTGGCCGTCGATACTAATGACATGTGGTTCAAAGCCGAGCTGTTCCATCACTTCAATATAGGCGTGGCGCCGCTTATTAGCATTCGGGTTTGCTGGCGTTCGCATCTCAAAAAATGACGGCGGTTCGCCGGTGCGGGTCATGTATTCGACGGTTTGTGAGACGAAGCTGAAATTGTCCGATCCGATAAACGCCGCGCCCAGGCCTTCTAGATTACTGTCAAACAGCACGGTCGGCACATTGGCGCAAAACTTCTCGATCGCTGACCGGTCCGAGGTACGCCCCAAAGGCGCCAGCAGCACCCCGGCAGGCTTCATGGATTTCAGCCCGTCGAGAATTTCGATTTCCAGCTTTGGGTCACCATGCGAGCTGAAAAGGGACGGGCGATACCCCGCAGCAATACAGCTTTGTTCCAGATAGCGCGCGATTTCGGCAAAGAACGGATCGGCAAGATAGGGAACCACGATGCCGATATTCTTGGTCAGCTTCCGATTCTGGTTCACCGCATAGATGTTGGGGCGATAGTCGAACCGCTCAAGCGCCTCTTCGATACGGAGCCGCGTTGTCGGCCGAACACTGTCCGGATCCTGAAAATACTTCGATACGGTAGGCCGAGAGATGCCGCTGAGGGCCGCAAACTCTTCCATGTTCCTGATCTTCGTCATGCCAGTCTGTTCGTCCGCCTTGATCTTATCATAGTTTTACATATTCTTTGCGCGCGCAAAAAAATCAATAGCCTGGCCGGTGACACCAGAATTATACAGGGCAAGGGGTGTAAATGTATCTCGGGATCGACATCGGAACCTCAGCGGTCAAGCTGGTCTGCGCGGATGCGGGGCGAATTCTTGCGACCTCTTCCGTGGGGATCGGGACGTCGTCGCCACAGCCCGGCTGGTCCGAGCAGAACCCGGAGATTTGGTGGCAGGCGACGCGCGATGCGTTGGGCCTGCTTGCCGGCGAAATTTCCCTGTCGGATGTGAAAGCAGTCGGATTGTCGGGGCAGATGCACGGGGCCGTGCTGTTGGACCGCGACCAATGCCCCATCCGTCCGGCGATTCTGTGGAATGACAGCCGCGCGGTCCGCGAATGCGACGACATTCGCGCGGCACAGCCGCAGGTTGGTCACATCGCAGGCGTCCTGCCCTTGCCCGGCTTTACGGCGCCCAAGATTGCCTGGCTGAAACGGCATGAAACGCACAATTATGCTCGACTCTCCCATATCCTGCTGCCCAAGGACTATGTCGGGTTCCGCCTGCATGGTGAGCTGGCGACGGATACCTCAGACGCTGCCGGGACGATGTGGCTGGATCAGGCCGCGCGTCGTTGGGATGCCAGACTGGCCGAAGCGACGGATGTTGCGGTGGATTGGCTGCCGCAGGTCTTCGACGGCCACACTGTTGTTGGCGCAGTGACAGCGCAAGCTGCAGCTGAGACCGGATTGAACTCCGGCGTGCCTGTCGTGGCCGGGGGAGGGGATGCGGCAACCGGTGCGGTGTCATTGGGCGCAACTGAACCTGGACGTGGGTTTATCTCGTTGGGGACATCCGGTCAGTTGTTTGTTGCGGATCGTAAATACAAGCCCAACCCCGAACGCTATGTCCATGCGTTTGCGCATACATTGCCCGACCGCTGGTATCAAATGGCGGCGATGCTGAACGGGGCAAGGCCCATTTCGTGGATTGGTGATCAGCTGGGGCTGTCCGCTGCCGAGGTTGTCGGGCTTGCTGAAACCGTCAGCGGTGATCGCGTGCCCATTTTCCTGCCCTATCTGACAGGTGAGCGCAGCCCCCTGGGGGACCCGCATATTCGAGCCTGTTTCTTTGGCCTTGAGGACGCTACAACGCGTGCCGAGATCTGCCGCTCGGTGGTCGAGGCAATCGCCTTTTGTTTTGCTGATGCGGCACAGAGTTTTGGCGACACCATTGACAGTTTGCCAGAGCTTGCAGCGATTGGCGGGGGCAGTCGATCTGATCTGTTGCTGGGTCTGATTTCAGCTGTAACCGAGAAGCCCATAGTGCGTTCAGTGGGGGCGGAGTCCGGCCCGGCCTATGGCGCCGCCCGGCTGGCGGCCTGTGCTGACGGTGCGCTGACCATAGCTGATCTGGCCGAGCAACCTGCGACGACGGACAGGTTCGAGCCTGTAGAAATGCATGCGTTATTTGAACGCCTGGGGCGGTTTCGGCGGCTCTATACTGCCGTTAGCACCGTGGACTGATCGCCCTCTCAGCTAAGGTCTTTGAACATGAAGGTTGTTGGTTCCAGCCGATCATTTTCCGGGCTGCGGCAGTAGTTCGGAATCTCTCCGGCAATTTCAAACCCAAGGCTTTGATAGAGGAGGAGCGACGGGTCCGTGCTGCGCGTGTCCAGCACCAAAAGGGACCGCCCCAGTTCGCGTGCCCGCGCCTCAACCGCCGCCATAAGCGCCCGCCCAATGCCCCGCCGTCGCGCGCGGGGATGAACAAGCAGCTTGGACACGTCGGCGCGATGCGCTTGGTTGGGCATCGCGGCAGGCACCAGCTGTGCGGTGCCGACAATCCGTTCGCCATCACGATAGACGAATATCTCGGCCGCGCCGGTCTGGATGTTTGGCCAGACATGGGACTGCCAATAGCGCAGCGCGTCGCCCGACGGAAATGGCTGAATGAACCCGATACTCGCCCCGTCATGCACGCAGGCGTGCAGTATCTCTGTCAGATCGTTCAGGGCTTGGTTCAGATCATTGGCCGCCAGTCGTAAGATCATATCAGCACCATCAGGTACCGAGCACCTCGGTCGGCTTGGGTTTCGAACCGTGTCGGGCCAGACAGGTGATAGCGCAGGCAATCCCCGCTCGTCAGATGATGCGCGGTTCCATCCACGGTCAGGGTCAGGCCACCGTCCAGCATGATCAGGTGATGCTCCTGCCCGTGTTTTGGCGGCGTGTCATAGGTGATCACAACGCCTGGGGGCAGATGGCCTTCCATGACCTCTCCGCCAAGACCCGCGGCCGGAGGGGAGACGGATCGGCGGGTAAAGCCGGTTTCGGGGTCGCGCCATTCGGGTTGATTTTCGAAGGGAACGCGGGGGGCGAAACTGTCCTCGACCATCATCAATAGACGCGACATCGGCAGCCCATAGGCCGCACATAACCGGCCCAGAGTTTCCGCGGTGGGGCTGACATCCCCCTTTTCCAAGCGCGACAGGGTGGCCCGGCTGACACCGCTGTGTTCCGCCAACTGATCCAGCGACCATCCCCGCGTTTGGCGAAGTTGATTCAGGTGGTTTGCAAGGCGGTCGGATAGGGTATCAGGCATGGCTCGTATATGGGAATCATTTCCGTATATGAGATTATTGACCAGAAAACATAACTTCACAATAGAAAAAGGGCGCAGAAAACTGCACCCTTCTGCTCGATAGAATGAAAGATTACTTCCAGCCGGCCTCGTTAAAGATCTTCTGTGCCTCGGGGATGTTTTTGGCGACCTGGGACAGGTTGATCTCGTCGGCTTTGAACTCACCCAGCGCTGCCACGTTATCCGCAAGGGCGACGCCTTCGACCGCCGGGAATTCGTCATTGCCGTTCGAGAAATAGACCTGCGCCTGATCGCTGGCGAGGTATTCTAGGAACTTGATCGCGTTGTCCTTGTTCGGGGCATTTGCCGCCACGCCGGCACCGGACAGGTTCATGTGCGCGCCTTCGGCTTCTTGCGCCGGGAACTGGACGCCGATCATGTCAATCTCAGTGCTCAGGCCTTTGACGTCTTTACGCATTGCACGGGCAAAGTAGTAGGAGTTCGAAACGGCGATCTCGCATTCACCCGAAACAATGCCGCGCAGCTGGTCAGTGTCGCCGCCTTGCGGTTCGCGCGCCATGTTCGCGACCATGCCTTCGGCCCAGGTCTTGGCGGTTTCCGCACCGTGGTTTGTGATGATCGAGGCCAGCAGGGTCTGGTTATAGGTGTTGCTGGACGACCGGATGCAGACCAAACCTTTGTATTCGGGCTTGGCCAGATCCAGATAAGACGCGGGCGGGTTGGTCACATCGGCCTTGTCAAAGAAGATGATCCGCGCGCGCTGCGAAAAGCCATACCACTGGTTGTCTTCGTCCTGCAGGTTGGCGGGAATACGTTCTTCCAGAACCGCGCTTTCGACCGGCTGCAGGATACCCGCGTTCTTGGCACGCGCCAGACGCGAGGTATCAACGGTCAGCAAGATATCCGCGGGTGAGTTCGCGCCCTCGGCCTCCATCCGAGCAATCAGCTCGTCCGCTTTGCCTTCGATGCGGTTGATGGTGATACCGGTGGCCTCTTCGAAATCGGAATAGAGGCGTTCGTCGGTGTCGTAGTGGCGCGAAGAATAAAGGTTCAGTTCGCCCTCGGCAGCGGCAGAGGTCGCGATCAGGGCCGTAAGGGCGGCGGCAACGCAGGTAGAGGATTTCAGCATCATGTGTCCCAACATTGAAAATCGGCGCGGGTAATAACCCGACTGAAATGGTCAATTAAACGATTCTCAGGGGGATGCAAGAAATTCCGACAAAATTAGTTGGTCAAATCACTGCCAACATGTCGCTGGCCCCGACCAAGTGGTGCGGCACAGCGGGGCCTTAGGGTCGGCAAAGCCGATCCTGGCTACGCCGTCATGGCTGGCCTAGTCGTGTTGATTTAAAAACTGAAAGATCGAGAGATGCTGCTTAGCGCTTTCTCTGTCTTTTTTCAGGTTCAGGTGGAGACGGGTCCGGGACAGGTGCGGGGGCCGGCTCAGGGTCTGGGTCGTCGGTCAACACCGGTTCTTTTTTCAGCATGACCTGTGTGACAGCTTCCATATATTTCTGCAGCAAGACCGGAGGATCGGCCGGGGCCAGTTTGATGGTCAGCCTGCTTGCACCTTCTTGGCTGTAAGCATAGCGCGAGGAATAGCTGGCATTGACCTGCGCTGCGACAGGGCCCCAACCACCTTTGACCGAAGCGCTGCCCGCTTTTTCGGTTTGCTTAGTCATTGAGATCGCCATTTTGACCTCAATTTCGGCTTCTTGCACCGCGTAGAATGCGGGTAGAAAGCCCATGGAAACCAAACTGAATTCTTTGGGGGGGCCATTGGGATTGGACAGGTCCGGAAGCTGGATCTTCTGATCGGCCATATATTTGGCGACATCTGTAGAATGTCGATCCAACTCGGTCTGCGACTCGGCAACGGAAAGCGCAAGCTTTTGAACCATTTCCGCAAACGGGACGTTTAGCAGTTCCTGCCCGATACTCATTTCCAATCTCCTCTGTTAATTCAGTCTTTCTCAATAATTTGCGTGGCGGTCCGCCTCCTGACGGAAAAAGTGACCTTGGATGCGTTCTGGCTGATCGCCTGTTTTCGGGCATTCGTCGCGATTTGGGCTTTGGTGCCGTCCTGACCCAACCCAACAACCGCTTCGACTTTGACGTTGTCGATGGTGAAATCACTGCTGCCATCAGACCCGGCGAGGATCTGTTCACCCAGGGCTTGCGAGAATTCCTGAGCGTTGACGACCTGTGTGTCAGGATCGTCCGCTCCCATTGCCGCGCGGCCCTCGGCCATCGGGTTCATCACCGGGTTACCCGCGCCCATCAACATGCCGCCGCTGCCTTCTTCCAGATCGTCGATCCGTTCTTGGAGGTCGTTGATCGTCTCGAGCAGCGCGACTTCGCGCGCCTCCATTGCCGTCATGCGGTTTTCAAGTGACTGAAGCAGAGTGGTGAATGCCTCGGGCATCTCGGTGACGCGGACATCTATGGGCGCTCTTTTGGGGGCTTTGACTTTCTTAGTTGCCATCATTGCCATCCAAAGATCTGCTCTCATCTACGGGACCGGGCGCGAAACGCATTCGCATCGTGGACGCGCTTTTGGAATCGAGCGTGTCTGTCTGAGTCAATTTCGGGCCAAAAATAAAGGTGCCAATCCTGCTGCGTTGGCCTTCTTCGGTGGAACTGCTCATCTCCATGACGACCTTCAGTTCCACATCGACATCCTGCATGTGATAAAAGACCGGCGGGATGCCAAGATCGCGCAGTTCCTGGGGATAGTTCTTCAGCGCTTTCAGCTGATCAATGCTAAGCTGTTCGGCCGCCTGGGCCACACTGCGGCCTATATCGGCTACCATGTCGGTCAGAGTTGTTCCGAATATCTTGTCCAGATCATCGTTGGCCAATCCGACCTCCCGTCATAAAATCACGGAAAGCGTAGCACGAGATCGCCCTATCACAACGTTGAATCTTAGAACCGAACTTTCTGAGCGAATTCCTGCAGTTCCGTCCGCATTACATCTGGTTGAAATGCCGGACAAAAAAAACCGCACCCGAAGGCGCGGTTCTTTGAATTCAGTATGTGCAGTTCTTAGCCCTGACGAGCTTTGAACCGACGCTGCGTCTTGTTGATCACGTAGACGCGGCCTTTGCGACGCACAACCCGGCAATCACGGTGCCGGTTCTTGAGCGAGCGGAGCGAGTTCTTGACCTTCATGGGTCTGTCTCCAATCTGCGGCGCCTTCATCAAGGACGTGGCCAGCGCCTGGGTTTGCGGGTGCCCCGGAAATCCGAAGCAGTGAGTTCATGGTGGGCGGTACAAGGATCGAACTTGTGACCCCTTCGATGTCAACGAAGTGCTCTACCGCTGAGCTAACCGCCCATGAAACCGTCGCGTGGCCAACCCCATAACGAAATGGGGCGCGGAACCCCGCGCCGGTAGCGGGGTCTATAAAAGGAGTCGCAAAAGGGTTCAAGGGGTTTGGTAGAACTATTTTCCGGTCTATGTTTGGTGCGAACAAGGAGTCGCCATGCAAAACGCTGCTTACCTACTGGATATGCCTGCCAAGCGCACGTCCTGTGTGGTTTTTTCCTCTCCGCATAGCGGTCGAAACTATCCAAATGGGTTGATGAAGCGGTCGGTTCTCAGCCAAGATGTGATTCGTTCTTCCGAGGATGCTTTTGTGGATCAGTTATTTTCATCAGCGGCGGACCATGGTGCGCCACTGATTTCGGCGATGATGCCACGCGCCTATGTCGATCTGAACCGCAGCGCAGAAGAGCTGGATCCAGCCCTTATTCAGGGCGCGCGCCGCCAAGGCCATAACCCGCGGGTAGCGTCCGGGCTGGGGGTGATTCCGCGTGTGGTCGCCAATGGTCGAGAAATCTATCGCGGTAAGCTGACCATGGATGAGGCGCGTCTGCGAATCGATACCTGTTGGCGTCCCTATCATGCCCGGATCAAATCGTTGCTGGCAGAATCGCATCAGGAATTCGGGCAGGCGATTCTGATCGACTGTCATTCGATGCCGCACGAAGCCGTGGCCCTTGCGTCCACAGTCAATTCCAGACGTCCCGAGATCGTGCTGGGGGATCGGTTCGGTGCCTCTGCAGCGCCAGAGGTCGTCGAACAGATAGAGGCCGCTTTCGTCTCGGCGGGTCTGAGCGTGGCCCGAAATACGCCGTTTGCCGGGGCCTATGTGACCCAGACCTATGGACGCCCCAGCCGCCACCAGCATGCTGTACAGATCGAGATCGACAGATCCCTGTATATGGATGAAAGCAGGATCGAGCCGAATGACAATTTCGCTGCCTTCAAAGAGACCCTGGGCGAAATCATCATGGTTATTGCGCGGATCGGGCCTGAGCCGCTGCAGCTTGCAGCCGAATAACCTCAGCGAAGGGCACGTCCTTTGACGATGGCATCCGTCCCAAAGCGGCGGCGAATCTCATCCGTTGCGCGTTCGGCCTGCGATCTGCGCGAGGCATCCGGGTCCAGCAGATCCCCTGAAATATCCGCCTGATCCTCGGGGCACAGATCCGACAGGCCACACCCCAACAGCCGATAAGGGCCCTGATCACCAACCTGATCGAACAGCGCCCGTGCTGTGCGATAGATCCGATCGGCGATCTGCGTGGCATCGCGAAGAGAAACGCGTCGTGTAATGAGTTTGTGATTGGCCCGTTTCAGTTTGAGCGTCACAACCCGCCCGGCCAGCCCCTTGGCCTTGGCCCGATCCGAGACTTTTTCGGCCATCCGCCAAAGGTGCCCATCCAGAATGTCGGCATTGGCCGTATCTTCAAAAAAGGTCGTTTCGTTGCTGATGGACTTCATCGGTTCATGTGCCGAAACCCGGCGCTTGTCCTGACCGCGGGCCAGATGCCACAGCCGGTAGCCCATGGAGCCAAACCGCGCGGTCAGATCCTCTTGGTCCCAGCGCAACAGGTCCGAGAACAAGCGTATGCCTGCGCGGTCCAGCGATTCCTGCGCCGCAGGGCCTATGCCCCAGATCAGGCGCACTGGCTTGTCGTTCAAAAACGCGGATGTCTCTTCCTCGCCGATCACCGAAAATCCGCGCGGCTTGTCCAGATCGGATGCGACCTTGGCCAGAAACTTGTTATGTGACAGCCCGATTGACCCGGTCAGCCCCAACTCGTCCTTCATCCGTTTGACCAATCGTGCAAGCATGACTGCGGGAGGCGCACCGTGCAGACGTTGCGTGCCGGATAGGTCCATGAACGCTTCGTCCAGCGAAAGCGGTTCAACAATCGGCGTCAGCTCGTCCATCATCGACCTGATTTGGCGCGAAGCCTCGGCATAGACCGACATGCGCGGTTTGATCACGACAGCGTCGGGGCATAGTTGCAACGCTTTGAACATCGGCATTGCCGAACGGACGCCGCGAATCCGGGCTACATAACAAGCCGTAGACACAACACCGCGCTTGCCGCCCCCGATAATGACGGGTTTGTCGGCCAACTCCGGATTGTCCCGTTTTTCGACAGAGGCGTAGAAGGCATCGCAATCCATATGTGCGATGGACAGGTCAAACAATTCAGGATGCGTTTTGATGCGCGGGCTGCCGCAGTCCGGGCAGCGGCGTTCCTTCGTCAGTTCTGTCAGGCAATCTCGGCAGAGGCCGGGCATTTTCTTTTCCCGTCTTCCATGCGGTCCGTAAGGTTCGGTGACTATATCATTCGCATGCCACGGGCAAAACCCGCACAGTGAGGGTAGGAACCAGATCTGCCAAAAGAAGGCCCCCCGCAAAGTGGCGGGGGGAGGTGACGGACCTCAGGAAGAGATGGTCCGCGGGGAGTATCACCTACTTAGATTCTCTCAAAATCGAATTTTTCGATAGAACCCAGTTCACACAGTGGAAACTCGTGTTTTGCATGTGTGTTTTGGGGCACAGGGACGATTTGGCGCGGATCGGGTGAAAAGTGACCTAAGGTCAACTGTTTGCGGGTTGTTCTTGCGAAAATTTAGCCTGATTTAGCCGGATTGCCCTAGTGTCGGGATAAGGAATTTAACTCTGCAAGCACCGCCTCTGCGGCGGCTTTAGGGTCTTGCGCCTGATAGATTGGGCGTCCCACTACGATGTGATCGGCGCCGTCACCGATGGCAGTTGCCGGGGTTGCGACCCGTTTCTGATCACCCAACGCGGCACCTGCGGGCCGAACGCCGGGTGTCACGATCAAGCGATTTTCGGCTTGGGGCAGGGCACGGATCAGCGCGGCCTCTTGCGGGCTGGCGATGACGCCATCGGCACCCGCCTCCAACGCTTTGGCCGCGCGTTCGACAACCAGGTCCTGGACATCGCCCGACTTCAGCAGGCTGGCATCCAGATCATCCCGGTTCAACGAGGTCAGGATGGTTACGGCCAGGATCTTGAGGTCTTTGCCAGACGCACCCTCTTTGGCGGCCCGCACCACGTGCGGGTCACCATGTACGGTCAGGAAATCCAAATCGAACTGTGCCAGACCGCGCACCGCATTTTCCACCGTATTACCGATGTCGAACAGTTTCATGTCCAGAAAGATGCGCTTGCCCTGATCCTGCTTTAACTCGTTCGCCAGGGCTAGCCCGCCCCCTGTCAGCATTCCCAGGCCGATCTTGTAGAATGAGACACTGTCCCCCAGCCGCTCGGCCAAGGCCAGACCGTCCAGGGCGTTGGGGACATCAAGGGCTACAATCAGGCGGTCATCGGACATTGGGGGCTCCTTTTTGGCAAACGTCTGCGTCCTAACGGTTTCGTGCGCTTCTGTCCATGCGCGCCTTGCGTGATTCAGATCACGGCAGAGGTTTCCGACTGTGCTATTATCGCGTTGTGCAACTGGGACGGAATTCGGAATGAGACAGTTTACGAAACCCACTATCGCAATCTGCGCGGGGCTGATGCTGGCCGGGTGTCAGGACATGGCGCTGGAAAAAGAGGCTGCTGATACAGTTCTGAGGTCTCCGACAAACGACAACCTCCGGCTGATTGGCGGTTATCGTTCGATGGATGATGACTGTCAGGTTACGGGGGAATCCGCCTTTACCGTGGATTTTCTGGATGACGCCGCCGATCTGGTTTCCTGCCCGATAGGCAGCGATGCGGCGCAATCGCTTGTCGATATGTACGGTGCGCGTTCTGTGGCGAAAACTGGGGGGTATACAGTTTATTCTGTGCCGCGTCGGTAGGTTGGATTCTGTTGGCAGACCCCTTGAACCGTGCAAGATATTTCCCAGATTGAATGTGAGGCCCAGACCGACGCGCGCTGCCAGGCGGGCGCGTCAAAACCGGGCGCTTAGAGAAGGAGCAAAATATGGACTTGAACAAGTTCACCGAGCGGGCACGAGGTTTCGTGCAGGCAGCGCAAACGATTGCGATGCGCGAGGGGCACCAGAGGTTGACCCCTGAACATATACTCAAAGCCTTGATGGACGATGATCAGGGGCTGGCCAGCAATCTGATCACCCGCGCAGGCGGAGCGCCCAGCCGTGTCGTTAACGCACTGGATGCGTCCATGGCCAAAATTCCCAAGGTCAGCGGCGATGCGGGCCAGGTTTATCTGGATGGTCAGACCGCCAAAGTTCTGGATGAAGCTGAAAAGATCGCCACCAAGGCAGGCGATAGTTTCGTGCCGGTTGAACGTATTCTGATGGCGCTGTGCATGGTGAAATCCAAAGCCAAGGATGCTTTGGAAGATGGCGCGGTGACGGCGCAGAAACTGAACGAAGCCATCAATGACATCCGCAAGGGCCGCACTGCTGACACCGCATCGGCGGAAGATGGTTATGACGCGCTCAAGAAATACGCGCGTGACCTGACCGAAGCGGCTGCTGAGGGCAAGATCGACCCGATCATCGGACGGGATGAGGAAATCCGCCGCTCGATGCAGGTTCTGTCGCGCCGCACCAAGAACAACCCGGTTCTGATCGGGGAACCCGGCGTCGGTAAAACCGCGATTGCCGAAGGTATGGCCCTGCGCATCATCAATGGGGATGTGCCGGAATCGCTAAAGGATAAAAAGTTGCTCGCGCTCGACATGGGTGCGCTGATCGCAGGTGCGAAATACCGTGGTGAGTTCGAAGAACGCCTCAAGGCGGTTTTGACCGAAGTGACCGAAGCCGCCGGTGAAATCATCTTGTTCATTGATGAGATGCACACGCTGGTGGGCGCGGGCAAATCCGACGGCGCGATGGATGCTGCCAACCTGATCAAGCCTGCGCTTGCTCGGGGTGAGCTGCATTGTATCGGTGCAACCACGCTGGATGAGTATCGCAAATACGTGGAAAAAGACGCGGCTTTGGCGCGCCGGTTCCAGCCGGTTGTGGTTCAGGAACCGACTGTCGAGGACACGATCAGCATCCTGCGCGGTATCAAGGAAAAGTACGAGTTGCACCATGGTGTGCGTATCTCGGACTCGGCTTTGGTGTCGGCAGCGACCCTGTCGCATCGCTACATCACTGATCGCTTCCTGCCCGATAAAGCTATCGACCTTGTCGATGAAGCGTCGGCTCGCTTGCGGATGGAAGTGGATAGCAAGCCCGAAGAACTCGATCAGCTGGATCGTCAGATTCTGCAGATGCAGATCGAGGAGCAGGCGCTGAAGCTCGAAGATGATGCGGCATCGAAGGATCGTCTGGAAACCTTGCAAAAGGATCTGGCCGATCTGCAGGAGCAATCCGCCGAGATGACTGCACAGTGGCAAGCCGAACGTGACAAGCTGGCTGGTGCGCGCGATCTGAAGGAACAGCTCGACAAGGCACGGGCCGATCTGGAAATCGCCAAGCGCGAAGGCAACCTCGCCAAGGCGGGTGAGCTGTCCTATGGCGTCATCCCCGAGCTTGAGAAAAAGCTGACCGAGGCCGAAAACGCCGAAAGCAGCCAGATGATGGCCGAGGAGACGGTGCGCCCCGAACAGATCGCAAGCGTTGTCGAACGCTGGACGGGAATCCCGACCTCGAAGATGCTGGAAGGCGAGCGCGAAAAGCTGCTGCGGATGGAAGACGATCTGCATTCACGCGTGATCGGTCAGGATGCAGCGGTGACCGCCGTGTCCAACGCTGTGCGCCGTGCTCGTGCAGGTTTGAACGACGAAGGCCGTCCGTTGGGTTCGTTCCTGTTCCTCGGACCAACCGGCGTGGGGAAAACCGAGCTGACCAAGGCGGTGGCGAACTTCCTGTTCGACGACGACAACGCGATGGTGCGCATCGACATGTCCGAGTTCATGGAAAAACACGCGGTTGCCCGTCTGATCGGCGCCCCTCCAGGCTATGTCGGCTATGACGAAGGCGGTGTGCTGACCGAAGCCGTGCGGCGCAGGCCCTATCAAGTCGTGCTGTTTGACGAGGTCGAAAAGGCGCATCCGGATGTGTTCAACGTGCTGTTGCAGGTACTGGATGATGGTGTGCTGACCGATGGTCAGGGCCGCACCGTGGACTTCAAGCAGACGCTGATCATCCTGACCTCGAACCTCGGCTCTCAGGCGCTCAGCCAGTTGCCCGACGGTGCCGACAGTGCACAGGCACGGCGGGATGTGATGGATGCGGTCCGGGCGCATTTCCGGCCCGAATTCCTGAACCGTCTGGACGAAACGATCATCTTCGACCGCCTGAAACGGGGTGATATGGATGGCATTGTCGATATCCAAATGGCGCGCCTGCAAAAACGTCTGGCCGCGCGGAAGATCGAGCTGGTTCTGGACGACGGGGCTAAGGAATGGCTGGCCAACGAGGGCTATGACCCGGTCTTCGGTGCTCGCCCGCTGAAACGCGTGATCCAACGCGCCTTGCAGAACCCGCTGGCCGAGGCGCTGCTGGCGGGTGAGATCAAGGATGGTGAGTCTATTCCGGTCACCGCCGGGGCCGAGGGCCTGATCATAGGCGATCGGCTGGGCACGTCTGAGCGACCACGACCGGATGATGCCGTGGTGCATTGAACCTAAACTGATTGTTGAATGGACCCGCTTGACTGGTGGGTCCATTCTTGAATTTACCCGCGTTTTTTTGCGACTAACCCCCGGCTTGTCCGAGAGGGTGGGCCAGATGGGAAAGAATAGACCGTTTCGCAATCAAAACCTGCTTCATCTAGCAGCTCTAAGATCTCCGCGCGCTGAAACGTTTTATGTCGCCATTGCAACCAGATGATGGCGTTACACCAATGTGGCTTTGATACCACCAAAAACAGGCGACCCCCCGGGCGCAGCAGACTGTGAATGTCTTGCAAGGCTTGGGACGGATCTGCGCAATGTTCAATCACATGGGCCGCAAGAGCTACGCCTACGGGGTCTAGATTGACATTGCCTAGCACCCCTTGGGCTAGTTCTGGTTCGACCCCCCGCGCCCGCAGAGCCTTTTGGCCTTGCCTGATCATCGCCGCGCTGGGTTCAAGTAAGGTTATCCTGGCCGGCTTTCCGTGGACCGCTACCCAGGCCTCGGCGAAGGACGCAGTGCCAGCCCCAATATCGACCACATGTGTCACTTCGTCAGCGACAGGCAATCCCGAGGTCAGGAATTCTAGGTAGCCATCATAGTACCCAAGCGCGCGCATCTTGTCCCGCCACCGGGGCGCGGCTGTATCGTAGCGATGCGTGATTTCGGCAATGGGTTTGGGCATCGGTCCGTGCTTTGAAGGTATGCTGCATCACTAGTGCATCGTGGCTTTAGACCAACGCGAATATCCGTGCCGGACCTCCGGTGCCGCCAGCATGTTTCGGTGCGCCGATGACCAGCGTGGCCCCCGCGGCCGGAACCCGATCCAGGCCCGCAAGGCATTCGATGCCAAACCGGCCCGAGGGCAGCCAGGCATAGTGGGTGGCGAAATCAGCGGACATGCCGTGATCCAGCGACAGGGTATCCACCGCAATCGACCGCGCGCCGGTGTCTTCCATTAACATCTGCGCCGCTTCGACGTGAAACCCGGGATAGTGCTGCGCCTCACCGTCGAAATTGCGGAACCCGTCCGTGGCGGTCTTGCCGGACCAACCGGAATGCATCGCCACGCAAGCGCCGTCGGGGATGTCTCCGTTGGCCGCAATCCACGCCTTCAGATCGTCCGGGGTAACGCGGGTGTCGGCGTCTTCGGCCGCGCGGGCGGCGATATTGACGACACAAAGCGGTGCAACCAGATCAGTCACCGGTATCTCATCGACCGACATACCATCCGCGGAAAAATGCAGAGGCGCATCTATATGCGTGCCGGTATGTTCGTTGATCGACAAATGGAACAGGTTAAAGCCGTGATCCGCGAAGTTGAACGCCTGTTCGGCCGAAATGCCGGGTTCGCCTCCCCAAGTTGGAAAGTCGGGGCTGAGCGTATGGGTCATGTCCTCGACCCCGCCATGACCTGCGGCCAGCGCTGCTGGTGCAATCGCTCCGGTGGTCGCAGCCGCAACGCTCGTGGCGGCCGCAGCTTTGAAGAAACTCCGCCGCGACAGCATTCTGTCTTTGACGGCATTCATAACGCAGATGTCACACATTCTTCTTCTCCCACTGGTGGATTTCAATCGTTGGATGGGTCGTCCATCTTTTCCCTTGTTGGTAATACCTGCGGCCCAGCCTGCATTTTTGAGGCCTGCGTTGTAAAGGTGGTGACCACAGGTGGTGCCGCGACAACAGCCTCACCCCCCTGATACGTTACAAACTGGTCGCTCAATCGTGAGGCCTGTTTCCTTGGCTCTGTGCTATCAGCGGACTACCTCACCTCAGAGGATGTATGAAGACGGAGACTTAGATGGCGCATCGCTGGACCAACACATTGACACATGCCGACGTCACCCCCCGGGCGGCGTTTCTGAACCGGCGTCAGATGATGGCCGGGATGGCGGGTGTCGGATTGGCAGGGCTGGCGCAGGGGGCAGCCGCGCAAGAGGTGCTGGAGCCGAATACCTGGGAAGAGATCACCGGCTATAACAATTATTACGAGTTTGGTACGCGGAAAGAAGATCCTGCAAAATACGCCTATACTCTTGTTACTGAGCCGTGGAGCATCAAGATTGACGGTCTGGTGGACAAGCCCGGCGATTACAATTTCAAGGACATCCTGTCCGAAATGACCGTCGAAGAACGGATATACCGGTTTCGCTGTGTCGAGGCATGGTCGATGGTGATCCCTTGGAACGGGTTTGAACTGGCCGACCTGCTGAACATGGCCGGTGTTCAGGAAGGCGCCAAATACGTGGCCTTTGAAACCGCTTATCGTCCAGATGAAATGCCGGGTGTTCAGTATCCGGTTCTGGACTGGCCGTACCGTGAAGGTCTGCGGCTGGACGAAGCAATGCACCCGCTGACCCTGATGGCCACTGGTATTTATGGCCGGCCGATCCCGAACCAGAACGGCGCACCGTTGCGTCTGGTGGTTCCGTGGAAATACGGGTTCAAATCCATCAAGTCGATCGTTCGCATTACGGTGTCAGATGTTGAGCCGCCGACAAGCTGGAACATGGCCGGTCCGCGCGAATATGGTTTCTATAGTAACGTGAACCCCAATGTGGATCACCCGCGCTGGTCGCAGGCCTCGGAACGTCAAATCGGCGGTGGGCTGTTTGCCAAGCGCATCCCGACGCTCATGTTCAATGGCTACGAGGACGAGGTCGCCGGGCTTTACGAAGGCATGGATCTGTCCAAGCATTATTGAGAGTATGAGCGCGCTGAACCAGATATTCCGTCGGATCCCTGTTTGGGCCGTCTATTTGCTGGGGGTCCTGCCGGCACCCTGGCTGTTCTATCAAGGGCTGACCGGAGGTTTGGGTGCCGACCCGATTGAGGCTCTTGAGCATAAGTACGGCAAACTGGCATTGCAGTTTTTGATTGTTGTTCTGGCTATATCGCCCCTGCGCAGGTTTGTCGGCGTGAACCTGATCAAGTTCAGGCGGGCGCTGGGCGTTTTGACATTTATATATATCAGTCTGCATCTTTTGGTTTGGCTGGTATTGGATGTGCAGGCCCCCGGGCAGATCTGGGCGGACATCCTGAAGCGCCCCTATATAACTGTGGGTATGGCGGCATTTGTTCTGACGCTGCCACTGGCCGTGACGTCGAACAACTTTTCAGTACGGCAGCTTGGCCCGGGCTGGCGCGCGCTTCAGCGTTTGGTCTATCCGGCAGCAGTTCTGGGGGGCGTGCATTATGTAATGCAGGCCAAAGGATTTCAGATCGAACCCTTGATCTATTTGTCCGTGATTTTGGCTTTGCTTGCTTTGCGCCTACCGATCTCGACCCTGATGAGCCGATTCCGGGGTGCGATTCCGCCCGACTCGGCCTGAGTCTGCCGGTAAGCCTGTGCGAAACACTATTTTCCGTACGCATCTTGGCGGTTGGCCGCCGTATTTGGGCCTGGTACTATTTGTAAGTATTTGTTTTATTTCATTAAATAATAGTTCTGAAGATTTTCGCGAGTTTCGGGAATTTTCTGCTTGCGGTGTATGTTTGTAATGCTTAGAACCCCCTTCACCGGCGCTGCTGAGGCGCTTGTGACACACTG
>NZ_JBXWNT010000011.1:0-150857 GCF_059610505.1 Ruegeria sp. CDSC079
TTCGGCTTCGGCTTCGGCTTCGGCTTCGGCTTCGGCTTCGGCTTCGGCTTCGGCTTCGGCTTCGGCTTCGGCTTCGGAAGGCGTTTCTTCTACGGGGTCAGCATCGTCAACAGGTGCCTCATCCGGGATCTGGACAATGTCCTCGACTGCGTCAGCCTTGGGGTCATCTTCCGGCTTTTGATCGGTTTTCTTCTTACCAGCCACCGCAATGTTCCCCTTTTCGAATCCAAAACAACCTGAACAACTAACCAGACTAAGTTAATCTGTGGCCTCGCCGCCCTCAACCCGCATCGCATGTTTCACAAGCTTTTTAACGGCTTTCCGCATTTTCTTCGGTGTCGGCTCTTTGGCAATCTTCAGGCGGGCATAATCCAAGGAATAAAGGGGTTCAGCCGTGGCCTCGCTGATTGCAGCCAGCCAAAGTGGAGCCGAACCCACCCAGATGTCGGCAAATTGTCGCGCTGTTCTGGGTGAAAATATGGGGGCAATCACCGGTTCATTGCCCTCAGCAACGGCGCCTGCCCGATCTGTGAGCGGTAACAGGTGCTGTTTATAGACAGGCTGTTCACGCACAGCCAGACCGGATTCGGTCAACCGTTCAGCAATGTTACCACGGCTGTGTTCCCCCCGAAGATGAAGCAGCGGGCTTTGGGGCCGGTGCTTTAGCAGGTTTGCAATCAGCTCTTCGGCGGTAGCACCCACCATCTGGGCATCCCAGCCAGCGCCTTTGGCCGTTCCGGTGGTAACAGGACCCACACAAAAGGCCGGCATCTTTCGAGATACATCTAAAGACATCGCCGCATTTACGGCGTTGGCCGAAGTAAAGATCAGCCCCTTTGCTTCATCCGCATGCACTTGCACCGCCAAAGGTTTTATTTCCAGGATCGGCGAATGGATAACCTCTACCCGGCTTCTGATGCGGGTTGGCAACTGCGCGACGAACCTTTCAGACGCAGCGCGCGGGCGGGTCATCAACAAATACAACAGTTGGCGCCTTCGGCCTTGGGATTGTTTGCATCCGCGCAGGGTGATACCCCGCTTGGCAACCAAGGTGTAACGGATCAGGCCAATGGTGCAAACACTTACTGTCCTCGGGTTGGAAAGCAGCTGTGATGACACGGCCGCCGCAGTCGTGCGCCAATCCGATGATACAGCCGCCAAGGTGCTGTCCTCGGTTGTCTATGGCCAGACCGAATTGCACAGCGCATTTGGTGGCGTGGTCCCTGAAATTGCCGCCCGCGCGCATGCGGAAAAGCTGGATATCTGTGTGATGCAGGCGTTAGAGGCCGCGGGTCTGGGCCTTGCCGACATGGACGCTATTGCCGTAACCGCCGGTCCCGGCCTGATTGGGGGGGTTATGTCAGGCGTCATGTGCGCCAAAGGGATCAGTGCCGCCACGGGCCTGCCATTGATCGGAGTCAACCATCTGGCCGGTCACGCGCTGACGCCACGCCTGACGGACGGGATCGCGTTTCCCTACCTGATGCTGCTGGTCTCGGGCGGGCACTGCCAATATCTGATTGCCCATGGGCCCGAGCAATTCACCCGTCTCGGCGGCACCATCGACGATGCCCCGGGAGAGGCCTTTGACAAGACAGCCCGCCTGCTGGGCCTACCGCAACCCGGTGGCCCCTCGGTCGAGGTCGAAGCCCGCACGGGCGATCCCAAGCGGTTCCGGTTTCCGCGGCCACTGCTGGACCGTCCGGGCTGCGATTTGTCCTTTTCCGGGCTCAAGACCGCGCTGATGCGAATGCGCGACCAGATCGTGGCTGAAAAAGGTGGCCTGACGCGACAGGACCGCGCGGATCTTTGCGCCGGGTTCCAACAGGCCATCGTGGACACTTTGGCCGAGAAAACCCGCCGCGCGATTGACCTGTACCTATCGGAAGCGCCTGCAGAGGCCGTGGTGTCTGTTGCGGGTGGCGTTGCCGCAAATACGGCCATTCGCACTGCGTTAGAGACTGTTTGTGCCGAAAAGGGCGCCAGATTTACCGCCCCTCCCTTAGCCTTATGCACCGACAATGCCGCCATGATCGCCTATGCCGGGATCGAGCGGTTTCGCACCGGTGCCCGCGATGATCTGACCCTGACCGCGCGTCCGCGTTGGCCTCTGGATCAAACCAGCCCGGCCATGTTGGGCAGCGGCAAAAAAGGAGCCAAAGCATGAGCGTGTCGGTTCTGGGATCCGGAGCGTTTGGAACAGCTCTGGCGATTTCGCTGGCCGGGAAAGGCCCCGTCACGCTATGGGCTCGGGATCCGGATCAGGCCCAGATGATGCAGAACCAGCGCGTAAACAGCGCGCGCCTGCCGAATGCACCTTTGCCCAAGGCGATTACGGTTACTTCGGACGCTGATCTGGCGTCAGAAAGCGAAATCATCCTCCTGTCCGTGCCGATGCAGAAATTGCGGAGCGCGTTGTGTACGCATTCCGCTACCCTCAGAGATAAAACGCTGGTCGCCTGCTGTAAGGGGATAGAGCTGACCTCGGGCCTTGGGCCGGTTTCCGTTATCCGTGAAACCATCCCAGAGGCGCGCGCTGCGTTGTTGACCGGGCCAAGCTTTGCGGACGACATCGCGCGCGGCCTTCCCACCGCATTGACCCTCGCTTGTGCGGATGATGCGATTGGCCGTGACCTGCAGCATGAATTGAGCACCACAAATCTGCGCCTCTATCGCACTGCGGATACTGTCGGTGCCGAGCTCGGCGGGGCCCTGAAAAACGTCATGGCCATCGGGTGCGGGGCCTGCATTGGCGAAGGCATGGGCGAAAGCGCCCGTGCCGCCCTTATGACGCGGGGCTTTGCCGAGATGCAGCGCTTTGCGCTGATGCGCGGGGCCCGCCCTGAAACATTGATGGGCCTGTCGGGTATGGGTGATCTGGTACTGACCTGCTGTTCCGAACTGTCCCGGAACTATCGATTTGGCCTGTCGCTTGGGCGTCAGGATGCTTTTGACACAAACACAACCGTCGAAGGTGTTGCCACGGCCAAGGCTTTGGCCAAAATTGCCAAAGCAGAAGATTTGGACATGCCCATTAGCACCATCGTGTCAGAAATAAGCACCGGAGAATGCAGCGTTGGTGAAGCCATGCGCTGGCTGCTGAACCGACCCCTGAAGGAGGAATAACATGCTGATCGCCCTTATCGCCAAGGATAAACCCGACGCGCTGCAAACCCGGCTGGATAACCGTTCCGCCCATCTTGCCTATATCGAGGAAACCGGTGTTGTTGCCCAGGCCGGGCCCCTTCTGGAAGGCGATGCGATGATCGGATCACTGATCATCCTCGAGGTCGAGGATATGACGGCGGCGCAAAACTGGGCCGACAATGATCCCTATGCCAAGGCAGGTCTGTTCCAGTCAGTTGATCTGATCGTCTGGAAAAAGGTGGTCGGCTGATGGCGTATTGGCTGTTCAAATCCGAACCCTCGACCTGGAGTTGGGACCAGCAAGTCGCCAAGGGCGCAGAGGGCGAAGAATGGGATGGGGTGCGCAACTATCAGGCACGCAATTTCATGCGGCAGATGGCCGTGGGCGACCGTGGTTTTTTCTATCATTCGCAAAAAGACAAGGCGATTGTCGGCATTGTTGAGGTTTGCGCCGAAGCCCATCCAGACAGCACCACCGAGGATGAGCGTTGGGAATGTGTGGATATCAAAGCCGTGCGCCCGTTCACCATCCCGGTCACGCTGGATCAGATCAAAGTGGATGAACGTCTGGATGAGATGGTTCTGGTCAAGAATTCCCGCCTGTCCGTACAACCGGTCAGCGATGCCGAGTGGCAGGTGATCTGCGATCTGGGGCAGACGAAGTCGGATTGATTAAAGGGAAGGTCCTGACAGATGCAGAACCTTCCCTACCCCGCGTGCTCCCGACTCACCACACGCGTATAGAATTTCGGTTCTGACCGTCCTGGTCACAAACTGACACTAGCCCATTTGGCCGGTTTGGCACAAACAACAAGTACCTAAAATTGGAAACGCCCGCCACAGATCGGGCGGGCGCTGATTGGTCGAAACCCGGATTTAGCTATAGACCGACTCTTTGCCGAAATGCTTGGTCAGCATATAGTAAACGACAGCACGATACTTGTTACGCTCGGACATGCCATAGGTTTCCAGCGCCTTGTTGATCGCTTCCATCAACTCGGGGCCGTCGGAAAGGCCCAGTTTCTTGACCAGGAAGTTGTTTTTGACGGTCTCAAGCTCACCTGACTGAGTGGCTGCCACGGTCGACGCGTCGGCGTCATAAATCGCCGGACCACATCCGATTGTGACCTTGGTCAAGAGGTCCATGTCGGGGTCCATCCCGCATTTGTTTTTCAGATCATCTGCGTATTTGGCGATCAGTTCGTCGCGTTTTCCCATGAATATTTCTCCCGTTGAGCAGCTTTGGCTGCGATTTTCAATGCGCCTATGAACAGGTGTCGGAAGGTTAGTCAGTTGTTCTGTTTACACAAAGGGAAAATTTCAGGTCATTCCCCGTAAGCGAAATTATGGCAGCACAGATAGACTCTGCGTACCACAATGCCTGATTCTGGCCTTCTGCAAGGGTCAGGTGGTTTGGATTTAGGGCGCAGCGGGAAAATGTTGAAACCAGCGCAGCGTGCCGACATGGCACCTACTAACCGACCGGTGGTTATCTGCAATATCCCCAACCCGGTCCCTGAAGATGGAAGTGGTCCGCATGCAGCCGGTTGTAGTTTGGCCCAAGTACCACCTGAAACCATTCGCATGCACCCCGGCCAATCCGGTGTAGAAAATCTGCTTCGGGTCCGGGTGTTGTCCAGTCCGACAGCAGGCTCAGGCTTCGCCCATCTGCCAACTCGACCCCGACAATATCGATGGCATCAGCGGTGGCATGACTGCTCCAACCGCTGTCCTTTCCCTGCGCGGTGCGCATTCGCCGGCAGTTATAGCTGCCCAGGTGGCGCAAGCTGCGCACCCTGCTGCCAAACATCTCGCGCGCGGCGGGTTGGACCACATGGTGTTCCCACATGGCCAATCGCAGAGCCGTGGCACAACGGGTCTCGACGCCATTGACGCTGGCCGTGGTTAAGCCCGAGAGAACCCCGCGCCCGGCTATTCCGCATTTCTCGTCGACAATCAGATCCTCGACCAGGGAAAAGCTTACCCCCGCCCCGGCCAATGCGGCCCTGCACTGCGTTTCATCGGCCAAAGCTCGTCGCATTTGCACAGGTGTGACCGGCGTGACCCGAGCCGTAATGGTCAGATCTCGCAAAGGGTTCCAGTGGTCCGGAACCGGTGATTGCGGGTGGGACAAAAGCCAGTAGCCACCCCCACCCATCAAAACCACCAAGGCGAGTGCTGAGAAAACGAAAGACGCCGCCAGATGCAATATCCGACGGCGTCCAGGAGGTTTGGTCATGCCTGACCCGCAATCAATAGCGGTAATGTTCAGGCTTATAGGGGCCTTCCGGATTCACACCGATATACGATGCCTGTTCGCTGTCCATCTGCGTCAGCTTCACGCCGATACGGTCCAGATGCAGGCGTGCAACCTTCTCGTCCAGATGTTTAGGCAGGATGTAGACCTTGTTTTCGTACTGATCGCCTTTGGTGAACAGCTCAATCTGGGCCAACACCTGATTGGTGAACGAAGCCGACATCACAAAAGACGGATGACCGGTGGCGTTGCCCAGATTCAGCAGGCGGCCTTCGGACAGCAGGATCAGACGATTGCCCGAGGGCATCTCGATCATGTCCACCTGTTCCTTGATGTTGGTCCACTTGTGGTTCTTCAGGCTAGCCACCTGAATTTCGTTGTCAAAGTGACCAATGTTGCCGACGATGGCCATGTCCTTCATCGCGCGCATATGCTCGATGCGGATCACATCCTTGTTGCCGGTCGTGGTGATGAAGATATCCGCGCTGTCAACTTCGTCTTCCAGCAGCGTAACCTCGAACCCGTCCATCGCGGCCTGCAGGGCGCAGATCGGATCAACTTCGGTCACTTTCACACGGGCACCGGCACCGCGCAGCGACGCGGCCGAGCCTTTGCCCACGTCACCATAGCCACAGACCACGGCAACTTTACCAGCCATCATAGTGTCGGTGGCGCGGCGGATACCGTCGACCAGCGATTCCTTACAGCCATATTTGTTGTCGAACTTCGACTTGGTGACACTGTCGTTGACGTTGATCGCAGGGAAAGGCAGTTGGCCTTCCCTGACCAGCTGGTACAGACGGTTCACGCCGGTCGTGGTTTCTTCGGACACGCCTTGGATCTGGTCGCGCATTTTGGTGAACCAACCGGGGGACGCGGCCATACGTTTGGCGATCTGCGCCTTGATGGCCTCTTCCTCTTCCGAGCCCGGTACGGGGATAATGTCTTCGCCCGCTTCGGCGCGGGCGCCCAGCAGGATATACAGCGTCGCATCGCCGCCATCGTCCAGGATCATGTTGGGGCCGTCGGTGAACAGGAAGGATTTGTCCAGATAATCCCAATGCTCTTCCAGCGTCTGGCCCTTGATGGCGAACACCGGAATTCCGGCTTCGGCAATCGCCGCCGCCGCGTGGTCCTGGGTTGAGAAGATGTTGCACGACGCCCAACGCACATCCGCGCCCAGCGCCACAAGTGTTTCGATCAGAACGGCTGTCTGGATGGTCATGTGCAGCGACCCGACAATACGCGCGCCCTTCAGGGGCTTTGCGTTACCGTATTCCGCGCGCAGGGCCATCAGGCCCGGCATCTCGGTCTCTGCAATATCCAGTTCTTTGCGGCCAAACCCGGCCAGCGAAATGTCTTTGACGATATAGTCCCCGGCCATCAGGTGCTCCATTCCGGTATAATTCAATCCGGGTTGCCCTAGCATCCCTTTCGGGACGTGGCAACGCAGATGGCCGGAAACGGGGTTTTAAGCCGCCAAAATCAACTTGGTATGCCCTCTACCTTGATTTTGGGGATCGCTTGGAAAAAGTCGGTCCCAACGGCGACAATGCAGCTGATGCCGTTCGGACGTGTCACCAAAACGGTATAGCTACCCGTTTCCTCTGAGGTCCAGACCTCCATCACCGATTGCGAGCCACGGGATTTTTGCAATCCGCCAAAGGCCAGTTCCTCGGAATAATTGTCCTGTAGCGTTGAAATCAGTTGATCACGCAACGCACAGCTTTGCTGGGCAAAGGCAGGCGGTGCAGTGGCGGCCATACCAAAGGCCAGAGCAATTCCTAACAAACGCTTGAACATAGCAAGCTCCTTTCGATACGAGTTACGTCCGAGAGGGGCACACCGGGAGGAGCATGCGCCCCCCTCGGTACAAATGTCGGTATCACCGCGCGCTTGTTCAAAGCACGATTGCTCAAGAAAAAGTTGGCAGCTGGTGATCTTGACAGGTACAGCTTACCACAAAAATGCGAATTTAATGTGTCCCACTTCACAAGGCATGGCAGAATGGCAACACAACCCCGCGCATGGCAAAGAATGCTGTCCGGGCGCAGGCTGGACCTGCTGGACCCAACACCGGTGGATATCGAGATTGAGGATATCGCGCATGGGCTGGCCTTTGTGGCCCGCTGGAACGGGCAGACACATGGCGATTTCGCCTATTCGGTGGCCGAGCATTCGCTGTTGGTCGAAGAGCTTTTTGGTCGTATTGCCCCCAAGGCACCGGTCAAATGGCGGCTGGCGGCCCTGCTACACGATGCGCCGGAATACGTGATCGGAGATATGATCTCTCCGGTCAAATCCGCTGTCGGTCCCGACTATGGCGCACTGGATGACCGGCTGGCTGCGGCGATCCACATCCGGTTTGGCCTGCCCGCTGCGGTGCCTAAAACGGTTAAACGGCAAATCAAAAAGGCCGACAAGATCAGCGCCTGGATGGAAGCCACCCAGATCGCGGGCTTTTCCGAGGCCGAGGCGACAAAATTCTTCGGCCGCCCGGACAGGGTTATTATGGAAGGGCTGCAGATCAAATTGCGGCCACCCGTTGAAGTAAGATGTGCCTATACGCATAGACATTCGGCATTGATGGCCGAGATTGGGCCCTGACCACTATCAGCCTTCTGATCGCGCCACCTTCTGAAAGACGTTACCGTCAATCTCATGGGCATGCCAACGCACTGGCGTCGCCTTCAGATTTGTTATTTCGGCCTTGCCCTCAGTCTTTTGTACTTCAATCTGCATAATCGTGCTGCTGGCAATGTCTCTATCGGCGAAACCCCACAGCAGACTTCCTAGGGAATAGGCGATTGGCACCGTCCGATCTCCGGTCTGCGTGCGATACAGCTGAATCGGCTGAGGGACATGGGGGTGGTGGCAGACGATAAGATCAGCTCCGAATTCGGCCAAGTCCTGTGCGGCCTCTTGCTGCGCTCGGCGCGGGAACAGCTCGAACTCATGACCCCAATGAATAATCGCAATAACCAGATCACAGCCAGCCGCTTTTGCGTTCGAAATCTGTGACTTTAGAAGGGTGGTGTCCGGCGCTTGATGCTTTGAAGTCAGCTTGGCGATATTGATGCTCTGCTTTTGACCTTCAGGAAGCGCGTGGCCGTTGGTACCAAAAGCGCAGGACGCAAATCCGAACTTTATCCCTTTTCGTTCGATCGTTTTGACGGCTGTGGCTTCTGTCAAACTCTCATTCACGCCGATTTGCATGATATTTCTGTCACTTAAGACGTTTAGAGTCGTCTCAAGCCCCTCAACACCCATGTCGAGAATGTGGTTGTTTGCAAGGTTCAAAACATCAATGAACCTCTCGTTATGGCTGGTCAAAGCATCGAACTGTTCTTCCGACGCACATTCGGTCGGCGGGCCGGCGTCCCCGATCACTTCGTCAATCAAAGGCTGTGTCGTTACAGGTGACTCGTAGTTGGCGACCAAAATATCATCCTGAAACAAAAGATCTTCGATCTCAGCATATACCTGGTCTTTTGCGACACTGGCCCTGTGGGTTCTTAGAATGTCCCCGGCAAAGCTCAGAGTGACCGAATTTGATGTGTCACTGATGCCAGCGGTTGAAAGTTGTACCGTCGTTTTAGTCATAAAGCCGGACTGATCCAGCTCCGCTTCAGGCTGCTGAATGGGGTTCTTACTTTTATAGACCCAGTACAGGTTGTCCAAAATGTTCATTTCGGAAAGCTCACCCGCAGCGCCCTTTCGTGGTCGCGCCCAAAACCCAAATCTCTCTGCTGCCCAGGTGACAACAGAGACAATGACTTTAAGGGCAGGGTTGGAAATACGGAGGCTTTCGTATGGCGTATTAGGGAGCGGCGACACTTCGATACATCTCAACTATTTGTTCGGAAAATATAATTATTGAACTTAACGACAACACAAACTGGTTAACAGACACTAAATTAAAGTCTTCAGGGGTGGCGGTCCATCAGCCGCGACAAAGCATATGTTTGGTGGCCGCATGTCGAGACTCAATTCGGTTTTTCGGCTTCATGAGTTCTGGTCTGTTATGCGCAAGCTAAACCCACGACCTCATCGCGGGCTACGCTTCGCCAAGATCCGTTGCAATGTCCGGCGGTGCATGTTCAGGCGTCGCGCGGTTTCACTGACGTTGCGATCACACAACTCATAGACCCGCTGGATATGCTCCCAGCGCACGCGATCCGCGCTCATTGGGTTTTCCGGCGGCGGGGGCAGCTCGTCGCCCTTTGCCAGCAATGCGTTGGTGATGTCGGTGGCGTCGGCGGGCTTCGACAAATAGTCGGTGGCACCGATCTTGACGGCAGCCACAGCGGTGGCAATCGCGCCGTACCCTGTCAGAACCACAACCCGGCTGTCGGGGCGCTTTTCGCGCAGCACTTCGACCACATCCAGGCCGTTGCCATCCTCCAACCGCAGGTCAACAACCGCATATGCAGGTGGACGTGCTGTGGAAATTGCGCGGCCAGCGGCGACAGAGCCCGCGGTTTCAACCTCGAACCCGCGTTTTTCCATGGCCTTGGCCAGACGTCTCAGAAACGGTTCGTCATCATCCACCAATAACAGCGATTTATCCGGGCCGATGTCGAGGTCAGAGCTGTCCGCCATATTCTATTCTTTCCGCTAATTCACGCCGTTGGCTTAAACATGAGTAATAGCAGCGCCATTGCAAAGGTCAAACAGACCGTTGCGTTCTAGATCTTGTCCAGAAAGCAGCCCACCTTGTCAGCCATCTGCTCGGCTGTGTCATTGCGATCGAAAAATTCGATAAACCCGTCCTGGGGTGTGACCAGATAAGTAAAGGTCGAGTGATCAACCAGATAGTACTCATCACTTTTGTCATGGGCCTTATAATAGGTCTTATAGGCCTTGCTGGCGGCCTTGACCTGATCGGGCGTGCCGGTCAGGGCGATGGTCTTACCACCAAGGTTAAAGGCGTAATCGGCCATAACTTCGGGTGTGTCGCGATCCGGGTCGATCGAGATAAACAGCGGCGTCACCGATTGCCCGCGTTCGGCCAGAATATCCACCGCTTCGGCATTGCGGGACATGTCAAAGGGGCAAACATCCGGACAGAAGGTATAGCCGAAGTAGACAAGCGTAGGTTCGGTTATCACCTGTTTGTCGGTCACAGTCTCGCCCTTGCCGTTGATCAGTTCGAAGGGCCCGCCAATGGTGGCCGTGCCCCCTGCGATCTGGCTGGACCGGCACTGCGCGAATTTGTCGTCCGAGCCTGCGCCGCGCGTCAGCAGCCACATGGCCCCCAGACCTACGGCCAAAACAACTGTTGCAAGGATAGCGTATAGACGGACCATGGCATCTTACCTGACGATAGAGGAGTTGTTGATCGTTCCGGCCGGGACACCTATCAAGATGAACAGCCGATGCAACAGGACATAATGGACCAATGGCAGATTCCAACATCACTTTTTGGCCTGGTCAGGAACGCAGCTGGATTCGCCTGCGGACGCTGATCCTGCTGCGCTGGGTGGCCATTTTTGGCCAGATCACCGCAATCACCGTGGCGCAACAGACCTATGATGTGCAGTTGGATGTGACGCTGTGCTATCTGGCCATCGGCATTTCGGTCATGGGCAACTTGACGGCTATTCTTGTCTTTCCACGCAACAAACGCCTGTCCGAGTTCGAAAACTTTCTGATGGTGTTGTTCGATTTGTTGCAGCTGACCATCCTGCTGTATCTTACCGGAGGTCTCAATAATCCGTTCGCCTTACTGTTGGTGGGCCCTGTGACGATCTCGGCCAATGTCATGAGCACCCGGTCAACGCTGATCATCGGTACGGTGGCCATCATTCTGACCACGCTGCTAGCCGAATTTCACCTTCCCCTGCACACGGATGGCGGTGTGGATCTTGAGATCCCCGATATCCTTCTGTTCGGAAACTGGGCTGCCATCGTTATCGCGATCGTTTTCCTGGGGGCCTATTCCCACCGCGTAAGCTCTGAGGTGCAGTCGATGTCTCAGGCGCTGTCGGCCACGCATATGGCCCTCGCACGTGAACAGAAACTGACCGATCTTGGTGGAGTTGTCGCCGCCGCCGCGCACGAACTTGGAACACCTCTGGCAACAATCAAACTGACCAGTGCCGAACTGATTGAAGAGCTGGACGACCGCCCGGATCTGAAAGAAGACGCCGCCTTGATCCGCGAACAGGCCAATCGTTGCCGCGACATTCTGCGCGACATGGGGCGGGCTGGTAAAGACGACCTCCACCTGAGACAGGCCCCCCTGTCCACTGTCATCCATGAGGCCGCCGAGCCACATATCAACCGCGGCAAGCAGGTTCACTTTGCCGAAGGCCCGGTGGGGGATGGCGATGTTCAACAGCCTTCGATCCTGCGTAAACCTGAGATCATCCACGGAATGCGCAACCTCATCCAGAATGCTGTGGATTTCGCGCGCAGCAACGTCTGGGTCGAAGCGGAATGGACAGCCGAAAGGATTACGATCAACATCATGGATGACGGCCGCGGGTATCCTTCGCAAATGATTGGCCGGATCGGGGATCCGTTCATGCGCCGACGGCGGGCAGAATCGGAAAAGCGGGCCCGGCCGGAATATGAAGGTATGGGCCTGGGCCTGTTCATCGCAAAAACCCTACTGGAACGCAGCGGTGCGCATTTGGATTTCGCCAATGGCTCTGATCCATATCAGACCTTGTCGGACAATCCCGAACGTATAGGGGCCATCGTCCGGGTATCCTGGCCGCGAAAACTTGTGGATGCACAGACCGGCGACACCCCCGTTCCTTCAGGTGTAAATCAGCATATCCAAGTCTGAGTTAAGACCCCGTTAACCATTTCCACCCATAGCTATACCCGTGAATTCACCGCGGGAGAGCACATGGTCGACTGGATCATATTGGCCGTCATCAGTGTGGTGTCTGCCAGTCTGGCGGTTCAATGGCTTTTGCCCCGTCGTCAGCAGACAAGTGACAATTTCGGCCTGTCCGAGCCGGCCTCGTTGTTCAATGTCGTGTTTCTGTTCGACGGTGACCGCCTGATCAGCCACACAGACATCGCTCTGGATGGGTTTGAGGCTGTGCGCGACTGGTCAGATCTGCGTCGGCTGCTGCAGCGGGATTTTCCGGGCTTTCCTGAAACCCCTGAACGCGTCAGGCACGAAGGGAATCTTGTCATCCCCGCCATTGATTGCTCGGTCGAGCGGGACGTTTTGTGCGAATGGATCGACGGGGTCGTGCGCGTACAGCTGCGGGAAAGCTCTGATTACCCCAGAACCGTATTGCGCGAGAATAGCGATCCGATCCGCCTGGCGATGGAGCTGGCGCCCTACCCGGTCTGGCATCTGGATTATCAAAACAAGATCCGCTGGTGCAACGCCGCCTATGTCTCGCTTGTCCGCAAAGTGCGCGGTGGCGATACCGACCTGACTGCACCTCTTTTTCCCGGGCCCGAAAATGGCGCGCGTATCAGCGCCAAGACCCGTGTATTCATTTCGTCCGAAGACAGTGCAAACAAGCTTTGGTTTGACCTGACGATGGTGGACCATCCGGAAGGCAGCCTTTGCTACGCTGTGGACATCAACGCCATCGTCGCCGCCGAGACAGCGCAGCGAAAATTCGTACAGACGATGACCAAAACCTTTGCACAGCTGTCCATCGGCTTGGCCATTTTTGACAGAAATCGCCAACTTGCACTGTTCAACCCCGCCTTGATTGACCTGACCACCCTGCCCCCGGATTTCCTGAGCTGCCGCCCCAACCTGTCCAGTTTCTTTGACCGCCTGCGCGATCAGCACATGATGCCGGAACCCAAGAACTATCGCAGCTGGCGTAATCAGATGAACGATCTGCTGGAGGCCGCAGAAGACGGAAATTACCAGGAAACATGGTCGCTGCCATCCGGCTCGGTCTATTCCGTCAGCGGCCGCCCGCACCCGGATGGTGCGGTGGCCTTTCTGTTCGAAGATATCACGGCCGAGATCACGTTGACCCGCCGCTTTCGGGCGGAAATGGATTTGATGCAATCCATCCTGGATAAGCTGGCCGACGCGGTTGCCGTTTTCGGTGATGACGGTACCTTGGCCTTCACCAATTATGCCTATCAGAAATTATGGGGTGAAGCCGATGGTGCCGGATTTGAACCCGACACGGTTCTGGACGTGACCCGCAACTGGCAGAAACATTGCACGGCCACTCCGATTTTGGGTGAAATCCGGGATTTCGTCGAAATGCGGGACAGCCGGGCTGAGTGGTCAGCCAGAATCCAAATGCGTAATGGAACCGATCTGAACTGCACCATCTGCCCATTGCAAAACGGGGCCACCATCATTCGCTTTGCCACGCACAATGCGTTGCCACAGCACGAGATACAGCAAATCAGCGCCTGAACCGGGTTGCAGCCAATCCAGCGTGGGGCCATTGTGGCGCCATGACGTTACCACCCCTCAGGATCACCCTGAATTCGCCCGAAGATACGACCAAATTTGCCAGTCGGCTGGGCGCAATTCTGCATCCGGGCGACATCCTGCTGCTGCAGGGTGAGATCGGAACCGGTAAGACCCATTTTGCGCGTAGTCTGATCCAGTCACTGATGACCCGATCCGAGGATGTGCCCTCGCCCACATTCACGCTGGTTCAGGTCTATGACACCCGTAAAGGTGAGATCTGGCACTGCGATCTATACCGGCTGAGCGCGGTGGAGGAAGTCGAAGAGCTTGGGCTGGCCGAGGCGATGGAACAAGCGATCTGCCTGATTGAGTGGCCCGAGAAACTGGGCCCGCTGACACCCGGTTCTGCCCTGACCATGACATTTGAAACAGACCCGGACATGCTGGATATGCGCCACATCACCCTCACATGGACCTACGAAAAATGGGCTCAAAAACTGGAGGTCAGCGAATGACAAACCGCGCCGTCCTTGCCGAAGCCCTGATTTCACACACGCCGTGGTCCAAGGCCCACCGAGAGCCTTTGGCGGGGGATGCCTCGAACCGCCGGTACGAGCGCCTGACCGACCCGGTCACGGGCAAGTCCGCTGTTCTGATGGATTCGCCCCCGGGCCAGGCGGAACCGGTCGAAGCCTTCGTACGGATGGCCCGGCATTTACAATCTATCGGGCTAAGCGCCCCACAGATCTACGCCGAAGACACGCAATATGGGTTTCTTCTTCTGGAAGACCTTGGCGATGACCTGTTCGCGCGGGTTCTGGTCAAACATCCCGATATGGAGCGGGAATTATACGAGGCGGCGACAGATGTTCTGATCACGTTGCACGAGGCCCCGACCCTGTCGCTGCAATCTTACGGCCCGGCACTGATGACCGAGCTGGCGGCCTTATCCTTCACCAAATACGCCCAAGGGGTTCTTGGCAATTATGACCAGGATGCGCAGGATCGGTTCGAACACCGATTTGCTGATATCCTGCATCAAGAAACATCCGGCACCAAAGTTGTTGTCCAAAGGGATTACCACGCAGAAAACCTGATCTGGCTCCCTGACCGCCAAGGGGTTGAGCGCGTTGGATTACTGGATTTTCAGACCGCCATGCTGGGCCATCCTGCCTATGATCTGGTGTCTTTGCTCCAGGATGTGCGCCGCAAAGTGACGCCGGGTACGGAAATGCGGATGGTCAGCCACTATATCTCGGCTACGGGCATCAACGATCATGATTTCCGCAGTGCCTATGCCGTGCTGGGGGCTCAGCGAAATCTGCGGATTCTTGGTGTGTTTACCCGGCTTGCGACCGAGTATGGCAAACCCCATTATGTCGATTTGATCCCGGCTGCGTGGGGCCATCTGATGCGGGATCTGGATCACCCGGCGCTAGTGAATGTTGCCGACCTGCTGCGCGCGGCTCTGCCCGCGCCAACACCCGAAAACCTGAACAGGCTCAGACAGAGATGACCCAGCCCCCCAATGCCGTCATGCTGTTCGCAGCCGGGTTCGGCACCCGCATGGGCACCCTGACC
Source organism: Ruegeria sp. CDSC079 (assembly GCF_059610505.1). Taxonomy (NCBI): domain Bacteria; kingdom Pseudomonadati; phylum Pseudomonadota; class Alphaproteobacteria; order Rhodobacterales; family Roseobacteraceae; genus Ruegeria; species Ruegeria sp. CDSC079. The sequence continues at coordinate 15,351 of NZ_JBXWNT010000011.1, forward strand.
CTGAACCGCCCCAAGCCGCTGATCGAGGTAGCCGGGCGCCCGCTGATCGACCACGCGCTTGATTTGGTTGACGCGCTTGGACCGGTTCGCAAAGTGGCCAACCTGCACTATCTGCCGGGTCAGCTTGAGACGCATTTGGCACCGAAAGACGTACTTGTTTCACACGAACAGCCCGACATTCTGGATACTGGGGGCGGATTACGGGCAGCTTTGCCCTTATTAGGGTCTGATTCAGTGTTCACGTTGAATTCAGATGCCATATGGTCCGGCCCGAACCCGCTGACAATGCTGCGGGCCGCCTGGAATCCTGATTTGATGGACGCGTTGCTCATGTGCATCCCAACCGCGCAGGCGATCGGCCATGCCGGGGCCGGGGATTTTACCGCAGATGAGTCGGGCCGGATCACGCGTGGCCCCGGTTTGATCTATGGCGGCGCGCAGATCACGAAAACGGGCGGATTGGCCGAGATCCCAGACAAAGCGTTTTCGCTAAACCTGCTTTGGGATCGGATGCAGAAGAATGATGGGTTGTTTGCCTTGACCTATCCCGGCCGCTGGTGCGATGTTGGCCATCCCGAAGGGATCGCCCTGGCCGAAGGTCTGTTGGCGGATGTTTGACCCCTCAACCCTGCCCCGCGTCTTTGCCGTACCTCCGGGCGCGGATTTTCCACAGGCGCTGGTTCAAGGACTCAGAAATCGCTGTTCTGCCCTCCCACCCGAGGCTTTGGCCCGCGCAGAGCTGGTTGTGAACACGCGGCGCATGGCCCGCAGGGTGCGCGACCTGTTCGACCAAGGCCCGGCCTGTTTGTTGCCGCGTCTGTCACTGGTGACCGATCTGGGTGAAAGCGTGAATCTGGCGCAGATTCCGCCCGCCATTCCGCCTCTGCGACGGCGGCTGGAATTGACGCAGCTGGTCTCGAAGCTGCTGGATCAACAACCGGATCTGGCGGCGCGCTCGTCTTTGTTTGACCTATCAGACAGTCTGGCCGCATTGATAGATGAGATGCAGGGCGAAGGCGTTTCACCCGAAGCGATCCGGCGGCTGGATGTCGGCGACATGTCTGGGCATTGGGCCCGCGCGCAGGCGTTTATCGGGATTGCGGATCAGTTCATCGACACAGAAGACGACATCCTGGACACGCAGGCCCGGCAGCGCCGCGTGGTCGAGAACCTAATCGAACATTGGCGAGCGGATCCACCTCAGCACCCGGTCATTCTTGCCGGCTCGACGGGGTCACGGGGAACGACACTGATGCTGATGCAAGCCGTTGCCTGCCTGCCGCAGGGCGCATTGATCCTGCCGGGTTTTGACTTTGACCAGCCCGATCAGGTTTGGGCTCAGCTGGATGCGGCGTTAACCTCTGAGGATCACCCGCAATACCGGTTCCGGAAGCTGATGAACCAGCTTGGGCAGAACCCGGATCAAATCACAGCCTGGACCCAGGACAATCCACCCTCACCCGCCCGTAACAAACTGATATCGCTTGCGTTACGCCCTGCCCCGATCACGGATGCATGGATGTCCGAAGGTCCACAACTGACCGATCTGCATGGTGCAACCAAGGACCTGACCCTGGTCGAGGCGCAGTCCCCCCGGGCCGAGGCCCTGGCCATAGCACTCCGCATGCGAGAGGCGGCTGAAACCGGCCAGACCGCCGCTCTGATCACCCCCGACCGCATGCTGACTCGTCAGGTCAGCGCTGCGCTGGACCGGTGGAGCATCCTGCCCGATGACAGTGCTGGCCTGCCGCTGCAGCTGTCCCCACCCGGACGGTTCCTGCGCCATGTCGCGGCCCTGTTCGCGCGTCGATTGGACGGCGAAGCGCTGTTGACCCTGCTGAAACATCCGCTCTGCCATGACGGGGGCGAGCGTGGTTCTCATCTGTTGCACACGCGCGATCTGGAACTGGACCTGCGCCGCCACGGGCCGCCTTTCCCGGATGCCGCCAGCCTGACGGCATTTGCCATCCGCAAAGAGGTGCCCGAAGGCTGGGTCCAGTGGTTGGTGCAGCATTTCTGCGAACAGCAAATCGATGATGAGCTGCCGCTGGCGGATTGGGTCGATCGCCTCTGCGGGTTGGCTCAGGCCATTTCCGCCGGTCACACTGACGATCCCGGCACTTTGTGGGACAAGAACGCCGGTCAAAAGGCCCTGGCGGTTGTGACCGAGCTGCGAAATGAGGCTCAGCATGGCGGCACCATGACCGCCCATGACTTTGCCGATCTGCTGGGTGCTTTGCTGGCCGGAGAAGAAGTCCGCGACCGCGACGCGCCACACCCCCGGATCATGATCTGGGGCACACTCGAGGCCCGGGTGCAGGGCGCGGATTTGCTAATCCTTGGCGGTTTGAACGAGGGCAGCTGGCCCGAGGCGCCCGCGCCTGATCCCTGGCTGAACCGGCAGATGCGCGATAAGGCCGGGCTGTTGCTGCCAGAGCGGCGCATTGGCCTGTCGGCACATGACTTTCAGCAGGCTATCGGCGCGCCCGAGGTCTGGCTGACCCGGTCGACCCGGTCCGACGATGCCGAAACCGTTCCTTCCCGCTGGTTGAATCGGTTAACCAACCTCTTGAGTGGCCTGGCAGAACAGGGTGGCCAAGCCGCCCTTGCAGAAATGCGCGGCCGAGGGCGGCAATATCTGGGATGGTCCGAACAACTTGAATACGCTCCAGAAATCAAGGCGGCACCGCGCCCATCTCCGCGCCCTCCGGTCGGGTCGCGCCCGCGCCGCCTGAGCGTCACCGAGATCAAGCGCCTGATCCGTGATCCTTATGCGATCTACGCCAAACATGTGCTGCGGTTGAAACCTCTGGACCCTTTGGTTCAGGCCCCGGATGCGCTGCTGCGCGGGATTGTAATCCATGAGATTTTGGAGCAGTTCGTGAAGGACAGCGTGTTGGACACGGCCTTGCTGACACGCGAAAGCTTCCTGAAACGCGCCGAAAGCCTGCTGGTCCAGCATGTCCCATGGCCCACAGCGCGCAAATTATGGCTCGCGCGGCTGGAACGGATTGCGGATGATTTCCTGCGGGCCGAGAACACCCGGCGCAGCGATGGTGGGCCTGTGGCTTTTGAGGCCGCGATGAAACTGGCGCTCAGTCCGCTGGATTTCACCATAGTCGGGCGCGCCGACCGCATTGACCTGAACAGCCGCGGGGCGCTGCGGCTGGTCGACTATAAAACCGGTGCGCCTCCGACCGAAAGCCAGCAGGCCAAGTTTGACAAACAGTTGCTGATCGAAGCCGCAATGGCCGAGCAGGGCGGGATCGAAGGGTTTGACCCGCTGCCTGTGGCCGAAGCAATTTTTGTCGGCATGGGCGGCACCTATAAAGAGATACCCGCGCCTCTGACCAAAGAGCCGGTCGACAAGGTCCTGGCTGAGCTGAAACAGCTGATTTCCTCTTATTTAGAGCCTGATCAAGGCTTCACCTCGCGCCGCATGCTGCACAAGGATACCGATATCGGGGACTATGATCATCTGGCACGTTTCGGTGAGTGGGACCGAACCAGCAACAGCGCCCCCGAGGACCTGAAATGAGCGCCCGCAACGACGCCACCGAACGGCAGGTGCAGGCCGCACGACCCGATGCCTCGACCTGGCTGGCGGCAAATGCGGGATCTGGCAAAACGCGGGTTCTGACCGATCGGGTGGCGCGGCTGTTGCTGGACGGGGTGCAGCCGCAACACATCCTCTGCCTGACTTACACCAAGGCTGCAGCCAGCGAGATGCAAAACCGGTTGTTCAAACGCCTCGGTGAGTGGGCCATGCTGGGGGATGCACCGCTATTGGCGCAGTTGACCGATCTGGGCGTTCAGGGCGCGATTGACCCGGACCGCCTGGCGCAGGCCCGCACATTGTTTGCCCGTGCGATCGAAACGCCCGGCGGGCTGAAAATTCAGACCATCCACTCTTTCTGCGCCTCGCTACTGCGCCGTTTCCCACTTGAGGCCGGAGTGAGCCCTCAATTCACCGAGATGGAGGATCGGGCCGCCGCCTTGCTGCGCGAAGAAATCGTCGAGGATTTTGCCCAAGGGCCGATGGCCAATCTGATCGGCGATGTCGCCCGTTTTGTGACTGACACAGGGTTCGACAAGCTGACCGCCGCCATCACGCAAAAGCGCAATCTGTTTGCGCAGACCGTCGATTGGTCGCAGGTTTTGCAGCAATTCAATCTGCCCGCCGGTTTTGACGAACAGCTCTTGCTGGGTCAGGTGTTTTTGGGGGGCGAGGCCGAACTTGTCCGCAGCGTCCTGCCCGCACTGACCGAAAGCGGCGGGAACAACGCCAAGGCAGCCACCAGGCTTGCGGCCTTCACCCGCGCCGAAATCGGTGCGCTGCCGGTGCTTGAAGATGTATTTCTGACCGGAAAGGCGGCCAAGGACCCGTTTACCGCCAAGATTAACGCTTTCCCGACCAAACCCCTGCGCGAAGGTGTTCTGGCGGGTCAGATGCCACAGCTAGAGGCGTTGATGTTGCGCATCGAAGCCGCGCGTGAACAGCGGCTTGCACTGGTTGCGGCCCGTAAAACGCTGGTACTTCACCGGTTCGCAATGGCCTTTCTGCCGGAATATGAGCGGCGCAAACAACTGCGTGGCTGGCTGGACTTTGACGACCTGATCTTGCGCGCCCGAAACGTACTGAACGACCCGGCGGTAGCGTCTTGGGTATTGTACCGGCTGGACGGCGGGATTGACCATATCCTTGTCGATGAGGCGCAGGACACCAGCCCGGACCAATGGGACGTCGTCGAAAAACTGGCGCAGGAATTCACCAGCGGGGAGGGGGCCCGGTCCGGGATTGAGCGCACTATTTTCGTGGTGGGTGACAAGAAACAGTCGATCTATTCCTTTCAAGGCGCCGACCCTCAGGCCTTTGACCGGATGCAGGCCGAGTTTGGGCGGAAACTGGCAGAATCAGGCTCTAAACTGTGGGATTCCACGCTGGAGTACTCGTTCCGATCCTCCAGCGCCATTCTGACTCTGGTCGATATCCTGTTCGAAAACCATGCCGAGGCCGGGTTTCACAAAGAAAGCCAGCACCGCGCCTTCAAGTCCGATCTGCCAGGGCGCGTCGACCTATGGCCGGTGGTCGAAAAAGTCAAAGACGAGGAAGATACCGAATGGACCGACCCGGTGGACCGCCCTGGAGCGCGCCACCATACCGTTGTTCTGGCCGAGCAGGTTGCACAGTCGATCAGGGATATGATCGAACAGGGGGAAACCATCCCCGAAGATGGCGAGGTACCGGGCAGTTTCGTCCGGCGAAAGGTACAGCCGGGGGATTTTCTGATCCTCGTCCAGCGCCGCTCGGACCTGTTTGCTGAGATCATCCGCGCCTGCAAGGCTGCCGAACTGCCGATTGCAGGGGCTGACCGGTTGAAGGTCGGAGCCGAGCTTGCGGTCAAGGACCTGGCCGCTCTGCTGAGCTTTTTGGCCACGCCCGAGGACAGCCTGTCGCTGGCCACGGTACTGAAATCTCCTCTGTTTGGATGGTCAGAACAGCAGCTTTTTGATCTGGCGCATCGGCGGCAAGAACAATTCCTGTGGGCGGCGCTGCGCAATCGGGCCGATGAGTTTCCCGATACGCTGACAATTCTGAACGACCTACGCGGTCAGATCGACTTTCTGCGCCCCTATGACCTGATCGAGCGGATTCTGACCCGTCATCACGGGCGGCGCCTGCTGTTGGGGCGGCTGGGCCCCGAGGCCGAAGACGGTATCAACGCGCTGTTGTCCCAGGCGCTGGCCTATGAACGTACCGACATTCCCAGCCTGACCGGCTTTCTGGTCTGGATGCAGACCGACGATCTGGAAATCAAACGGCAGATGAGCGGTGTCGGCAACATGATCCGCGTGATGACCGTGCACGGATCGAAAGGGTTGGAAGCCCCCATCGTGATCCTGCCGGATACCGGCAGACGGCAAGCCCCGCGCGATGCCGAGATCATGGTGACGGATGCTAAGCCACTATGGAAAGTACCGGCAGACGCGTCCCCGGCGCTGATCGCGCAGGCGCGAGCCGAGGCGCGCGAACGGGAAGAGAATGAACGGTTGCGCCTATTATACGTGGCGCTGACCCGTGCAGAGAAGTGGCTAATCGTAGGTGCGGCAGGGGATGTCGGCAAGGACGGAACCAGTTGGTATCAACTGGTGCAGGCGGCTATGGCGCGGGCAGGGGCAACAGCTCTGCCCAACAGTGAGATCCTGCGCTTGTCGCACGGAGATTGGCATGATCCGGAATTTATCGAACACACAGGCGCCGTTCATGCCCACAGCGAATTGCCGCCGACCTTCCTGAATTCCGCCCCCGCGGTTGATGCGGCGCCGGAAACCCTCAGCCCGTCTGATCTGGGCGGGGCCAAAGCCTTGCCCGGGGACATGGGCCAGGATGAAGAGGCCGCCAAGCTGCGCGGCACCCGCCTGCACCTGCTGCTGGAGCATTTGCCGCGGGTCCTTCCTGAGAACTGGCCGCAGCTTTGCGCACGGGTTCTTCCCGATATGCGTGAGGCCGAGCGGCAAGGATTGCTGGCCGAGGCGCAAAATGTGTTAACGGCGGATCACCTGAAGGCAGTGTTCGCCCCCGATACCTTGGCCGAAGTCCCGGTAACGGCCGATCTGGGCGGGCGGCGTATCCATGGTGTCATTGACCGGCTGATCGTCACTGAAACGGACGTCCAAGTAATTGATTTTAAATCTAATATGACAGTTCCAGACAATGCAGCAACCTGCCCCGAAGGACTGCTGCGACAGATGGGTGCCTATGCTGATTCATTGTCGCAGATCTATCCAGACCGCGAAGTCAGAACTGCAATTCTGTGGACCCGAACAGCCCAGCTGATGTGGCTGTCACACGATCTGGTGAAAGCTGCGCTGACCCGTGCGCTGACGCCTTGACCTTGGCATACCCGACACCTAGTTTCAGTGACCAAGCATTCCCCATTCAGGAGACAGAATATGTCGACCGTAGCTGTTACCGACGATACTTTTGACGCCGAAGTCAAGAATTCCGACATCCCCGTAGTTGTCGATTTCTGGGCCGAATGGTGTGGCCCCTGTAAACAGATCGGACCCGCTCTGGAAGAGTTGGCGGCTGAATATGGCGACAAGGTCAAGATCGCCAAAGTCGATGTAGACAGCAACCCGAACTCTGCCGCCGCCATGGGCGTACGTGGCATCCCGGCGCTGTTCATCTTCAAGGATGGTCAGGTCGTTTCGAACCGCGCAGGCGCCGCACCGAAAGCCGCGCTGCAAAGCTGGATCGAAGAAGCGCTCTGATCCGGTTCGGGAAACAACGTTTGAAGGCGCCTTATTCGGGGCGCCTTTTTTCGTATCTGGGGCAAAGCGCTTCCGGCTGAATTGTCTGACTGGAAAAAGCTGCGCAGAAAAAGCCGCCCAGACCCGGGCGGCTTATCTTGAATTCACGAATTCTCGTGGATCAGAGGGTGGTGATATCCGCGCGGCACAGGCCGATATCGTCCAGCTGTTCATCACTGAGAGCCGACAGGGCATTGCGAGTTTTGCGGGATTCATTCCAATCGGCGGCTTTTTCAAAAGCGCCAAAAAACGCGTCCACTACATGCAGAATGGTAGCTGCTCCGAGCGGCGCATGGATATTTGCGGTAGTTGCCATTTGCGCATTCCTTATAAACAGAAACAGCCGACCCGTTGTCGGTTGTGAGCCTCATGTAGGATTTTCAACTGAGTCCCACAATTGCTGGTTTTACAGCCCCGATTTGCGTTTTTTGCATATCTTATAAGCAAGTTGTGAACTGTTGCGCTGCGGATGAGACCGGCCCATATAGAACAGCAGGCGAAAACGGAGGCCCCCATGGCAGACAGCGACTTTCCCGGTTGGCACGGCACAACCATTATTGGCGTCAAAAAAGGCGGGCAGGTGGTCATTGCCGGAGACGGGCAAGTCAGCTTGGGCCAGACCGTGATCAAAGGGACCGCGCGCAAGGTACGCCGCCTATCACCCGGCGGGTTCGAAGTTGTCGCTGGTTTCGCCGGATCAACCGCCGATGCCTTTACCCTGTTGGAGCGGCTGGAAACCAAGCTTGAGGCCACGCCCGGTCAACTGGCCCGCGCCTCGGTAGAGCTGGCCAAGGACTGGCGCACCGACAAATACCTGCAAAAGCTTGAGGCGATGTTGATCGTCACCGATGGCACCGATCTGCTGGTGATCACCGGGGCAGGGGATGTGCTGGAGCCGGAACACAACGTGGCTGCCATCGGATCGGGTGGCAATTTTGCCCTGGCGGCGGCGCGCGCGATGATGGATGGCGACAAACCGGCGGAACAAGTCGCCCGCGAAGCCATGGCCATCGCCGCCGATATCTGCGTCTATACCAATGGCAATCTCACGGTTGAGAAGATCGGCGGCTAATCCGGCTGCTTACCTTTTCGACGGCAGTTTTGGCCCCAGAATCGTTCCCGACCGGGCGCCAATATTCGGACCCGGCAGGTTTATCTGCCGAGAAGACCCTAGCCGACCCATGAATTGCCCAGACCGCGCGCCGAGATTTGGACCAACAGACTCAAGTGGGTAAAAACTGCGACCCATGAATTGCCCAGATCGCGCTCCAAGATTTGGGCCAACAGACTCAAGTGGATCAAACTTGCGCCCCATAAATTGGCCGGATTGGGAACCAGGCGGTTTCCTCGGCCCCAAAACTGTACTCGAACTTTCGTGTGCTGCCCGCTTGTTGACAACGTGACCGCCTAGATCAGAGGAATCTGCCAGAAACGGCGGCGGCGGCGCCACCTGCTGCGAAGGCAATGGGCCCGTGGCCAACAGCCCAATCAATAGTGCCGCGCCCGTAATCCTGAGGGATTGGATTACCTTCATCTTCCCTGCTCTCAATCGTGGACAATATCCGTCTAAGCCAATAGAGCCGAGATTTCCTTGGATTTCCAGCGCCGATGCATGCCGATCAGCCCCAGTATCGCCGCGACGATCACGATGTAATAGGGCAGGCGGATGTCGATACTCATCAACCCGCCGCCGATCAGGGACATGACGCCCCCGGCCAAACAGAAGACAGCCGTCGTCACCCCCATGACCCAGCCTTGATCGGTGTCGCTGACACTGGAGGAAAACAGGCCCAGCAGTGTCGGGTATGAGACGCCAAAGAAGAAATAGAAGAAAAAGACCGGGACATAGCTCAGCACACCGCTGGGGCTGAAGGCGAAACCTAGGCCGCTGATCACCATCACAACCAGTGAGACATAGATGATCTGGTGTTTGCTGAACCGTTCCTGCGCAGGTTTGACCAGGAAGGTGCTGGAAAAGGCCAGCGCAACCCCAATGACGACCATGGCCATGCTGCCGCCGATGACCCCGTATCCAAATGCGCTGGTCAGGAAGTTGTCGACAAACACATAGAAGGTCACATTGGCGATCATGAACAGGCCATAGACCGGCATGATTTTCAGAACCATCGGATGTTCGCGCACCGCTATCAGGCTGTCGGTGATATCGCGGGGGCGAAAGACAAAGGGCTCACGCTCGGTCCGGGTATCCTTGAAATACGCGGCGACAAGGAAAATGGCGATCAACACCAGAACAAAGGCGCCGTAGAATGGCGTTTTCAGCGTCGCCGCGCTGCCCAGCAGGGCCGAGTCCGACAGGACCGCGCCAATAATGGGACCGCCAACCAGGCCAAAGCTGACACCTGTCACGATATAGCCCATGTTGCGGTCGCGGTCAGCGGCATCGGTGCTGCCGTCAATCATTGCCGCCTGCGCGATAGGCTGGTTGCCAGCTGTGAACCCGGTGATCGACCGGCCGACAATCAACAGCAAAAGGCTGTTGAGATACAGCGCAGTGATGGTCAGCGCATAACCTATCAATGCCCCTCCCAGACACACTAACAGCGCGTTCTTGCGACCAATGGAATCTGAAACCTTAGAGACATAGACCACGCCCAGAAACCAGGACAGAAAGAAACAGCCAATCACCAAGCCGTAGTAGAAATGCCGGGTGCCCATGGCCGTGTTTTCAGGCAGGAACCCCGATTTCGTCTCCATGATCAATGAGTTGATGATCGGAAAGACCAACCCTTGCCCGATCAGGTCGACAAACACGACAAACAGCAGGGTGATCTTGGCAATCTTGGTCATTTCCGCGCTCCAGGCCCTCAACGCTTTGAAATCACTGTACCAGAGGCCGGGCGCTTTACCTATGGAAAGCATTTGCAAACCGGGTGGGGCGTTGCTAACCAACGCTGCCGCTGTTGTTTTCGCCGTTGCGGTGATTACCTAGACCGCAGCCAACTTATGCCGACCGAAAGGACTGCCCCCGTGACCGACCTGACCCCGCGCGAGATTGTCTCGGAACTGGATCGCTTTATCATCGGGCAGAAGGATGCCAAGCGCGCGGTCGCCGTGGCGCTGCGTAATCGCTGGCGGCGCAAGCAACTGGCTGATGACATCCGGGATGAGGTTTATCCCAAGAATATCCTGATGATCGGCCCCACCGGCGTTGGCAAGACTGAGATCAGCCGGCGTTTGGCCAAGTTGGCCCGCGCACCCTTCATCAAGGTCGAGGCCACCAAATTCACCGAGGTTGGATATGTTGGCCGCGATGTGGAACAGATCGTGCGTGATCTGGCCGATGCCGCGATCCTGCAGACCCGTGAATTCATGCGTGAGGACGTCAAAGCCAAGGCCCATCAGGCCGCCGAAGACCGGGTGATTACTGCCATTGCCGGGGAAGACGCACGTGAGGGCACCCGCGAGATGTTCCGCAAAAAGCTCAAATCCGGAGAGCTGGACGACACAGTGATCGAGCTGGAACTGACGGATACCTCAAGCCAGATGCCGATGTTCGATATCCCTGGCCAACCCGGCAGTCAGATGGGGATGATGAATTTGGGCGATATTTTCGGCAAGGCCTTTGGCGGGCGCACCGTCAAGAAACGCCTGACCGTCGCCGAAAGCTATGACATGCTGATCGGAGAAGAGGCCGACAAACTGTTGGATGACGAAACCGTAAACCGCGCGGCGCTGGAATCGGTTGAACAGAACGGCATCGTGTTTCTGGACGAGATCGACAAGGTTTGCGCCCGTTCGGACGCACGCGGCGGTGATGTCAGCCGAGAGGGGGTGCAGCGTGACCTGTTGCCTCTGATCGAAGGCACAACCGTCTCCACCAAGCATGGGCCGGTCAAAACCGACCACATTCTTTTCATTGCCTCAGGCGCGTTTCATATTGCCAAACCATCCGACCTGTTGCCGGAACTGCAGGGGCGCCTGCCGATCCGTGTCGAGCTGCGCGCACTGACCGAAGAGGATTTCGTCCGCATCCTGACCGAGACAGACAACGCGCTGACCCGCCAGTACACTGCCTTGATGGGCACCGAGGATGTCACGGTCAGCTTTACCGAGGACGGCATCGCAGCCCTGGCGAAAATCGCAGCGGATGTGAACCAAAGCGTCGAGAATATCGGTGCACGTCGGCTTTACACCGTGATGGAGCGCGTATTCGAGGAATTGTCTTTCACAGCCCCCGATCAGGCCGGTTTGGAAATCACCGTGAATGCACAGTTCGTTGACGACAATCTGGGTGAGCTGACAAAGTCTACGGACCTCAGCCGTTACGTTCTGTAATATCTCCAGCCGGTTTTTGCCGGTCCGTGTCATTGACCCCGCTGGACCTGGGATCAGAATAGAGTAGCGTGTGCGCAAATTCCTTAGGGGGCGACAGGTGCTGCGCTATATTATTTTTGTCCTGACTGCGGCAACGCTAGCCGCATGTGTCGACCGGACCGTATCTCAAACCGTGCCCTCGGCACTGGAGATTGGCACGCCCAAAACCATTTACGCAGCAACCACCCGCGCGCGCGAAGCGGACGGATCCTATGGGTACCGCCGCAGCGATCAGCTGCAGTTTCTCGAGATGACGGTCTCGATTCCACCCAATCACACACCCGGGACATTGGATTTTTCCTATGCCGACCCGGACCCGGAAAATCAGTTCGTGATGGCTGATGAAGACGAGCTTGCTGGACCCCAGGGCCTTGCCTCGCGACTAAGAGGTGTGGACGAGGTTTCGATCTTTATCCACGGCTATAACACGACCCAGTCGGAAACAGTGTTCCGCGCCGCGCAGTTGGAACATGATCTGGAAATACCGGGTGAAACCATGGTCTATTCCTGGCCAAGCCAGGCAACGGGTTATGGCTATGCCTATGACATCGACAGCATGCTGTTCGCCCGTGATGGTCTGGAACAAACTGTTCGCCAGCTGAAATCAATGGGGGTCGATCGGGTTATCCTTGTGGCGCATTCCATGGGCACCGCCCTGACGATGGAGATGATGCGGCAGGCCGAGCTGCGCGAACCGGGCTGGTCGCATCGGAATATCGAAGGGGTTGTTCTGATCGCACCGGATCTGGATGTCGATCTGTTCCGGTCGCAGATGGACAGCATCAAAACGCTGCCTGACCCGTTCATTGTGATGATCTCACGCAAAGACAGGCTGCTGAGTATATCCGCACGCCTGCGCGGTACCGCCAAAAGCGAACGTCTGGGAAATATCAGCTCGGCCGATGCGCTGTCCGAATATAAGATCAGTATTCTGGATACGACCGCCTTCAACAGCGATGCCGGGTCTTCTCATTTTGTGGCCGCAACCTCTCCGGCGCTTCTTGCGATCATCAATTCCGCGCGGCGAGTCAGCAGCACCTTTGGCAGGCAACGCGGAATTGACGTGATCGCCCCCGCCGAGGTCCGCAACCCGACCGGGGCGACCGAGATTGAGCTGACCGAGACCGGGCAGGCCAAGGTCAGCTCTCCGTAATGTCCTTTCACCTGGGGCATTATCTGAAAGCAAATGCCTCATGGCTTGGCGCCGGAGTTCTGCTGACTTTTCTGTCCTGTTTTGGGCAAACGTTCTTCATCTCGATCTTTTCCGGCGAAATTCGTGCGACGTTCGGGTTGAGCCATGGAGCCTGGGGTGGGATCTATTCGCTGGGTACGACCGCATCCGCCATCATCATGATCTGGGCGGGCGGGCTTACGGATATCTTCCGGGTGCGTGTGCTCGGCCCCGCTGTCCTGGCTGGGCTAGCCGTGGCGGCGCTAGCGATGGCGTTGAACCGCTGGCTGATCCTGCTACCGCTGGTGATCTTCCTGTTGCGCCTGTTCGGGCAAGGGATGAGCACCCATCTTGCCTTGGTCGCGATGGCGCGTTGGTTTACCACAACGCGCGGCAAGGCCTTGTCGATCGCCTCGGTCGGATTTGCGGTTGGCGAAGCGCTTTTGCCGGTAATCTTTGTCGCTGCGATGGTGTTTTTGGATTGGCGCCTGCTCTGGATCATCTCGGCAGGTATTTGTGTGGCCGGCATTCCGATTCTGCTGCGCTTGCTTCGGCAAGAGCGCACACCGCAAAGTCTGGCCAGCGAGTACTCAGCAGCAGGTATGCAGGGGCGGCACTGGACACGCACCGACGCTTTGCTGAACCCGTTGTTCTGGTTCATGGCCCCCGCCTTGCTGGGTCCTTCTGCCTTTATCACCGCATTCTTCTTTCATCAGGTCCATCTGGCCGAGGTCAAAGGCTGGCAACATATCGAGTTGGTGGCGCTGTTTCCCGTCTACACAGGTGTTTCCCTGATCTCGATGTTTGTCGCGGGATGGGCACTGGATAAATGGGGAACCGCCCGAATGATGCCCTTCTATCAGGTGCCAATAGCTATCGGCTTCATGTTGGCGGCTGCAAGCACCTCGATTGGGGGTGCGGTTGCTGCATTGGTCTTTCTGGGGCTTACCGTCGGCGCAAACAGCACCTTGCCCAGTGCGTTCTGGGCGGAATTCTATGGAACCCGTCATATTGGCGCGATCAAGGCCATGGCCACTGCGGTCATGGTCCTTGGGTCGGCGATTGGCCCCGGACTGACCGGCGTGTTGATTGATCAGGGGGTTCCGCTGGACACGCAGTTCCTGTGGATCGGCGTCTTCTTCCTGCTGGTTTGTCTGCTGACCTGGATTGGAATCAGCCGCGCCGCACGCACGCTTTAGCGACTGCGACGCAGATAGACGTAATAGGCCCCGTCGCCACCATGGCTGATATGCGCGGGCGTCACCTGCATCACAGCCTGTGCCAAGGGCGGCAGTGACAGCCATTGCGGTACCTGATTACGCAAGACGCCGCGCGGAGTGGGGATGGGGCCGGGCTCATCCCGGTCCTTGCCCTTTCCCGTCACCACCAGAACCAGACGCTTGCCCGAAGCCTGCGCCGTCAGCACAAAGCGCACCAGCGCCGGATAGGCCGTGTCCATCCGCAAGCCATGCAGGTCCAACTTGCCCTCGGGCCGGAGCTTGCCACGTTTCATCCGGGCAAAAGCCTTGCTGTCCATTTGCACCGGGTTGGCGCGTAACCCTTCGGTAACGGATGGTTTCAACACATGCCGCACACCCCTGCCAGCCGCGTTCTGCCCGACTTCAAACGCCTCGATCCGGGGCTTAAATGTCTTTGTCGGTTTCGGCTTGGGCAATGAGGTGGGGTGCACCGACTGCGGGAGTTCGGGATGCAGGCGATCTGCCTGTTTGGTCACCTTGCGCCACAGATCCATTTCGTCAGGGGTCAATTTGCGGCGCGACATCAGAACTCGTCCGGTAAAAGAGCATATGCGCGCTGAATCGGCAGCAGAACCACCATGCGACCCGGATCTTTCAGGCGCCCCGCTGCGGCCCCAGCGGCATCGCCGGTTCCAAAGAAAATATCAGCCCGTTGTGCGCCCTTGATGGCCGACCCGGTATCCTGAGCGATCATCAGCCTGCGCAAAGGGTCCTTGCCATCCTTTTCGACCCAGACTGGAGCACCCAGCGGTGTGTATACCGGATCGGCGGCAATGCTGCGCATGGTGGTGACCGAACGGTTCATCGCACCCAGAGGGCCAAATTCGGGTGCAACACGATTCACCTCGCGGAAGAACACATAAGACGGGTTGTGAAACAGCAATTCGGTACCCGCCTCGGGATTCTTGCGGACCCAGGATTTGATCATCTGCGCACTGACCTGATGCGCACCCAGGGCACCGCGCCGGATCAGTTCGGACCCGATCGAACGATAAGGATGCCCGTTGGCACCCCCATAACCGACCCGCAGCGCCTTCCCATCGGGCAACCGGATACGACCTGAACCCTGAATCTGCAGAAAGAACAGCTCGACTGGGTCGTCCACCCAGGCGATTTCAAGACCGCGGCCCTGCATGACATCACCGGTCAGCAGATCGCGACGGGATAACCATTTTTCGGCTCCGCGCGCCTCAGGAGGCATTTTATAGATCGGGTATTTATACCGCTCCGATCTGGTTTTGGACCCGTCCAGTTCGGGTTCAAAATAGCCTGTGAACAGGCCATCCTTCCCGTCTTCGACCAGAACGGGACGGAAGAACAGCTCAAAAAATGACCGGGCCGCATCGGGCTTATAGGTGCGTGCCACGCCGCACAATGCCTGCCAGTCCGGATCATCCAGATCACCGCACGTGTTCAGAAAAACCGAAAGGGCCGCCCCGTGATCATCGGCGGCCCAACCATTCAGGTCATCATAGGACAGTATGGATCGTGTCACCTCGGCACTGGCAGAGGTGGTCATGACAGCCACCAGGAAAAGCGACCGAAACGCTGCAATCATGCGTCCGTGGCAACAAGCAGCCAGTTCGGATCGTCCGAGCCCATAACGCGGGCAAAGGTCCAGCTGTCCTTTTGACGTTTAACCGTGTTTGGGTTGCCCTCGATGATATCGCCACCACGATCCCGCACGGCCGAAGTCAGCTCACCAACAAATTTCATGGTGATTTCGGCCTGGTTGGTATCCTTGTCAAAGCTCACATCTGCCAGTGTGGTTTCGCGCACACCGATAAATTCGGCCTCGATGGTCAGCCCCTGATCCTCGCGCGCGGCAACGACCGAAACAAAGGTTTCAAATACCTCTTCCGACAGGAAGGGCTGGATTTCATCCAGATTGCCCTTTTCGAACCCCATGACGATCATCTCATAAGCGCCGCGAGAGCCCTGAACAAATTCACCCACCGAAAAGCCCGGCTCGATCCGTTTCATAGCGGATAGGGTCTGCGCCTGTTCGCTGTCCTCGGGCACGTGATCGGTAATGTCGTGATCTGGCCCACCCTCAATCACCTCAAAATCACGGCGCGACTTATTGGCTTCGGACTGTTGTTGAAGCGGGGGTTTCTCAAAACCCTCACGTGTACCCAGTACGCTTTTCAGGCGCAGGATCAGGAAAACGGCAATTCCGGCCAGGACCAGCAACTGGATCATTGGTTCGTTCATTTCATCCTCTTGGTCAGACCGCGACTTTGTATACACGGCCTCTTGCCACTATGTAGGTGACAGTTCGGGACAAGTCTACCGCCCGACCTGCAGTAAAGGATAATGCAAATGTACCTGTTCCTGGCTTTTTTACTTGTTCCGATCATCGAAATCGGCCTGTTCATTCAGGTTGGTGGGCTAATCGGACTGTGGCCAACCCTTGCGATCGTGGTTCTAACGGCCGTTCTGGGTACCGCCTTGGTGCGGACACAAGGTCGCATGGCGTTGGAAAACCTGCAACGATCCTTTGCAGAGCTTGACGACCCGACCGAACCTTTGGCCCATGGCGCGATGATCTTGCTGTCTGGTGTCTTGCTGCTGACACCGGGGTTTTTCACCGATGCCGTTGGATTTGCGCTGTTAATCCCTGGCGTCCGGGTCTCTGTATTCCGTTATCTCCGCTCGAAGGTCACAATCACGCAGTTTCAGATGGGCGGCGGGACGCAGTTCAGGACCGAGCCCCAAGCATCGACCCAGGGCGATGTGATCGACGGTGAATACACCGAGGTTCGCCCCCGTCAGAACCCGTCAAAGCCATCGAAATGGGTCGAAGGGCCGCACCAGCATTGAGGTGCCTCGCCCAACTTGCTAAGCAGTGGCGAATTTCAGTTTCGGAGTAGACCCATGGCCGAAGACGGCGCCCAAGAAAACACCGCGGCCCAGACCGCACCCCAGATCCAGATGCGCGTTCTGGGACAATTCATTCGCGATATGTCCTTTGAAAACGTGATGGCGCAAAAAGGCGTGTCTGGCGATGTCCAGCCCGAGATCGCGGTTCAGGTCAATCTGGACGCCAAAAAGCGCCCGGCTGAGCATCAATACGAGGTGTCGATCAAGCTGAACCTCAAATCCAAAGCCAAGGGCATGGAAGACATCCTGTTCCTGTGCGAGCTGGATTATTGCGGCCTGTTCCATGTGGAAGGTGTCGCCGAAGACCAGCTGCATCCGTTCCTGATGATCGAATGCCCGCGCATGCTGTTCCCGTTCCTGCGCCGCATCGTCAGCGACATCACGCGCGATGGAGGATACCCGCCGGTTAACCTGGACAATATTGATTTTGTCAGCCTGTACCGGAATGAATTGATGCGTCGCCAGGCCGAGACGCAAAAGACTCAGGCCTAATCAGGCCTCCCCGCGCCGGAGTGACCTCAGGCGCGGGACCAAAGGGCGTTTTCGCCCAGTTTATCAATAAATTTCTCATGCGCCGCGCGCTCGTCTTGGGTGATCCGGGACGGCAAGGCATCTTTGCGCGGCGATGGCCGCCACTCTTCTGCTCCGCCAGCGGAAGACGACACAGAGGTCGAAAGCCCGAAATCTGGCTGACGTCCGCCGATCAGCTCAAGATAGACCTCAGCCAGAATTTCAGAGTCAAGCAACGCCCCGTGCAAGATCCGGTTCGAGTTGTCTATGTTGAACCGCCGGCACAATGCATCCAGCGAGGCGGGCGAGCCCGGAAACCGTTTGCGCGCAATCGCCAGCGTGTCCAGTGCCTGATCCATCGGGATCGGCGGCAGTCCCATCCAGCCCAGCTCGGCATTCAGAAACTTCATGTCGAATGACGCGTTGTGGATCACCAGTTTCGAATCCGCGACAAAATCCCGAAACCCCTGACCAACCTTGGCAAAAACCGGCTTGTCCTTAAGCGTGACCTGACCTTTTTCCACCGGGCGGGGTGGTTCCAGCAGGTCGGGGCCAATGCCGTGCACGCCAAACGCCTCTTCGGGCATGAACCGTTGAGGGTTGATATAGACGTGATAGGTTTCGCCCGTGGCGACGTGATTCCAAAGCTCAACCGCACCGATTTCCACAATCCGGTCGCCGCTTTCAGGATCAAAGCCTGTGGTTTCTGTATCGAGTACGATCTCACGCATCTGTCAGCCCTGCCCGTATCTGTCTGACCACATCCTGCACTTGCGCGCGGGCGTGGTCCAGACTGTCCGTGACGATCACAAAATCAGACCGCGCGCATTTTTCGTCATTCGGCATCTGCTTGGCTTTGATCTGCTCGAACTGCGCCTCGGTCATGGTACCGCGCGCCATCACGCGGCGTTTCTGCTCGTCAGCCGGGACCGAGACACAGGCGACTGCATCCATCGCCGCATCTCCATCGGTTTCAAATAGCAGGGGAATATCGAAAACCAGAATATCTGCGGTGGCTTGTTCCCGGAACGCCGCTCGATCCGCCGCCACCAGCGGGTGAACAATGGCCTCAATCGCTTTCAGCGCCGCTGGGTCTGCCGAAATGAACCGTTTCAATACTTCCCGGCTAACCGCGCCGTCGATAATGGCCTCAGGAAACGCCCTACGCATCGGCTTGATCGCTGTCCCGCCACGCGCGTATAGCCGATGCACGGCGGCATCTGCGTCCCACAACGCACAGCCTTCGTCGACGAACATGCTGGCAGTTGTGCTTTTTCCCATGCCTATAGAACCGGTCAGGCCAAGTGCAAAGCTCATCCCAGTACCGCAGCACGCAAATCAGAAGTGACTTCAGGGCGCACCCCAAACCAGCTTTCAAATCCAGGTACGGCCTGATGCAACAACATGCCAAGGCCATCTACGGGTGTGCATCCCGCCTGTTCTGCTGTTTCCAGCAAGCGTGTCTTAAGTGGCGCATAGACCAGATCGGTGACTATGGCACCGGGCTGTAACCCGTCCAGAGGCACCCGCAGCTCGGGCTGGCCGTGCATCCCAAGCGAACTTGTGTTGACCACAAGTTCCGCATCTTCAACCACGTTGCCCGCTTTCAACCAATCCACCACCGTTATGGTCGTACCAAACTCTTCCTTCAGGCGATCTGCACGTGTGCGCGTCCGATTGGTCAAGAAAATCTCGGGCACACCTGCATCGACCAACGCTTGAAGAACAGCACGCGCGGCGCCTCCGGCACCAAAGACAACCGCGGGACCATCCGCTGGAATCCAATCTGGGGCGCCGCTGCGCAGGTTCTGCATGAACCCGTACCCATCGGTGTTATCCGCATGGATCGAACCGTCGGGCTGAAACACAAGCGTATTAGCAGCCCCGATCTGCTTGGCCCGGTCCGAAGCCGTATCCGCCAGATCCAAGGCCACCTCTTTATGGGGCACTGTGATGTTGGCCCCGACAAATCCGGCTTTGGGCAAAGTTCGTAGAACAGCCTCAAGATCATCCGGTGCGACATCCATGGGGATATAGTGACCGGCCAGGCCATAAGTTTTCAGCCAATGGCCATGCAGTATTGGGGATTTCGAATGGGAAATCGGATGCCCGATCACACCCGCCAGCGGGATCTGCTTGCCACTCATTGATCAATCACCCCTTTGACCGCCAGAAAATTCAACAGCTCCAATAGGGGCATACCCAAAACGTTAAAATAGTCACCGTCAATGGTTGCGAACAGCCGCACGCCTTCTTCCTCAAGCTTATAGGCCCCGACTGCGTGGCGGATGCTGTCCCAGTTGCGCGCAACATAGTCGCGTAGATAGGCGTCCGAACTCATCCTCATCCGCAGGCGCACCTGACCTACATGTCGCCAGATCGGCTCGCCATTCTGATAGATGACGGCTGCGGATAACAGCATATGCCGCTTGCCCCGCATCGCTTTGAGCTGCGCCAGCGCATCCTCGGGCGATTGCGGTTTGGACAAAAGCTGACCTTCGAAATCCAGCACCTGATCACATCCCAGAACCATCGGCCCCGGCACCTTGTCGCTGACCTTGCGGGCTTTCATCTCTGCCAGAGTATCGGCAATATCACGTGGAGATGCCTCTTCGGCCAGCAAAGCCCGTTTGGCGGTCTCTTCGTCCACGCGTGCAGTTTGAACGGTAAACCGCACGCCCGCATTCTCTAGCAACTGCGCACGAATGGATGACCCCGAGGCCAATATGATGGGGACAGAAATGTGGAAAACCCCCTGAGCAAATGGTTGATCGTTCAAGGATGGTTTGTATGGTTTTCCTGTTGACACGCAAGCCCGGTGTTTTCGCGAAAAACTTCTATGAGTCGCCCGAACCCTGTCCAGTCTGGACAAGGATAACTTTGAACATCGGGACAAGCGGGATATCCCAGCTTATTCATCAAGTTATCCCCGGAAGTCTACGCATTACATATTCATAACATATTGTTTTATTGTAGTTTTTTATGAAATCAACAGAAACACCCAGTTCTCGGGTGAAACTATCCACCTGGGGAAAACAGATGGGTAAATAAGTAATCCACGGAATTTGATCTCCCTACAAAACCATCATCCTTTCTCTTTTCCTATTTTTTTTATAGGGAGAGATCCAAACCACGCCCGGAGCTGGAATGACTGATCTTCTTTTCACCATCTATCCTTGGGTGAAGTCCCTGCACATCATGGCCGTGATCTCTTGGATGGCCGGTTTGTTCTATCTGCCTAGATTGTACGTCTATCACGTAGAAAAAGCCCAAGGCGTTGACGGGGCGCAGGAGATCTTCTTTGAAATGGAAGAAAAGCTGCTGCGGGTGATCATGCGCCCGGCGATGTACGTGGCCTGGGCCTGCGGCCTGATCATGGTATTCACACCAGGCATAGTCGGCTGGGATTTTGCCTGGCCCTGGGTCAAAGGCGCAGCAGTGATTGCGATGACTTGGTTCCACTACTGGCTGATGGTACGTCGAAAGGACTTCTTAGAGGGCCGAAATACGCTCACTGGGCGGCAGTATCGCATGATGAACGAGGTGCCCACTATTTTGATGGTTATCATCGTTCTGGCGGTCGTTCTGAAGTTCTGAGCAGCTATTTGACTCTTTGTAGGTAAGTGCTTATTTATCGCGTAACACGCCCGTCCGGGCGGCGTATCTTCCGTATTGAAATTCCAGTCCGAGCCGCATCCATGCGGCCAAGGTTCTTATCATCATGTCTAATGAATCCCTCAATCTGGCCGATCTGAAAGCCAAAAGCCCCAAAGACCTTCTGGCGATGGCCGAAGAGCTTGAGATCGAAAACGCCTCGACCATGCGAAAAGGCGAGATGATGTTCCAGATTCTGCGCGAACGCGCAGATGAAGGCTGGACCGTGGGCGGCGATGGCGTACTTGAGGTTCTGCAAGATGGGTTCGGGTTCCTGCGTTCGCCCGAGGCGAACTATTTGCCCGGTCCTGATGATATCTATGTCTCGCCAGAAATGATCCGCCAGCATTCGTTGCGCACCGGTGATACGGTCGAAGGTGATATCAAGGCGCCGGACGAGAACGAACGGTATTTCGCACTGATCAAGGTCACCAAGATCAATTTCGAAGATCCCGAGAAAGCCAGGCATAAAGTTGCTTTCGACAACCTGACACCGCTTTATCCGGATGAGCGCCTGAAGATGGAAGTCGAAGATCCAACCATCAAGGACAAGTCCGCCCGTGTCATCGATCTGGTTTCGCCGATCGGTAAAGGTCAGCGGTCGTTGATTGTGGCACCGCCACGGACTGGTAAGACGGTGATCCTGCAGAATATTGCGAACTCGATCGAAAAGAACCACCCTGAGTGCTATCTGATCGTCCTACTGATCGACGAGCGGCCGGAAGAGGTGACCGACATGCAGCGTTCGGTGAAGGGCGAGGTCGTGTCGTCGACCTTTGATGAACCCGCCACCCGCCACGTTGCCGTATCTGAGATGGTTATCGAAAAAGCCAAGCGTTTGGTCGAACATAAACGAGATGTTGTTATTCTTCTCGACTCGATCACAAGACTTGGTAGGGCATTTAATACCGTGGTTCCATCCTCGGGTAAGGTTTTGACCGGCGGTGTAGATGCAAACGCTCTGCAACGACCTAAGCGGTTCTTTGGTGCGGCACGGAATATCGAAGAAGGCGGCTCGCTGACCATCATCGCCACTGCGCTGATTGATACCGGCAGCCGGATGGACGAAGTCATCTTCGAAGAATTCAAAGGCACCGGTAACTCGGAAATTGTTCTGGATCGTAAGATCGCAGATAAGCGCGTGTTCCCGGCTATCGACATCCTCAAATCCGGTACGCGGAAAGAGGATTTGCTGGTCGATAAGGGTGATCTGGCCAAGACCTTTGTTCTGCGCCGTATCCTGAACCCGATGGGCACTACCGATGCGATCGAGTTCCTGTTGTCCAAGTTGAAACAGACCAAGACAAATGGCGAGTTCTTCGATTCGATGAACACCTGACACAGGTCCTGGACGCAAGCGAGGCGGTCGAATGGATACGATATTCGCCTTGGCCAGCGCGCAAGGCAAGGCAGGGGTGGCGGTCATCCGTCTCTCGGGCCCCTTGGCGCATCCTGCCGCGGCTGCTCTTTCCGGTGCTGCTTTGTCCTCCCGCGGGATGCGGGTGCGCAGCCTGTATGGCAAAGACGGATCGCGCCTGGATGATGGGGTAGTTCTGACCTTCCAGGCCCCGGCCAGCTTTACTGGCGAAGACGTGGCAGAGCTACAGATTCACGGCAGTACAGCGGCGGTCAACGCTGTCATGCGCTGCCTTGCGGACATGGACGGTTTGCGCCTGGCCGATCCCGGGGAATTCACCCGCCGTGCCTTGGAAAACGGCAAAATGGATTTGACACAGGTCGAGGGCCTTGCCGATCTGATCGACGCTGAGACCGAAGCTCAACGCAAGCAAGCACAGATCATTCTGGCCGGAGAGCTTGGGAATTTGGCTGAACGCTGGCGGCGCGATTTGATCCGCGCCGCATCGCTGCTTGAGGCAGTGATTGATTTTGCCGACGAAGAGGTGCCAACCGATGTTACCCCTGAAGTGCGCCAGTTGATCACAGATGTCGTTGCAGATCTACAACGTGAAGCTGAAGGGGTTCGTATTGCAGAACGCATTCGAACCGGGTTCGAGGTTGCGATTGTTGGCTTGCCAAATGCCGGAAAGTCGACATTGCTGAATGCTCTGGCCGGTCGCGATGCAGCGATCACGTCGGAATATGCCGGCACAACGCGCGATGTGATTGAAGTTCGAATGGACCTTGAGGGACTTCCCGTTACTTTGTTGGATACAGCGGGCTTGCGGGAAACCGACGATCACGTCGAAAGCCTGGGAATTGAGCGGGCCAAAAAGCGCGCCGAGGCCGCCGATCTGCGCGTATTTCTGACTGATGATCCAAAAGAGCTGGGCGTTCAGATGTTGGAAGGAGATATTCAGGTTCTTCCGAAGTCCGATCTGAGAAACAGTTCTGATGAAGGAATCTCAGGGAAAACCGGGCAGGGTGTGGATCGGTTGATTTCCAACATATCGCGTGTATTGGGTGATCGTACTACTACCCATGGTATCGCCACGCGTGAAAGGCATCGTATAGCGCTGATCACAGCGCGCGACGCACTTAGTGCTGCAATCGTTGTTCTGGAATCAGGTCCCGACCTGTATGATATTGCAGCCGAGGAACTGAGGACCGCGATCCGCGCTTTGGAAGCTCTGGTTGGCAGAATTGGTGTAGAAGACTTGTTGGATGAAATATTCTCAAGCTTCTGCCTGGGAAAGTAAGGAGTGTTTCACGTGAAACATTCGGATTTTGACGTCGTCGTTATCGGAGCGGGCCACGCCGGAACAGAGGCGGCCCATGCGGCCGCCCGGATGGGTGCGACTACCGCCCTTGTGACTCTGTCGGCCACTGATATCGGCGTAATGTCCTGTAACCCCGCTATTGGGGGCCTCGGCAAAGGGCATCTTGTCCGCGAAATTGACGCGTTGGACGGGGTGATGGGGCGCGTCGCAGACCAGGCGGGAATTCAGTTTCGTTTGCTGAATCGCCGTAAAGGCCCCGCAGTTCAGGGGCCCAGAACGCAGGCAGACCGGGCTTTGTACCGAGCTGCGATGCAGCGAGAAACCACGGCACAGGCGAACCTCAGCGTCTTAGTCGGCGAGGTGACAGATTTCCTGGTGAATGGACCTGCTGTTACCGGAATTCGATTGGCGGATGAGTCTGAAATATGGGCCGGCGCTGTGATCCTGACGTCTGGGACATTTTTGAGAGGCGTTATTCACATTGGTGACGTATCGCGCCCTGGCGGGCGTATGGGGGACCGTCCCTCGGTAAAGCTGGCCGAGCGTTTGGATAGCCTTAACCTGCCGCTAGGACGCTTGAAAACGGGGACACCGCCCCGGCTGGATGGTCGGACGATTGATTGGTCAGGTCTCGAAAGTCAGGACGGCGATGATGAACCTACGCTGTTCTCATTCCTCTCGATGGGGGTGGTGGCGCCGCAGATTTCTTGCGGGATTACGCATACCAATGCCAGAACACATGAGATCATTGAAAAGAACCTTTCCAGATCGGCGATGTATGGGGGGCATATTGACGGTATAGGCCCCAGATATTGCCCTTCGATCGAAGATAAGATTGTGCGGTTTGCTGATAAGGAATCTCATCAAATTTTCCTCGAGCCAGAAGGTGTGAATGATCACACAATCTATCCGAATGGAATTTCTACCTCACTGCCACAGGATGTTCAGGTCGATTATGTCAGATCCATTAAGGGGCTGGAAAAGGCAGAGATCCTCCAACCTGGCTACGCCATCGAATATGACTACGTAGATCCTCGCGCTCTGACATCATCACTGTCGTTGCCTGAGGCGCCAGGACTATATCTTGCGGGTCAGATTAACGGCACCACAGGATATGAGGAAGCTGCAGCTCAGGGAATGGTGGCTGGCCTCAATGCTGCCCTTCAGGTCTTGGGTCGGGATCCAATCCATTTCACGCGTTCCGACAGTTATATTGGCGTCATGGTCGATGACCTGACTACTCGCGGAGTGGCGGAACCTTATCGGATGTTTACCTCACGGGCAGAGTTTAGATTGTCTTTGCGCGCCGATAATGCCGACCAACGACTGACACCTATTGGCCTACGCCTAGGTTGCGTAAGCGAGACACGCCGCAAGCACTTCTCTGAAAAGATGGAGAAGTTGGGGTCTGCGAAAAAGAAGCTCACAGATCATACCTATACTCCGAAAGAAGTGCGAGAAGCTGGTATCGAGGTCAATCAGGATGGCAATCGCCGCGATGGTATGGCGATTTTGGCCTTTCCTGATGTGAGCTTTGAGGATCTTGTTCCCTTGATTCCTGAGTTGCAGGACGTTGATTCAGGCATTCGGCAGCAAGTGGAACGCGATGCGCTGTATGCGAATTATATCGAGCGGCAGAGACGTGATGTCGAAGCGATGAAACGCGATGAAGCCTATGAGATTCCGCGTGATTTTGACTTCTTCGCATTGGATGGGCTGTCGTCAGAGATGAAGCAGAAGTTGTCCAACGCCCGTCCCGAGAATGTAGCGCAGGCAAGCCGGATAGAGGGTGTGACACCGGCTGCGCTGACTCTGGTGTTGGCCAAGCTTCGCCGCGATCAGAGGGTGCGCAAAGCATGAAGGAAGAGCTGTTTGACGGTCTGAATGTTTCACGTGAAACATTTGATCGACTGGCAACATATGTTGCCCTTGTCGAGCGCTGGAACCCGAAAATCAACCTCGTATCGCGCAAAAGCTTGTCCGAAATCTGGACACGGCACATTTTGGATTCCGTTCAGGTTTTTCGATGTGCCGAGAACTTTTCGCATTGGGTTGATATTGGAAGTGGTGGCGGGTTTCCCGGTATGGTTTGTGCAATTATGGCGATCGAAGAAGCGCCAGACGCAAAATTCACCTTTGTTGAAAGCGATCAGCGAAAATCTGCGTTTTTACGCAATGTATCCCGGGAATGTGGCGCAAACTGTAAAGTGGTGGCGAAACGCATTGAAGCGGTGGACCCCCTGAATGCAGATGTTTTGTCTGCCCGCGCCTTGGCAGATCTCGGGGTATTATTATCTTTTTGTGACAGACATTTAGGCGATTCTGGCGTCGCTTTGTTGCCGAAAGGTGTAAGCTGGAAAAAAGAGGTACAGGATGCGCAGGAAGAATGGAATTTCACCTGTGATCCGATTACAAGTTTAACAGAGCCCCAAGCCGTCATCCTCAAGGTCAAAGGAGTATCACGTGGTTGATCTATCTCGTCCCTCAGGCCCCCGGATCATAGCGGTAGCCAACCAGAAGGGCGGGGTTGGGAAGACGACAACAGCCATAAACTTGGCAGCAGGCCTGGCCGAGGCCGGATGCAGGGTTTTAGTGGTTGATCTGGATCCACAGGGGAATGCTTCAACCGGTTTAGGTGTCGAGGATCGAGATTGGACAACTTATGACCTGATTCTGGATGATGCACCTTTGGATGCGGTCGTTCAGGACTCGGAGATTGAAGGCATTCTCGTTGTCCCCGCTACGGTAGATCTCAGTTCCGCCGATATCGAATTGATTTCGAACGAAAAACGCAGCTATTTACTGCATGACGCGTTACGCCAGACTGCTATTGATAAGTACGATCTGGATTTCGTCCTGATTGACTGTCCGCCATCGCTGAATCTTCTGACGGTAAACGCGATGGTCGCAGCGCATTCCGTACTGGTGCCATTGCAAAGCGAGTTCTTCGCATTAGAGGGTTTGTCCCAGCTCATGCTAACCATTCGCGAGGTGCGACAGACTGCGAATCCAGACCTCAGAATCGAAGGTGTTGTGCTGACTATGTATGACAACCGCAACAACTTGTCCCGTCAGGTCGAAAAAGACGCACGTGACAATCTGGGTGAGATGGTATTTAAAACCAAAATACCCAGAAATGTGCGGGTCAGTGAGGCTCCGTCATACGCGTTGCCGGTTTTGCAATATGACTCGGGGTCTCTGGGCGCGATGGCCTATCGGCATTTGGCCCGGGAAGTCATGCATAAGAACAATAAAACCGCAGTCTGAGCGGTACTAGGAGGACCCTGTGACAGCCAGAAAATCAAAACCAAGAGGGTTGGGTCGCGGGCTTTCGGCATTGATGGCGGATGTCACACAAGAGCCCCAGGGACGCGTGCCAACTGATTCACGGCGGCCGGACCTGACGATTCCGATCGAAAAGCTTCACGCAAACCCAAATCAGCCGCGCCGCACCTTTGCCCGGGAACATCTGGATGAGCTTGCCGCTTCGGTCAAAGAGAAGGGGATCATTCAGCCGTTGATCGTCCGCGAGATTGCCGAAGGCGATTATGAAATCGTCGCGGGTGAACGCCGCTGGCGCGCGGCGCAAATGGCGCAGTTGCATGATATCCCCGTTATCGTTCGCGATTTTGATGACACTGAGGTTCTGGAAGTCGCCATTATCGAAAACATTCAGCGCGCGGATTTGAATGCGGTGGAAGAGGCGGCCGGCTATAAGCAGCTGATGGACCGCTTTGGTCATACGCAAGAAAAGCTGGCTGAAGCATTGGGCAAAAGCCGCAGTCATATTGCCAATTTGCTGCGCCTGTTGTCCCTGCCAATGGATGTACAAACCCTTGTAATAGAAGGAAAATTATCGGCTGGCCATGCGCGAACGCTGATCACGGCCGAGAATGCCTCGGACCTTGCAAAGCAAATTGTCAAAGATGGGCTGTCGGTGCGAGCAACGGAAGCGCTGGTGAAGAAGCAACAGCAGGGGGATGCGGCCCGACCGGCACCAAGGTCTCGGGATCTGAATGCGGGTAAAGATGCGGATACCCGGGCGCTGGAAAAGGATCTTTCCGCGATTCTAGCGATGAAAGTGGCGATCAATCACAAAGCGGGCTCGGAAACGGGGCAGGTGGTCCTGACCTATGAGAACCTGGATCAACTGGATGATCTTTGTTCCAAGCTCAGCCGCTAGGGCGG
This sequence comes from Ruegeria sp. CDSC079, assembly GCF_059610505.1. Taxonomy (NCBI): domain Bacteria; kingdom Pseudomonadati; phylum Pseudomonadota; class Alphaproteobacteria; order Rhodobacterales; family Roseobacteraceae; genus Ruegeria; species Ruegeria sp. CDSC079. Next base: position 43,343 of record NZ_JBXWNT010000011.1, read on the forward strand.
GTCCAGATAAAGAACATCACGCCGCCTAGTACAATCGCCTGGATGATCAGGACATGAGACGGCGCAGACATCATGACCGATAGTCCAAATACGGCGGTGACCGACAGGGTGGCCGCCTTTTTTGCGGCCGGACGAATCGCGCCTGAACTCTGCCAATCGACGATCATTGGGCCAAACAGTCGGTGCGTTATCAGCCAGCTATGCAGCCGTGAAGACGAGCGGGCAAAGAAGAAGGCGGCGAGTAGCAGAAATGGAACCGTTGGTAGTAGGGGAAGCACCACCCCAACAGCGGCCAGCCCGACGCATAACAATCCAAGCCCTGCCCACAGATATTGCATGGTCTATCCCAAAAGTTCGCGGATCACCGCGTTCAAGACGGCCCGCCCGTCGGTTGTGGCCATCAGTTTACCATCCAGCATTTGAACCATGCCGATATCCTGAAGATGGCCCAATGGGTCTTGTGGTAAGGGGTGGCCTGATATTTCCGTATATCTATCTATATCTAGCCCGTCGGTAATCCTAAGGCCCATTATAAGGTATTCACTTGCCTGGTCTTCACGCGACAATGCGGCGCGTTCTTTCTCTCCGCTACCACAGGAAGCCGCGTCCAACCACCGCTGCGGATTCAGATAGGTTTCAGTCGCGTATTTCTGGCCATTCTGGGTGATCCGCCCATGGGCGCCGGGGCCAATGCCGACATAGTCACCATAGCGCCAATAGATCAGATTGTGCTGTGATTCCGCGCCGGGGCGGGCGTGGTTCGATACCTCATAGGCGGGCAGACCATGAGCCTCGCAGATTTCTTGCGTGGCCAGATACATATCGGCGGCGCTATCATCCAAGGGTAGGCCGCGTAGCTTGCCCACGGCATAGCGATCACCAAAGGCGGTTCCGTCTTCTATGGTCAGTTGGTACAGCGACAGGTGATCGACCGCCATCGACAGGGCTTCGGTCAACTCTGCGCGCCAGGCATCAAGGGTTTGATGTTGCCGCGCATAGATCAGGTCAAAGCTGACCCGTTCAAAACAATGACGGGCTATGTCATAAGCAGCCCGCGCTTCGGCCACGCTGTGAATGCGGCCCAGCCGGCGCAAATCGTCATCATTCAGCGCCTGTACCCCCATCGAGATACGGTTGACGCCTGCTTCTTGGTAGGCAGCGAACCGTCCCGCCTCGACCGAGCCGGGATTGGCTTCAAGTGTGATTTCCATGTCATTGGCGGCGTGCCAAAGGGCGCGGGCGGTATCAATCACTGCGGCGACGGTTTCGGGATCCATCAGAGACGGGGTGCCGCCGCCAAAGAATATGGTGTTCAGGACACGGTTGGGGGTTTCGGAAGCACTACGGCGCAACTCGACCAGATATGCATCAAGCCATTGCTTTTGATCAATATTTCTTGAAACATGGCTGTTGAAATCGCAATAGGGGCATTTGGCCTCGCAAAAGGGCCAATGCACATACAGGCCAAAGCCCCCATTGCGCCAATCATCCGCCAAAACAGCCTTTCACGAACATCTCAACCGCGCGACCGCGATGGCTGATCTTGTTCTTTTCCCAGCGATCCATCTCGGCAAAGGTAATGCCATGACCCTCGGGCACAAACATTGGATCATAACCAAAGCCGTCCGCACCGCGAATGGGCCAGACCAAGTGACCGGGGGCGATGCCTTCGAACACCTCATCATGCCCGTCGGGCCAGGCCAAAACCAGCGTGCAACGAAATTGTGCGGTGCGGGGATGGGCGGCGTTCTTCGCCTCAAGCTCCCCATGTGCGCGTGTCATCGCCACTAGGAAATCGCGGCCATTGCCGGTTTCTGCCCAATCGGCGGTGTAGACGCCCGGCGCCCCGTCAAGCGCGTCGATGGTGATCCCGGAATCGTCCGACAGGGCAGGAAGGCCGGTGGCTTTGGCGGCGGCATGGGCCTTGATCCGGGCATTGCCGACGAATGTATCCTCGGTCTCTTCCGGTTCAGGCAGGTCCATGTCCGCAGCGCCGATAACACTGACGCCAAAGGGTTCAAGCAGATGTGCCATCTCCTCAAGCTTGCCTTTGTTATGCGTGGCCACTAGCAACCTGTCGCCGTCGAACTTGCGGGTCATGCGGTGGCGGCCTTTTGCGCAGCAGCCAGTTCACTAACGCCCTGTTCGGCCAGATCCATTAGTTGATCCATCTGAACGCGGCTAAAGACAGAGCCTTCGGCGCTCATTTGAACTTCGATCAATTTGCCGGACCCGGTCATGATAAAGTTGCCGTCCACGCCGGCTTCGCTGTCTTCGGGGTAATCCAGATCCAGCACCGGTTGACCGGCGTAAATACCGCAGGATACGGCTGCAACCGGGTCAACCAGCGGGTCCGAGATCACGTCACCCGTTTTCATCAGCTTGTTGACCGCAAGACGCAGCGCAACCCAACCGCCTGTGATCGAGGCACATCGGGTGCCACCATCAGCCTGGATCACATCGCAGTCGACGGTGATCTGGCGTTCACCCAAGGCAACCCGATCGACACCTGCACGCAGGGCACGGCCGATCAAACGCTGGATTTCCACGGTACGACCACCCTGCTTACCGCTGGCAGCCTCGCGCCGCATCCGTGTATTGGTCGCACGGGGCAGCATGCCGTATTCAGCGGTAACCCAGCCCAGGCCCGAACCCTTGATGAACGGTGGCACGCGATCTTCGATCGTGGCAGTGCACAACACATGGGTATCGCCCATCTTAATCAGGCAGGAACCTTCGGCATGTTTGGTAAATCCCGTTTCGATTGAAACGGCGCGCATTTCGTTTAGATCACGTCCTGAGGGTCGCATGGGAATTCCTTTGTTTGCTGGTTTGGGGATACCGCCCCGCAGCGTCAGGATGCAACCCTGATTGACCTTTCGCCTACCTGCTATTTAATGGCCATCCAGCAGAGGATTGCCGATGAGTGACGCAAGCAAAATTCTGAACGAGATGAATGACCGGTCGCGCGAGGTGTTTCGGCTGATTGTCGAAAGCTATCTGGATAGCGGTGAGCCTGTCGGCAGCCGTACCCTAACGCGCACTTTGTCGGAAAAAGTCAGTGCGGCGACGGTTCGCAATGTGATGCAGGATCTTGAGTTTCTGGGCCTGCTCGACAGCCCTCATGTCAGTGCGGGGCGGATTCCGACGCAACACGGGTTACGGATGTTCGTGGACGGATTGCTGGAGGTCGGTGATCTGGGCGCGGATGACCGGCAGAAGCTGGACGACACACTGGGCGCTAACTCGGGGGATGTCGGCGGGATGCTTGATCGTGTCGGCGCGGCCTTGTCACACGTGACACAAGGGGCCTCGCTGGTTTTGACGCCGAAACACGAAGCGGAAATCAAACATATCGAATTTGTGTCGCTTGGGCATGACAGGGCCCTGGTGGTTTTGGTCTTTTCCGACGGTCAGGTGGAAAACCGGCTGTTCAAGCCGCCACCCGGGCAAACGCCCAGCTCGATGCGGGAAGCGGCGAATTTTCTGAACGCGCTGATCGAAGGCCGCACCATCAGCGAGGTTCGCCGTCAGATGCTGACCCAGATCGATTTGCGGAAACAGGAAATTGACGTGCTGGCCCGTGAAATGGTCGACAGCGGCATGGCCGCATGGGACGGGGATGATGGCGACTCGGCTCGTTTGATCGTCCGAGGGCGGGCGAATCTGCTGGGTGAACGTGGCGAAGCAGATGAGTTGGAGCGCATTCGCACCCTGTTTGACGACCTCGAACGCAAGCGCGACATCGCCGAATTTCTGGAATTGACCGAAGAAGGCGAAGGTGTGCGCATTTTTATCGGGTCTGAGAACAAACTTTTCTCACTTTCGGGTTCCTCTTTGGTGGTGTCTCCATATATGAACGCTGATCGTAAGATAATCGGTGCGGTTGGGGTCATCGGGCCCACACGTCTGAATTATGGACGGATCGTGCCGATCGTGGATTATACGGCGCAACTGGTCGGCAAACTGATATCCGACCGGAGCTAGAGGGTAAGAGATGGCAGAGCCCAAGAACGAAGATTTTCTGGACGATATCGCAACGGCCGAGGCCGAAGAGCTGGCTGATGAATTTGCTGAGATCAGCGAAGAAGCGCTGGAGCTGGATGAGCTGCGCGCCGAGCGCGACGACTACAAAGACAAATTCATGCGTGCATTGGCCGATGCGGAAAACGCGCGCAAGCGCGGCGACAAGGCACGGCGCGATGCTGAACAATATGGCGGCTCGAAACTGGCTCGTGACATGCTGCCGGTCTATGACAATATGAAACGCGCGCTTGAGGCCGCAACCGACGAGCAGAAAGAGGTCGCAGGCGCTTTGCTGGAAGGTGTTGAACTGACCATGCGCGCGCTGAAGGACGTGTTTCAGAAACACGGGATTCAGGTGATCACGCCAGAAGTTGGCGATCGGTTTGACCCCAATGTGCATGAGGCGATGTTCGAGGCCCCCGTGCCCGGAACACGCGCTGGTGACATCATCCAGGTATCTGCAGAAGGCTTTATGCTGTACGACCGGCTCTTGCGCCCCGCGCAGGTGGGTGTGTCGTCCACGCCGGCAAGCTAAGCACCTAAGATATCAATCAATTATTGAGGCGGTCAGGATCTGGCCGCCTCTTTCAATTTATAGATCAGGTCCAATGCCTCGCGCGGGCTTAGCTCATCCGGCAAGATCTCACCCAACATATCCGCAACGGGTGAAGCTTTTGGGGGAGGCGGTGGCGGCGGGGCAGCCGAGAACAGCGGTAGATCGTCGATCAAAGCCTTTTGCTTGCCGCCTTCGCGTTCGGTTTTCTCCAGCTGGTCCAGCACAACGCGGGCACGTTCGACAACGGATGCCGGCAGGCCAGCCAGTTGCGCCACCTGGACACCATAAGATCGATCCGCGGCGCCTTTGTGAACCTCGTGCAAAAAGATCACCTCGCCCTCCCATTCCTTGACCGCAACGGTGGCATTGTCGACACCTACCAGATTTCCGGCCAGCGCGGTCAGCTCGTGATAATGCGTTGCAAACAGCGCGCGACATCTATTGGCGGCGTGCAGATGTTCGAGCGTGGCCCAGGCGATGGAAAGCCCGTCATAGGTGGCCGTCCCGCGTCCGATTTCATCCAGGATGACCAGCGCATGATCGTCGGCCTGATTGAGGATGGCGGCGGTTTCGACCATTTCAACCATAAAGGTCGACCGCCCCCTGGCCAGATCGTCAGATGCCCCGACACGGCTGAACAGCTGGCTGACCACGCCGATATGGGCTTGTTCGGCGGGAACATAGCTGCCCATTTGGGCAAGCAGGGCGATCAGCGCATTCTGCCGCAAGAAGGTTGATTTACCCGCCATGTTGGGGCCGGTCAGCAACCAGATTGCAGCACCATCTTCCGCGCTGAGATCACAATCATTAGCGATAAACGCGTCACCGCTTTGTTGGCGCAGCGCATGTTCAACAACCGGATGCCGCCCGCCCTGAATATCAAAGGCACGAGAGGCATCGACCTGCGGGCTACACCAGTTCTCGCCCCGTGCCAGATCGGCCAGCGCAGTGGTTAAGTCCAGTTCTGCCAGCCCGCGCGCGGCTTGGTTCAGCTGCGCAGCACGGGTAAGAATCTCATCAGAAAGCCTTTGATAGAGCCGCTTTTCGATTTCCAAAGCATGGTTGCCCGCATTCAAGATACGGGTCTCGATCTCGGAGAGTTCGACAGTGGTGAACCGCACCTGATTGGCCGTGGTTTGCCGGTGGATATAGGTTTCGGAGAACGGCGGGTTCAACATCTTTTCGGCATGGGTTGCCGTGGTTTCAATGAAATAGCCCAGCACGTTGTTATGCTTGATCTTCAGTGAGGTGATGCCGGTGTGCTCGGAGTATTTCTGCTGAAACCCGGCGATGACGGATCGACCTTCGTCGCGCAGGGTGCGCGCCTCATCCAGTTCCGCGTCATAGCCGGGGGCAATGAAGCCGCCATCGCGCGCCATCAGGGGCGGTTCGGCCACAAGCGCCTCATCCAGCAGGGTCAGCAGATCATCAAACCCCGTCAGGTTTTGCACTGCAGTGGCCAGCAATACCGGCAGATCTCCGGCATTGCACAGTTCGGCGATGGTTGCGGCCTGCGCCAGCCCGTTGCGGATGGCGGCCAAATCGCGAGGGCCGCCACGATCTAGCGACAGGCGCGACAAGGCGCGGTCCAAATCGGGGGTTTTGCGCAAGGCATCGCGCAGATCTTGGGCGATCAGGCTGTCATCGGCTGTAAAACTTACCGCATCCAACCGCCCGTGGATCACATCCAGATTGCGCGAGGGGCTGGACAGGCGCTGTTCCAACAGCCGCGCGCCGCCCGGCGTCACCGTACGGTCAACCACCGACAAAAGCGATCCGGCGCGCCCGCCAGACAGCGACCGGGTCAGCTCCAGATTGCGGCGTGTTGCGGCGTCGATTTGCACCACGCGGTCCTCGGATTCTTTCAGCGGCGTTTGTAGCAGTGGTAATTTGCCTTTTTGCGTGATCTCCAAATAGTCAATCAATGCGCCCATAGCGGACACTTCGGCCCGGCCAAAATTTCCAAACGCGTCCAGCGCGCCCACGTGAAACAAATCGCAGATGCGCTTTTCAGCCGCCGTGCTGTCGAAACTGGCACGGCCAATGGGCGTCAGTGAGATGCCCAGATCGCGGGCAGGTTCGTGCAGGACCTGTTCGGCCCCGTCCGCCACGATCAGTTCCGACGGGGCCAGCCGGGCCAGTTCAGGGCTTAGGCGTACAGAGGTCAAAGGCATCACGTGAAACGCCCCGGTTGAGATATCGGCCCAGGCAAGCGCCGCTTCATCCCTCACCTCGGCATAACAGGCCAGAAAGTTGTGGCGGCGTGCCTCTAGCAGCGCGTCCTCGGTCAGTGTTCCGGGTGTCACCAGTCGGACAACACCGCGCTTTACCACTGATTTAGAGCCTCTCTTCTTGGCCTCCGCCGGGCTTTCCATCTGTTCGCAAACGGCCACGCGAAAGCCTTTTCGGATCAGCGTCAGCAGGTACCCTTCGGCGGCATGGACCGGCACACCGCACATCGGGATGTCGGCGTCGTTGTGCTTGCCGCGTTTGGTCAGGGCGATGTCCAGCGCCTCGGCGGCGTTGACGGCATCCTCGAAAAACATCTCGTAGAAATCGCCCATCCGGTAAAACAGAAGGGCGTCGGCATGGGCCTCTTTGATTTCGAGATATTGCGCCATCATCGGCGTGACTGTGGACAAGGCTGATCCCTTTTGACGGCGTTCGGTCGCGACCTTACAAATCCGCCATCTGGTGCGAAAGGCAAAAGTATTCTCGTTGAGGCGCGCGCGTGCCTGCGCTATGAGGCAGAAGCCCCGTAGTTGCAGAGAAACGACGTATCAAATGCCCAAAGCGAAGATCACCAACGAAGAGGCGCTGGCCTTTCACCTGGACCCAACTCCTGGCAAGTGGGAGGTACAAGCCACCGTTCCCATGACCACGCAGCGCGACCTGTCGCTGGCCTACAGCCCCGGCGTGGCTGTTCCATGTGAAGCAATCGCGGAAAATCCAGAAACGGCCTATGACTATACCAACAAGGGAAATCTGGTCGCCGTGATTTCGAATGGGACGGCGGTTTTGGGTCTTGGTAATCTGGGCGCGCTGGGCTCAAAACCGGTGATGGAGGGCAAGTCAGTCCTGTTCAAGCGTTTCGCTGACGTAAACTCGATCGATATCGAGTTGGACACCGAAGACCCGGATGAGTTCTGCCGCGCCGTGCGTCTGATGGGCCCGACCTTTGGCGGCATCAATCTGGAAGACATCAAGGCGCCCGAGTGTTTCATCATCGAACAGCGCCTGAAGGAAGAAATGGATATCCCCGTCTTCCACGATGATCAGCATGGCACGGCGGTGATCTGTGCAGCGGGCCTGCTGAATGCGCTGCGTATCTCGGGCAAGAAGATTGAAGATGTGAAGATTGTTCTGAACGGTGCTGGGGCTGCTGGGATAGCGTGTATCGAACTGCTCAAGTCCATGGGCGCGCGGCATGAAAACTGCATCGTGTGTGACACTAAAGGCGTGATTTATCAGGGCCGGACCGAGGGCATGAACCAGTGGAAATCGGCCCATGCGATCACCACGGATCTGCGTACGCTGGAAGACGCCATGAAAGGCGCAGACGTCTTTCTGGGCGTGTCGGTCAAAGGGGCTGTGACGCAAGATATGGTCGCCAGCATGGCCGATAACCCGGTGATTTTTGCGATGGCAAACCCCGACCCCGAGATCACACCGGAAGAGGCGCATGAGGTGCGCGTAGATGCCATCGTCGCCACAGGGCGCAGCGATTATCCGAACCAGGTCAACAACGTGTTGGGCTTTCCCTACCTGTTCCGCGGTGCGCTGGATATCCACGCCCGCGCCATCAATGACGAGATGAAAATTGCCTGTGCCCACGCCTTGGCCAACCTTGCGCGCGAGGATGTCCCGGATGAGGTCGCGATGGCCTATGGTAAGTCGCTGACCTTTGGGCGCGATTATATTATCCCGACACCTTTCGATCCGCGCCTGATTCACCGCATTCCGCCCGCCGTTGCGCGGGCCGGGATGGATACCGGCGCGGCGCGGCGCCCGATTATCGACATGGACGCGTATGAACTGAGCCTGAAATCCCGCATGGATCCGACCGCCAGCATTCTGCGCGGCCTGAACGCGCGGGCCCGTCAGGCGCAAAGCCGAATGATCTTTGCCGAGGGCGACGATCCGCGTGTGCTGCGGGCTGCGGTGATGTATCAACGCTCGGGCTTTGGTAAAGCGCTGGTCGTAGGCCGCCCAGATGACGTCAAGCAAAAGCTGGAAGAGGCCGGGCTGGGCGATGCTGTGCGTGAGCTGGAGGTCGTGAATGCCGCCAACACTGCGCATCTCGATACCTATTCTGATTTTTTGTACGATCGCCTGCAGCGTAAAGGCTTTGATCGAAAGGATATTCATCGACTTGCCGCGCGCGACCGGCACGTGTTTTCATCGCTGATGCTGGCGCATGGGCATGGCGACGGTTTGGTCTCGGGCGCGACGCGTAAATCGGCGCATGTGCTGGATCGGATCAACCATGTGTTCGATGCAGATGCGGCCCGTGGCGCGGCCGGTGTGACGGCGTTGTTGCACAAGGGGCGGATCGTGCTGATCGGCGACACTCTAGTCCATGAATGGCCGGACGAAAACGATCTGGCCAATATCGCTGAGCGTTCAGCAGCCGTTGCCCGCCATATGGGGCTGGAGCCGCGCGTTGCCTTTGTCAGCTTTTCGACGTTTGGCTACCCGGTGTCGGAGCGGGCCGAAAAGATGCACCGCGCTCCTGCCGTTCTGGATCAGCGTGGCGTAGATTTCGAATACGAAGGTGAAATGACGGTGGACGTGGCGCTGAATGTCGACCAGCAGGCAAACTATCCGTTCCAGCGACTGACCGGACCGGCGAATATCCTGATTGTCCCAGCACGGCATTCGGCCTCGATCTCGACCAAGTTGATGCAGGAAATGGGTGGGGCCACGGTGATCGGCCCGATCTTGTCGGGCATCGACAAGCCGATTCAGATCTGTTCGACCATATCGACGGCCAATGACATTCTGAACATGGCCATTCTGGCCTCCTGCGATATTGGTTAAGCCATGACAATTTGGAATCTAGGCTCGATCAACGCAGACATGATTTATGATGTGCCACACCTGCCTGGCGCGGGTGAGACGCTTTCGGCCAACCGTTTGGATCGGTTTCTGGGCGGTAAGGGCGCGAATATGTCCGTCGCCGGCGCGCGGGCCGGTGCGCGGGTGGCGCATATTGGGGCCATAGGGCCCGACGGGCGCTGGGCGCGTGACAGGCTGACCGAATATGGCGTCGATACCCGGTGGATTGCCGAAGTTTCAGATCCTACCGGGCACGCTATTATCGCCGTAGACGCCGAGGGTGAAAACAACATCATCCTGTTTCAAGGCGCAAATCATGCAATTACGTCAGATCAACTGGGCCAGGCGCTGTCATCGGCGGATCAGGGTGATCTGATTGTGACGCAAAACGAAACCAACTTGCAGGTCGAAGCCGCAAAAATGGGCCGCGAAATGGGGCTGACTGTCTGTTACGCGGCGGCCCCTTTTCAAGCCGATGCAGTGCGGGCGGTTCTTCCGTATCTGGATTTCCTGATCCTAAATGAGGTCGAGGCCGAGCAGCTGCGGCAGGCAACCGGGCAGGGCCTGTCCGAGTTGGGGATAGAGCATGTCATTGTGACCCTCGGATCAAAGGGCGCGCGATATCATCATAAGGGGACGACCTCGGATTTTTTGGCTCACAAGGTTCAGGCGGTGGACACAACTGGTGCGGGCGATACGTTCACAGGTTACGTTCTGGCAGGAATGGATCGTGGCATGCCGATGGAGCAGGCAATATTGCAGGCAAACCGGGCTGCCGCGTTGATGGTGACACGGCACGGTACGGCGGATGTCATTCCTGATCTGAAAGAAGTGCGCGAAGCGCGCTTTGATTAAGACCCGGCAAAGGGCGCGTCACTGCCCCACAGCTGTTTGACGCGGGCGTCGCGACCGCAGGCTTTGCGATAGGCCTTATAGGCGTTGTGCTGGCGTTTGGGACCAAACCGCGTAAAGACCAGTTTTTCGCCCTTATAGTAATCCTGATGATAGGCTTCGGCCGGGTAAAACCGGTCCTGTTGCAGGATCGGGGTAACAATCGTTTGACGCAGGACGTGCTGTGCTTTGGATTTTGCAGCCTCGGCCAACGCCTTTTCGCCTGTATTAGAGACGAAAACCGCTGTGCGGTAACTCTCTCCACGGTCGCAAAACTGACCGCCCGCATCCGTAGGGTCGACCGAGCGGAAAAACAGGTTCAGCAGGGTTTCACGGGAAACACGGTCCGGATCAAAGGTAATCTGAACCGCCTCGTAATGGCCTGTGCCGCCTTTGGACACCTCGCCATAGGTTGGGTCGGCGGTCGCGCCCCCGGTATAGCCCGAGACCGCCTGAACCACGCCCGGCACGGATTCGAAATCGGATTCAACGCACCAGAAACACCCCCCGGCCACGGTCAGCGTCTCGGTTCCGGCAGCCGGTGCAGGCGCGGCGCGCAGCATTGCGACGATGAGGATCAGCGCAAACAGAAGCCAAGGTTTGACAGCGTCAATGTATGTGGTTCGGATCATGGTGGGTCTCCTTCCATGATCAGACTGCCTTGGGAAACCCCCGGGCGCAACGCGCTGACATCTGTTCTCACGCGCTGGTGAGACGAGTTTATCGCCTTAGCCCAGCAACTGCCCCAGCTTCATCGCCACACCCATATTGCCCGTGATCTTGAGCTTGCCCATAGCAATACCGGTCATCGGGTTCAGCTTGCCGGTCAACAGCTTGGTCAGGTTCTCTTGCGAGATACGGATGGTGCAATCCGTGTCCTGATCCTGCGTCGTCGCCTGATTGTCGGCCAGAACGATCACACCGGCATCGCCGCAATCGAATTTCAACGACCCATCAAAGTTGCGCCCGACAAGGTTTTTCTGAATGCCTTCGACAATAGTGCTGAGTTCCATATGACCCCTCCTGATCCCAGAACAGGGTTAGGGGGCTTCAAAATCACAGGCAAGGGCCGCGATCTAATGACCTTGGGTAAGGGATTTCAGATTGTCTTTTCGGTCATCGAAACCGGGATGTGTGCTGAACCAGCCGTCATCTTGGTCGCCAAATCGGGCAGCCATCAGATCAAAGAACTCTTCCGGCCCGCCGGGATCGAACCCCGCCTTCGCGGCCAGATCGACGCCAAAACGATCCGCCGATAATTCATGTTCGCGGGAAAAGGACAGGGACAGGATCAGATTTCCCTCAAGCAGGATCTCATCAAGGATCGGCCCGGTATCACCTGCCAGCAAGCCAATCAGCACATACCCTCCGGCCGAGCGATAGACCTGGTGCAGCCCGTGCTGTTCCGCGACATGCCCCATCTCATGCCCGATCACCCCGGCCACGGCATCGGTAGAGGCGAGGTTAATCAGATCATCCGTAATCACGATGGTGCCATTTGGCAGGGCAAAGGCGTTTGGACCCATACCCGGCATGTGGCGAAACTCTAGCTGGTAGTCGTGATCCTGCGCGTCCGCGCCCATAGCGGCCAGAATACGGTCAAAGCTGTCTTGCACCTCGGCCTTTTTGCTGTCGGAGAGGGCGCTGGGTTCGGCTATGAAGCGATCCACAAACTGCATCACCCCGGCGTCAATCGCTGCAACCAGCGGCGGCGGAGTCATCCAGACCGCCAGCGCAACCAGCAGCGTAAGCCCAAACTTCCACACCGCCCAGGCGCCGGCCAGACAGGCCATCGTGACGACGATCAGGCGAGGGTGAAACCGTTCAAACCCATGCAGAACTGATCCACTGTTGCCCCCGACCAGATGTTCCAGCGCCGCGTGCTGATCTGTCAGGAACAATGTACCATCGGCAAAGATAACCCGGCGTTCGGTCTGGCCGATGCGCGGTTCGATCTGCAATTCATCAGGGTTGCAGCGGGTCAGGATCTGGCCCTTGTCATCGATCAGCCAAGTGGTGTTGGTGCCGATCGCCAGCCGGCACGGCAGTTCACGCGAACTTAACGCAGGATAGGCGCGCCCGGTGACGGACGCGCCTTGATCATTGGTCGGATCGGCCACAGGCCTAGACCGCAATGCCGATATCGAACCCTTCGATATCGCCATAAGCATCGCCAATGGCGCTTACATTTGTGGTGACCTCATCGACAAACTCATCCAGCGGGCCACCGGGGATGAAGATGGTGTGGTTTGCCAGATACCGCACCCGACGCACATGTGCCCAGGGCAGCATCAGGCCCAATGTCATGACAACAACGATCAGGTTAGAAACGGTGATCCACAGAAGGTGCAGGGCAGAAATGTTGGAGTGAAAACGGTGGTTTTCACCCAAAACCGAGTGGTTATAGACCGTGTTGCGCACCATGGCGTGATAGATGATCGTCGCCGGGATGATGGCCAACAGAAGGAACCCATAAAGCGAGGCAACGGAAATCAAGGCAGCGATGTATTCCGGGTCACTTTCCAGCGTCTGAAGCGCGCTGAGGCTCGAAAGGCCAAAGCCAAAAAGGGTCACCGACAGGACCAAGGCAATGAAGACCCAGGCTGCGGCCGCAAGGAAGGCTTTGTAGAACGGTGCGATTGGGCTGTCGAAATTCAGCGGCGTTTTCCCGAAGCTGTGCCCATTCACGTGAAACCGTTGGATCGAGCGGGTGACAAAGGGCCATGTGGTATAAAGCGTCAGCGCCGAAACAATGGGATAGAGGAAGTAATTGGCCGCCGCCGATCCGGTGGTTCCGTGGAAATTGAACCTCACATTTGACCAGCTGGACATGCGCGCCTGAAACCGCAAGGAGCGGACCAGTAGGTAAGGGATCAAGAACAGCAGCCCTAGAAGCATGATCAGGCCGACAAGCGGAATCGCTGCCAGAACAGAATAGGCAACGATGCCCGCAACTACGATGATCCGACCGATCAGGATCTGCAGGCCGGTTGCGTGATAATCAAAGCTGCGCCCAGCTACATAGGTGTTCTGATAAAAGTACTTCTTGGTCCGAACCTTGGCCCAGGCGCTGTAGATGCCCAGGGTCAGGATCGACAACAATAGGTTAACAATCCAGATGCCAAAATATTCTCTAGCGGAGCCTCGGAACTCAAAATCCCTGGGGGTTCCTTGCTGTCCATCTGTCTGCATGACCGCCTCAATAAAATAGATTGAATTCGGCTGACCCGGATTTGAATCAGCTCGCGGTATCAATCATCTCACAAGCAGGTAATTCTACGGCAAAGTTGCGACAGAATTCGTATGTTGCAACTTTGCCGTGTGTCTTACTTTGACAGCCGTTTGTCGCGTGCTGCCAGCAGTTTCAGGCGCAGGGCGTTCAGTTGGATGAATCCCGCAGCGTCTTTCTGATCGTAGGCACCAGCATCCTCTTCGAAGGTCACGTGCGCCTCGGAATACAGCGAGTGTTCCGACCAGCGGCCCACGGTCGATGCCAGACCTTTGTACAGCTTCACGCGCACGGTGCCGGTGACATGATCCTGAGATTTGTCGATGGCGGCCTGCAACATTTCCCGCTCGGGCGAGTACCAGAAGCCGTTATAGATCAGCTCTGCATATTGAGGCATCAGCTGGTCCTTCAGATGCATCGCGCCCCGATCCATGGTGATGGATTCGATGCCACGGTGTGCTTCCAACAGGATTGTGCCGCCCGGTGTTTCATAGATACCGCGCGATTTCATGCCAACAAAGCGACCTTCGACCAGATCGAGACGCCCAATGCCGTGCTTGCCGCCATATTCGTTCAGCTTGGTCAGGATGGTGGCCGGGCTCATCGCCTCGCCATTGATGCTGACCGCGTCACCTTTTTCGAACCCGATCTCGATGAATTCTGGTTTATTCGGCGCGTCCTCGGGGTGGACCGTGCGCTGATAGACGTAATCGGGCGCCATATCGGCGGGGTCTTCCAGAACCTTGCCCTCGGATGAGGTGTGCAGCAGGTTGGCATCAACCGAGAACGGCGCCTCGCCACGTTTGTCCTTGGCGATCGGAATCTGGTTCGCCTCGGCAAATTCCAGCAGCTTGGTGCGGCTGGACAAGTCCCACTCGCGCCACGGGGCAATCACCTTGATGTCAGGGTTCAGCGCGTAAGCGGCCAGTTCGAACCGTACCTGATCGTTGCCCTTACCGGTCGCGCCATGAGATACGGCATCCGCTCCGGTCGCCTCGGCAATCTCGACCAGACGTTTCGAGATCAACGGGCGCGCAATCGAGGTGCCCAGCAGGTACAGGCCCTCATACTGCGCATTCGCGCGGAACATCGGAAAGACGAAATCGCGGACGAATTCCTCGCGGATGTCCTCAATATAGATGTTTTCGGGCTTGATCCCCAGCAGCTCGGCCTTCTTGCGGGCGGGCTCCAACTCCTCGCCCTGACCCAGATCGGCGGTGAAGGTTACGACCTCACAACCATACTCGGTCTGCAGCCATTTCAGGATGATCGAGGTATCAAGGCCACCGGAATAGGCCAGAACAACTTTCTTGGGCGCGGACATCTGACTTCCCTTTATGCGTAGAACGACTGGCCCCTAGCGGGTTTTGAACGCGGGGGCAAGTTATCTGCGTTGACGCAGGTCGGGATTTGGGGTGAAACAGAAGGAAAGAAAACAAGGATTGGTTGAAGGGATAGATTTCAGATGTTGGGTTGGAAGATTTTTGCACATTCGGTGCGGATGGTTTTTGGGAATCTCAAACAGGTTTTGCAGATTACGTTCGGGCCATCTTTGGTTGCGACAGCGGTGATTGTCGCCCTGTTTTTTGTATTGGACGTTCCGCTGGATCAACTCAATACAACCACCGGAGAGTTACCTGCGGGCGTTTCGAGCGGATCGGCGATTGGCTTCCTGGTGGGCTTTATGGTCGTGATATTTGTGACGATGTTCTGGATTGTGGTGTCGTGGCACCGCTTTGTCCTGCTTGAGGAATATCCAAGAGGTATTTTCCCAACCTTCCGGTTCGATAGAATTCTGGCCTATTTCGGGCGGGTTCTTCTGTTGGGTATCCTGATGGCCATCGCGTTCCTGCCGGCGGGCGCGGTACTTTCAGCGCTGGGCGGTGGAGCATTGTCAGTTGTGTTTGTCATTGTCCTTGTCGTCTTCCTCATCATCGGCTTCTACCGTTTGTCCATAATCCTGCCTGCAGCAGCGATTGGGCAACCGTTGACACTTGGGCAAGCTTGGAACAACACCGCCGGTGCGGGTGGTGCGATCATCGTTCTTTTGCTTGTAAGCTTTGTGTTCCAGGTCGTGGTCCAGTTGGTCTTTACAGCGCTCGCTTTCATCCCGGTTCTGGGTGTTTTGCTCTCACTGTTCTTTGGGGTTCTGGTTTTGCCGCTGATCAATGTCAGTATCTTGACCACCATGTACGGCGTGTTCGTTGAAAAGCGCCAGCTGACCTGAACTCGTACACATATGTATTCCTTGCTCTTTCAGCGATGATGGGGCAGGGAAACCGGCATGAGTGATTTCATGACCCGCGCCCGCGCTGCCGAACAGGCGATGCGCTCTGTGTTTCCGGTGACGCCTCTGCAGCGCAATGCCCATCTGTCTGATCGTTTCGGGGCCGATATCTGGCTGAAACGTGAGGACCTCAGCCCGGTGCGGTCCTACAAGATCCGCGGTGCGTTCAACGCCATGCGCAAACAGCAGGGGCAGAACCTGTTTGTCTGCGCCAGCGCGGGAAATCATGCGCAGGGCGTGGCCTTTATGTGCAAGCACATGGATGTGAAGGGTGTGATCTTCATGCCCGTGACGACGCCGCAGCAGAAAATCCAGAAAACTCGTATCTTCGGCGGCGACAATATCGAGATTCATCTGACCGGCGACTATTTCGATGACACGTTGGCCGCCGCGCAGGCGTGGTGCACCGAACAGGGCGGCCATTTTCTGTCGCCCTTTGACGATGTTGATGTGATCGAAGGGCAAGCCTCGCTTGCGGTTGAGATCGAAGCGCAGTTGGGTGGGTTGCCGGACCACATCCTTTTGCCAGTAGGCGGTGGCGGCATGTCTGCGGGCGTGGCTACGTGGTTTGGCGATCGAACCCATTGCCTGTTTGTGGAACCCAAAGGCGGTGCCTGTCTGCACGCGGCAATGGCAGCAGGACATCCGGTGGCATTGGATCAGGTGGACAATTTCGTTGACGGTGCTGCGGTTGGTCGGATCGGTGAAAAACCGTTCGAATTGCTGAAATCCCGTCATCTGTCGGATGCTCTGGTCCTGTCCGAAGACCGCATCTGCACAACCATGATCGAGATGCTGAATGTCGAAGGCATCGTTCTGGAACCCGCCGGGGCTCTCGCGATTGAGGCGCTGAGCGATATTCAGAGTTTTATCCGAGGGAAAACCGTTGTCTGCGTAACCTCTGGTGGCAACTTCGATTTCGAACGCCTGCCCGAGGTCAAGGAACGCGCGCAGCGCTATCTGGGGGTGAAGAAATACTTCATCCTGCGCTTGCCACAGCGCCCTGGCGCATTGAAAGAGTTCCTGAACATCCTTGGCCCCGAGGATGACATTGCGCGGTTTGAATACATGAAGAAATCGGCACGAAACTTCGGCTCGGTTCTGATTGGTATCGAAACCCGCAAGCCCGAAAACTTTGCCCGTCTGTTCGCGCATCTGGATGAAGCCGGGTTCACTTTTACGGATATCACCGAGGACGAGACCCTCGCCCAGTTTGTGATCTGAGCAAATGACCAGACTGCAATGTTGTCTGTCGCGGCGATGGATCAGCTGCGTTTGAAACAGACAATATACAGGGCCGGGTTGTCACCCATCGCTAGTGTACCTGTTTGCTGCCTGTACGGCGCCGCTCAGAGCTCGTTCAATCCTGCCTGAAACTCCGTTGCGGAGGTCCGGAATGTGCCGACTATTTCGGCGATATCGACGGTTGCGGCCTGACCCTGTGCCGAATGGCGCTCACCATCTTGGCAGAGCTTGGCCAATGTCCTGAATCCCAGACTAAGCGCGCTGCCCTTCAAGGAGTGTAGATGCTTTTCGAAGTCAGACCGATCATCATCGACCTGCAAATGCTCCAGGCCTTGTTGCACCTCATCGAGAAAGATTTCCACTACCTCGTCAAACTCGTCGGCGCCGACCTCGTCCCGCAGCTGTCTGACCCTGGACCAGTCGATCATGGCCATCCTTTCCCTAAAGATAACGACCCGATTATCACTACAGGCCGTTGGTAAATCCGTGGTTAAGATGGATGCATTTACGACCTTCACAGGATGTTAAACAGCCGTGCGCTAGGGTCGTCCCGTTCCGCATTATGTGGCAGAGCTGAGGGTCAGGTGGCAGAGGTCAGTCAGGCAGAAACAAAGGCAGAGCTGGATTTTGGTGCGATTCGCAAGGTGCTGGTCGTTGATGACAGTCGTCTGCAACGTCGCATCCTTGTGGCCTCGCTGAAGAAATGGGGCTTTGAGGTGCTCGAGGCAGACAGCGGAGAGGCCGCCATCGAAATCTGTGCGGCCATGTCCCCCGACCTGGTCCTGAGCGACTGGGTCATGCCGGGGATGAGCGGGCTGGAATTCTGTCAGGCATTTCGGGCGTTGGAGAATGACGAATACAGCTATTTCATCCTTCTGACTTCAAAAAGCGAAAAGCAGGAGGTTGCGCGCGGACTGGATGCCGGGGCGGATGATTTTCTGATCAAACCTCTTGAGGCCGATGAATTGCGGGCGCGCATATCTGCGGGCGCACGGATATTGGATATGCAGCGTGAGCTGTCTGATAAGAACCGAATGATCGAGACCGCGCTCGAAGAACTGAAAGTGGTCCATGATGCGATCGACAAGGACCTGATTCAGGCGCGTAAGATACAGGAATCTCTGGTCCCCGAACTCACGCGTGATTTCGGTAGGTCGCGTATCAGCATGTTGCTGAAACCTTGTGGGCATATCGGTGGCGATCTGGTGGGAATGTTTTCACCGGGGGTCAACCGTGTGGGGTTTTACAGCATCGATGTGTCCGGCCACGGCATCACCTCGGCGATGATGACAGCACGGCTGGGCGGGTATCTGTCCAGCAAACATTTCGATCAGAACGTGGCGATGGAAAAGCGGTTCGATAAATTTTACGCATTGCTACCACCTGATCAGGTGGCAGAGATGCTCAATTCCCGCCTTATGGCTGATGCTGGCGTCGAAGAGTATTTTACCATGGTCTATGCCATTATCGACCTGCGAAACGGACATCTCAAGATGGTGCAGGCAGGGCATCCGCATCCGCTGTTGTTGCGACAGGATGGTGGGACCGAGTATCTGGGGCAAGGTGGACTGCCCATCGGACTGTTGCCGGATGTCACGTTTCAGCGAACCGATACCTACATGAAGCCCGGTGACAAGCTGTTGCTATATTCAGACGGGTTCACGGAATGCCGGATGGCGGATGGATCCCTGCTGGAAGAAGAGGGGCTGTGTAGAATGGTGACGGATTGTGCCACCGATCTCAGCGGGCCCGAATTTCTGGACGATATGTTCTGGCGGCTGACACAGGCCATGGATCCGGACCAGGGTATGGATGATGACGTATCTGCGGTTTTCTTTGAATACAGCGGGCCTTAAAGCCCCATCAGGTGTCCCGAAGCGAAATGTCGGTCGCCGCTGTTGCCCAGCATCTGCGCGGCATCCGCACTGTCCAGCCAAAGGGCTTCGTGGAATGGCTCTGAAGGTGGACCTATGCGGCGCACAGGGCGGGCTCGATATATCAAACAGACCTTTTCGGCCCACAGGTCATATTCGGGCATGTATGTGAAACGGCGAAAGGCGCCGACCCGCCGCGGGCCGGCAATCAACCAGCCGGTTTCTTCAAAGACTTCGCGATGCAGGGCGGTGATGGGCGATTCGCCCGGGTCAATACCGCCACCCGGCAACTGTAGATCAGGGCCGGGCTCTGTCTGGCAGGTCAGCAACAGATGTCGTCCTCGAGGCAACAATGCGTATACACCCACACGTCGTGTGTATTTGCGCCCCGCTTGTGGGGTTTCACCGAACCGTCTGATCATGTATGGCCCCTTACAACCCGAAATCTTCGACCTATATGCTGGCGGTATGCCAATCTGTGGCGTTTAAGGAAACCCCATGTCTCTTGGAACAAAAATCGCGTGGGACGACACCGTCCTGCCCTTTCAACTTGATATACCGGATATGCGCGGACGTGTGGCGCGGCTGGACGGAGTGTTGGATGGCATTCTGAAACAGCACGACTATCCCGAAAAGGTCGAGGCTTTGGTGGCCGAGATGGCCTTGCTGACTGCTCTGATCGGTCAGACCGTCGCGTTGCGCTGGAAGCTGTCGCTTCAGGTTCAGTCCAAAGGCGCCGTTCGGATGATCGCAACCGATTACTACGCTCCGCAGGCCGAGGGCGAACCGGCTCGCATCCGCGCCTATGCCAGTTTTGACCCGGACCGCCTGACCGATTCCACACCGTTTGATCAGGTGGGTGAAGGCTATTTCGCCATCATGATTGATCAGGGCGAGGGCACGCAGCCTTACCAGGGGATCACACCGCTGGCTGGCGGCTCTCTCAGCGCATGCGCAGAGGCGTATTTCGCACAGTCCGAACAGTTGCCGACGCGGTTTTCACTGAGTTTCGGCAAATCAACTGAACCTGGCGTCGGTGAGCACTGGCGCGCAGGCGGCATCATGCTGCAGCACATGCCCAAAGCGTCACCATTTGTAGCCAACGCAGAGGGTGACGGTCAGATTCTGTCGGCGGATGATCTGGTTGACGGTGAGGAAGGTGAAAATTGGGGGCGCGTCAACATCCTTCTGGATACTGTTGATGACCTTGAACTGATCGGCCCTTCGATTGCGCCAACCGACCTGTTGATCCGGCTGTTTCATGAGGAACAGCCACGGGTTTATGATGCGCAATCGGTTCAGTTCGGCTGCACCTGCTCGGAAGAGCGCGTGCGCCAAAGCCTGTCGATCTATTCGGCGCGCGACATCGAAAAGATGACAACCCCCGAGGGCCAGGTCACCGCCGATTGTCAGTTCTGTGGTGCCCATTACGTATTGGACCCCGTCACCGTTGGCTTCGATGCCGGTGAGGCCTGATCCAACAGAACAGCTGCGGGCGGCCCTGAGCCGCCCCGGCAACGGGTCCAGTGATTTCGATCTGAACCCTGATGCGGTTTTGCCAGCGGGGCGCAAGCTACGTCCAGCCGGGGTTCTGGTTCCGATTCTTGTAACGGATGAGGCCCCGCGCCTGCTTTTGACCAAGCGCTCATCGGCGCTGAAACACCATCCCGGCCAGATCGCCTTTCCTGGCGGAAAACAGGATGAGACCGATCCGGATGTAACCGCAACCGCCCTGCGGGAAGCACAGGAAGAGATTGGCCTTTCCTCGGATTTGCCTGAAATTCTCGGGCATTTGCCTACCCATGAAACCGTGACGTCTTTTGTCGTAACCCCGGTTGTCGCGATCCTACGAGACGGGTTCGACCCAATTCCTGAGCCGGGTGAAGTTGACGAAGTTTTTTCAGTCCCACTTGCGCATGTTCTAAACCCTGCGAATTATATCGTTGAGTCGCGTCGCTGGCGGGGCCAGCGGCGGTATTATTTCACCGTGCCCTATGGCCCTTATTACATCTGGGGGGCTACGGCCCGGATGTTGCGGGGCTTGGCTGCGCGGGTGAGTGAATGATGAAGCTATCAGAAAGCTGGGTTACAAACCCGGCAACCCAGACAGTCTGCGCCGTTTTGATCGATGCCGGTTTTCAGGCGCTTTTCGTCGGCGGTTGCGTCCGCAACGCGCTTTTGGGGGCGCCGGTCTCGGATCTGGATATTGCCACGGACGCTCCGCCCCAGCAGGTGCTGGATTTGATGCGGGCGGCGGGGTTGAAGGCCATTCCAACTGGGATCGAGCATGGCACGATAACCGTTGTCAGCCAAAGCATCCCGCATGAGATCACGACCTTCCGGCGAGATGTCGAAACCGATGGCCGCCGGGCTGTAGTGGCGTTCTCGAACAATGTTGATGAAGATGCCAGCCGGCGCGATTTCACCATGAATGCGCTGTACGCCCGCCCGGATGGGACGCTTTTGGACCCGCTGAACGGACTGCCCGATCTAAAGGCCCGAAAGGTCCGGTTCATAGGCAACGCCCAGCACCGCATCCGCGAAGACTATCTGCGCTCTTTGCGCTATTTTCGGTTTCACGCCTGGTATGGGGATATCGAAGCCGGGTTTGATCCCGAAGCGCTGTCGGCCATTGCAACCAATCTGGACGGATTGGCAAGCCTGTCGCGCGAACGGGTTGGGGCCGAGTTTATGAAATTGCTGACCTCGCCTGACCCTGCGCCTTCGGTCGCTGCCATGCGCAGCACGGGCGTTCTGGCACAGATATTGCCGGGGGTTGAGGATCGATCACTTGCCCCGCTGATCGCCTTGGAACAGCAGGCTGGGGCAAAGCCCGAGCCGGTCCGGCGGCTTTCCTCCATCGCCACGCCCGAGATTGCCCAGACCCTGCGTCTGAGCAAGGCCCAGATGCAACGCCTGACACGGATGCGGGATGAGGCCGCGGGAACCGCGGGCACTGCCGAGCTTGGGTTCCGTTATGGCGAAGAGGACGGCCTGCACGAAGTTCTGCTGCGTTGTGCTTTGTTGGAACAGCCCTGGTCCGAGGATAAGCGGCAAGCGCTCCGGGACGGGGCGGCAGCGGATTTTCCCGTGCGGGCCGCTGACCTGATCCCTGACTTTACCGGCCCGGCGCTGGGCAAGAAACTGGCCGAGCTTGAGGCGCGCTGGATCGCCTCGGGTTTCACCCTGACGCGCTCCGAGTTGCTGGTCGAGTAAATTGAAGTCTCAAAAGGGGATGACAAGCCGGATCGTTTGTGTTTTCTTGCGCCTGTAACATGAATGGAGGGATGCGAATGTATTACGGGATCTGGTTCGGCTAAAGCCATAACACTTGACCCGTAGGGGTGGTGTTCTGGCGCCATCTTTTTTCGCATGACTTGTTATCTGCTCAATCGGAGCACTCTCTATGTTTCGCTATTTCGAAAATCTCGTCGACCCTTTTGTCGACTACGAAGAAACCGACACGCCGCCGACACGGCTGTGGCCCTTTATGTTGAACTATTCCCGCCCTTTTATGCGGGTGTTCTTTTGGGCCGGATTGATTTCGGTCGTGGTGGCCGCGGTTGAGGTCGGTCTGATCTATTATATGGGTCGCGTTGTTGACTTGCTGTCCGCTCCGCCGGACGAAGTTTGGCAGACCCATAGTACGGAACTGATCCTGGTGGCGCTTTTTGTGCTGCTGCTGCGACCCATGCTGCATGTCGTTGACGTGCTGTTGCTGAACAACACGATCCTGCCGAATTTTGGCACTCTGATCCGTTGGCGCGCGCATAAGCACGTGTTGCGGCAATCGGTGGGCTGGTTCGAGAATGATTTTGCAGGCCGCATTGCCAACCGGATCATGCAGACGCCGCCCGCTGCGGGTGAGGCCGTGTTTCAGGTGTTTGATGCGATTTCCTTCTCGCTGGCATACCTGATCGGCGCAGCCATTTTGTTGATGACGGCTGATGCCCGGCTGCTGTTGCCGTTGTTGATCTGGCTCGTGCTGTATGGGTTTCTGGTGCATTGGACGGTGCAGCGGGTGGGACCGGCTTCGAAGGCGGCCTCAGACGCGCGCTCGGCCGTAACGGGCCGGGTTGTGGACAGCTATACCAATATCCATTCCGTAAAGATGTTTGCCCATGGGGCACAGGAACTGGATTATGCGCGCGAAGCGATCGAGGAAACCCGCCGTACCTTTCAGGCTGAGATGCGGATTTTCACCATCATGGATGCGGTTCTGGTTGCATTGAACGGGCTGCTGATCGTTGGTGTGGTTGGCTGGGCGATTGCTCTGTGGATGCAGGGCAGTGCTACGGTCGGTGTGGTCGCGGCGGCCACAGCCCTGACCCTGCGCCTGAACGCGATGACCGGATGGATCATGTGGGCGCTGACCAGTTTTTTCCGCCAGCTTGGTGTCGTTGCCGAAGGCATGGAGACGATCGCTCAACCGATCGACCTGTTGGATGCGCCGCAGGCCAAGCCCCTGCATCTGTCCAATGGCAAGATCGAGATTCGTAACCTGTCGCATCATTACGGTCGCAAGACCGGCGGGCTGGATCATATCAACCTGACCATCGAGCCGGGCGAAAAGATCGGTCTGATCGGACGGTCGGGGGCTGGGAAATCGACCCTAGTTAAGCTCCTACTTCGGTTCTACGATGTGGAGCAGGGGGCCATTTTGATCGACGATCAGGACATTGCTCGGGTCACTCAGGACAGCTTGCGCATCCATATCGGTATGGTGCAACAGGACAGCGCGTTGCTGCACCGCTCGGTGCGCGACAATATCCTCTATGGCCGCCCCGAGGCTTCCGAAGAGCAGATGATTGCCGCGGCCAAACAGGCCGAGGCGCATGAGTTCATCCTTGACCTGCAGGACCCGAAGGGGCGTACCGGCTATGATGCGCATGTGGGCGAGCGGGGCGTGAAGTTGTCAGGTGGTCAGCGGCAGCGGGTGACGCTGGCGCGGGTGATCCTGAAGGACGCGCCGATCCTGTTGCTGGATGAGGCGACCTCCGCGCTGGATTCCGAGGTTGAAGCGTCCATTCAGGAAACGCTCTATGGCATGATGCAGGGCAAATCCGTGATCGCGATTGCCCACCGCCTCAGCACCATTGCCCAAATGGATCGCATCCTGGTGATGGATGGCGGCCGGATCGTCGAGCAGGGCACCCATTCCGAATTGCTGTCACAGGGCGGGCTTTACGCCCAGTTCTGGGCACGGCAATCTGGGGGCTTCCTGAACACGGAGGCAGCTGAGTGAAACTTGCCGATCTCATAGATCCGTTCAAACCCACCGAAACGCCCCCGCCGCAAAGGCTGGGGGCGTTCATTCGCTGGTGCCTGTCCGGAGCTTGGCCGATGATCCTTGTCGCCTCCGTGTTTTCGGCCTCTGCCGGGGCGATGGAGGCCGGAACCGCCTGGATGCTGGGTCTGGTGATCGACATGGCAAACGAAAGCGGGCCGGATGGGGTTCTGACGGCGGGCAATCTTTGGATAATTGGAGGGGTCGCCGCATTTTTCATGCTGCTGCGACCGGCGCTGTTTGGTCTTTCGGCCTTTTCCAACAACTATATTGTCATGCCCAATATCCCGCCCCTGGTTCTGGCCAAGCTGAACCGGTGGACTTTGGGTCAGTCGGTGACCTATTTCGACGACGATTTTGCCGGGCGGATCGCACAGAAACAGATGCAAACTTCGAACGCGATGGCCTCGGTCGTGTCCGAGACGATAAGCGCAATGGTTTTTGCGCTGGCTTCTCTGGCAGGAACTTTGCTTTTGTTAGGGTCTATTCATCTGCTGGTCATGCTGCCCTTCGCCGCCTGGTTGGCGGTGTATTTCCTGCTGATCCGCTGGTATTTGCCACGCATCCGGGCACGCTCAGCGGCGCGGGCCGGGGCGCGGGCGATGGTGTCGGGGCAGGTGGTCGACACGATCACCAATATCAAAACCGTCAAGCTGTTCGCCCATTCCGAGTTCGAGGATCAGGCAGCCCGAAACTCGATGGTCGATCTGCGCCACAAGATGTTGGCCTTTGGCAAGCTCTCCGCCAGTTTTCGGTTCATCCTGATGGTTCTGGCCGGGGTACTGCCGGTGCTGCTGCTGGGGGTAACCTTGCTGCTGTGGCGGTCCGGGATGGCCAGCGCCGGTGATATCGTCGCGGCGGGCGCGATGTCTGTGCGGATTTCACAGATGACGGGCTGGGTCAGTTTCACCCTGATGGGGCTTTATGCCAATGTCGGCGAGATTGAGAATGGCATGAAAACCCTAGCCAAACGCGACCGGGTTGAGGATGCAGCCGACGCCACCCGGCTGAGCGCGCCCCAAGGCCAGATCGAGTTTGACCATGTCAGCTTTGCCTATGGCGGTGATATTGGCGGTGTGACTGACGTGACCATGACCGTACATCCCGGCGAAAAGCTGGGTATCGTGGGTGCGTCCGGTGCGGGGAAATCTACGCTCGTTTCGCTTCTACTAAGGCTCTATGAAGGGGAAAACGGCGCAATTCGGATTGATGGGCAGGATGTGTCACAGGTGACGCAGGACAGTCTGCGCAGTCAGATCGGGATGGTCACGCAGGAAACGGCGATGTTCAACCGCTCGGCGCGCGAGAATATCTTGTATGGCCGCCCCGACGCCTCAGAAGACGATATGATCGCGGCTGCGCAAAAGGCCGAGGCGCATGAGTTTATCCTTGGCCTGCGGGATGCCCATGGCCGCAAGGGCTATGATGCGCATCTGGGCGAGCGCGGCGTCAAGCTGAGCGGCGGTCAGCGGCAGCGGATCGCACTTGCGCGCGCCATCCTGAAAAACGCGCCGATTCTGGTGCTGGATGAGGCAACCTCGGCCTTGGATTCCGAGGTTGAAGCCTCAATCCAGACCGCGCTGCATCGGGTGATGCAGGGCAAGACGGTGCTGGCGATTGCACATCGGCTGTCGACGCTAAGCGAGATGGACCGGATCGTCGTTCTGGATCAAGGGCAGATCGTTGAAATGGGAAGCCATGACGACTTGCTGGAACAGGGCGGGCTTTATGCCCGGTTCTGGGATCGCCAATCGGGCGGGTTTATTCAGGCCGCCGCCGCCGAATAAGGGTTTTGTTGTGGGTAAAGCCCAGCTATCAGGCCCTCATGACGCAGCATTACAGCATTTTACGCCTTGGTCATCAGGGCGACGGCATCGCCGATGGACCGATCTACGCCCCCCGCACCTTGCCGGGGGAGGTGGTCAGCGGGACATTGGTTGGTCAAGTGCTGAGCGACATTCGGGTCGAGACCCCCTCTGACCAGCGGGTCAAAGCACCGTGCCGTCACTACAAAGCCTGCGGTGGCTGCCAGCTGCAGCATGCCGCGGATGATTTCGTCGCGGATTGGAAGGTCGAGGTCGTGCGCAACGCGCTGGCCGCGCAGGGGCTCGAGGCCCCGATGCGGCCGATCTATACCTCGCCGGAACGATCACGGCGACGGGCTACGATTGCGGTTCGGCGGACCAAAAAAGGCACCATGGCCGGGTTCCATGGCCGCGCCTCGGACACGATCACCGAGATTTCCGATTGTCATCTGCTTGATCCGGCCCTGATTGCAGCTGTCCCCGTGGCCGAGGCGCTTGCCCTTTTGGGTGGTAGCCGCAAAGGGGCGCTGGCGGTCACGCTGACCCTTTCTGATGGCGGTTTGGATGTCGCCGTCAAAGGGGGCAAACCGCTGGATGGTCCGCTTGAACTGGCCCTGGCACAGGCGACCGAGGCACATGGGCTTGCGCGGCTCAGCTGGGATGGCGAGGTGATCGCCTCGCGTCACGCCCCGATTCAGCGATTTGGCGTGGCGGCTGTCGTGCCGCCTCCAGGGGCATTCCTGCAGGCCACGAAGGACGGAGAACAGGCTCTATTAAAGGCAGTTCTGCAGGCAACCAAGGGCGCCAAGCGGGTTGTGGACCTGTTCGCGGGTTGCGGGACATTCTCATTGCCACTGGCCGAGGACGCCGAAGTACACGCGGTTGAGGGTGAGGCCCTGATGACCACCGCTCTGGATCAAGGCTGGCGTCGCGCGCAAGGCCTGAAACGGGTCACGACCGAGGCGCGCGACCTGTACCGCCGCCCATTGATGCCTGATGAGTTGAAGAACTTTGACGCGGTTGTCCTGGACCCGCCCCGCGCCGGGGCTGAGGCGCAGGTGGCCGAGCTGGCGCAGGCGCAACCGGCAGTGATCGCCTATGTCTCATGCAATCCGGTCACCTTCGCGCGGGACGCAAAAAATCTGATTAACGCAGGCTATACCCTTGAATGGGTACAGGTGGTTGACCAATTTCGATGGTCGTCACACACGGAACTTGCCGCGCGGTTTGCACTGAACCCCGCATCATGACCAAACAGGAGAGTTTCAGAATGGGGCTTGCCCAGCGCCTGCATGATATCACTGAAAACCCGACCTTCGGTCGGTTCATCACAGGTGTCATCATCTTCAACGCCATCCTGCTCGGCATGGAAACCTCACCGACTCTGATGGAGGCCGCGGGCCCCTTGATCGTGGTGTTGGACAGCCTCTGCCTGACCATCTTCGTTGCCGAGATCGCGCTGAAGCTGGTCGCCACGGGGCGGCGGTTCTTTACCAATGGCTGGAACCTGTTTGACTTCATCGTTGTTGGCATCGCTCTGATCCCAAGCGCCGGCGGCCTGTCGGTGCTGCGGGCCTTGCGGATCCTGCGGGTCCTGCGGGTGATCTCGGTCGCGCCACGGCTGCGTCGGGTGGTTGAGGGTTTCATCTCGGCCTTGCCGGGTATGGCCAGCGTTTTCCTGCTGATGGCGATCCTGTTTTACATCGGCGCGGTAATTTCAACCAAGCTGTTCTCGGGCACATTCCCGGACTGGTTCGGCGATTTGGGCCTGTCGGCCTATACGTTGTTCCAGATCATGACGCTGGAAAGCTGGTCCATGGGCATCGTGCGCCCGGTGATGGAGGTTTATCCCTATGCGTGGATATTCTTTGTGCCTTTCATCATGGTTACGACATTTGCAGTGGTGAACCTGTTGGTTGGTCTGATCGTGAATTCAATGCAGGATGCCCATCACGCCGAGGATGAGGTGAAAACCGATGCCTATCGTGATGAGGTGCTGGAAAGGCTGGAATCCATCGAACGCCGCTTGCTTGAGCAGTCGAACAGCAAAAAGTGATTTCAGTTTTCTGGATTTCTGGCATAATCACAAAAAAAAGCAGAAGCAGGCATTAAACATGGATCGTCGAGCATTTGGAATGGGTGCTGTGGCTACGCTGGGTCTTTCGGCCTGCGCCTCGGCCAACCCCAGATTTCTGGCCTATGATGGCCCCGAGGTGACCTCTATGGTCATCAACAAAAGCGCGCGGAAGCTTTATCTTCTGCACAATGAACATGTCCTCAAGGAATATAAGGTCGATCTTGGCTTTGCCCCCAATGGCACCAAAACAAAACGCGGCGACGGCCGCACGCCAGAGGGCACCTATCTGATCGACCGGCGCAATCCCAAAAGCCGCTATCACCTGTCGCTGGGGATTTCCTATCCGGATTCGAAGGATATCGCAGAGGCCAAGGCTGCGGGCGTTGATCCGGGCGGTGACATTTTCATCCACGGCGAGCCGAAAACCCGGTCCGAGAAAAAGCGTGCCAAGAAGCAATCGGATTGGACGGCAGGGTGCATCGCTGTCAAGAATGAAGAGATCGAAGAGATCTATGCGATGGTGAATCGCGGCACAGTGATTACGCTGCGCCCGTAACCGGCTTCCAGACGTCAAACCCGAATTGCATATAGTCGCGCTGGTAGGTTTCGGCCGCCAGCGCCTCAAGTTTGGTGTCATAGATATCGCTCAGTGAAAACGGGATATCTGGTCTGGTATTGCCGGGCGCGGGCGGGCTGTCATGACCCAGCCGCCGCGCCAGATCCGGCAGGGCAGTTGCAATTTCTTCCTCGCGCAGGATCAGATCCGGCAGGGCAAAACCGACTACGCCCTCCAACACCTGCGCCTGACTGCACCAAACGCCGTCAACGCGCACAGGGGTTTGTCCCGCCAGGTTTTGCCGCAGGAAGGTCAGAAAAGCCGAGAATGCCTCATAATGCTGTTCGATGGGGTAGTTTTCAGCGCGTAACTGTCCGGGGATCGGAAGCTTGAAACGGTTGCGCAGCATATTGCGGATTTTCAGATAGGCGCCGGGCTCGGTGCTGAGGATGTAGGAACAAAAGGCCGAATGTGCGCGTACCAGCGGGTGCCGCACCACGGTGAATTTGCGATGCCCCGGATGATCCTGTAACCACTGGCGGGTCTTTTTGCGGTTTTGATCAGTGATCAGGTCATCCGCACTGATTGAATCAAGCGCTGCCATCCATTGCTTCACAACCCCTTCAATGCCGCTCCGCACGGGCAGATACATTAACGGGGTTTTCGGCGTGGCGACATAGGTCGCAACGGCCGCGCCACGCCGGGGTTCAAAATTCGGAGTTCTGTGCAGGCTGAAACTGTCGATGCGCGATAAGGCCTGTTCGGTCTCATCAGGGTTTGTCACCTTGGACAAGGCCGGCTCAGGGTTTTGGGGTTTGAGCGTGTCGTCGATCGTGGTCAACCGACCCGATACCCCAAGCCAGGCCGCCAGGCCGTTCAGGCTGTCGAGCCGGTTCAGATCGTCGTAAGCGATGAAAAAGGCGGTTTGCCCGCTGGCCTGAAGATGATGCAGCAAAGTCAGTTGAAAGGCCTGTTGCTGGTCCAGATAGTTTTCGAACTCACGAGGGTTGAAGGCGATCTGCTCGGTGCGCCGCCGCTTGACGTTTTTCAGCTGCCATTGCTTGGTCTCGCGCGCAATCTTCAACGAGATATAGCTGTCCAGAGGGTTGCGCGTCAGAATGATCTTGGCGCAACTCGGATCATCTAAAACAGGCTCTAACACACGCGGATCATGGCCCTGGAAAAAGCGAAACCCGTTCATTTCACCCTCAGCTGATCGGATGGCGTTCAGCAGGGTTTTAGGGTCATTGTCGCGTTCTTCGAGAGTGACGCCCAGCAGGCTGTCCCCCTTTAGCCTGCCAATGAAATGAGGATTGAAGGCCTCACCATGGCTGGAGACACCTTCCAATGCGTTCAGATTTGCCTCAAGCAGGTTCGATCCGGTCCGCATGGCGGCAAGTATTACGAAATAGTCGAATTTGGATGACATGAAACGCTATTGCACCAGATATGGTTTTCGATAAGGCCTGAGTTGCCGGCCAAAAATGTCATCGGCTGGAAAATCTCCCATAAGATAAGGGTGCATACCCTGGTTCTTCAGGTTTTGCAGGAACTTCCCGAACCCGGACAGGTCGACCATCGTTGGGGCTTGGGTCAGGTGGCTGGGGTTCTGGCACCCGGTTTCTTCCAGAATGGATTGCAGAGGCTCCATCGGAGATTCCACAAACTCGGCCAGCGACCAGGTGCGCACTTTGGCCTTGGTCCAGACCGAAGTTAAAACCTCAAGCTGTTTGGTCTCGATTTGTTGCAGGCGGGCGGCTTCGTTACGGATATCCGCGAAATTTCCATTCGAACGGAACAGGGGAATGGCCCAGGCGCCTGTGACAACGGAAATCTGCGCATTTCTGTCGCGCGCCAGAAACCAGTTGATATCCTGCGTATCCGTGGGGCCAAATTGAAAGCACTGCCTCTCGCCCCGAGTATTCCATATCAGGTTCGACAAAAACGCCGTAGGATTATAGTCCCGCAGGCTGGCACAATCGCTTAGTGCGCCGTTGACCAGAGGCGCCCCGCCGGCGAATTCGGCACGTTCGGGACCGAAGAGGTGACCGTGGACCTTTGTTCCGGTGGCTTCCGACAGCCAGGGCTCGAAATCTGCGAACAGTTCGGTAAACCCTTGGAATACCGAATAGGGGAACGACGTCAGTCCGTTCTCGCTGCCGTGGCGGGGAAAGCGGCTTTGCATATACAGGCCATCCCGGCCTCGAGTCCTGCGCTCGACCGCTTTCGAGAACAACCGGTCGATTTTGCCCGGGTTGGGTTCTGTAGGCTTCATCGCCTGTGCCTGGTTGGTCAGAAACGCCTGATAAAGCCGATTGGCCTGGGGCCAGATCTTGCGTGCTACAAAACAGTCCGACCGTCGCAATAGCTGTAGATGATCGTCATAAAAGATATGCGGGCGACCTTGATAATCGAATTTGGACAGCGTCAGGGAGCGACTTTCGATATGTGTTGAATAAAGCCGAGTTAGAGTCTGAAAATAGCTTTCGTCGGGAATCCAGACGCGCCGGAAATAGCGATCATATGTTTTGCGTTTGGGATCTTGCAGAATGGCCGACAGCGTTTGACGGGTCAGGCACCACCATTGACTGCCCATATGCGGCACCAGACCTTCGGGTATCGACCGTCGGATTCCGATGGTCCGCTGTAGCTTTACGTAAGCGTCGAACAATTTGCGCTGTTTACGCCACGAGAACGGAAATCTCAGAGTAAATCGTTCCTGATCCAGTCCGCCAATCGTCCAGCTTACATCAGCTGTTGTCGCGCTTTCGATAAAGTCGACACGGGGCCGTTCCGCTAGATATGTGACCAGCTCATCGACGGGCCGTAGCGGCAGGCAGGCGCCCGAGGCCAGAAAGATATGGTGTACATCGGGAAAGGCCTTCAGCATCAGTTCAGCCGCTGATTGCGAGGCTGCAACAATGCCCCAACCGCCCCAGTTGCAGGTGTGGCGCTCCGAGAACCGGATCAGAGGTTCGTCCGCACAGGAGGCTACAAAGTCATCAAAAACAGTGTCCGCAACCTTGCGGTCGACATGGATCACCACCGGGCAGCCGGATGCCGCCCAATGGCGCGCGACCTGTTGCGCCCTTGGAAGCGCGGCATGCACCAGCATGATGACGCCAAGGCTGCTCATGCCCAGTTCCCTTTCGACATGAGGCCAAGAATCTCAAGCTGTCGCCAGTTTATATAAGCCTCGGACCAGTCGCACCAAAACACCGGACGGTCGTTCAGCCCTTCGGCATAGGCGCGATATTCGCCGGACCCGCGATAGTGCTGACGCCGCTCCATCTCTTCATGTGCCTTGTCGCCCAAGGTGTTGATCAGCTTGGCATGCAGCAACGCCCCGCTGGTTTTTTCGCCACCCCAATCGTCATAGACTTGGTTCAGCCCGCGTGGCAGCAGCGAATGGGTCGAACTGACATAGACATACCGACGGTCCCACTTGACCAGCGGTATCTTGTTCAACGCAGGCGCCTTTTCCGGAGCCTGGCGGAAAAAGACACGGGCGCGCGGCCCACCCTGTATCCAGAGATTCCCGTATTCAGGGTTTTTGCTGATCACATAATTCCCGGCATCGAACCAACGGGCAATTTCGAAGGGGTCTTGCCCTTCACGATAGGGTTCGGCATCTACCGGGCCCTGCGGGTACATGTCGATCAGCATGGTGCCGAAACTGCGGACGGCACAGCCATCAAGCCAGTCGGTCAGGGCACGAATGGGCCGCGTGTCGCAGAACGGATAGATGAAGAACTCATCCGGATCGACCGTCAGAACCCAGTGCCCATCGGCGTATTTGCGCAGCAGATAGTTCGACCAATCAGTGCCATATGTGGCCCGCTTATAGCTGCCGTTGGACTGCCAGACCGATACGTCCGGCTGACTACTCAGAAACTTGCGGGTGCCGTCGTCGCTGTTGTTGTCCACAAACAAAAAGCGATCAACGCCAAGTTTTCGGTAATATTCCAGAAAATAGGGCAGGCGGATTTTTTCGTTTCGCACCACGCTCATCAACAGGATGTCACCGGGTTGAATGGCGTTGGTTTTGTCGGAAACCGCTTCTAATTCGCGCCGTTTGCGAACGCAACGCAACAGGCGGCGCTTGCGCCGCAATCTCATTCGGTATGAATCCAACAGGCTCACGCGACTGCCCAACCTTCGTTTATACGCGAGCATACCCGGGGCCTGAACAAGCCAGAGTGGAGCCGGGCTAATGCCATTTTATGCCACTTTACCATCTAATGAAGCAACGCATTTAAAAGTAGTTAGTCCGAAACGTTGTTTTTCCAGTCAGTTTTGCCCATCAAGCCAAGCTCACACAGTTGGCGCCATCCGATATATTCCACCGATTGTGGATCCCACATGATCGGGCGGTTAATTATGCCATCATAATAGTTGTCGAACTCTGCCGGGTCGTGAAAATGCTGCGCTCGGGTTTTCTCGATTCTTGATTTGATGACCACCTCGGGCAGGAACTTTGTGTGCAGTAGCACGCCCGAAGGGCCGTGGCTCTCCGGTCCGTCATAGGTGGCGTTCAAATCTCGGGGCAGGGCGGAATGGCAGGAGTTCACGTAAGCATAGTGCCTCGACCAGCGTACCAGCGGTATTTTGTTTAAAGTTGGTGACCGCTCGGGCCGGTCAGCAAAAAACACGCGTTCCCGTGCACCGCCCTGAACCCAGAGATTGCCCAGCGGCGATTGCCGTTTGGCGCGCAACGGGCCTGGATCAAACCAGCCCAAAACTTCGGTCGGGTCGGTCCCGGGGTCATAGGGCTGTGTGCCGAGCTGTTCTTTGGGGTACAGGTCCAACATCAAGGCTCCGAAAGCGTCGCGCCCCTGTGCCTCTAGCTGTTGGGTCAAATCCTGCAGCGGATGGCTGTCCCATTCGGGATAGATAAGCAACTCATCCGCATCCACCATCAAAGTCCAATGGCCGTGACCAAATCGCATCTGTAGCCAGGTCAGCCAATCCAGCCCGTATCGTGAGGCGCGATAGCTGGCATCGGTTTGCCACAGGGATACATCCGGTTGATCTTTCAGATATGCGACCGAGCCATCAACGCTGCCGTTGTCCACGATCAGAAAATGATCAACGCCCAGCGACCGGTAGTGATGGAAATACCAGGGCAGGCGCGTGATTTCATTTCGCAGGGTGGTAAAGACCAGTATCGCACCCGGGCGTATCTGGTCGGTTCGGTCGACCAGTTGGGTTAACTGATGGCGGCTGCGAAAGGATCGCCACAACAGCCGCCTGCGTTTCAGGCGCAAGCGATAGCGTTGCACCCATCCGATTGGCGGCAGGGTATCGCTCACGCGGCCCTCATCTGTCGTAATGCCCGTTCTGATGCCAGCGCCAGGCATCGGCAATCATCGTCTCTAACACGGACCTTTTGGGGGACCAGCCCAGTTCTTGCCCGGCCCGGTCCGAGCCCGAAACCAGCTTGGTGCAATCTCCGGCGCGGCGTGGACCGATTGTATAGGGCACCGCGCGATTGGTGACGGATTTCGACTGTTCGATCACCTCCATCACTGAAAAGCCGGACCCGGTGCCCAGATTGAAAACGCGACTGTCTTTGCCCTGTTCCAGCCAGCGCAGCCCCAGAACATGCGCGTCAACCAGATCGCAGACATGCACGTAATCGCGGATACAGGTGCCATCGGGCGTGTCATAGTCGGTTCCGAACACAGTCAGCCCGTCGCGCTTGCCGTCAATCGCATCCAAGATCAGCGGAACCAGATGGGTCTCGGGGCGGTGAAATTCGCCTACCTCTCCGTCCGGATCGGCGCCAGCCACGTTGAAGTAGC
Organism: Ruegeria sp. CDSC079; assembly: GCF_059610505.1. Lineage (NCBI taxonomy): Bacteria > Pseudomonadati > Pseudomonadota > Alphaproteobacteria > Rhodobacterales > Roseobacteraceae > Ruegeria > Ruegeria sp. CDSC079. The sequence continues at coordinate 78,038 of NZ_JBXWNT010000011.1, forward strand.
GAAAAATCACGTGGTTCATCCCGTGAGCGGCCTGGAAATCACGCAGGATATCCTCGATCGCGCGTTTGGAGGCGCCGTAAGCGTTCAGTGGATTTTGCAGGGTGTTTTCGTCCAGGACCACATTGTCATGTTCGCCATAGGTGGCGCAGGTCGACGAAAACACGAAATCCAGACATCCAGCCGCCACGGCGGCCTCGATCAGGGTCAGCGAACCGGTGACATTGTTCGCCCAATATCTTCCGGGTTCGGACATCGCCTCACCCACCTGGCTGAGCGCGGCGAAATGCATCACGGCAGCGGGCTGATACTTGGCAAAAACCTCATCCAACCGTGCCCGGTCCAGCAGATCACCCTGTGCGAACGGGCCAAATTTGACCGCGTCCTGCCAACCGGTGATCAGGTTGTCATAGGTGACAGGTGTGTACCCGGCCAGCGCCAGCGCCTTGCAGGCATGGGATCCGATATATCCGGCACCGCCGGTTACAAGGATATGTGTCATATCAGATCCCGTTATTCCGGTTTTTCAGGGTGCGACAGCCTGCGGCACTCAGTCCAGCCCCATCGCGGCCATCATCTCTTCAAGTTTGGGAACGTCCTGCGGATTGTTTAGTTCCCAGAACTGGCGGCCTTTGGATTCGACCTCAACACACAGAACCTTACGCCCGTTTTCCATGAAACGCAGCTGTTCCAGCCCTTCCAGTTGCTCTAATGGACCGACAGGCCAGGACGGATAAGCCGCCAGCGCGTCAGGGCGGTAGGCATAGACGCCTACATGGTGAAACACCGGCGTTTCCTCCCCACCCGCATAAGTCTGTGAAGTAAAGGGCACGACCTCTTTCGAGAAATACATCGCGCCGTGATCGGCGGCGAAAACGGCGGTTGTTCCACCGACGCGCCCGTGTTTGCGGTCATTCAGCAGGCTGTTGAGCGCATCGCCGTCGCAGCGCAGAACCGGAGTGGCCACCCCAGCCTTGGGTGCGGCACGCAGACCGGTGATCAGATCTTCGACGAACCAATGCGGGGTCAGCGGTGCATCGCCCTGCAGGTTCACCACGATGTCATAGCTTGCGCCCAGCACATCATGCGCTTCGGCGCAGCGTTCGGTGCCATTGCCACAGGTTTCCGAGGTCATCACAACCTCGGCCCCGAACCCTTCGGCCACCTCGCGAATGCGGTCGTCATCGGTGGCAACCACAACGCGGTCCACGCCCGAGACCGAACTGGCCGCGCGCCATGACCGCTCGATCAGAGTCATTGCATTGCCACTGGCCCCGGTGAGCGGCACCAGAGGTTTGCCCGGATAGCGGGTCGAGGCGTAGCGGGCGGGAATGGCGATCAGAACGGACATCAGGCCTCCTTCAGGTCTACACCCGGAGCGTAGGCGATAAAGAACGGGTTTGCATAGCCGTCCTTGCCATAGGTCAGCGGCGCATGATTGTCGAACCGGACAACTTTGCCGCCCGCACCTGTCAGCACGGCGTGACCTGCTGCGGTATCCCATTCCATCGTGCGGCCAACGCGGGGATAGATATCTGCCTCGCCCGTCGCAATCAGGCAGAATTTCAGCGACGAGCCCGCGCTTTTGCTGTCCTGCACTTGATATTTGTTGATGTAATCGTCGGTCGCCTGGTCACGATGTGACTTCGAGGCCACGACCAAAAGCGCGGAATTGTCTGGATCAGAGACCGAAATCGGAGTCACGGCGCCGGGTTGATCCTTGTCCAACGCGCCGGTTTCCTCGACCGATTGCCCGTCGGCCAAAGTATAGAACATCCGGCCGCGGGCTGGCGCATAAACCACGCCACGCGTTGGGGTGCCGTTTTCGACCAGCGCGATATTAACGGTGAAATCGCCGCGCCGGTTGATGAACTCTTTGGTGCCATCCAGCGGATCAACGATCAGGAACGTATCGCCTTTTTCAGAATGCGAGGCGGCCTGTTCCTCAGTCACCAGCAGGATATTGGGGAACGCCGCGCGCAGACCGGCCGAGATCAGCGCATCGGCGGCCTCATCTGCTTCGGTCACGGGGCTGGCATCGGATTTGACCTTCACGTCAAACCCATCCGAGTTATAGATGTCCATGATCGTATCGCCCGCTTCCAGGGCCAGACGTCGGATGACGGGGATGAGGGCATCATAGGTCACAAAAAAGCTCCGTTCCTGTGATTTGTTGATCGAATAACCTGACGGCCTTATGCTGTGCTGGTTACGGAACGGCAAGAATTTCGTGCCAGATTGCAGGCAATAATACAGGAAAGACGCTTCGGGTGTTTTATTACAAGCGAAACCGGTCGCTTATAGGCGGTGCGTTTACGACGGCGGAACTGGTGTTTCACGCCGTGGTCCGGAATGTCCGATCTCAACACAGCAATGCTGTGCTTTCGGTGCTTATCAATATTTTCCAGGTTCTGGTGCTGGTGAGTGTGTTTTACGTGATCATGTCCCTTCTTGGCGCGCGCGTTGCCAAAATCCGGGGTGAGTTCATTCTGTATCTGCTGTCTGGGGTTTTCCTGTTTCTGACGCATATTAAAGCCGTCGGTTCGGTTTCCGGAGTGGACACGGGTAATAACCCGATGATGCTGCATTCGCCGATGAACATGATGGTCGTGCTTATGGCTGCTGCTTTCGGGTCGCTGTATACTCAGGTTTTGACAATCGTTATCATCCTGTTTGTCTACAGCGTATCGGTTGCTCCGCTGGAAATTCAGGAGCCCGGTGGCGCCTTTGCCATGCTGATGCTGGCCTGGTTCACGGGCTGTGCGGTCGGCGTGGTGTTCATGGCGATCAAGCCCTGGTTTCCGACCACTGCCACGATCATGAGCACGATTTACCGGCGCCTGAATATGGTGTTCTCGGGAAAAATGTTCGTCGGCAATGCGCTGGGCGGGTTCATGTTGACCATGTTCGCCTGGAATCCGTTGTTTCACATTATCGACCAGTGTCGGGGTTTCGTTTTTCGAAATTACTATCCGCGCAATACCAACTGGGAATATCCTGTCTGGGTCGGGTTGGCTCTGTTGTTGATCGGCTTGCTTGGAATTTTCTTTACCCGCCAGCATGTGTCGCAAAGCTGGAGCGCACGCCGTTAACCCGCCACGCGCAAGGTCAGGTTGATCCGCCCGCCTTTTGGCAACAGTTTTGAAGACCCGAAACGAATGCGATCTACCCCGTGATAGGTTAGGCGCGCGGGTCCGCCCATCACAACAACATCGCCCGAGCCAAGCCAGATCGATTCCGTTTTGCCCCCTCGGGTCGTGTTGCCAATGCGGAACAACGCGTCGTCACCTAATGAGATCGAAAGGACCGGCCAGGAAAAATCGGCCTCGTCCTTATCCTGATGCAGGCCCATTCGCGCCCCTTCGCCATAGTAGTTGACCAAGCAACAATCGGGGTCACGTTCGGGGCTGGCAAGATCGCGCCAGATATCCAGAATGCAGTCTGGAATGGTGGGCCATTCCATGCCCTTTGGATGGTGCGGCTGGTACCTGTACCCGTTCTTGTCAGTGACCCAACCCAGCGCCCCGGCCGAGGTCATGCGAACAGACATTTCCTTGCCCGAAGGGGTGGTCGGGCGGAACAAAGGTGCTGATTTCAGAATCGGACGCAACAGCGTGATCAGCTGTGCCTGGGCAGCTCCGTCAAGGTAAGCTTTCCTGATTTCAAAACCGCGTAAAAGCAGCCGCGCCATTCCAGATTCCTCAATCCTTGCCAAAACCTTGCAAAAAAGGCTGCAGATTCCTGAAAACCTGCATTTGTGAATGCTTGCAGGCCCCTGTTCCCGTCCTTATATACGCCGGGACGCGCGATGGTGTAGGACCATTGCGCAAATCAGATCGGGGCCAGATGCCATAACGGGTCGGGCCTCGGGACATCGCCTTGAAGAGAAAGGGATTGAACATATGGGAAAAGTAATCGGGATTGACCTCGGCACCACCAACTCGTGCGTTGCCATCATGGACGGCTCGCAGCCGAAGGTCATCGAAAACGCCGAAGGGGCCCGGACCACGCCCTCGATCGTCGCCTTCACCGAAGATGAGCGACTGGTCGGTCAGCCTGCGAAACGCCAGGCGGTCACCAACCCTGACAACACGGTTTTTGGCGTCAAACGCCTGATCGGTCGTCGTGTAGATGATGCCGAAGTCGAAAAAGACAAGAAAATGGTACCATACGCCATCGTTGATGGCGGCAATGGCGACGCGTGGGTCGAAGCCCGCGGTGAAAAGTACTCCCCAAGCCAGATTTCGGCCTTCACTCTGGGCAAGATGAAGGAAACCGCTGAAAGCTACTTGGGTGAGGAAGTCACACAAGCCGTTATCACCGTTCCGGCCTATTTCAACGACGCACAGCGTCAGGCGACCAAAGATGCCGGTAAAATCGCCGGCCTGGAAGTGCTGCGGATCATCAACGAACCGACAGCTGCCGCTCTGGCCTATGGTCTGGACAAGGAAGAAACCCAAACCATCGCGGTTTATGACCTTGGTGGCGGCACCTTCGACGTAACCATTCTGGAAATCGACGACGGGTTGTTCGAGGTTAAATCGACCAATGGCGACACCTTCCTGGGTGGTGAAGACTTTGACATGCGCATCGTCAACTACCTGGCGGATGAGTTCAAAAAGGAACACGGTGTCGATCTGTCCCAGGACAAGATGGCGCTGCAGCGTCTGAAAGAAGCTGCGGAAAAAGCCAAGATCGAACTGTCCTCGACCTCACAAACCGAGATCAACCAGCCGTTCATCTCGATGGGCGCCAACGGCCAGCCGCTGCACATGGTCATGAAACTGACCCGTGCCAAGCTGGAATCGCTGGTTGGTGATCTGATCAAGAAGTCGATGAAGCCCTGCGCGGCTGCTCTGAAAGATGCTGGCCTGTCGGCTGGCGATGTAGATGAGGTTGTTCTGGTCGGTGGTATGACCCGGATGCCGAAAGTGATCGAAGAGGTCACTAAATTCTTCGGCAAAGAGCCGCACAAAGGTGTGAACCCGGACGAAGTGGTTGCCATGGGCGCCGCCATTCAGGCCGGTGTTCTGCAGGGTGACGTCAAAGACGTTGTTCTGCTGGACGTGACACCGCTGTCGCTGGGTATCGAAACGCTGGGTGGTGTGTTCACCCGACTGATCGACCGCAACACCACGATCCCGACGAAAAAGTCTCAGGTCTTCTCGACCGCCGAAGACAACCAGAACGCCGTGACCATTCGCTGTTTCCAAGGGGAACGTGAAATGGCTGCGGACAACAAGATCCTGGGCCAGTTCAACCTCGAAGATATCCCGCCAGCACCGCGCGGCATGCCGCAGATCGAGGTGACTTTTGACATTGACGCCAACGGCATCGTCTCGGTTTCGGCCAAGGACAAAGGCACTGGCAAAGAGCAGAAGATCACCATCCAGGCATCGGGCGGCCTGTCCGACGAGGACATCGAAAAGATGGTCAAGGACGCCGAAGAGAACGCGGAGGCCGACAAGGAACGCCGCGAGCTGGTCGACGCAAAGAACCAGGCGGAAAGCCTGATCCACTCGACAGAAAAGTCGATGGAAGAACATGCCGACAAGGTTGATCCAACAACCATCGAAGCCATCGAGCTGGCGATTGCCGCGCTGAAAGACGAGCTGGAAACCGAGAATGCCGACAAGATCAAGTCGGGCATCCAGAACGTTACCGAAGCGGCCATGAAGCTGGGCGAAGCCATCTACAAAGCGCAAGCTGAAGACGGCGAAGATGAACCTGCCGCTGCGGATGCTGCACCGGGCGAGGATGACATCGTCGATGCCGAGTTCGAAGATCTGGACAACGACAAGCGTAGCTAACGGGTAACCGGGCCAATTCGGGCCGGTCCGGTCACCGGGCCGGCCCGATTACGTTGAGGCAGAAGGAAATACTGATGTCAAAACGCGACTATTACGATGTGCTCGGCGTATCCAAGGGTGCATCAGCGGACGAGATCAAGAAAGGCTTTCGCAAGAAGGCCAAAGAATTGCATCCCGACCGCAACAAGGACAATCCGGAGTCAGAGGCACAGTTCAAAGAAGCGAACGAGGCCTATGACGTCCTGAAAGATGCTGAACGCAAGGCGGCTTATGACAGGTTCGGTCATGCCGCATTCGAAAATGGCATGGGCGGCGGTGGCCGACCTGGCGCTGGCTTTGGTCAGGGCGACTTTTCCAGTGCATTCTCGGATGTGTTCGACGACCTGTTCGGCGATTTCATGGGTGGCCAACGGAGCGGGGGCGGTGGACGTCGTGCCGCACGCGGTTCGGATCTGCGCTATAACCTGCGCGTCTCGCTGGAAGAGGCGTATTCAGGTCAGCAGAAAACCATCAATGTCCCGGCAGCGGTTGCCTGTTCGTCCTGCGACGGATCCGGGGCTGAAGGCGGTGTTGAGCCCACCACCTGTCCGACCTGTTCGGGTATGGGCAAGGTGCGTGCGCAACAAGGCTTTTTCACAGTAGAACGCAGCTGTCCGACCTGTTCGGGCCTGGGTCAAATCGTCAAGAACCCCTGCAAATCCTGTCAGGGTGCGGGCCGTGTTGAAAAAGAACGCGCTTTGTCCGTTAACATTCCAGCCGGTGTCGAAACCGGCACGCGCATTCGTCTGGCCGGTGAAGGCGAGGCTGGAATGCGCGGTGGCCCTCCGGGTGATCTATACATCTTTGTAGAGGTCTCAGATCACAGGCTGTTCGAGCGTGACAGCGTGAACCTCTATTGCCGCGTGCCGGTCAGCATGGCCAAAGCCGCGCTTGGTGGTTCGATCGAAGTTCCAACCATCGACGGTGGCCGCGGGCGTGTGCAGATTCCAGCGGGCAGCCAATCGGGTCGCCAGATGCGCCTGCGCGGCAAGGGCATGCCAGCCCTACGCGGTGGCGGTGTTGGAGATATGTTCATTGAGCTGGCCGTGGAAACTCCGGTAAACCTCACCAGCCGCCAGAAAGAGCTGCTGCGCGAGTTCGACGACCTGGGTGAAGATAATCACCCGGAATCCAACAGCTTTTTCTCCTCCGTCAAATCCTTCTGGGACGGGATGAAGGGCTGAAGTCTTTTCCCAAAAAGGGGGCGCTGCCCCCCATGACTCCCCCGAGGTATTTAGGGCCAGATGAAGCAGGTGATCCGCATTTCATCTGGCTAAAAATACCTCGGAGCGCGAGGCAGCGCCTCGCAAATCTTCGCTTGATTATTGTCGCCGCGCCTGAAATGGTCCGCGCAACCGTTGGGGTGCCTTGTTCGCAAGGCTGAGAGGTGCTGCTGCATCAACCCATCGAACCTGATCCGGGCAATACCGGCGGAGGGAACGGTCTTATGAATACAGACGTTTTCCCTGCCCCGTTGCCCCTAGAAGATGGAGCAACGACATGGCGGCAATTGCCCTGACCATTGCAGGGTCCGACAGCGGAGGCGGGGCCGGAATTCAGGCGGACCTCAAGGCGATGTCGGCGCTGGGCGTTTATGGGGCCAGCGTTATTACGGCGGTGACTGCGCAAAACACCCTGGCCGTGACAGCCGTTCATGGCATTCCTCTGAGTGTGATCCGCGCGCAAATCGACGCCGTGCTGAACGATCTGGATGTCGGGGCGATCAAGATCGGCATGCTGGCAACACCCGAGATTATCGAGACCGTTGCAGATGCCCTGTCGGGCTATGCCGGGCCCATAGTTTTGGACCCTGTCATGATAGCGAAATCCGGGGATGCATTGCTGGCGGGTGACGCAATCCGGACCCTTATGGACCTTCTGATACCACGCGCGACTGTTCTGACGCCCAATTTGCCCGAGGCTGCGCGCCTGCTTGGACAGTCCGAAGCGCAGTCTCCGGATGAAATGGTGGTTCAGGGACAGGCCCTTTGCGCAAAGGGGGCCGCGTCTGTTTTGATGAAAGGCGGGCATAGTCAGGGCGAGATATGTCATGATCTGTTGGTCGACGGTTCGGGATTGGTGGATGAATTCACAGCGCAGCGCCGGAACACAAAGAACACCCACGGGACTGGGTGTACATTGTCCTCGTCAATTTCCGCCGGGTTGGCCAAAGGTCTGAGCTTGCGGGATTCCGTGGCAGAGGCACATGCTTATTTGCAAGGCGCTATCGCCCAGGCTGATGGGCTGTGCGTGGGCCGGGGCCATGGTCCGGTGCATCATTTCCATCGGGTCTGGCCGGCGTGACGATCTGGTCTGTCATAGGGGCAGGAGTGGCCGGTTTGGCTGTTGCGTCCGAATTGGCTCATCGCGGCGCACGGGTGCAAGTCTTTGACCCCGCCGGCCTGCCGGGTCCGCATAGCTGTTCTTGGTGGGCCGGGGGAATGCTGGCCCCGTGGTGCGAGTTCGAAAATGCCGAAGAGCCGGTCTTGCGCCTGGGGCAGGGTGCTTTTGACTGGTGGGCGACCCGGACCAAGGTTCATCAGCACGGTACTTTGGTCGTTTGCGGTGCGCGCGACTTGCCGGATTTGCGTCGGTTTGGTCGTCGAACGCAGGGGTATCATGAGGTAGATCAGCAGGAGCTAGCCGCATTAGAGCCTGATCTACATGGTTTCGGCAACGGTCTGTATTTCAAGGACGAAGCCCATATAGACCCACGCAAGGCGCTGCAGGATGTGTTCGACGATCTTATCGCGCGGGGCGTTGCCTTTCATCGCGAACCCGCCCCTGCTGGGTTGGAGAACGCGATTGACTGCCGTGGTCTTCAGGCGCGGGACGCCTTGTCTGATCTTCGGGGCGTAAAGGGTGAGATGCTGGTGATCCGCTGCCCTGATGTGACGCTGACCCGGCCCGTGCGCCTGTTGCATCCCCGGATGCCGCTTTACATCGTGCCGCGTGGCGATGGCATCTACATGCTGGGCGCGACGATGATTGAATCCGAGGATAAAACCCGCATCACCGCGCGCTCGATGCTGGAACTGCTCAGCGCGGCCTATGCGTTGAACCCCGCTTTTGGCGAGGCCGAGGTGCTAGAGATCGGCGTCGATCTGCGCCCGGCCTTTCCCGACAATCTGCCTCGGATCCGGCGTCGGGGCGGGACGATTTACGCCAACGGGCTGTACCGCCACGGGTATCTGCTGGCACCGGCGCTGGCCCAGGGCGTTGCCGATCTGGCGCTTGAACACAAACATTCGGAGATGGTCGATGAAGATCGTGCTTAATGGCGAGCCGCGCGAGGTGCGGGCCGAGACCTTATCGGAATTGCTGATGGAATGCGGCTACTCGGGCCGTGTCGCCACTGCGGTGAACGAAGATTTCGTGCCCTCGGGGCTGCGTGTTGCCCATGCTTTGGTTGAAGGGGATCGGATCGAAATCGTCGCGCCGATGCAGGGGGGCTGAGGATGAAATCCTTTTACGGAACCACATTGGCCAACCCGCTGATGCTGGGCACGGCGCAATATCCCAGCCCAGCTATTCTGGAGCAGGCCTTTCGCGAAAGCGGGGCGGGTGTTGCCACGGTCTCGCTTCGCCGTGAATCCGGGGCGGGGCAAGCATTCTGGCAGATGATCCGCGATCTGGGCGTGTTGGTGCTGCCCAACACCGCCGGATGCCACACGGTCAAAGAGGCGGTGACCACCGCCCATATGGCGCGTGAGGTCTTTGATACCAAGTGGATCAAGCTGGAACTGATCGGCCATACCGACAGCCTGCAGCCGGATGTGTTCCAGCTGGTCGAAGCCGCGCGCATTCTGACCAGCGACGGGTTTCAGGTCTTTCCCTATACGACCGACGATCTGATTGTTGGCGAACGGCTGCTTGCCGCCGGGTGTGAGGTGCTGATGCCATGGGGCGCGCCGATCGGGTCAGGGCGGGGGCTGAACAATGAATATGCCCTGCGGGCGATGCGGGCAGAGTTCCCGGATGTGCCCTTGGTGATTGACGCGGGCATCGGCCTGCCCAGCCACGCCGCCCACGCGATGGAGCTGGGTTATGACGCTGTACTGCTGAACACTGCTGTGGCCCGCGCCGGGGACCCCGTTTTGATGGCCCGCGCAATGGCCCGCGCGATCGAGGCCGGGCAACTGGCCCATCAGGCCGACCCGATCGAGGCGCGCGATATGGCGGAACCTTCGACCCCGGTTATTGGAAAGGCATTTCTGTCATGACACTCGACCGGTTTTATCCGATCTTCGATCATTCGGACTGGCTGCGCCGGATGCTGCCGCTGGGCATCAAGTTGGTACAGCTGAGGGTCAAGGACCAGCCCATGGATGTGGTGCGTGACCAGATTGCCAAGTCGCGTGACCTGTGCCGCGCAAATGGGACAGTTCTGGTGGTCAATGACTATTGGCAGGCGGCCATCGACGCCGGCTGTGACTGGGTGCATTTGGGGCAAGAGGATCTGGACGAGGCCGATCTGACTGCCATCCGCAAGGCGGGTTTGAAACTGGGCGTGTCCACCCATGATGATGATGAGTTAGAGCGCGTGCTGGCCATGGACCCCGACTATGTGGCGCTTGGCCCGGTCTATCCCACCATCCTGAAAAAGATGAAATGGCAGCAGCAGGGTCTGCCCCGCGTCACAGAATGGAAAGCGCGCGTTGGTGATACTCTACTGGTTGGCATCGGCGGGATGAGCGTCGAGCGTGCACCGGGTGTCCTGCAGGCTGGGGCGGATATCGTCTCGGTCGTGACCGATATTACCCTGAATACCGACCCCGAAGCGCGTCTGCGTCAATGGATCGAGGTCACCAGATGAGCCGATATGCCCGTCAGACGCTGTTGCCAGAGGTAGGGGCCAAAGGGCAGGCGCGCCTGTCTTCGGCACGTGTGCTGGTGGTGGGCGCGGGCGGGTTGGCCGCCCCGGTCCTGCCGCTGCTGGCCGGGGCCGGGATCGGGCAGATCACGATCCTGGATGGGGATCAGGTTGAGCTGTCCAACCTGCATCGGCAGACCTTGTTTACTGAAACGGATTGCGGACATCCCAAAGCCGAGCGAGCGGCGGCACGGTGCACGGCGATCAATAGGGACATAGACGTCAGCGGCAGAAAACAGGCTCTAACAAGTGAAAATGCCGGTAATCTGGTCGCTCAGGCGGATGTGATCCTGGATTGCGCAGACAGCTATGCGGCCAGCTATATCCTCTCGGACACTTGCTTGGCGCAGGGCAAGCCGCTGATCAGCGCCTCGGTGCTTGGGCTGTCGGGCTATGTCGGCGGTTTCTGCGGCGGCGCGCCGTCATTGCGCGCGCTGTTTCCCGACGCGCCGGACAGCGGGGCAAGCTGCGCCACCGCTGGTGTTCTGGGCCCGGTCGTCGGGACGATTGGCGCGATGCAGGCGCAGATGGCGCTGAACCTGATCCTTGGGCTGACGCCCTCGGTGCTGGGTCAGATGGTTCAGTACGATGGTCGGACACTCCGCAGCACGGCCTTCCGCTTTGACGATGCGCCCGAACCGAACAGCTGTTTCCGGTTTCTCTCGGCCGGGCAGCTGACGACAGATGACCATATCATCGAGCTGCGCAGCGCCGAGGAATCCCCGCGCCCGGTACATCCTGACGCGCAACGGATATCGCCGGATGATCTGAGCGATATCGACCCTAATAAGGGTAAAAGACTGGCATTGTGCTGTGCTACCGGATTGCGCGCCTGGCGCGCTGCCGAACGAATTCAACCGAATTGGCCGGGCGAGATTGTTCTTGTCGCAGCCTCAACTTCGTGAACAGAAGGAACCGCGAAACATGAAGAAACTGATCGCTGCAATCGCCCTGCTGGCTGCCGCGCCGGCCTGGGCCGAGGATAAGATGACCGTCTTGTTGGATTGGTTTGTGAACCCTGACCATGGTCCAATTATCGTCGCACAGGAAAACGGCTATTTCGCCGACCAGGGGCTTGAGGTTGAAATCATTCCGCCCGCGGACCCCTCCGCGCCGCCGCGTCTGGTGGCCGCTGGTCAGGCCGATCTGGCAGTGTCCTACCAGCCTCAGCTGCATCTGCAAATCCATGAGGGCTTGCCGCTGAAACGGGTCGGCACGCTGGTTGCCACCCCGCTGAACTGCCTGCTGGTGCTGGATGATGGCCCGATCAAGTCGCTGGCCGATCTGCGGGGCAAGAAAATCGGTTTCTCGGTCGCCGGTGTCGAAGAGGCGATCCTGACAACCCTTCTGGGTCAGCATGATATCGGTCTGGATGAGATTGAGATGGTCAACGTCAACTTCTCGCTGTCGCCTTCGCTGATGACCGGTCAGGTGGATGCAGTTATCGGGGCGTTCCGGAATTTTGAGCTGAACCAGATGGATATCGAAGGTGTCGCGGGTCGCTGTTTCTATATCGAAGAGGAAGGCATCCCACCCTATGACGAGCTGATTTATGTCGCCAATCCCGATACGATGGATGCCGACAAAATCGCCCGTTTCTTGGCCGCGACCGAGAAAGCGACCCAGTATATCGTCAACAACCCGGAAAAAAGCTGGGAAATCTTCGCGGCCACCTCGACCGAGCTGAAGGATGAGCTGAATGCCCGTGCCTGGGTCGACACGCTGCCCCGGTTCGCGCTGCGTCCGGCGGCGTTTGATGCGGGTCGCTATGCGCGGTTCGAGGAGTTCCTGAAGAACAGCGGCATGATCGACAGCCTGAACCCGGTCAGCGACATTGCCATCGATGTGACCGCGCAATGAGCAATTACGGCAAAGCTTTCGCATTAATGCGGGATGCCGCGCAGGGGCCGTGGCGGGATTACACTCGCCACACCTTTGTGGAAGGGATGAAAGACGGAACGCTGCCGCGCGCGGCGTTCCTGCACTACCTGCGACAGGACTATGTGTTCCTGATCCATTTTTCCCGTGCTTGGGCACTGGCGGTTGTTAAGTCCGAGACTCATTCGGAAATGCTGACCGCCGTGGCCACGGTAAATGCGTTGGTCGCCGAGGAAATGCAGCTGCATATCGGTATCTGTGAGGCGGCTGGGATTTCCCATGAGGAGCTGTTCGCAACCCCTGAACGCGCCGAAAACCTGGCCTATACACGCTTTGTGCTTGAGGCCGGGTATAGCGGTGATTTGCTGGACCTGCTGGCGGCTCTGACCCCTTGTGTGATGGGCTATGGCGAAATCGGCACGCGGTTGGCCTCTGAAGCTACATCCGAGGTCTATCGTGATTGGATCAATACCTATGCCAGCGACGACTACCAGGGCGCATGCAAAGCGGTCGGAGAACTGTTCGATCAGGCTCTAACACGGCGTATTGGTGAGGACTTTGCAGCCTCGCCGCGCTGGGATCGCCTGTGCCAGACCTTCCGCACGGCAACCGAGCTAGAAGTCAACTTCTGGCAAATGGGCCTGACCCCATGACCCCGGCGCCCGATCTGAGCATCAAAGGTACGGCCACGATTGACGGAACGACCCTGTTCGCGCCGCTCACCCTGACCCTTGGGGCCGGGCAGTGGACTTGCCTGCTGGGCGGATCGGGCGTCGGTAAAACCACAATTCTACGTCTGATTGCCGGGCTTGATACAGGTGCCGTGTTCACCGGGCAGATCACCGCCGGCGATGGTGCTCCGATGCAGGACCGCGTGGCCTATATGGCGCAGGATGATCTGCTGCTGCCCTGGGCAACGGTCGCACAGAATGTCTCGTTAGGTGCGCGGCTTCGGGGCAAGTCGGTCGATCTGGAGCGGCGCAACCGTCTGATTCAGCGCATGCGATTGCAGGATCATATGACCAAGAAACCCGCCGAACTGTCGGGCGGCCAACGCCAACGCGTCGCTTTAGCCCGCACGCTCATGGAGGATCGCCCGATTGTTCTGCTGGATGAGCCGTTCTCGGCGCTGGATGCCCGCACTCGGGCCGATATGCAGGACTTGGCGGTCGAGGCGTTGCAGGGCCGGACCGTTTTGCTGGTGACACATGACCCGGGTGAGGCCGCCCGGCTGGGCCAGTCCATCATGGTGATGACACAGCAGGGCCTGACCCCCTGTGAGCCGCCGCATGCACCTGCCCCGCGCCATGTGGACGACCTTGAGACGCTTGAGACGCAAGGTGCGCTGTTGCGCTTGCTGCGCGAGGCGGTCGCATGAAATATCTCTCAGCCCTTGCAGCCACCGTGTTTGCGATTGCGATCTGGCAGGGGATCGTCTGGACGACCGGCTTGCCTAAGTTCATCCTGCCAAGCCCCGCCGTGGTGGCCGAGACCTGGTGGCAGAACCGTTGGTTGATCGCCGAACACACTTGGATCACTGCGGTTGAAGTGGTGATTGGACTGGCCTTCGGGACGGTTCTGGGTGTGGTTACGGCGCTGCAACTGGCCAATTCGCGGGCGGCGCGAGTTCTGGTGCAGCCGATGCTGGTGTTCACGCAGGCTCTGCCGGTTTTCGCGCTGGCCCCGTTGCTGACGCTTTGGCTGGGCTATGGTCTGTGGTCCAAGGTCGCGATGGCGGTGCTGATCATCTATTTCCCGATCACCTCGTCTTTCTTCGATGGGCTGATGCGGACGCCGCAGGGCTATCTGGACCTTGCGCGCACGATGCAGGCCAGTCCGCGTGCAGTGCTGTGGTATATCCGCATTCCGGCGGCGATGCCCTCGCTGGCGTCGGGGATGAGGCTGGCCGCCGTCTATGCGCCGATCGGGGCGGTGATTGGTGAATGGGTCGGCTCGTCGCAAGGGTTGGGATATTTGATGCTGTTGGCCAATGGCCGTGCAAAGACCGATCTGATGTTCGCCGCGATGCTGACCTTGGGAGTGTTTTCCATCGTGTTGCATATGGTTGTCCGCCGCGCCACTGCCCGCATGGCAGGTGAGGTGCGTTAACCATCTGGAAACCGATTCTGCGTCAGGCTGAGAGCATGACACAGGACGCCTTTTCCGAAGCCCCAATGCTGTTCGATACAGACGAAGCCCCCGTGCAGCCGCTGCCGACGGGTCGGTTACCCTCCTACATCAAAGATCATCGCAAGCGGCTGCGCGAACGGTTCCTGTCTGGCGGGTCCGCCGCCATGCCGGATTATGAGCTGTTGGAACTGGTCCTGTTCCGTTCAATCCCCCGGCAGGATGTGAAACCGCTGGCGCGTGCGCTGATGGATACGTTCGGCGATTTCAATCGGGTGCTGACCGCCCCAGAGGAACGGTTGTGTCAAATCAAAGGTGTCGGGGATACTGTGATCACTGATCTGAAAATCCTTGAGGCCTGCGCCCATCGTATGGCCCGCGCGCGGGTGATGCGGCGACATGTGATTTCCGGATGGGACGCATTGCTGGACTATTGCCACACCACCATGGCCCATCGTGAGACCGAACAATTCCGTGTGTTCTATCTGGATCGCAAAAACGTGCTGATCGCTGATGAGGAACAGGCCAAGGGCACGGTGGATCATGTCCCTGTCTATCCGCGCGAGGTTGCCAAACGGGCGCTGGAGCTGAATGCCTCGGCGTTGATACTGGTGCATAACCATCCGTCAGGTGACCCGACCCCGTCGCAATCGGATATCGACATGACCAACCGAATTCAGGATGCCTGCCTGGCACTGGGCCTGACGCTGCATGACCATCTGATCATTGGAAAGTCGAACGAGTTGAGCTTCAGGTCCGAAGGCTATCTATGAGTGCTATTGAACCCAGACCTCGACCCGGCGGTTGACCTTTCGGCCCCATTCCGTGTCGTCGCAGGCCATGGGCATGGCCTCGCCAAATGCGTCGACCGTGATTTCGACGCTGTCCCCGATAGCGGTTTCAATCTCGGCCAATACGGCATTGCGAACGGTTTTTGCCCGCAACAATGCGATCCGCGCATTGGTTGACGCTGCCCCTTCGCCATCGCTGAAGCCGACAAACCTAAGCTTTCGGGCATCGAGGGTCCCGGATTCCAAAAGAAGGGCAAGATGTCGGATATTGGACCGTGACTGCGCATCCGGGCGCGAGGAACCGGGCTCGAACCGGAAGGACAGTGATAGGCGGGACATGGGTCTGAAAATCTCGACCAGCCGCTGAAGTTCCTCTAAACCAACTTCTGATCCGCCCGACGCGATCGCATTGGCAAGTCGATCCCCTTGCACCCCAAGACCCATAGTCTCGGGAGTTTGATCGACAAAGCCAGCCTCGCGTATTGCCATCTGCGCCTCGGCTCCCTGGGTGTAGGCCAGGAATTGACGTGCAAAACGCGGCAATCGCCGGTCCGGTAGGTATAGAAACATAGGCGAGGTCAGCGGATAATCTTCGGTCTTGATTGACTGCCGAGTTGCCGCCAGCGCATGACCGCATCCGCCGGTCAAAGGCAGGGCACGCGCGGTGCTGGCTTCGGCTTGGCTTGCGACACCTATTGAAAAGGGATCCGCAGCAACGGAACGCACCAGATCAGTACTGCGGTTATGCCGAATGGCTGCCTCGGAAAGGGCTGTGCCGGAGGGTCCCAGAAGCCTGTCTTCGACATTCTGGGCCAGACCCGAACCGGCTTCCGGAAGGTGCAGTGAAATTGGCGCATCGGGTCCGCCCAACTCGGCCCAACTCGTAATCTCGCCCGAAAACACCCGGGTTAATTCCGCAAGCGAGATTTGCTGTAACGGGTTCGAGTTGGCAACGATTGGTACCAAAGCGTCAAGCGCGATGACGCGGGCCCGGCGGGTGCGGGTCAGATCGCCAAGGCCTACCGCTTGTGCGGCTTGCTCCTCTTCGGGTCGGATTTCGCGCAACGCCAGAACAATATCAGCCTGGTTTTCTGCCTGCGCCCTAAATCCGCGCTCAGTGTTCCCTGCGTCAAAGAAGAACCGACCAAGCGGTGCTGCCCGCCCGGGTTGGTGCAGTTCGTAAGAAAATGTGTTGGCGGTCAGCCTGTTTGGGGTCGCCGACAACCCTTGCTGCTGTGCGAAGCCAACAATCAGCGCTGGTAGAACCTTTTCCGCCATGACCGAAGATCCGGCAAATCGGATTTCAGCCACAAAATCGGTCAGGCTTGGGCAGGCAGGTCCGGTACAGGTCACACCGGACCCATCAACTGTCAGCGTGCCGAATTGTGTTGCCACGCGATAGAACTCGCCGTCAAATCCCAGCAGGTCACCGGTGACTTCAACCTTGCCGTCATGCGACATAAGCGAGATGTCTTGCGCCTGTGCGCCCGAAGCGATTGTAACGGAAGCCAGTGCAGCCGCTGCCACACGAAAGAATGTCATAAGATGCCCGAGCCTGCCTGCGGATTTAGTTTGCGGCGATTGTCAGGTCTTGGAAGAGATTATTCAACACCAGAAACTCTCCGGTGCGGGAGCATTCAGGAAAACTCAGCGTCCTGTCTTTTGATCTCAACCGATCATCCCGCAATTCAAGCGACTGGATGTTCAGGTCGCGCCCGCAATTTTCTGAAGTCACCTCGGTTTCGACAGTGATTTCTATCGACCCGTTTTGGTTGGAAAGACCAGCAGGGAACGAATAGATTTCGATGTTTTTCATGTCCCCGGTTCCGGTATTGCCCAGACGCACTACCTGTCCGGCGCCTTCGGTCGGGGTCTCGGCCGAGACATGGCCATTGCCGCCATAGATGGCCCCGAATTCCAGCGCATGAATTTGCAGGTCAGTTTCACCCTGCCATTGCAGGGCAATGCGTTCGTAATTGGCAATGTCAGCGATATGGGTGGTTGCGACTGTTCCATGCTGGTCTTCAAACGAGATCAGAAAGATCGCATATTCTGACAGGGCCGGGATTGTCATGTCCATGCGCCCTACTGCGTCGGTGCGCTGTGTGACTGTCAGACCGCTATGGTGAATTTCCACGGATTCATTACTGTGGCAGGGGGCGTTGACGACCAGCCGGGCGGCAGCACCGGGAACGGCAGTAGCGCGCGCACTGAGGGTGCAGTCAACGGAATTGACAGGTTCTGATCGACTGGATTCGATAAAACGGTTGTCGGACCCGGTCTCTTCGCTTGTTCCGTGAACCGGCGCAGATGAGGTCAGAACGACTTCGCTTAACCCGGGGATGATTGAAGCCTGATCTGTAACTGATGCCACATCAACAGAAGCCCGCTCCCCTCGCGGTTGCGCAGGGGTTCCGTTCTGCATGAGGTAGCCAATAGCCAATGCACAAGCAACGGTGCCGCCAGTGGTTACGTAGTTCTTAATTACAAACAAGACACCCTCCCCAGTTGAAGGAGCGATTCGCACCCTGCAGTTGAATCACGGCTAATATGTGGCCGTGAGGCGGACTCATTGTGTCTCGATTGTGGTGACGTCAGGTCAACCGGCCATGGCAATGCTTAAACTTCTTGCCTGAACCGCAGGGGCACTTGTCGTTGCGCGACGGGTTTCCCCAAGTTGCCGGGTCGTCTTCGACAAATCCAGGCCGCGCATCACCCGAGGCTTCGGCCTCGGCCACCGCTTCGGCGTGACCAGTGGCCTGATCTACCGCCTGCTGCGCCCGTGCCTGCTGCGCTTGCATCTGGGTCAGCATTTCGCGCTGCTCCTCTTCGGTCAGCGGTCGCACGCGGGACAGCTGCTGGGTCACGGTTTCGCGCAACGAATCCAGCATGGATTCGAACAGCTGGAAGCTTTCGTTCTTGTATTCGTTCAGCGGGTCGCGCTGGGCATAGCCGCGGAAGCCCACGACCGAGCGCAGATGTTCCAGCGTCAGCAGATGTTCGCGCCATTTGCTGTCGATCGTGTTCAGCAAGACCTGCTTTTCGATGTTGCGCATGTTCTCGGGGCCGAACGCGGCCACTTTTTGCGCCATCATCTCGTCAGCGGCGTTGATCAGCCGTTCGCGCACCTGCTCGTCATCCACGCCTTCCTCAGCGGCCCAATCCTGAACCGGGGCGTCAATGGTCAATTTTTCCTTGACCGCTGCGTGCAAACCCTCGGTATCCCACTGATCAGCATAGGATTTCGGCGGCATATATTCGTCGATCAGATCGTCGATCACCTGTTCACGCATGTCTGATACGATTTCGGACAGATCGTCGGCGGACATGATTTCGCGCCGTTGGCTGAATACCACCTTACGCTGGTCGTTCATCACATCGTCGAATTTCAGGACGTTCTTGCGCATGTCAAAGTTGCGACCTTCGACCTTGGATTGCGCCCGCTCCAGCGATTTGTTCACCCAAGGGTGGACGATGGCCTCACCTTCTTTCATGCCCAGCGTGGTCAGAACCTTGTCCAACCGTTCCGAGCCGAAGATGCGCATTAGGTCGTCTTCGAGGCTGAGGTAAAACACGGTGCGGCCCGGATCACCCTGACGGCCGGACCGGCCCCGCAGCTGGTTGTCGATACGGCGGCTCTCGTGCCGTTCGGACGCCATGACATACAGCCCACCGGCAGCCAGGACCTTTTCTTTTTCTTCAGCATGGCGGGCTTCTTCCGCGGCACGCAGCTCGGCCGGATCTGCCTCGGGGTTTTCGGCCAGCGCCTGCAGAACCTTCATTTCCACATTGCCGCCCAGCTGAATATCAGTACCGCGACCGGCCATGTTGGTGGCGATGGTTACTGCGCCATATCGGCCCGCATCGGCAACGATCTGCGCCTCTTGCTCGTGTTGGCGGGCATTCAGAACATTGTGCTGGATACCCTCTTTGGTGAGCATCTGGCTGAGCAATTCGGACTTTTCGATGGACGTGGTGCCCAGAAGGACCGGTTGTCCGTTTTTCTGGGCTTCCTTTGTCTCATCGATCATGGCGCCGTATTTTTCGGCCGCGGTACGAAAGACCTGATCGTCCTCATCCAGACGCGCGATCGGTTTGTTGGTTGGTACTTCGACAACGCCCAGACCGTAGATTTCGGCAAATTCCTCAGCCTCGGTCAGCGCGGTGCCGGTCATGCCGCCCAGCTTGTCATACAGGCGGAAGTAGTTTTGGAACGTCACGCTGGCCAATGTTACGTTTTCGGGCTGGATCTGCACGTTTTCCTTGGCTTCGATGGCCTGATGAAGACCTTCCGACAGGCGACGACCTGGCATCATGCGACCGGTGAACTCATCAATCAGAACGACATTGCCGTCCCGCACGATGTAATCTTTGTCACGTGTAAACAGCTTATGCGCGCGCAAGCCCTGGTTCACGTGGTGAACGACTGTGGTGCTTTCAGGATCATACAGCGAATGGTCTTCTGGGATCAGGCCGTTGGCAATCAACTGTTGCTCCAGAAACTCGTTACCTTCATCCGTGAAGGTCACGTTCCGGGACTTTTCGTCCAGCGTGAAGTGATCTTCTCCCAATGATGGGATTAGCGCATCAATCGCGGTATACAGGTCCGACCGGTCCTCGGAGGGCCCCGAAATGACCAGCGGCGTCCGCGCCTCGTCAATCAGGATCGAGTCGACCTCATCCACGATCGCGAAATTGTGGTGTTTCTGGTAAATTTGATCCAGTTCCGCCTTCATATTATCGCGCAGATAATCAAATCCCAGCTCATTGTTGGTGGCATAGGTCACGTCACAGGCATAAGCAGCCTTTTTCTCGGCATCGGGCTGACCTGACCAGATGACACCGGTGGTCATGCCCACGGCGGCAAACACCTTGCCCATCCATTCCGAGTCGCGCTTGGCCAGGTATTCGTTCACTGTGACCACATGCACGCCTTTACCGGTCAGCGCGTTCAGATAGGCGGGGAGGGTCGCAACCAATGTCTTGCCTTCACCCGTTTTCATCTCGGAAATATTGCCCTGATGCAGGAAGGCGCCGCCCATCAACTGCACATCAAAGGCACGCAGGCCCAGCGCGCGTTTTGCCCCTTCGCGTACGTTGGCAAACGCCTCGGGCAGCAGATCATCCAGGCTTTCGCCTTCCAACGCACGTTTGCGCAGCTCGGCGGTCTTTGCGATCAGGCCGTCATCCGACAGATTCTCGAACTCGGGTTCCAGCGCGTTGATCTGTTCGATCAGGGGGCGGGTCGCCTTGATCTTGCGGTCGTTCGGTGTTCCGAACACCTTTTTGGCGAGCGTTCCGAGTCCCAGCATGTTCACTCCAGCGGATCTGTTCTTGTCTTGGTTTTGACAGGCTTGCCCACCTTGCGCGCAACCCATAGATACGGGGGGTGAAAGGCGGCCCTGTCCAAGGCTTCAAAGCGATGTAAGCGGCAGGTTCCAGAGTGTCAACGCTGCGCCCTGCCGTGGCAAAGAAATAGGATGATTCCATGCCCAAAGGCCTCACTTTTCTGCCATCGCTGGCCCTTGCAACGGTGATGGCGCTGCCATTGGCCGCCGAAACCAAGCCCGATGCCAGCACGGTGGTCGCCCGCGTAAACGGCGAAGAAATCACTCTGGCGCATGTGATCGCAACAGTTGCGACACTGCCCCCCAACTATCAGCAGGTCGAAGATGATGTTCTGTATGATTTCATCATCGAACAGCTGATTCAGCAGCAGTTGCTGGGCCAGGAGCAAGAAGGGCTGAGCAATCTGAACGCCTTGGCCATCGAGAACGAGACGCGGTCGTTGCTGGCGGTTCAGACCGTAAATGCCCTGATCGACGAAGTTGTAACGGCAGAAACCATTCAGACCGCCTATGATGCGCGCTTTGCCGAGTTTGAAGGCGAAGATGAGTTTAATGCCAGCCATATTCTGGTCGAGACCGAGGATGAGGCCAAAGACCTTAAGGCTCAGTTGGATGATGGCGCCGACTTTGCCGAGCTGGCCAAAGAAAAATCAACTGGTCCTTCCGGCCCGAATGGCGGGGTGCTGGGTTGGTTCGGCAAGGGGCAGATGGTTCCCGAGTTTGAAACCGCCGTTGTCGCGCTTGAGAAGGATCAGGTGTCGGACCCGGTGCAGACACAGTTCGGCTGGCACGTGATCATTCTGAATGACAAGCGCAAATCCGAAGCGCCCGCACTTGATGCGGTACGCGACGAGCTGGCACAGGATCTGCAAAGTGAAGCTATTCAGGCCCGTATCGGCGAATTGACCCAGGCTGCACAGATCGAACGTCCTGCGCTCGAAGATGTGACCCCGGGCATCGTGCGTCAGTTGGACCTGATTCAGGAGTAACCCCGTGGCCTCGATCACCAAAGTCTCTCCGCTGGCCCCGGCGGCGTTTCCCGAATTGCCCGCGATTGACGGTGTGCGCTTTGCGACCGTCGAAGCCGGCGTACGCTATCAAGGCCGCACTGATGTGATGCTGGCGGTCCTGGATCCGGGCACATCAGTGGCTGGGGTCTTTACCCGCTCTGCCACACGCGCGGCACCCGTGCTGGATTGTCAGGAAAAGATCGGCGGGCCAAGTGACGGGCCGGCGGCGATCCTTGTGAATTCGGGCAATGCCAATGCATTTACCGGGCATTATGGCCAAAGCTCGGTCGCCGAGGTGACGCAAGCAGTGTCCAAGACCACAGGCGTACCGGTCGAACGGGTTTTTACCTCGTCAACTGGTGTGATCGGTGAACCCTTGCCGCATGACCGCATCGTGGCGCAGCTTGAGGCCCTGAAATCCGGACTCAGTCGCCACGCAATTGAAGATGCAGCGCGGGCCATCATGACCACGGATACCTTTCCGAAAGGAGCTTCGGCGCAGGTCGAGATTGATGGGAAAACGGTCTCTATTGCGGGGATTTCCAAGGGTTCTGGCATGATCGCGCCTGATATGGCGACGATGCTGGTTTATATCTTCACCGACGCCCAGGTCGAGCAATCCGCGCTGCAGCAGATGCTGGGTGTGCAAACCGACCGCACTTTCAACTGCATCACCGTCGACAGCGACACTTCGACGTCGGACAGCCTGCTGCTGTGTGCTACTGGGGCTTCGGGGGTGGATGCGACAGACAATGCCGCCTTTGCCGAGGCTTTGGAAACCGTGATGCTGGACCTTGCCCAACAAGTGGTACGCGATGGCGAGGGCGCCACGAAATTCGTAGAAATTCGTGTGACCGGGGCCGTCACCGATGCCGACGCCAAGGTGCATGGATTGGCGATTGCCAATTCACCACTGATAAAAACCGCCATTGCGGGCGAAGACCCGAATTGGGGCCGCGTCGTCATGGCCATCGGAAAATCGGGTGCAGCTGCCGACCGTGACCTGCTGAGCATTTCTTTCGGAGACATCCTTGTGGCCGAAAAAGGTTGGGTCAGTCCCGATTACCGCGAGGAAGACGCCGCCGAATACATGAAAGCTCAGGACCTTGTAATCGGCGTCGATCTAGGGCTGGGCGCGGGTAAATCCACCGTTTGGACCTGCGACCTGACCCATGGCTATATCGAGATCAACGCGGATTACCGGTCGTGAAAACAGTTCTGGTTTCTGCGGTCGCCCTGATAGACATTGAGGGCCGGGTGCTGCTGGCGCAGCGCCCCGAAGGTAAATCCATGGCGGGCCTGTGGGAGTTTCCCGGCGGCAAGATCGAACCCGGCGAAACACCCGAGGCCGCCCTGATCCGCGAGCTGGAAGAAGAGCTGGGCATCAACACCTGGGCCTCATGCCTCGCCCCGCTGACCTTCGCCAGCCACAGCTATGATGATTTCCACCTGTTGATGCCGCTGTTTGCCTGCCGCAAATGGGAAGGCATTCCACAATCGAAGGAAGGACAGGCGCTGAAATGGGTGCGTGCGAATGATCTGCGCAGTTACCCGATGCCTGCGGCAGATGTGCCGTTGATCCCGATTTTGCGGGATTGGCTTTAGGGTCCCGGTTCGATCTTGTCTGGACGCTGGAATTCAGCGCGCGATTTAAACCTATTGCAGCGCTTAGGCGCAGGCAAGAAACGGAAAAGCGCACGAGCGCAATCGCTTGAAAAGTAGGGAGATGTTTGGAGTTTGGTGCCCAGGAGAGGACTCGAACCTCCACGTCCATACGGACACTAGCACCTGAAGCTAGCGCGTCTACCAATTCCGCCACCTGGGCAGGTGTCGTGGAGGGGCGTTTAAGCCTACTGGCGGAAGGCGTCAACCGGATTCGGAAAGTTTTTTGAAAGTTTTTTAACCACTGCTTTCGAGCGTCTGTGCCGCGTTGCTTTTTCGTGGCTGCGCGGCGTTATTGCGCCTTGTTTGAAAGGGCATTGGGCGGTAGATCGGATCAGGACCCAATAGCAGGAGCCCTCAAATGTCCAAACTGGTCACGATTTATGGCGGATCCGGATTTGTTGGCCGGTATATTGCGCGACGTCTGGCGAATGAAGGCTGGCGCGTTCGGGTTGCGGTGCGCCGTCCGAACGAAGCGATGTTTGTTAGACCCTACGGTGCGGTGGGGCAAGTCGAACCTGTCCTGTGTAACATCCGCGATGACGCTTCGGTTGCTTTGGCGATGCGGGGGGCTGATGCGGTGGTCAACTGTGTTGGTGTGTTGAACGAGATTGGCCGGAATGAATTCGATACCGTTCAAACCGAAGGGGCTGAACGCGTTGCGCGTCTAGCCGCCGCTGAAGGTGTAACCCGTATGGTCCATATTTCGGCCATTGGTGCTGATGCCGAGGCGGGGAGCGAATATTCTCGTACCAAAGCGCAAGGCGAGGCCGGTATTCTGGCGCATATGCCGGGTGCAATGATCCTGCGCCCTTCGGTGATTTTCGGAACCGAGGATCAGTTCTTCAACCGTTTCGCTGCGATGACCCGGATGGGGCCATTTCTGCCGCTAGTCGGGGCCCAGACGCAATTTCAGCCGGTCTATGTGGATGATGTCGCTAAGGCTGCGGTGCAGGGCGTGCTGGGGCAGGCCAGCGGGGGTGTCTACGAACTGGGCGGACCCGAAGTGAAAACCTTCCGTGCGTTGATGCTGCAAATGCTGGATGTGATCAACCGCCACCGGATTATCCTTGGGATTCCCTTTTGGGTGGCCCGGATCATGGCGGGAATGCTGGACATAATGAAATTTGCGAGCTTTCAGTTGTTTCCGAACAATATCCTGACGCGTGATCAGCTCAAGAATCTGCGTCACGACAATGTTGCCTCAGATAGCGCGCTTGGCTTTGCCGATCTGGGGATCGAGCCGGCGACGCTGGAATCGGTCCTGCCGGATTATCTGTGGAAGTTCCGCCCCTCGGGTCAGTATGACGACATACAGAACTCGGCCAGCAATATGCGGACCTGATCAGCTGTAGGCGATGACCAGAAGGATTGCGCCCACTACTACGCGGTAGATCACGTATGGCGTAAAGCTGACGCTGCGCAACAGGCGCATCATCAGCGACAAGGCAAGCAGCGCGGACAGAAACGCAAAGAACGCAGCAACAGCACTGTCGAACGCCAGTTGGGCATTTGCCTGGCGGATGACCTCTGTGGACAGCAGCGCTCCGGATGCCAGAATCGTGGGTATGGACATCAACATCGCGATGCGTGCACCGTCTTCGCGGCTGTATCCAAGCTGGCGCGCCCCGGTGATCGTGATCCCGGACCGGGATGTTCCGGGGATCAGCGCCAGGACTTGCCACAGGCCCATGATCATCGCATCGCGCAGGCCCCAGTCAGAGGTTTCTTTGCTTTGCGGCCCTTTCTGGTCCATCCAGTAGAGCAATATGCCGAACCCCAGCATCGTCCAGCCGATGACCGTCATTGAGCGCAGAGACTGGCTGAGCCCGGTTTTGAACAGGATCGCTCCGACAATGACGGTTGGGATCGTGGCCAGAATCAGCCCCAGGGCCAATCGGGCTTGTGGTGTATCGGTGCGCCCCAAAAGAGCCTGCGGCAGTCCGGAAATCGCCATTTTCACATCAGACCAGAAATACAGAATTACGGCGCCCAGAGTGCCCACATGCACAGCGACATCGATGGCCAACCCCTGATCGTCCATACCGGTCAGGCTGGGTAAAAGTATCAGATGACCCGAAGATGAGATCGGCAGAAATTCGGTAATTCCCTGAATGACTGCTGCAAGAATCAACTGAAAAAGACTCATTTACCTGCCCGTGCTGCCGTCACGTGTTCTTTGTGATCCCTGCGTATAAGCGCGGTAAGGAAAAGAAAAGGATGCAAATAGGTCCGAATCGGAACTAAAATCCTGTATTTCTCACTGGCCATCGGTGGAATCTCGCAAAGTTTTTGAAAAAAGGTCAGTATACTTGACTTTTAATCCCCCTACGCATCTTTTAAAGAGGCGCGACCAAGCCAATTCATGGAGTCTGACCCGTGGCCAAGCAACCGATGCTGAAATTTGTGCAGATCGACCGAGTAATGCCGGAAAAACGGGCCGCAGATGCCCGCACGGAAGACTTTGACGAAATCTATGCCGAATTCGCTGCTGCCAAAGCTGAAGAACAGGCCAGCCGCTGCAGCCAATGCGGTGTGCCTTATTGTCAGTCGCATTGCCCGCTGCACAACAACATCCCCGACTGGCTGAACCTGACCGCAACGGGCCGTCTGGAAGAGGCCTATCATACCAGTCAGGCCACCAACACCTTCCCCGAGATTTGTGGGCGCATCTGCCCACAGGACCGCCTGTGTGAAGGGAATTGCGTGATCGAACAATCCGGGCACGGCACTGTTACCATTGGCTCGATCGAGAAATATATCACCGACACAGCCTGGGAAAAGGGATGGGTCAAGCCGGTCGTACCGGGTGCTGAGCGCCGCGAAAGCGTCGGCATCATCGGCGGCGGCCCTGGTGGACTGGCAGCGGCGGACATGCTGCGCCGTGCGGGTATTCAGGTCTCCGTGTATGATCGCCATGACCGGGCAGGCGGACTGCTGATGTATGGAATTCCGGGTTTTAAGCTGGAAAAAGACGTTGTTCAGCGCCGCAATGACCTGTTGGCTGATGGCGGGGTTGAGTTTGTTCTGAATTGCGACGTCGATGCCGCCAAGTTCGAAGAAATCCGCGCCAAGCATGATGCGGTGATCATTGCGACAGGCGTGTACAAATCGCGTGATCTGTCCATGCCTGGCAGCGGTTTGACGGGTATTGAAAAGGCCATCGACTTCCTGACAGCCTCGAACCGCAAAAGCTTTGGCGACGAGGTCGAAGATTTCGACAATGGCCGTTTGAATGCCGAAGGCAAAAAAGTTGTCGTGATCGGTGGCGGTGATACCGCGATGGATTGCGTGCGGACTTCGATCCGTCAGGGTGCGACCTCGGTCAAATGCCTGTATCGCCGCGACCGCGCGAACATGCCCGGATCACAGCGCGAAACGCAGAATGCCGAGGAAGAAGGCGTCGTATTCGAATGGCTAAGCGCGCCAAAGGGCTTTACCGGCGATGATCAGGTTTCCGGCGTTTTGGTCCAGAAGATGCGTCTGGGTCAGCCCGATGCCACCGGCCGTCAGGCCCCCGAGTTGATCGAAGGCGCGGATTATGTCGAAGACGCTGATCTGGTGATCAAGGCGCTGGGGTTCGAGCCCGAAGACCTGCCCACCCTGTTTGGCCAGCCTGACCTGCCCGTGACCCGCTGGGGCACTGTAAAAGCAGCATTCGAGACCGGCGAGACCGAGATGGACGGTGTCTATGCCATCGGTGACATCGTGCGCGGTGCCTCGCTGGTGGTCTGGGCGATCCGCGATGGGCGCGACTGCGCCGACGCGATCCTTGACCGTTTCAACAACACGGCTGCGGTTGCAGCCGAATAAGCCCCGCGACAGGAGGGACAGAGATGCCCGAATTGCAAGGCCAATGTATGTGCGGCGCGGTCACAGTGACTGCCACCCCGGCGAAAGAATCGTTGGGCGCGTGCCATTGCGACCAGTGTCGCCGCTGGACTAGCTCGATGCTGATAACGTTTCCCGCGCAAGAGGGGTATGCGGCCCTTGGGCCGGTTAAGACCTTTACGTCCTCGGACTGGGCGGAACGTGCATTTTGCGCCGATTGCGGATCGGCCCTGTGGTACCGGATTACGCTGCCGGGTGAAATGCACGGGCATACCCAAATGGCAGCAGGCCTGTTCGACGAAACGGACAATCCGCTGCAACTGGAACTTTATATCGACAAAAAGCCTGACGGATACGCGTTCGCAGGCGAGCGTCGGCAGATGACCAAAGCTGAGGTCGAAGCCATGTACGGCCTGCCGGAAGAAGGAGACAGCCAATGACCAAATATGATGCCGATTGGGTACGGGCCGAAGAAGCCAAACGTCAGTTCATGGCCGAAAACGGTCTCTATTCCGAGGAAGAAGAGCATTCGTCCTGCGGTGTGGGTCTTGTGGTCTCAGTCGATGGCAAGCCGTCACGCAAGGTTGTGAATGCTGGCATCGCCGCGCTCAAGGCGATCTGGCACCGCGGCGCGGTAGATGCGGATGGCAAGACCGGCGACGGCGCGGGTATCCATGTGCAGATCCCGGTTCCTTTCTTCTATGACCAGATCCGTCGCACCGGGCACGAGCCCAAATTGGATCAGCTGATCGCGGTTGGTCAGGTCTTTCTGCCCCGCACCGATTTCGGTGCGCAAGAACAGTGCCGGACCATCGTGGAATCCGAAGTGCTGCGCATGGGCTACTATATCTATGGCTGGCGCCACGTTCCGGTTGATGTCACCTGCCTCGGCGAAAAGGCCAACGCGACCCGGCCCGAGATTGAGCAGATCCTGATCTCGAATTCCAAAGGCGTGGACGAAGAGACATTCGAGCGTGAGCTTTATGTTATCCGTCGCCGCATTGAAAAGGCTGCCGCAGCTGCCGGGATTTCCGGGCTGTATCTGGCTTCGCTGTCGTGTCGTTCGATCATCTACAAAGGCATGATGCTGGCCGAGCAGGTTGCGGTTTTCTACCCCGATCTGATGGATGAACGGTTCGAATCCGCCTTTGCCATCTATCACCAGCGCTATTCGACCAACACTTTCCCGCAATGGTGGCTCGCCCAGCCCTTCCGCATGCTGGCCCATAACGGTGAGATCAACACTCTCAGGGGCAACGTCAACTGGATGAAAAGCCATGAAATCCGTATGGCCAGTGGCACCTTTGGCGATTACGCCGAGGATATCAAACCGATCATCGCTGGTGGATCGTCGGATTCTGCCGCATTAGACTCTGTATTCGAAGTTCTTGTACGCGCAGGCCGCTCGGCCCCGATGGCGAAAACCATGCTGGTGCCCGAAAGCTGGTCCAAGCAGGCGGTGGAATTGCCGCAGGCCTGGCGCGACATGTATTCTTACTGCAACTCGGTGATGGAACCCTGGGATGGCCCTGCCGCGTTGGCCATGACCGATGGCCGCTGGGTCTGTGCCGGTCTTGACCGGAATGGATTGCGTCCGATGCGTTATGTGGTCACTGGAGATGGTCTTGTAATTGCAGGCTCCGAGGCCGGGATGGTCCCGATTGATGAGGCCAGCGTGACCGAAAAAGGCGCGTTGGGCCCGGGCCAAATGCTGGCCGTGGATATGAAAAAGGGTAAGCTGTATCGCGATACGCAGATCAAGAACAAGCTGGCCCGCGCACTGCCATTCGGCGATTGGGTCGGCAAGATCAACGATCTGGACGAGTCTCTGGCTGGCATCACCGAAGCGCCGATCTATGCGGGCGAGGAGCTGCGCAAGCGTCAGATCGCGGCCGGATATTCGATCGAGGAACTGGAGCAGATTCTGGCGCCAATGGCCGAAGATGGCAAAGAGGCACTGGCTTCAATGGGCGATGACACGCCATCGGCTGTTCTGTCGAAACAGTACCGTCCGCTCAGCCATTTCTTCCGCCAGAACTTCAGCCAGGTGACCAATCCTCCCATCGACTCGTTGCGCGAATATCGTGTGATGTCGCTGAAAACCCGGTTCGGAAACCTGAAAAACGTGCTGGATGAAGACAGCAGCCAGACCGAAATTATCGTGCTGGAAAGCCCGTTTGTGGGCAATGCCCAATGGGAAGCATTGGCTGAAAACTTCAATGCCCCATTGGCAGAAATCGACTGTAGCTTTGAAGCCGGACAAGGGGCGCTGGGCGCAGCTTTGGCCCGTATTAGAGCCGAAGCCGAAGAGGCCGTGCGCTCGGGCGCGGGGCATTTGGTGTTGTCCGACATGAATTCAGGTCAGGGTCGCGTGGCGATGCCAATGATCCTGGCAACAAGCGCGGTGCACTCGCATCTGACCCGCAAGGGTCTGCGCACCTTCTGCTCGCTGAACGTGCGGTCGGCGGAATGCGTTGATCCGCATTACTTCGCCGTTCTGATCGGGTGTGGGGCCACTGTGGTCAACGCCTATCTGGCCGAAGATTCTCTGGCCGATCGTATTGATCGCGGGTTGCTGGATGGCAGCCTGACCGAAAATGTCGCGCGGTACCGCGAGGCGATTGACCAGGGCTTGCTGAAAATCATGGCCAAGATGGGGATTTCGGTGATCTCATCCTATCGTGGCGGATTGAACTTTGAGGCCGTGGGCCTCAGCCGTGCCATGGTCGCCGAGTTTTTTCCCGGTATGACCAGCCGGATTTCCGGCATCGGTGTTACGGGTATTCAGTCCAAGGCCGAAGAGATCCATGCCAAGGGCTGGGAAAGCGGTCTGGATGTTCTGCCGATCGGTGGTTTCTATAAGGCGCGGAAGTCGGGCGAAACCCATGCGTGGGAAGCGACCTCGATGCATATGCTGCAGATGGCCTGCAACAAAGCGTCGTATGAGCTGTGGAAGCAGTATTCGGCCAAGATGCAATCGAACCCGCCGATCCATCTGCGCGACCTGATGGATTTCAAACCGCTGAGCAAGCCGATCCCGATTGAAGAGGTGGAATCTATCACCTCGATCCGCAAACGGTTCGTGACGCCGGGCATGTCGCTGGGGGCGCTGTCGCCCGAGGCGCACAAGACGCTGAACGTTGCGATGAACCGGATCGGGGCGAAATCCGACAGCGGCGAGGGCGGCGAAGATCCGGCGCATTTCGTGCCGGAACCCAATGGTGACAACCCCTCGGCCAAGATCAAACAGGTGGCTTCGGGCCGGTTCGGTGTAACCGCCGAATACCTGAACCAGTGCGAAGAGCTGGAAATCAAGGTTGCCCAGGGTGCCAAACCCGGTGAGGGCGGGCAGTTGCCTGGCATGAAGGTCACCGACCTGATTGCGCGCCTGCGCCATTCGACCAAGGGTGTAACACTGATCTCACCGCCGCCGCACCACGATATCTATTCGATCGAGGATCTGGCGCAGTTGATCTATGATCTGAAACAGATCAACCCGCGCTGTAAGGTGACGGTCAAGCTGGTGGCGTCCTCGGGTGTTGGCACGATTGCTGCAGGTGTAGCCAAGGCAAAAGCGGACATTATCCTTATTTCGGGTCACAATGGCGGCACCGGCGCATCGCCGGCGACCAGCATCAAATATGCCGGGCTGCCGTGGGAGATGGGCCTGACCGAGGCGCATCAGGTTTTGGCGATGAACAACCTGCGGGATCGCGTGACCCTGCGAACCGATGGCGGCTTGCGTACCGGTCGTGACATCGTCATGGCCGCGATGATGGGGGCCGAGGAATACGGTATAGGCACCGCCGCCCTTATCGCGATGGGCTGTATCATGGTGCGTCAGTGCCAGTCCAACACTTGCCCAGTTGGCGTGTGTACTCAGGACGAAAGCCTGCGCGCCAAATTCACCGGTAATGCCGATAAGGTCGTCAACCTGATCACCTTCTACGCGCAAGAAGTGCGCGAGCTGCTGGCCAGTCTGGGTGCGCGGTCGATTGACGACATCATCGGTCGGGCCGATCTGCTAGCGCAGGTCAGCCGAGGGTCGGCGCATCTGGATGATCTGGACCTCAACCCGCTGCTGATCACCGTCGATGGTGCCCATAACATCGTCTATAATCGCGACAGAGACCGGAACGCGGTGCCCGATACGCTGGATGCGGAAATCGTCCGCGATGCGGCCCGGTTCCTGAAAGACGGCGAGAAAATGCAGCTGTCTTACGCGGTGCAAAACACGCACCGAACCGTTGGGACGCGGGTTTCCAGCCATATCGTGCAAAATTTTGGGATGCGGAACACGTTCCAGTCGGATCACCTGCACGTGAAGCTGCAGGGCTCTGCCGGTCAGTCGCTGGGGGCGTTTGCAGCGCCGGGACTCAAGCTTGAAGTTTCGGGTGATGCCAATGACTATGTCGGCAAGGGCTTGTCTGGTGGTATGATTGTTGTGCGTCCACCGCAGGTCAGCCCGCTGAAGGCGGATGACAACACCATCATTGGCAACACGGTTCTGTATGGGGCCACGAACGGGTATCTGTTTGCAGCAGGCCGCGCCGGAGAACGGTTCGCGGTGCGCAATTCAGGCGCCAAGGTGGTGATCGAAGGCTGCGGCTCGAACGGGTGCGAATACATGACCGGCGGGGTCGCCGTGATCCTGGGCAGTATCGGCGCCAATTTCGGAGCGGGCATGACAGGCGGCATGGCTTACCTGTACGACCCCGACGGCAAGGCGCAGGCGCTGATGAATATGGAAACGCTGGTGACATGCCCCGTGACCATTGGCCATTGGGAAGACCAGCTGAAATCGCTGATCGAAACCCATCAGGCCGAAACCATTAGCCGCAAGGCTGCGGATATCCTGCAGCACTGGGAGGTCGAGAAGGCGAACTTTATCCAGGTCTGCCCGAAAGAGATGCTGAACAAGCTCAGCCATCCGTTGGCGGTCGAGGCAACAGCGGTTCCTGCAGAGTAATCTGAGGACTAATGAAAATGGCAACCCCGCGTGTCTTTTAAAACACGTGGGGTTTTCTTTTATTGGTCCTAGGTGGTCGTTTGCCTTGTCGAAACGGGCCCAATAAGCCTAGATTTCGTCACTTTTTGTTCGGAAGTTGCGGTTAGGCTGCTTTGCAGTCGTGCGAACGCGTAGGAGTCTGTTAGATGCCAACCACATATCTTGATCAGTTTTATTCGTTTGACCCCGCGAATCCGCCACCGGGCGGTACATCGGTAGTTGTTGATAAATTCAACCTCACCGATGTGGATGACGATGGCGAGATCGACGCGCCCAGCGGGGATACGGTAAACGGCCAGGATGTTACTTCGTCGTGGCCGGGTGATGTTGTTACGATTAACGTGACCGGCGTTGGCAATGTCACCTATACCGGCACGACCTTCTATCTTGCTGACGGAACCCGTGTCTTTACACCAACAGACGGGCAGGTTCTGCAACCGGGCACGTTTGTCTCATCAACCTTTGTCAACACGCAGGGGCCGCTAGATGTTGGCAATCTTGGCCCGCCCTGTTTCACCCCCGGAACGCTGATCGAAACGCCTGATGGCCCGCGTCTTATCGAAGATCTGAAGCCCGGCGATATGGTCATCACATCGGACAACGGTGCGCAGCCGCTGCTTTGGGTGGGGCGGACCACGGTTGAGGCCGAAGGCAAGCTGGCGCCGATCCGGTTTGAGGCTGGCGTGCTAGGGCTGGAACAGCCTTTGATCGTGTCGCCACAGCACCGGATGCTGGTCTCGGACTGGCGGGCGCCGTATTTGTTCGGCTATTCCGAAGTGCTGATCGCAGCGCATTGCCTGGTCAACGGGGATTCTGTTACGCGTGTTGAGGGTGGTCAGATCGACTATATTCATCTTCTCTTTTCGCGCCATGAGATCGTCATTGCAAATGGGGCCAAAAGCGAAAGTTATTACCCTGGGCACGCGCTCTCTCAGTCTGACGCCGAGACAAAGGCTGAAGTTCTGGCCCTGTTTCCCGAATTGCAGACCCGCGACGCGGTCCTGCCAGAAACCGCCCGCCCCGTGATACGCCCGCGCGAGGCGCGCGCTTTGGCGATTTAATCCGTTCCAAACATCGTCGCCGCGTCGTATAGCAACAATATGGCAAAGAAAGCAGCGCGCAAATCGAGCAGTAAGAAAAGCAAGGCGTCGAAGGCAAAGAACCAGACACAATCGCGGATTCGCCGCTGGGTGACCCGCGCGGTATTGGGTCTGGTTGCGTTTGTTGTGGCGCTTGTGGTGCTTTTTTCTGTGGTGAATCCCCCGGTAACCCATACGATCTGGTCTGAATGGCGGCGGCTGGGCAAGGTTCAGCGCGATTGGGTGCCGATTGAACAGATCTCGCCCGTCATGGCGCGATCCGTGGTGGCGGCAGAGGATGCCAATTTCTGCCTGCACTGGGGGTTTGATGTCGATGCCATTCGCGATGCTTTGGAGGAAGGCGGTACACGTGGCGCCTCAACCATCACGCAGCAAGTGGTGAAGAATGTGTTCCTGTGGCAGGGGCGCAGTTGGGTGCGTAAGGCGCTTGAGACATCTCTCACCCCCGTGGTCGAGATTTTCTGGAGCAAGCAGCGCATTCTCGAGGTCTATTTGAACGTGGCCGAGACTGGCGAAGGTGTGTTTGGCGTTGAGGCCGCAGCCCAGCGCAACTTCAATGTGACCGCGGCCCAGCTGTCGCCAGTTCAGGCCGCACGTATTGCCGCAATCCTGCCTTCTCCCAGAAACAGGTCCGTTCGGGATCCGTCGGTCCGCACACGCAGACGGGCTGCCTCGATCCTCGATGGGGCGGCCACCATTCGCGCAGATGGTCGCGCGGATTGTTTCGAGGATTGAAACCCAAGGCCCTGCAAGGCTAAAGCTTGAGTGTATTCACTGGTTCGATTGGAAGCCCATGGCGCGTTTGTTTCATGTTCCCTTGTCCCCCTTCTGCCGCAAGGTGCGCCTGTCACTGGCGGAAAAGAAGATTGAGGTTGAATTGGTCGAGGAGAAATACTGGGAGAAAGATCCCGATTTCCTGCGCCGCAACCCGGCCGGAAAAGTCCCGGTTCTGCGTCTGGACGGAAAGATCATGTCCGAAAGCAACGCGATTTGCGAATATATTGAGGAAACCCGCCCAGAACCTGCCCTGATGCCCAAAACGCCCGAGGCGCGATATGAAGTGCGCCGGTTGGTATCCTGGTTTGATGACAAGTTCCATCACGAGGTGACATCCAAACTGGTTTATGAGCGCGTGAACAAGAAAGTTACCGGTCAGGGCTATCCTGACAGCAAAAATGTCAAGCAAGGTGCCAAGGCCATCAAATATCATCTGGATTACATGGCCTGGTTGCTGGATCACCGCCGTTGGCTGGCCGGGGATCAGATGACATTGGCCGATTTTGCGGCTGCGGCGCATCTATCGGCGCTGGACTATATCTCGGACGTGGATTGGAATCGGTCTCAGGCAGTCAAAGACTGGTATGCCAAGATCAAATCCCGACCTGCTTTCCGGTCGATTCTGGCGGATCAGGTTCCTGGGTTCAGGCCGCCCACCCATTACGCAGATCTGGATTTCTGATAGGGTCACGTAAGGGGGGCAGTCTGCCCCCAATCGCGCCTTGAGACGCGATTTCCCCCCAAAGGTATTTAGGGCCAGATGAAGAGCGGATCGGGTTTAAAGGGTAAGTTGGTGGCGCAGGCGCTGAGCGAGGGCTTTGTGTCGTGCCGTATTTGTCGCCCGTGGGATGTCCCCCTAGTGCCCGACCGGCTTGAGGCGTTCCTGCAGGCCGGATATCACGGGCAGATGGAATGGATGGCCGAACGGACCCATTGGCGGGGCGATCCGGCAGCGCTCTGGCCCGAGGCGAAATCGGTGATCATGTTGGCAGAAAGCTATGCGCCCGAACATGATCCAACCGAGATTCTGGACCACCCCGAGAAGGGGGCGATCTCAGTCTATGCGCAGAACAAGGACTATCACGACCTGGTCAAGAAGCGGCTCAAAAGGTTAGCCCGCTGGTTGATAGCCGAGGCTGGTGGCGAGGTGAAGGTCTTTGTCGATACCGCCCCGGTTCCGGAAAAGGCCTTGGGTCATGCTGCGGGGTTGGGATGGCAGGGTAAGCACACCAATCTTGTAAGTCGCGATTGGGGAAATTGGGCCTTTATAGGGTCTGTTTTTACAACTCTGGACCTACCTTCGGATCAAGCAGAGGTGGATCACTGTGGATCCTGCCGGGCCTGTTTGGCCGCCTGTCCGACAGACGCATTCCCGGCGCCTTATCAGTTGGACGCGCGGCGCTGCATTTCTTACCTGACAATCGAACACAAGGGTCCGGTTGATGAAGACCTGCGCGCGAAACTCGGCAATCGGATCTATGGTTGCGATGATTGCCTTGCCGCCTGCCCCTGGAACAAATTCGCAGTCACGGCCAGTGACATGCGCTATGCAGCGCGTGAGGATCTGAAGGCTCCTCGGCTGGCGGAATTGGCTGGCCTGGACGATCCGGAATTTCGAACGAAATTCTCGGGTTCTCCGATTAAGCGGATTGGACGGGACCGGTTTGTGCGAAATGTGCTGTACGCCATTGGCAACTCGGGCCTGCAGGGGTTGATACCGATTGCACAAGGTTTGACAGAGGATCCGGATTCAGCCGTGGCAGATGCCGCGCGCTGGGCGGTCAAACAACTCTCCTAGGTGCCGCAAACAGGCTGGACGTGTCGGTGCAAACCGCTAAACCCAATCACAGCGAACAGGAAGGAGAACCCGATGGCGCTGGCTTTGGGGGTTGATACAGGCGGAACCTATACGGATGCGGTGCTGGTCCGGGATGAGACTGAGGTGATTGCTTCGGCCAAATCTCTGACAACACGAGCTGATCTGGCGATTGGCGTCGGCAAGGCGATTTCCGCGGTTCTGACGCAGGCTCAGGTGTCACCGGAGCAGATCTCAATGGCGTCGCTGTCAACGACATTGGCCACAAATGCGCTGGTCGAAGGGCAGGGTGGCCGGGTTGCCCTTGTCTATATCGGGTTCAGGGAAGGAGATCTGGAGAAGCATGGTCTGCGGGATGCTTTGAAAGGGGATCCAGCTTTGGTTGTGGCGGGCGGTCACACGCATGCAGGAACAGAGGCCAGGCCATTGGATGTTCAGGCGATTGAAGCCTTTTTAGACTCTAATTCAGGGGTTTCAGGTTTCGCGGTGGCCGGGCAGTTCGCCACCAGAAACCCGGCGCATGAACTTGAGGTCGCCCGCATTATTACTGATCGGACGGGTGCGCCGGTGACATGTTCGCACCATCTGTCGGCCAAGTTGAATGGCCCAAAACGTGCGGTGACAGCGGTGCTGAATGCACGGTTGATTGGCATGATCGACCGCTTGATCGGACGGGCACAGGATCAGCTTGTGACGCTAGGAATTTCAGCGCCAATGATGGTGGTTCGCGGCGACGGAGCGTTGATGAGCGCCGAACAGGCGCGGGATCGACCGATTGAAACGATTTTGAGCGGCCCTGCGGCCTCGATCGTCGGGGCGCGCTGGCTAACGGGAGCCGAGAACGCGCTGGTATCAGATATCGGAGGTACCACGACCGATGTCGCCTTGATCCGGGATGGCAAGCCCGCCATTGATCCCGAAGGTGCCAGCGTTGGCGGCTTTCGTACCATGGTGGAGGCCGTCGCAATGCGGACCCACGGGTTGGGCGGGGACAGTCAGGTACATGTTGTAACCGAAGGGCTGGGCGGCGGCATCTTCCTGGGACCGCGCCGTGTTTTGCCCGTATCTCTGATCGCGTCAGAAGCGCCCGACGAGGTTCACACGGCCTTGGATGCGCAGTTGCGGGCCCCAACTGTGGGTGAACATGACACCCGGTTCGCACGTCTGGTACCGGGTGTTCATGCCGAAGGTCTGGGGGCAAGGGAAGCCGCCCTGGTGGATCGCTTGGGGCAGAAGGTCCTGCCGCTGTCTGATTTGCTTAAAACGCGGATGGAGACAGGCGCACTTACTCGTTTGGTGGATCGTGGAATCGTTCAGGTATCCGGCGTGACACCTTCGGATGCCAGCCACGTTCTGGGCCGTTTGGATGCCTGGGACGCAGAGGCTGCACGCAAAGCGCTGGAACTGGTGGCGCGAAAACGGATTGGCACCGGTGATATGCTGGCTGCAACACCGGATCTGTTGGCGCAGATGATCGTTGATCAGCTGACCGAACAGACCTCTTTGACCTTGTTAGAGACCGCTTTTTCAGAAGAAGCCGAGGATTTCGGCGTTCCGGCACCCGATCTGGCCCGGCATGTTTTGACGCGGAAAGGTCTGGCCGGGCATCGCGGTTTGGTGGCGCTGGACGCGGCACTGAATGTGGATGTGATCGGTCTTGGGGCGTCGGCCCCCAGCTATTACCCCGCAGTCGGGGAAAGATTGCGATGCCGCATGATTCTGCCGGAACACACGGGCGTGGCCAATGCGATTGGAGCTGTAGTTGGCAGGCTGACACTGCGCCGGGCCGGGACCGTCACGGCGCCATCCGAAGGGCGGTACAGGGTGCATCTTGAAGACGGGCCTCAGGACTTTAGTGATTCTGACGAGGCGATGGCGCTGCTGGAATCCATCCTGAGGGCTGAGGCGGAAGGAGAAGTGCGCGGAGCCGGTGCCGAGGATATCCGAGTGATCGTCGACCGGGATATCCGCACCGCCCGTATCGAAGCGCAGGAGGTCTTTGTTGAGGCAATGATCACCGTCGAGGCCAGTGGACGGCCGCGGGTGGCGTCGGACTAGCCCCTGATCCGGGGCTAATCCTTACTCGGCCGCGTCGCGTTTGGGCAGAACCCAATCCGGGCGCGGGAAATGGCAGGTATAGCCGTTCGGGATGCGTTCAAGATAATCCTGATGCTCGGGTTCGGCATCCCAGAAATCGCCAACGGGTTCCAGCTCGGTCACGACTTTGCCGGGCCAGATGCCGCTGGCATTCACATCGGCAATGGTGTCCAGCGCGACCTGTTTCTGGGCGTCATCGACATAATAAATGACCGAGCGATAGCTCATCCCCATGTCGTTCCCTTGCCGGTTCACCGTAGTCGGGTCATGGATCTGAAAGAAAAACTCAAGCAGATCGCGATAGGTGGTCACGGTAGGATCGTAAAAAATCTCGATCCCCTCGGCATGGGTGCCGTGGTTGCGATAAGTGGCGTTGGGCACGTCTCCACCTGTATATCCGACGCGAGTGCGGGACACGCCCGGGCGTTTGCGGATCAGATCCTGCATGCCCCAAAAGCAGCCCCCGGCAAGAACGGCGCGGTGTTCGGTCATTCGATCTCCTCCACATGAATCAGGAATTCGCCATAGCCTTCGGCTTCCATCTGATCGCGATGGACGAACCGTAATGAGGCTGAGTTGATACAGTATCGCAGCCCGCCATGTTCGCGGGGGCCGTCGGGAAACACATGCCCCAAATGGCTGTCGCCATGTTTCGAGCGCACCTCGGTGCGGATCATGCCCAGCGAGGCATCGCGCAGTTCTTCAACATGCTCATGCACGATTGGTTTGGTGAAACTGGGCCAGCCGCAGCCGGATTCGTATTTATGCGCCGAGGCAAACAGAGGTTCACCCGAGACGATATCCACATAGATGCCGGGCTCTTTGTTGTTCAGCAGTTTGCCAGTGCCGGGCCGTTCGGTGCCGCTGTTTTGCGTGACGTGATATTCCTCGGGCGACAATGCGGCGATGGCCTCAGGGGATTTGGTGTAACGGGTCATGGCTCCTCCGGTCGCTTTGGTGGTTCGCATTATAGATGGGGTTTGGCGGCGGAAAGCAAAGGGGGTTTTGCGTTCCTCGCGCTTATGTGTGGGTCAGGCCGGTTTTGCAGCGGGTTGGCGGGACAGTTGCACCGCCAGAATGCCCAGAGTGGTGATCAGCACCCCGACCGCATCCAGCGGCCCCAGTTTTTCCCCCAACAAGATCGCGGCGATGGTGACACCAAAGACCGGGTTGAGAAAGTGAAACGTGGCCGCCCGGGTTGCGCCGATCCGATCCAGCAGCAGGAACCAGATGAACGTGGCCAGAAGGCCGGGAAACAGAGTTGTATAGGTGAAGGCCAGGACCAGCGGCACCGTCAAGTGGATATGAATCGTTTCGAATACCGGTGCTGCAACAAACAGAATGGCCGATCCGACCAGCATCTGTAAGCCAACCACCATCATGAAATTCCCGCCCGATGTCGCCCCACGCACTGCGAGCGTGGCAAATGTCAGCGCAAGCGCTCCAATGCCACAAAGCATGACGCCGAACAGATCAACGCCGTCGCCGATCCGACTGCTCATGATCAGAGCAACACCGGCGAACCCGGCACACAGGCCTACAATTCCAACTGGCCGTAATCTGTCGCCCATAAACACCCAACTGGCCAAGGCAACCAGCAATGGCATGGTCGAGGCGATGATGGCGGCAACAGAGGCCTCGATTGTTTGCATCGCATAGAAGTTTAGGCCCAAATAAAGGGCATTTTGACATATCCCGAACAGGATGGTGGCATACCATTGTGACCGCGTCAGCCGCCAGCTTTGGCCCATCGCCCGTGCAATCACGACGCCAATCAAACCCGAGATCAGAAACCGCAGAGCCAGGGAAAACAACGGCGATGCGTCCGCCACGATGATCCGGGCCGAGGTGAAGGCCGAAGACCAGATAAACGCAAATGTCAGCCCCATGGCCATTGCGCGAAAATCCATCGCGACCCCCTGTTCAGATTTTCGCGCACTGTTGACCGAATAAGCGCGCGCCGCAAGCAGTGCTGTTTTTATTGATTGATCAGCCAATAAACTATAACAGCGTCATGAACTGACATTAATGGGAGGATTGTCGGTGCTATTGGAGTACATACTATCATTTGGCGTCTTGCTGGCGTTGGGCCTTGTTGCCTTCTTTGTGGTGAAGTGGTGGAATCTGCGGATCGTCGGCGTAACGCCGGTTCATCTGTTCACCTTCATCGCGATTCTGTTCACATCCGGGTTGGATGTCGGCCTGATCATGTTTCCGCTGACCGAATTCGGCGGCTATGCCGAAGACCCCGCCTATGCGTTTGCCAACCCACTGGCGATCGAATTCGGGTTCTGGGGCTTTCTGATCTGGGCGTTCTACTTTCTGACCGCGTTCTATTTCTGTGTCATCGAGCCGCGCGTGAAGTTCTTTGAAATCCCGCTGGTCAAGCTGATCAACAATGTGGTCATCATCGGCACCTGCGCTTTCACCGCCAGCCTGTTCCTGATCTACCTGCCCGGCTACCTGCCCGAGGTCGGAGACGGCGAGTCAGTGGTCACCACCTTCTATGTCATCGTGTTTGTCGTCATTCTGGCAGCGGCCTATTCTTCGACCGACCTGAAATACGTGCGTATCCTGTCGGTGGGCTCGACCTTTTTGTTCCTGGCACTGATCCTGGGCATGTGGGTTGCTGCGGG
This sequence comes from Ruegeria sp. CDSC079, assembly GCF_059610505.1. Taxonomy (NCBI): domain Bacteria; kingdom Pseudomonadati; phylum Pseudomonadota; class Alphaproteobacteria; order Rhodobacterales; family Roseobacteraceae; genus Ruegeria; species Ruegeria sp. CDSC079. The sequence goes on from NZ_JBXWNT010000011.1 coordinate 118,838, forward strand.
CATGGGCGTGAATGGCTTTGTGGAAACCGGAAGCAATGTTGGTGCCTATTTCACCAACCTGCACAAGTTTGTCCTGCCGCTGACAGATTATCACGCCTTCTACCTGTTCTGGTGGTTTGCCTGGTCGATCATGATCGGCCAGTTCACATCTCGCTTTGTAGGTGGGCTGAAGACCTGGCAACTACTGGCTGCTCTGCTGATCTTTCCGTCGATACCCTTGGCGATCTGGTTCACCGTTCTCTACTATTACCACCTGAACGGCATCAGCACCGCAGGCATCACCAACATTGCGATGGTGATTGTGGGCGTGACCTTCGTGATCAACTCACTGGATTCGTTGATTAGGCTCTATACGGACAACCTGAACATGACAGTCGCCCGCTTTGGTAAAGCGATCTATGTGGCGGGCAATGTTGTGCTGCTGTTCGTCCTGACCTTGCTGTTCCAAAGCCAGTGGTTGCAGATCCAGTGGATCGGCGCAGTTGTTGTCGGCCTCTATCTGGCCTGTGTGGTTTATATCCTGATCACCAAACGCAAAGAGGTGCTGAGCATAACTGGGATGCCCGAAGACCGTGATCTGGATTTCCACAAGGTCGAGACGGTTCACTGATCAACATCGACAAAAAGCTAATACGGGCGCTGAGGCGCCCGTTTTTTTGGCCGGCACTGTGTAAGCAATGCAGAAAGAGTCAAAAAGGCGAAACAAAAGCGACACGTGTGAAATCACAAACTTGCAATATCTTTTACTTATGTTGGCTTAGTTCAATCTTCACTCACTGAAGAGCTATCTTGAGGCACGCTCTTCCTTGGAGTTGATAACCTTAATGGTCCCTCAGGCGCGTTTTTCACCAATCGTGGCCACACCCAGAACAGACAGGACCTTGGCCTCGATCTGTTCGGCATTCATACCGGCAACCGCATACATATCCGCCGGGTTTGCCTGATCAATGAAGATATCCGGAAACACCATCGAGCGGTATTTAAGGCCCTGATCAAACACACCCTCATCGGCCAGTAGCTGCGCCACATGGCTGCCGAAACCGCCAATCGCACCCTCTTCGATGGTAATCAGCGCCTCATGATCGGAGGCCAGATTCAGGATCAGGTCGCGGTCCAGCGGTTTGGCGAAACGTGCATCGGCGATGGTGGGGGTGATGCCGCGTGCGGATAAGGCCTCGGCGGCTTTTTGTACCTCGGCCAAGCGCGTACCGAAAGACAGCAATGCCACACGCGCGCCCTTCCGAATTATCCGGCCTTTGCCGATTTTAAGCACTACACCACGCTCGGGCAGGTCCACGCCCACGCCTTCACCGCGGGGATAGCGGAAGGCGATCGGGCCTTCGTCGTGGGCGACGGCGGTGGCCACCATATGCATCAGCTCGGCCTCATCTGCGGCGGCCATCACGACCATGCCCGGTAGGTTGGCCAGATAGGCAATGTCAAACGATCCGGCATGGGTCGCCCCATCAGCGCCCACCAGACCAGCGCGGTCGATGGCAAATCGCACGGGCAGGCGCTGAATGGCCACATCATGCACGACCTGATCATAGCCGCGCTGCAGGAAGGTCGAATACATGGTGCAGAATGGCTTCATCCCGCCCGCAGCCAAAGCCGCCGAGAACGTCACACCATGCTGTTCCGCAATCGCTACATCGAAACAACGTGACGGGTAGCGTTCGGCAAACAGGTTCAACCCGGTTCCATCGGGCATGGCGGCGGTGACGGCGACGATCTTGTCGTCCCGCGCGGCTTCTTCCACCAGGGTCTTGCCGAAGACCGACGTATAAGAGGGCGCGTTTGACGGCGCCTTCTTTTGCTCACCCGTCACAACATCGAATTTCGCGGTCGCGTGACCCTTGTCGCGGGCCTGCTCGGCGGGGGCATAGCCCTTGCCCTTTTTTGTCAGCACATGGATCAGGATCGGGCCGGTGGCCCGCGTCTTGACCGTGCGCAGCACCGGCAACAGCTGATCCATGTCGTGTCCGTCAATCGGGCCGAGATAGGAAAAGCCCAGTTCTTCGAATAAAGTACCCCCTACGGCCATGCCCTTGAGCATTTCCTTGGCGCGTTTGGCGCCTTCGCGGAACGGTTCCGGCAACAAGGACACCGCGCCCTTGGCGGCGGCCTTCAGATCGTGGAACGGTTCTTCGGCATAAATGCGCGACAGATAACTGGACAGGGCGCCAACCGGCGGTGCGATGCTCATTTCATTGTCGTTGAGGATAACGATCAGGCGCTTTTTCAGGTGGCCCGCATTGTTCATCGCCTCAAACGCCATACCCGCCGACATCGAGCCATCGCCGATTACCGCAATGGCATCGCCCAGACCTTCGGGCGTCACGCCACCCAGATCGCGCGCCACGGCAAAGCCAAGGGCAGCACTGATCGAGGTGCTGGAATGCGCCGCGCCAAACGGGTCATAGGGGCTTTCGCTGCGCTTGGTGAACCCGCTCAACCCGCCGGGTTGGCGCAGGGTACGGATCCGGTCGCGCCGCCCGGTCAGGATTTTATGCGGATAGCACTGGTGCCCGACATCCCAGATGATTTTGTCACGCGGCGTATCGAATACCGCATGCAGCGCCGTGGTCAGTTCCACCACGCCCAGACCCGCACCCAGATGCCCGCCGGTGACCGACACGGCCGAGATCGTCTCGGCCCGTAATTCCTGCGCCACCTGATGCAGCTGCGCGTCCGAAAACTGCCGCAGGTCGGCCGGGCGGTTCACAAGATCCAGCAGAGGAGTGTTCGGGCGGTCAGACATATGGCGCGTTCCTGGCTTAGCTGTCCCGGGCAATAACGAAGCGGGCGGCGTCCTTCAAGGTTTCAGCCGACGCGCCATAGCCTTCCAACGCGGCGCAGCCCTGTTCCACCAGCTCCGCGGCACGGGTTCTGGCGGCGTCGAGGCCCAGCAGAGACACAAACGTGGCCTTTCCCGCCTCGGCATCCTTCTGAAGGCGCTTGCCCGCAATTTCGGCGTTACCCTCTATATCCAAGATGTCATCTGCGATTTGAAAAGCAAGACCAAGGGATTGGGCATATTGGCGCAAGGGCGCAAGATCAGCTTGGGCCAGACGCGCGCCGGCGCATGCAGACCACTCGATCAGCGCTCCGGTTTTTCCTGCCTGCAAATGGGTGATTTCTTCCAGCGTCAGCGGAGAGTCTGCCGATTCCGCCGCGATATCCAGCGCCTGGCCCAGCACCATGCCCTGCGCTCCGCTTGCCTGCGCCAGAGACAAGGCCAATTCCGCGCGAATTTCGGCGGGGCCAATTTCGGGACGGGTGCAAAGTTCGAATGCCAGCGTCTGCAACGCGTCGCCTGCCAGAACCGCGATGCCCTCATCCCATTTCACATGAACTGTCGGGCGCCCGCGACGCAAATCGTCGTTATCCATGCAGGGCAGGTCATCATGCACCAGAGAATAGGCGTGCAATGCCTCGATCCCCGTGGCAGGCCAGATCGCACGCGCTGTATCCACATCATGCAGCCGCGCGCTTTCCAGCACCAAAAACCCGCGCAGACCTTTGCCGCCTTGCGTGGCATAGGCCATCGCCTGTGTCACATCCAGATCGTCCAGCGCGCCCAGAACCAGATCAAAATGGCCCTGAATCAGCGTTGCATCCTGCGCCAGTCTTTCGCGAAACATTTACTGACCTTCGACAACCGTCGTCCCGGTCGGTTGACCATCGGCGTCCAAGGTGATCGCGGCCACTTTTTCCTCGGCCCGCTTCAGTTCATCCTCGCAGCGTTTCTTCAGCGCTGCACCCCGTTCATACAAGGCGATGGACTGGTCCAGCGCCACATCGCCACGCTCCAGCTGGCCGACAACGGCCTCAAGCTCTTTCATCGCCTGTTCGAATGTCATCTGGTCAACGGGTGTATCTGTCATCGGGCTGCCTTCATCAACTCTTCCACATGGGCACGTGTGGCCTCGGCCAAGGCTTTCAGATCATACCCGCCTTCCAAAGTCGAGACGATACGTCCCGCGCAATGCTCATCGGCAATCTTGCACAATTCGGCAGTGATCCAGGCGAAATCTTCGGTGGCCCAGTTCAGATTGGCCAGCGGATCATCCTGATGGGCGTCAAACCCGGCAGAGATTATGATCAGCTCGGGTTTGAAGGCGCGCAGTCGCGGGAAAGCCAATGTTTCATAGGCGGCGCGCATCTTGGCGCCGCCGGTTCCGGGGGACAGTGGAATATTCAGGACGTTTTCAAAGGCGCCGGTCTCGTCGGCGCGGCCTGATCCCGGCCACAAGGGCATCTGTTGGCTGGTGATCACCAACGCGCGCGGCTCATCCCACAGCAAATCCTGCGTGCCATTGCCGTGATGCACATCGAAATCCACCACAGCGACGCGGCGCAGACCGTGATGATCCAACGCGTGTTTCACCCCCAATGCGGCGTTGCCGAACAGGCAAAACCCCATGGCGGTTTCATTCTCGGCGTGATGGCCGGGGGGGCGAATGGCACAGAACGCATTTGGGGCTTCTCCGCCCAGCACTAAATCCACGGCTTTCACCACAGCCCCTGCAGCCCTAAAGGCCGCATCTACAGATCCCGGCGACATGAATGTATCGCCGTCCACCTGCCGGAATCCCTCTGTCGGGCGGCTTTTGCGGATGTCGCGAATATGGCTTTCGGGGTGAATACGCAGCAGGTCATCATCGGCTGCAAGCGGCGCGGTCACACGATCCAGGTCCAGCCTATCCAGCGCATGAAGGATATGTTCCAGTCGCGCGACTTGTTCCGGATGCCCCTCGGGTGTCACGTGCCCAAGACAATCCGCATGGGTCAAAAGGGCAGTTTTCATCACAATCCCCTGTTCATCTGGTCAAAATACCTTCGCCGAAGGCAAAGAACCGCCACGCAGCGGCTCAATCAATCCGGAGCCAGCATGTACCCGGCCCCGCGCACGGTTTGCAGGTACCGGGGTTGTTTCGGGTCTTGCTCGATCTTGCGTCTCAGCCGTGTGATCTGCACATCAACGGCACGCTCCTGCGCCTGACCCTTATCACGGCCCAGATCCTCGACCAGCTTGGCGCGACTGATAGGGGCGCCGGGTTGGGCCGAGAAGATCTTCATCAGCTGGCTTTCCGTTGCGGTTAGGCGGACCGTTTCTTCGCCCCGCCACATCTCACCGCGCTCAACATCATAGCGGATCGGGCCGAGATGCAGAATCTTGGTTGCGGCATCCTGTGCCGGGGTTTCCGGCATCCGGCGCAGGATCGCATTGATCCGCAACAAAAGCTCTTTGGGCTCGAACGGTTTGGCCAGATAATCATCGGCCCCCGCCTCAAGCCCGGCGATACGGTGTTCGGTTTCGCCCCGCGCCGTCAGCAACAGGATCGGGGTGGTGTGGGTCTCACGCAGGGCTCTGGTCAGGCTGACACCATCTTCGCCGGGCATCATCACATCCAGAACGATCATGTCGAAATCCAGTCCCGACAGCACCCGACGTGCATGGGCGGCATCCCGCGCCGCGGTCACCAGAAACCCGTTTCGCATCAGGAATTTCTTGAGCAGATCGCGAATACGCTCGTCATCGTCAACGATCAACAGATGGGCATCCATATCACTCATGAGGTCGTATCCCGCAATTTGGTATAGGCATGACGCATATCAGCATCCATCATTGCTTCAAGCACTTTGCGAAACCCAGACACCGCTTCTGGGCCTGCGTCCTTATACGCCGCGCGCATCCGCACGCGCTGGGCCTCGGACAGCCTGGTTTCAAGCGCCCTCCCGGCTTCGGTCAGAAACAGGTGCCGTTCGCGCTTGTCCACTGTACCGACCCTGCTTTCGACCAACCCATCGTCAATCAATGTCCGAAGGACCCGGTTCAGAGACTGTTTCGTCACCCCAAGAATAGCAAGCAGGTTATTGACGGTCGTCCCCGGCGCGCGATTTATGAAGTGGATAGCACGGTGGTGTGCCCGCCCATAGGCCAGCTGTGTCAGAATGCGATCCGGGTCCGCCGTGAACCCGCGATAGGCGAAAAACATCGCCTCGATCCCCTGCCGCAGCTGTTCATCCGTAAGAAACAACAGGCTTTCTCCGCCAAAGGCCTGGGCGGGGCGGGTATCTGACATATTCTGCCTCATTCGTTACACAGGTCCGAGTTTATGTCAGCGTTGTTGACATTCCAAGAGCGGACAGGTATCGAATCGCAGTTTTTGCGCAACTTTATGTCCACTTCGGACCTATATTGCGCAATAATCGGAATATTCAACCCAGGCAGGGAGGTTTCGCATGGCGGGGTATGATGATCGTGACGGTGTCATCTGGATGGATGGAGAACTTGTGCCCTGGCGCGAGGCGAATGTCCACATTCTGAGCCATGCGATGCACTATGCGTCTTCGGTCTTTGAGGGCGAGCGAGCCTATAACGGCAAAATTTTCAAAAGTCGGGAGCATTCTGAACGGCTGGTCGCCTCGGCCGAGGCGCTGGACATGCCGATGCCCTATACGATCGACCAGATCGAAGCGGCAAAGGAAGACGCGCTGAAGGCAAGCGGGTTGCAGGATGCCTATGTCCGTGCGCTGGTCTGGCGTGGTTCGGGCGAGGATATGGGCGTGGCCTCGGCCAAGAACCCGGTCCGCATGGCCGTAGCGGTCTGGCCCTGGGGTGCCTATTATGGCGACGCCAAGATGCAGGGCGCCAAGCTGGATATCGCGGAATGGAAGCGGCCAAGCCCTGAAACCATCCCGGTCCATGCCAAGGCGGCCGGGCTGTACATGATATGCACCATTTCCAAGCATAAGGCCGAGGCCAAGGGCTGCTCGGATGCGCTGTTCATGGACTGGCGTGGTTATGTTGCCGAGGCGACCGGGGCGAACGTCTTCTTTGTGAAGGACGGCGAAGTTCATACCCCGTTGGCCGATTGCTTTTTGAACGGGATCACCCGCCAGACAGTGATCCAGATGCTAAAAGACAAAGGTATCACGGTGCATGAGCGTCGCATCAAACCCGAAGAGATGGCCGATTTTGAACAATGCTGGCTGACCGGTACTGCGGCTGAGGTCACGCCTGTGGGCCAGATCGGCGACTATACGTTCGAGGTCGGTGACCTCACCCGCGAAATCGCCGCAGATTATGAGGCGCTGGTCCGCGCCTGATCGCAGATTTGAGACAGATAGAGCCCCCGCGATTTCGCGGGGGCTTTTCTTTGCCGTTCATTCGCAATTCATTGCAGATCGTACAGGTAACTGGACGAACGCATGGCGGGGTGTAGGTTACGGTAATGTTAGACCTTCTCAGCGATATCCTCACCCGTCTGTCCTTGCGCGGGACGTTTTACTTCCGCACTTCTTTTACGCCTCCGTTCGGAATTCAGGTTCCAGCCTTTGAAAACGTCGCCCGGTTTCATTTTGTTCAACGGGGTGAACTTCATGTTTTCGTCTCTAATACAGGGGAAACTCTGCGTTTGAAGCAGGGTGATCTGATCCTGATTCCCCATGGTACGGCCCATGCGTTGCTGTGCAACGAAGTCAAGCCGTTGGACGCTTTGCCTCTGGAGCAGGTGCTGGAAGATGCGGGTTACACGGGGGATGGGGTTTTGATCTATGGCGGAGAGGACAAAGGTCGTGACACGCAACTGATCTGCGGCCACTTCTCGTTCACCGGCCCTCCGGGTCGACAAGGTACCGGGCATATGTTGCTGGATCGGTTGCCGCCTTACATCCTGATCGAGAATTACGGTGAAGAGGCTGGGGCCTGGTTCGAGTCCACCCTGCGCATGATCGGATCCGAGGTCAGCGGCACGCGTATCGGTGGCGACCTGATCGCGTTGAAACTGTCCGAAGTGCTGTTCGCGCAGGCCACCCGTGCTTATCTTGAACATCAAAGCCCAAGTGACTCGGCCCTGGCAGGATTTGCAGATCCGCGAATTTCACGCGCGCTGACCGCGTTTCACCGCGCACCAGCGGTAGAATGGAGCGTTGAGACCCTGGCCCGAGAGGCCGCTATGTCCCGCACGGCCTTTGCCCAGCTCTTTGCTGAAAAGATGGGGGCCACGCCCATGCAATACCTCACCGATTGGCGGATGCAGATCGCCTGTCAGGGATTGGTCGAAAGCCGCTGGAACGTTTCTGATGCGGCGGCCGAGGTGGGGTATGCCTCTGAGGCCGCGTTTTCCCGCGTGTTTAAGAAACAGATCGGTCTGTCACCGGCGGCTTATCGAGCCATGCATTGATCCTCCATCATTCTGAACGATCTGCAAGGTTTCATGGACGATCCAGAATTAAGCGTTCGACCTACTTGTCCTAGTTTGAGATCATCTCAAACAAGGAAAGGAAAATGCAATGTCTCTCCGTTTCGTTACCCGCAATATTCATGCCTACCTCGATTACCCGGTTGCCATCGCCCTGATGGCGCTGCCGTTTGTTCTGGGATTGGGTCAGTCCAATCCGATGGCCCTGTGGCTGTCGGTTGTGACCGGCATTGCAGCCTTTGTCCTGACCGTATTGACCGATCATCATCTGGGGATTTGGAGGGTATTGCCTTATCGCGTCCATCTGGGCGTCGATCTGCTGGTCGGGGTGGTGTTTCTGGCGGCACCCAGCCTGTTTGGGTTCCAGGGTCTGGATGCGATATTCTACTGGCTGAACGGCGCGGCGGTGGTGGCGGTCATCTCGCTCAGCGCGCCAGAGCAAGAGGCGTTTGCTTGAACGGGCACATGCCCTGACGCCTCGATACCATTGCTTCCCACTCGGAAAACAAAGCCGCCCGTTCAAACAACGGGCGGCTTATCGCGGTGACCTTGATAAAGCGCTCAGAAATCTACGCCGCGCTGGGCTTTGATCCCGGCTTGAAACGGGTGCTTTTCCTCGGTCATTTCGGTGACCAGATCAGCATAGTCGCGCAGTGGTTCTGGCGCATCGCGGCCGGTCAGGAACACGCTGGTCTTGTCGGACCGCGCCTTGAGCCCGTCGATCACCTGATCGACGGTCAGATATTCATAACGCAGGGCAATATTGATCTCGTCCAGAACGACCAGATCATACTCACCGCTCTCCATCAGCGCGCGCGCCTTGTCGAAGGCCGCATTGGCCGCAGCGATATCGCGTTCGCGGTCCTGGGTGTCCCAGGTAAAGCCCTCGCCCATCGTGTGCCAGGTGACCAGATCGCGCTCTTCAAAAAACCGCCGCTCGCCGGTTTTCCACTTGCCCTTGATGAACTGTACGACGGCAACTTTCTGACCCCATCCCAACGCTCGGATCACGACACCAAACGCGGCCGAGGATTTGCCCTTGCCCTTGCCGGTATTGATCAGCACCAGACCACGGCCCGGGTCGATGGCCTCGGACACTTTTTTGCGGTGCTTGGCCTGCACCTGCTGCATCTTTTCTTTGTGATCCTGCGCGTCGCTCATTCGGGCACCTCTGTGATTGTTGGGCCCAAACTAGGGCAAGTTTGAAAAAGGTAAAGTCACGCTTTGTGATCGGTCAGGGACCGGGCCTTGCCGCGTTCCAGCCCCAGCTGGTGTTCGCGCCAGATCACGACCACATTGCCCGCAATCACCAGCGTCGCACCCAACAGGATCGCAAGCGTCGGCAGCTCATCAAACCAGATATAGCCGATGAATATGGCAAACAGCATGGTGGTATAGTCATAAGGGGCCAGCATCGAGGCCTGACCAAAGCGATAGGACGAGGTGACCAGAATCTGTGCAACACCGCCGATCAACCCCATTATGATCATAATTAGAGCCTGATTAAGCGTCGGCATGGTCCAACCCCAAAACGCGGTCAGAGCTGAAAGCAGGGTAGCGGTCATCGAGAAATAGAACACGATCGCGGCCGGGTGATCCACCTTGACCAGCTGCCGGATGTGGATCTGAACAAAGGCACGGGCGAGTGTGGCCGCCAGCACGCAAAGCGCCCCGATTGTGGCTGCCATCTCCATCTGGGTGGTGCCCAGCCTGGGCCAAACCATAATCAGCACGCCCAACAATCCCAGCGCGACGGCACCGATGCGGATCATGCGAATGCGCTCGCCCAGAATCAGCGCGGCCAGAATCAGGGTGAAGATCGGGGTGGCATAGCCAATCGCGGTGACCTCGGGGAGTGGCAAGAGGCTGAGACCCGTAAAAGTCAGACCCATGGCGCTGGTGCCCAGAACGCCGCGCCAGAAATGACCCATCGGCTTTTTGACCACAAAGCCCTGCGCCAGCTCTCCGCGCCAAAGCAACCAGGCAATGATGACGGGAATGGCGAAGAGCGACCGGAAAAACACCAGTTCACCGGGGGGGAAGTCCTCGGACAGTGCTTTGACCAGCGCCGACATTGAGGTGAACAGAACCAACGCAGCCAGTTTCAGGCCCACGGCAAGCATGGGTCGGTGGGAAGTCAGGGATTGTGCCATTGGCCGGGAACCTGAGCCTTTGACTGCGAAAGATCAACGATTGGATTGTACCAATCAGGCAGATTTCCACGTGTCGGGCAGGGGTTGGCCGATCTCTTCGCTGAACGCCTCAAGAAACCGGATCATCCGTGCTACACGCGCCTGTGCCAATTCGCGCCCGGTGGGCGTCAGCATGTCTGCCGGCAGGCTCAACAGTTTGACCTTCCAGTGATCAATCGAGAATTGCTGATCATCCAGATCGCGGGCAGTGGCAAAAGCATCCTCGGGATCATACAAGTCGCGACCCAGAGCACCTGACACAGCGAAGTTGCGCGCAATACCGATGGCCCCCAGCGCATCCAGCCGATCTGCGTCGCGAAGGATGCGGGCCTCGGGCGTTTCAGGCAGTATCCCGGCCGAGAAACTATGCGCAGCGATGGCGTGTTGAGTGGCATCGATTTCAGGCTGAGAAAACCCCAATTTCGCTAAAATAGGCTCTGATTCAGCCGCAGATTGGCGTGAGGCGAGGTGACGATCAGGGTCATCTTTGGGCAAGTTGACCAGGTCATGAAGATAGCTTGCCGCAAGCAGAACCCGAATATCTGCTTGCGTGTCCGCGATGGCCTGTACATTGATCCAAACGCGATCCAGATGCGCCAGATCATGGGCAGGATCTGTTTTCATGCGCTGCGCGACGATGCCGCGCAGCCGGGTGCGCAGCTCAGCCGATATGGCCACGGTTCTCGCCGATCTGACCCCGGTGCAACAGCAGGTGGTCAAGGATTACGCAGGCCATCATCGCTTCGCCAACCGGAACCGCACGGATGCCGACGCAAGGGTCATGGCGGCCTTTGGTGATGATCTCGGTCTCTTCTCCGGACTTGGTGATCGTTTTGCGCGTGGTCAGAATCGACGAGGTCGGTTTGACCGCAAAGCGTACGACTATATCCTGCCCGGTCGAAATCCCGCCCAGTATGCCGCCTGCGTGGTTCGAGCTGTATTGCGGGCCGTTCTGCCCCATGAAGATTTCATCGGCATTGGCCTCGCCGGTCAGTTCAGCGGCGGCCATGCCTTCGCCGATCTCAACACCTTTGACAGCGTTGATCGACATCATCGCGGCGGCCAGATCAGTGTCTAACTTGGCATAAACTGGCGCACCAATCCCGGCAGGGACACCGCGCGCAACGACCTCAACCACTGCCCCGACTGAATTGCCGGACTTGCGTAACCCGTCCAGATAGGCGGCCCAATCTTCGGCGGCGGTCGCATCGGGCGTCCAGAAGGGGTTCTGTTCAATCTGCGACCAGTCGAAATTGGTGCGGTCGATTTTATGCGGGCCGATCTGGGTCATGTACCCGGTGATCTGCACATTCGGTGCGATCTGCTTGATGGCTTCGCGGGCCAAGCCCCCGGCGGCAACGCGCGAGGCGGTTTCGCGCGCCGAGCTGCGGCCACCACCACGATAATCGCGGATACCGTATTTTTGCCAATAGGTGATATCAGCATGGCCCGGGCGGAACTTTTCCATGATATCGCCGTAGTCTTTTGACCGCTGATCGGTGTTCTCGATCATCAGCTGGACCGGAGTTCCGGTCGTCTGCCCTTCGAACACGCCGGACAGGATTTTCACCTGATCGGGTTCGCGCCGCTGGGTGGTGTATTTATTCTGTCCTGGTTTGCGCTTGTCCAGCCAGTGCTGGATCACCTCTGCGTCGATGGTCACCCCCGGCGGGCAGCCATCAACAGTGGCACCCAAGGCGGGACCGTGGCTTTCACCCCAGGTGGTGACGCGGAAAAGATGGCCAAAGTTGTTCATCGACATAAGGCGTGCTCCTTCTGAGCATCGTGATTAGCGGGCAAGGCCCGTAGCCTCAAGCGGATTTGCGGTTGGGGCCCAGCACCCCAACCCTTTCCGGTCAGGCCGCCGAGGACAGCTGCGTCCGCATGGCGGTGATTTTCAACGCCGCCTGTGCCGCCTCGCGCCCCTTATCCACGAAATGCGCGCGGTAGATGGTATTGTGGTGGTCCGTCTCTTGATACTGGTGTGGCGTCAGCGAAACAGACAGAACCGGAACACCGGTATCCAGACCTGCGCGCATCAACCCGTCGACCACAGCTTGCGCCACGAAATCATGCCGGTAGATGCCGCCATCCACCACAAAGGCCGCGCAGGTCACAGCTGCATAGCGCCCAGTCTGGGCAAGATCGCGGGCCAGCAGGGGCATTTCGAATGCACCTGGAACGTCGAACACGTCCACTTGATCGGCGGGTATCAATTCCAGAAACCCGTCGAGTGCACGGTCGACAATATCGGCATGCCAGCTGGCCTTAACAAACGCATAGCGGGTGTGTGTCATCAAGATCTCCTTCCGGTTTGGTGGTCTGCTGGCGGTTGCGAAAACCGGTTCCCACTTTTCGCGGCCAGCACGACATGACACGTCACCCAAGGCGATCACGAGCAGGCGTGCGGGGTTACCGGCACACTGCACGTTCTCTTTCATCCGGACTGTAACCGTCGGCTCTGGCCTCTCACCAGATCTGCTGACACCCCGAAAAGGGGCCGCTCGCGGGCTTACGGGTCATCGCCCGCATACCGCCGGTGGGGAATTCCGCCCCGCCCTGAGAACGAGGCGCACCTTGCCAATAGGTGCGCGGTTCTGCAAGAGCTTTTGCAGGAGGACCGCCATGCACCCCAATCCCGCCTTCCGCGCCGAGGATCGTGACAGTCATATTGCTTTTGCGCGCGAGCGCGCATTTTGTGTTTTGGCTTTGTCAGCGGACCAGGGGCCTTTGCTTAGCCATGTGCCGTTTCTGTTGTCAGAAGATGGCGCAGAAGCCTCGCTGCATCTGGTGCGGTCCAATCCGATCGTCCGGGCATTGAATGAACCGCGCACGGTTCGAATCGCTGTATCGGGGCCTGACGGATATATCTCGCCCGACTGGTACGGGATTGAGGATCAGGTGCCCACTTGGAACTATGTGGCGGTGCACCTGACCGGAACGCTTTCGCTTCTTCCGCAGGACGCGTTGCGCGATTTACTCGATCGTCAGTCGGATTTTTATGAGCGCCGGTTGAACCCCAAGCCACCCTGGAGCGCCAGCAAGATGAGCGCGGAGGCTCTGGACAAGATGATGCGCATGATTGTGCCCTGCAAATTGCAGGTAGATGACATTCAGGGCACCTGGAAGCTGAACCAGAACAAGCCGGACGATGTCCGTCTAGCCGCCGCAGATCATGTGGCGGTAGACGGGTTCGGAAGCGAGACCACTCACCTCGCCGCGCTCATGCGGTCTAGGTGAGCGGACGGGCTGGTCAGTTGCTGAAGGTCGCCAGATAAGCGGCGACATCCTCAGCCCCTTTTTTCAGTTTGACGCTCATGTTCGGACGGGCGGTTTCGTCATCCAGATAGTCCCTCAGGAAAACAATCGGGTCCTGCGAATATTCGACGATGTTTTCCTGTGTCCAGACCAGCCCTTCCTGGCCTGCACGGATCATGTCATCGGTGTACATCCCGATTGGTAGGCGTTCGCTTCCGTTCAGGTAATCGGTTTCTGTTCCGGCCACCCGACCTACGACCCCATAGAGATTCGGCCCGGTGATGCCGCCTTTGACCAGAACTTTTCCATCTTTGATAATTGCATGGCACGAAGAGCACCGATTGTAGAGGCTTTCCCCCTTTGCCGGATCGCCGGCGGCGAAGGATTGCGATGAAAGAGTCAGGGCGAAGGTCAGAGTGGCTGTAAAAAGCTTTGGCATGGAAAAATCCCGCTAAGGTTGGTCCTGTTACAGGCCCTTCGGACATTCCAGCCAAATGTGCAATCGAATTGAGACTCATCTAGTGTGTTGAAAAATATCTATTTTTAACTCATTATTTTTACCAAGGTAGATTCAATCGAAGTGGATTTTTGCGTGGCAAAATCAGGTCAGAATTTTGCAGATTTTCGCCGATCAACAGTCTTCGGTTCTGTGTTGTGAGGGTGTTTTCGTTGCCTGGTTGCCATCCGAATCACTCCCTGTACCACCCGCGCGGCAGGGCAAACCTTCACGGGTAATCCGGCCCATCCCTTGAAAAAAACGCCTTTCGTTGTGACATGAATGCCAAGATGCGGCGTAGTGCGCGCCTATGACCGCTGGACGAACCGATTTCTCCCGGATAGATAGCCGCGATGAGACGCCGCTTTGATGCGGTGCTGATGCATGTTTGCCCGGTATTGCCGGGCGCCGGAATCGGAGAAAACCTCGTGTCCCACGCAGAAGACCACGAAGGCACCCGCAGAGATTTCCTCTACTACGTCGCTGGCGGCGCAGGTGTCGTTGCGACGGGTGCAGCCGTATGGCCCCTGATCAACCAAATGAACCCCTCGGCAGACGTTCAGGCCCTGTCCTCGATCCGCGTGGATGTGAGCGGTGTCGAGCCCGGAACCCAGCTGACCGTCAAATGGTTGGGCAAACCCGTGTTCATCCGTCACCGCACCGGTGTCGAAATCGACGAAGCGCAGAAGCAGGACGCCGATGGCGTGGATGCCCTGCCTGACCCGCTGGCCCGTAACTTCAATCTGAATGCTGATGCACCGGCCACGGATGCAAACCGCGTGATGCCGTCGCCGGAAGGCGAAGCCGCAGGTGCCTGGATCGTCCAGATGGGCGTCTGTACTCATCTCGGTTGTGTCCCGCTGGGCGATGCTGGTGACTTTGGCGGCTGGTTCTGCCCCTGCCACGGTTCGCATTACGATATGGCTGGCCGTATCCGCAAAGGTCCTGCACCTGAAAACCTGCCCGTTCCGCCCGCTGAGTGGACGGACGCCAGCACCATCAAACTCGGCTAAGGGAGACCCAGATGTCCGGAATTCCCCACGATCACTATGAGCCGAAGACAAGTGGCGAGAAGTGGCTGAACAGCCGCCTGCCCATCGTCGGCCTGATCTATGACACCCTGATGATCCCAACCCCCAAGAACCTGAACTGGTGGTGGATCTGGGGCATCGTCCTGGCGTTTTGCCTGGTCCTGCAAATTGTCACCGGTATCGTTCTGGTGATGCACTACACTCCGCATGTTGATCTGGCCTTTGCTAGCATCGAGCACATCATGCGCAACGTGAATGGCGGCTATATGCTGCGATATCTGCACATGAACGGCGCATCGCTGTTCTTTGTCGCGGTATACATCCACATCTTCCGCGGCCTGTTCTATGGCTCGTACAAAGCCCCGCGCGAGGTTACGTGGATCATTGGGATGCTGATCTATCTCTGTATGATGGGCACTGCCTTTATGGGCTATGTTCTGCCCTGGGGTCAGATGTCCTTCTGGGGTGCGACCGTGATCACCGGCCTGTTTGGTGCGATCCCGTTTGTGGGCGACGCGATCCAGACTTGGCTGCTGGGCGGACCGGCTGTGGACAACGCCACGCTGAACCGCTTCTTCTCGCTGCACTACCTGCTGCCCTTTGTAATTGCGGCGCTGGTCATCGTGCATGTCTGGGCTTTCCACACCACCGGCAACAACAACCCGACAGGTGTTGAGGTTCGCCGCGGTTCGAAAGCCGAGGCTGAGAAAGACACGCTGCCCTTCTGGCCTTACTTCGTGATCAAGGACCTGTTCGCACTGGCGGTCATCCTGGTTGTGTTCTGGGCGATTGTTGGTTTCATGCCGAACTATCTGGGCCACCCGGATAACTACATCGAAGCCAACCCGCTGGTAACACCGGCACATATCGTGCCCGAATGGTACTTCTTGCCGTTCTACGCGATCCTGCGTGCCTTTACCGGCGAGGTCTGGGTTGTTCAATTCGCCAGCTTCATCACCGGCGGCATCATTGACGCCAAGTTCTTTGGTGTTCTGGCGATGTTTGGTGCGATCCTGGCTATGGCTCTGGCGCCGTGGCTGGACACGTCGACCGTACGTTCGGGTAAATACCGGCCGATGTTCAAATGGTGGTTCTACCTGCTGATCGTCGACTTCTTTGCCCTGATGTGGCTGGGTGCGATGCCCGCAGAAGAGCCCTATGCGACCTTCTCGTTAATCGCATCGGCCTACTGGTTCGGCTATTTCTTCGTGATCCTGCCGGTTCTGGGTGTCATCGAAAAACCCGATGCACAGCCGGAAACCATCGAAGAAGACTTCAACGCGCATTATGGCAAGGCTGACGCCGATGCCACGCCGGCCGAGTAAGAAGAGGGACCGGAAACATGTTCAAGAAACTTGCAATCGGTGCCGCGTTTGCTATCGCACTCGCTCCTGTCGCGTCTAACGCGGCAGGCGGAGGCGAACAGCATATCGAGGACTTCCAATTCTCATTCGAAGGCCCGTTCGGAACCTGGGATCAACACCAGTTGCAGCGCGGCCTGCAGATTTACACCGAGGTTTGCGCGGCCTGTCACGGCCTGCGCTATGTGCCTCTGCGTGACCTCGAAGCGCTGGGCTATTCGGAAGACGAAGTCACCGCCTATGCGGCGGGCAACTTTGAAGTGTTCGACCCCGAGCTGGACGATTTCCGCCCGGCTAAACCCGTTGACCATTTCCCCGCCAATGATGGCGTTGGCGCACCCGACCTTAGCCTGATGGCCAAGGCGCGTGCCGGTTTCCACGGCCCTTACGGTCTGGGGATCAACCAGCTGGTCAACGGCATGGGCGGCCCGGAATACATCGCCTCGTTGCTGGATGGTTATACCGGCCACGAAAAGGAAGAAGCGGGAACGGTTCTGTACGAAAACACCGCCTTCCCCGGTGGTTGGATTTCGATGGCGCCCCCGCTGTCGGATGAGCAGGTCGAGTTTGCCGATGGCCACGCAAATGACGTCGAGCATATGTCGGAAGACGTTGCAGCCTTCCTGATGTGGACGGCTGAACCGAAGATGATGGAGCGTAAGTATTCGGGCTTTGTCGGTGTTGTCTTCCTGACGCTTCTGTCGGTGCTTCTGTATCTGGTCAACAAGCGTCTGTGGGCAGGCGTTAAAGGTAAGAAGAAACACTAAGCGCCTTTTCTGAAAAGTTAAAAACCCCCGCGCCACTGGCAGCGGGGGTTTTTTGTTGCATGCAGGTGGAAGGGGCGGATCAGGCGCTGAGCTGTGTTGCGGAGCGGCCGGTGATGGTGGCGGTCACGACATGCCCTTCGGATTGAGCGGTTTTGAACGTAACTTCGGTGAACTGCTCGGTCCGGCCCATATGCGGGTTTTCCATCAGGATGTGATGTATCTTGCCAACCTGGGCGGTCAGGTGCTTGGCAATCTGCACCTCGCCAGCGGCACGCAGACGGGCGGCGCGGGTTTTGATGACATTGCCGTTGACCTGCTGCGGAATGCGGGCAGCGGGTGTACCTTCGCGTTTGGAGTAGGGGAAGACATGCAGCCATGTCAGATCGCAATCGGCAACCAGCCTTAGCGAGTTTTCGAAATGGGCCTCGGTCTCGGTCGGGAAACCGGCGATGATGTCAGCGCCAAAGGTCATCTCGGGGCGCAGCTTGCGGGCCTCTTGGGTAAAGCGGATCGCATCGTCACGCAAATGGCGGCGTTTCATCCGCTTCAGGATCAGATCATCGCCATGCTGCAGCGACAGATGCAAGTGAGGCATCAGGCGGCGTTCTGTGGCAATGGCCTGCATCAGGTTTTCATCGACCTCGATCGAATCGATCGAGCTGATCCGCAGGCGCGGCAAATCCGGCACCAGTTTGAGGATGCGCATAACGAGATCACCCAGCTTTGGCTGGGCAGGCAGGTCAGCCCCCCATGAGGTCAGGTCAACACCGGTCAGAACGACCTCATTATAGCCCTTATCGACCAGACGTTTGATCTGGTCCACAACAACGCCCGCGGGGACGCTGCGCGAATTACCGCGGCCATATGGGATGATGCAGAAGGTACAGCGGTGGTCACAGCCATTCTGAACCTGTACATAGGCGCGGGAACGAGTGCCAAACCCGTCGATCAGGTGGCCAGCGGTTTCGGTAACCGACATGATGTCATCAACCTGGACGGCCTCGGTTTCACCAATGAAATCCGCCGCCATGCCTTTCCAGGTTTCGGGCTGCATCTTTTCCGTGTTGCCGATCACCGCGTCGACCTCTTCCATCAGGGAAAAGGTCTGCGGTTCTGTCTGCGCAGCGCAGCCGGTCACAATCAGCCGGGCATTCGGGTTTTCGCGGCGCAGTTTGCGGATTTCCTGCCGGGCCTTGCGCACGGCTTCGGCGGTCACGGCGCAGGTGTTCACCACCACCGCATCGGTCAGACCGGCCTGTTGCGACAGCTCTTTCATCGCCTCGGTCTCATAGGCGTTCAGGCGGCAGCCCAGCGTGGCGAATTTGGGCGGGTTCATCCCAGCGACCTCAGGAATTCCGGCGTCAGCATGCCTGAGAAGACATGGGCGGTAGGGCCGGTCATCCAGACGCCATCGTCGCGCCAATCAATCCAAATCGTGCCGCCGTCCAGCTCGATCTGAACCTTGCGTCCGGTCAGGCCGCGCCGGGCTGCGGCCACGGCCGTTGCGCAGGACGAAGAGCCAGAGGCCAGAGTGATGCCAACGCCCCGTTCCCACACCCGCATGCGGATATGATCCGGACCGATCAGCTGTGCCACTTGTACATTGGTCCGTTCTGGATAGAGCGGATGATATTCATACCGCGCGCCGAACTCTGCCAGCGGAATCGCCTCGGCATTGTCGACAAAGAAGGTGCAATGCGGGTTTCCCATGCCGGTGGCGGTTGGGGCGCCTTCGATCGGCAGTTCCAAGGTGTCCACGTCTTCGGTCAATGGAATCTCGTGCCAGTTCAGCTGCGGCAGTCCCATATTAACCGAAGTCAGCCCGTCCCCCGCATCGCTTGCATACAGCGTTCCCCGCTCGGTGGTCAGGGTCAGGGTCTGTTTGCCGGTTTCCTCCATTAGAAACCGCGCGATACAGCGGGTGGCATTGCCACAGGCGGCCGAGGTCGAGCCATCGGCGTTGTAGAACACCAGATGGGCATCTGACGCGCCATTTTCGATGACGGCGAGCTGATCAAAGCCGACCCCAAATTGCCGATGCCCAATGGCTTGGGCCAAGGCTGGTGTCACCCCGACCTCATGCGCGCGCGCATCCACAATGACAAAGTCATTGCCCAGCCCATGCATCTTCATAAAGGGCAATCCGGTGTTCTGAATTCCTTGCATGGCGGGCATATAACGTTGCTGCGGATGGGAATCCACCCTGTGGCGCAGATTCGTGAAAAAAGGGGTTGACCCCCTTGCGCCACCTGCCTAAGTAGGCCGCCTATCGGGACGCCGTTTCGAAAGAAACTACAGGCGTAACGAGGTGTGAAATAAGGTCTTGAACCCAGTCGGGAAAATGCCTTACAGAGCGCCACGGATCCAAAGGATCCAAACAAAAGAGTGGGCCGTTAGCTCAGTTGGTAGAGCAACTGACTTTTAATCAGTGGGTCGCAGGTTCGAATCCTGCACGGCTCACCACTTTTTACATAGCACCAAGGCGTTACGCAGGATCAGATTGAAGCGAACGTATAGCCACACCGCATGTGCGATGATCTGCCGAGGAGATCCGTGGCGATTGTAGCTGATCGGCGATGGCTTCTTCGATGTCACCTTCGTCCAATAGCGGGTGTGAGAAACCAAACGGCAAGTTGACGGGACAAAGCCCTTCGAAGTGCGGAAATCACTTTACGTTCAAGTGGTTGCGATTTCTGCTGACCTCTGAAATTAAATGGTGCCTCAAGAGGGACTCGAACCCCCGACCTTGTCCTTACGAAGGACCTGCTCTACCAGCTGAGCTATTGAGGCAAGCGAGGCTCGTTTAAACCCTCGTGCGGGTGCTTGCAAGCGGTGAAACCCCGGGTTTCATGACCTCAGAAGCACCTGTTTCCGCATTTTGTTATCACCGTTCATTGAGAGTCCGGCGCGCACTGGAAATCGGAACCGGGTTGACTGTAGTTATATATTTCCATATTTCATGAAATATGGATATTATAGCAACAGAACAACTGGCGACTTTGGGTCACCCGCAACGGCTTTCAGTGTTTCGCATGTTGATGCGACGCTTTCCTGACGCTGTCCCGGCCGGAGAGCTTGCCTTGGGGCTGGGGATCAAGCCCAACACATTATCGAACTATCTGAACGCGTTGCGACAGGCGGGGCTGGTCCGGCAGAATCGGTCTGGTACCTCTTTGCTCTACTCGATCGAGATGCAGAATGTGCAGCAGATGCTGGATTACTTACTGAACGACTGCTGCCGCGGACGCCCCGAAATCTGTATCCCGTCAGGCTGGGAAAGCGACAGATCAGCGGACCGAAAATATAACGTTCTTTTCCTGTGCGTTGGCAATTCCGCCCGTTCGATATTTGCTGAATCTATCCTTCGCGCGCTGGCGGGTGAGCGTTTCAACGCATATTCTGCGGGAACGCAGCCTTCATCCGGGCTCAACCCTATAGCGGTGCAGGTCCTTAAGGACAAAGGGCATGATGTTTCGGCTCTGCGCTCGAAACATATGTCAGAATTTGCCGCCTCTGACGTGCCCGAGATGGATTTTGTCTTTACCGTCTGCAATCAGGCCGCGAATGAGGAATGCCCGGCATGGGATGGCCAGCCGATCAGCGGTCACTGGGGCGTGGTCGACCCGGTCATGGCGACAGGCACGAAGGCTGAAAAAAGCCTGGCCTTCCAGAACGCCTATGGTTCGCTCAGGCGCAGGATCGAGGCCTTTACCTCGCTGCCGGTCGAAAGCCTCGACCGGATCGCGTTGCAATCTGCTGTCGACGATATTGCCAGAACATCTGACGAGGACATGACATGACAACCTACGCCGTGAATGGCCTTGGCCGGATGGGCAAGCTGGCCCTGAAACCACTATTGGAGAAAGGCGCAAAGATTGCCTGGATCAACGACGGGATCGGTGATCCAGAAATGCACGCGCATTTGCTGGAATTCGACACGGTTCATGGCCGCTGGGAAGCAGATTTTGACTATGACAAAGACAGCGTCACCATAGAGGGTATGCGCTTGCCGTTTGTCGGTACCCGCGACCTGAACGCGCTGCCACTGGACGGGGTCGACGTGGTGATTGACTGCACCGGCGCCTTCAAAACCGAGACCAAGCTGGCGCCATATTTTGATGCAGGCGTCAGGAAGGTTGTCGTCTCGGCACCGGTCAAGGATGGCCCGACCGCCAATATCGTGATGGGCGTGAACGAAGGTACATATGATCCGAGCGCGCATCACATCGTGACGGCTGCCTCTTGCACCACCAACTGCCTGGCGCCGGTGGTCAAGGTGATCCACGAAAATCTGGGCATTCGGCACGGGTCGATGACCACGATCCATGATGTGACGAATACGCAGACCATCGTGGACCGACCCGCCAAAGACCTGCGCCGCGCGCGCTCGGCCCTGAATTCGCTGATCCCAACCACCACCGGCTCGGCCACGGCAATCACCTTGATCTACCCCGAGCTGACAGGCCGGTTGAACGGCCACGCGGTCCGGGTGCCGCTGCTGAATGCCTCGCTGACCGATTGCGTGTTCGAAGTGGAGCGGGAAACAACCGTCGAAGAGGTCAACGCGTTTTTCAAAGAAGCCGCCGATGGTGATTTGAAGGGTATTCTGGGTTATGAGACCCGCCCTCTGGTGTCGACCGACTATACCAATGATCTGCGTTCTTCGATCATCGACGCCCCGTCGACGATGGTGGTGAACGGCACCCAGGTAAAGATCTACGCCTGGTATGACAATGAGATGGGATACGCGCACCGTCTGGTCGACGTCGCGCTCATGGTCGGAGCCGCGCTGTGACCCAGCGGCCCGAAGGTTTGTCGGCCTATATCGCGGTCACGGCAGCCTATTGGGCATTCATGCTGACCGACGGCGCGCTTCGTATGCTGGTGCTGCTGCATTTTCATACGATGGGCTTCTCGCCGGTCCAGCTGGCCTATCTGTTTGTTCTGTATGAAATTGCCGGTATCGGCACCAATCTGGCGGCGGGCTGGATTGCGGCTCGGTTCGGGTTGACCTCGACGCTCTATGCGGGGCTTGGCCTGCAGGTGGGGGCGTTGCTGTTGCTGACACAACTAGACCCTAATTGGGCCATTCCAGCTAAAGTGGCCTTTGTCATGATCGTTCAAGGTGCAAGCGGCGTGGCCAAGGATCTGGCCAAGATGTCTTCGAAATCCGCCGTGAAACTGCTGGCCCCGACCGAGGATGGCGGCCTGTTTCGCTGGGTTGCCCTGCTGACCGGGTCCAAGAACGCGGTCAAAGGGCTGGGCTTTTTGCTGGGCGCAGGTCTGCTGGCCACGTTTGGCTTTAACTGGGCGGTGCTGGCCATGGCTATGATGCTGGGCGTCATCCTGATCGCGGTCGTTCTATTCATGCCGCCGGGCCTGCCCAAAGGGCGTAAAGGCGCAAAATTCTCTGAGGTTTTTTCGAAATCCCCCAATATCAACTGGCTGTGCCTGTCCCGCATGTTTCTGTTTGGCGCGCGCGATGTGTGGTTTGTGGTCGGGATTCCGATCTATTTCTATGCGGTATTGTCCGACGGGTCCGAAACCGGGAACCGAGCGGCCTTTTTCATGATCGGGACATTCATGGCGGCCTGGATCATCCTATACGGCGCAGTTCAGGCCAGCGCCCCGAAGATCCTGCGCGCCTCTGACCGGTCCGAGCCCCAATTGATCCGCGCCGCACGCGATTGGGCCGTAACCCTGTTCTGCGTGCCTGCCGCCCTGACCGTCGCTGTGGCTTTGTCCTCGGGGCCCGCCACTTGGCTGACCATTACGCTGGTGATCGGCTTGCTGATCTTTGGAGTGATCTTTGCCGTGAACTCCTCGCTGCACTCCTATCTGATCCTGTCCTTTTCTCAGGCCGAGCGGGTCACGATGGATGTCGGTTTCTATTACATGGCCAACGCGGCCGGCCGATTGCTGGGCACAGTGCTGTCTGGCCTCACTTACCAGATCGGTGGTTTGGCAATGGTTCTGGGAACAGCCGCAACAATGGTCGCTCTGTCCGCGATGGCCTCGGACAGGATGCAGGACCGTTTGGCGGTGGGTTAGCATTCTCACCAAGCTTGCTCGCGAATGCGGCATGGACGTCATTATATTTGCGGATGAATTCTGTGACGGGACAAGTGGAATTAGCCCCTACATGTTACGCTATCCGGTAGAAACGCTTTGTTGGCGATGCCGCAGGGCATTTCAGCGGATCCAATTTGTTGTTTCAAAATCTCAGTGGCACACTCGGGAAGCGCGCAATGCCACGCGTTCGAAAGCTCACTGAAGCAAAAGACTATTTTGATTGGTACCCAAGCAATAAGGTTTGCAGTGGTTCGTGGCCGACCGCTCAGTCTTAACAATCCGATATCACTGCCCAGAGGCATTTGACCTGGAAAGCCACCACTCGAGTTGCATGAGGTCCGAGCATCAGCATTCCTTGGTCGGGTAGAAGTTAATGTCACACCACCGTGGCTATTCTGCAGCGTTCGGAACCGTCGCTTCTGCGTACATTCCCTTCACACGTTCCTTTGTTGGATCGAAATGCGGGAATGGCACGATCTTGGCTTTCAACCGCTTTTGTTGGCCGTCCAGCTGCCCGATTTCGATGTCCGCTCCAACGATGGCATGGGTAACCGAAATCCGACCCAAAGCGATGACCTTGCCGAGGATGGGTGATTTCATCGCGCTGGTAATCTCTCCGACCTGCGCTTTCCCAACGCGCACGCAGTCACCGGGTGAGGGGACCGTACCCCCTTCGATCTCAAATCCAACCAGTTTGCGGTGTGGGTGGACCTTGCGCTCCTCTATCGCCGCCCGCCCGATGAAGTCGTCGGTCTTTGATTTCAGCGGCACAGTAAAGCCGATGCCGGCCTCGAACGGATCGGTCTGATCGTCGAATTCTGACCCGGCAAAGATCAGACCGCCCTCGATCCGCAACATGTCCAATGCGGCCAGGCCCAGAGGCGCAATGCCATACCCTTGCCCCACCTCCCAGACACGATCAAAGATTTCGACGGCATCCTTGGGATGGCAGAAGATTTCATACCCAAGCTCTCCGGAATAGCCGGTCCGAGAAATTACAACAGAAGTCCCCTGCACATCACCAACCCGCGCGACCGAAAGCCGGAACCACGGCAGTTCGTCGATCGTTGGTTGCTGAGGCGGTGTCCAGAATATCTTGGAAAGTATGTCGCGGCTATGCCGCCCCTGAACTGCAATGTTGTGCAACTGGTCCGTAGAGTTGCGCACCCAGACATTCATATTGCGTTTGAGCGCCTGTTCCTGCAGCCACAACCCGCTGGTGTCATTCCCACCGATCCAGCGGAAGTTCGTCTCACCCAACCGGTAGACGGTGCCATCGTCGATCATACCGCCGTGCTCGTAGCACATGGCCGTATAAACGACCTGACCAACGCTCAGCTTTTTCATGTTGCGGGTCACGCAAAGCTGCATCAGTTCTTCGGCGTCAGGTCCCACGACTTCGTATTTGCGCAGCGGGCTGAGGTCCATGACAGCAACCTTGTCCCTGCAAGTCCAATATTCGGCAATCGCGCCATGATTGGTCATCGTGTTGGGCAGCCAATAGCCATTGTATTCGACGAAATCACGGGTGTGCCGTGCAAAGCAGTCGTGAAATGCTGTTTTCTTAGTTTCTTCCACATCCGCCTCCGCAGATTTTCTATAGCCATAGGACCGCTTGAAATCCTCGGTCGCCTTATAGGTTCGCACTTGAATGTCTGTTGGATTCCAGCCATTTGCCGGGTCGATATCGCAGGGACAGCCGGTGCTGACGCAAACCAGATCGGTCAGGGCGCGCAGCAGGACGAAGTCACCGGGTCGCGACCACGGATCGTCCATCCCAATGGCGTTGGTGTCATCCAGCATCGTGTTGAAAAAGAAGTTGATCGCTGGCCAGCCACCGCGCGGCTTGATGCCATATTGGTCCAGATCCTTGTTGATATTGTCCGAACAATTCACATGGCCGGGATAGCCAAGGTCTTCGTAATATCGCGCCGTACAGGCCAGACCGAACGTGTCATGGCGCCCACAGGTATCTTGAACGATTTCGATCAGAGGCTCTTGATCTACTGACCAGTACTTTGAGAAAATCCCGGGTTGAGGATACAAGCTGCCCATCAGGCTGCGTGTTGTTGTCGGGTCGATTTCACGCTCGATCCCCTGATCCAGTGCGCGGCGGCTGAAGGCCTGAAAATCGGAACACTCTCGGCCACGAATATCGACGATCTGGATGAATTCACCGGCCTTCACTTCATATGAGTGCGCATTTCCCGGCTGAATATTGAAATCCTTAAGCGGATCGGCCAGCGGATCGGGTGGTCCGATATCGGGCTTTTCCAAACCGGGTGCAGAGCGCTGAATGTACAGGATGATATCTGTGGGAGGGTTGTTATCTTCGGGACGCATTGCCTTGCCGGGTGCAGCCACGATCAGAAGGCCATCACGTTCAGCGACGAAATGCACCATGTCACCGGGGCGCGACCCGTCGGTAAACGCCCGGATCGCGTCACCTTTTCCGATGTCAAATCCAGCAACTTCCAAAGCGCGCAGCACTTTCTTGCCAGACGGCGATCCATTTGCCAGCGTCGTAATCAAACCATCCGGACGTCCATGTCCCTGCGCGCCAAGCATGGCCGCATCAGAACTCCGGTCAGGGGCAAAGAAGACCATCTCGGCCTGTTGCATCCCGTCGCGGTCCAACAAGGTTATCGTATCACCTTTGGAAACCGGAACAGCGCGCGACCCCATTCCGGGGACCGGGTGGCGTTCCGTTCCATGTGGCAGGATCGGAAGGCCGGGGGCCAGAACTCCGCTGCGTTCGAACGGAACTTCGAAGGCCGGCTTCACATTCATAGTGTGTTTTCCTGAATGGCTTCGGTTGCACCGCGATGGGTGACCACCAAGAGGCATCCCGCCTCGGTTCGCGAATAGTGGCTGAACCCGGCAGCAAGGCTGACAAAATCGCCGCTGCGATATCGAAACCCGTCGTGGTCGGTCAGATCGCCCTCAAGCACAAAGAACTCTTCCGGCCCGTAATGGACATGAGGGTTCGAACGTGTGCCTGGCGCCATCTTCATCAGATAGCTGCCTTGTCCGGTTTCTTCATCGAAACTGATATTCTTCCACCAGACCTGCGCATCGGGCAGGCCGTCCATCCGCATCCGGACAAATCCGGGGTCATCGAAGCGGATAACGGTGCGTGCGCTCTGTTGTTGTGCCATCTTAGTCGAGCCCCAACCGCTTTTTGCGCTGATCAGCCCAGCTGCTGATCGCCATGTCGAAGGTAAGCGCCATCAGCGAGACATTCATGCCGAGCACAAAGTTCTTGCCCAGTTCAGTACCTGCCAGAGTTCGTTGAAGTTCCTGCCCCAGATCCTGCGTTCCAATGAAGGCCGCGATAATGACCATGAAGAAGGCGAACATGATGGCTTGATTAAACCCGACCGCCATAGTTGGCAGCGCCAGAGGGAACTGAACCGACATAAGTTTTTGCCGGCGGGTCGAGCCGGACATATCTGCTGCCTCGGTCATTTCCGGCGGCACGTTGCTGAGGCCAATAATGGTGTACCGGATCAGCGGGACGGCGGCGAAGATCAGAATCGAGAACACAACCGCGACATCATTGACCCCGAACAACATGATCGCAGGGATCAAGTAAATAAAGCTGGGGAAGGTTTGCGCAGTGTCGCAAGCCAGCAAAATGCTCTTGGACCAACGCGCGGACCGCGCAGCGACAACGCCCAGGGGGATACCGATCATGGTTGCCAGCGCAACGGCCGAGATCACGGTATACAAAGTAATAACCGACCGATCCCACCAGCCCGAGAACGCGACAATCGTAAAGAAGACTGCTGCGTAGATGCCGGGCTTTCGGCCACCAACCCAATAAGCAAAGGAAACAACCAGCAGGATGAACGCGGGAGTTGGAATGGCGAGTAGCGTATTCCGGAATGGAATCAGCACCTTGACGTTCAGAAACCAGCGCAACCATTCAGTTGTCCCTTTGATCATGTCGATGGCCAGGAACGACTTGATAACCACGTCGATTTCCTTGCCCTGGCTTAGATGCTGCTTGCGGCCAATTTCGGCCAGGATCGGGAAGACCTGAGACAGCAGAGTGAACCCAACAAACAGACCCAGTGCGACCAGCGAAATCTGGTGGCGCTTCCACCATGGGGTGCCGCGTTCGAAGTGCACTGGCTGTTTGACGACCCAGGCCTTTGACATCCGATCCAACGTGACAGCCAGAAGGACGATGGTTACGCCAATCTCGAAAGAACGGCCCAGCTTGAAACTACCCATCATCGCCAGCAGTTTCGCGCCAAGACCGGGCATTCCGATAAAGGCGGTCAGAACAACCATCGCAAGACACAACATGATCACCTGATTGACGCCGACCAGAACCTCGGTCCGCGCGGCTGGAACGTAGACGTGGCGCAACATCTGCCATTTGGTACATCCAGACATCTGGCCTGCTTCGATCACTTCGGGGCTGACTTTTTTCAAGCCCAGAGTGGTCATCAGGATCATCGGTGGGATGGCAAAAGTAATTGTTGCGACGGCCCCAGCTGTCGGTCCGACCTTAAAAAAGATCACTGCTGGCAAGAGATACGTAAAGAAGGGCAGGGTTTGCAGCACGGACAGCATGGGTTTCAGCATCCGCTCGAACCAGCGGTATTTCCAGGCGGCGATGCCCAGTATCAAGCCCAAAAGAAACGCCAGCGGTGCGGCAACCACGATGACAGACATCGTCTGCATGGCGATCTTCCACTGCCCGATCGCGGCCGTCCAGATGAAGGTTCCCGCGCCTAATGCGGCCAGACGCCAACCACCTACGGCGTAGCCGACGACGGCTGCCACTGCGGCGATTGCGGACCATGGGATCGGGCCTAGATTGGGCCAACGGCGCTTGCCTTCCAGAAGGTTCGCTGACGTATCCAGCAAGAACTCAAGCGGACCTTCGGCGATAAATCGTGTGACATAGATCAGGCCAAGATCATTTTGGATAAAGTAGAAGACTGCATCCAGAACCTGCGCCGTCGGCGGAATCGCGGCTTCGGGGATGCGGTTTAGCCATTCGGGCAGAACTCCGACGGCTTTGGCAACGATCAGCACGAAGGCGGCGGCCAGCAGTGTAGTCAGGACTCTGGTTTTTCCCCACGTCCCGTCTGAAGTGTCCGGTACTTCGGTGGACAGCGCCGCCATCATTCAGCTCCAAGCAGAACATTCAATGCGGCGTCACGTTCCAGAACACCGGTGACAACGCCTTTGTCATCCGCCACCGGCAAAAGAATGCGGTTGTCGTTGACAAGAACCCGCGCCAGTTCGTGAATGGTTGATCCACCATTGATTGGTGCGCCCTCCAAGGCATGACCGTTCACAGGTTTTGCTAGGCCTTTGGCATGTACGACCCGGGCCTTGTCGACATCTTCGGTAAACTTGGCCACATACTCGGTGGCAGGGTTCATCACAATCTTGTCGGGGGTGTCACATTGTTCGACCGCGCCGTTGCGCATGATTGCAATCCGGTCTGCCAGACGTAGCGCTTCGTCAAAATCATGCGTGATGAAAACGATGGTTTTGCCCAGCATCTCTTGCAATCGCAGGAATTCATCCTGCATTTCGCGGCGGATCAGTGGATCAAGCGCCGAGAATGGCTCGTCCAGAAACCAGATATCGGGTTCAATGGCGAGCGACCGGGCGATTCCCACTCTTTGCTGTTGGCCGCCGCTCAATTCCCGTGGGAAGTATTCTTCCCGACCTTCAAGGCCCACCAACTTGATGACTTCCAGCGCGCGCTCGCGCCGATCATGACGATCTTGTCCGCGCATTTCCAACGGAAAGGCCACGTTGTCCAAAACCGTGCGATGTGGCAGCAGTCCGAAAGACTGAAACACCATGCCCATCTTGTTTCGGCGCAATTCAATCAGATCGCGCTCGCTCAGGCTCATGATGTCCTGACCTTCAACCTCAATCGTTCCGCCTGTAATGTCGTGCAGGCGAGAAAAGCAACGTACCAGCGTCGACTTGCCTGACCCTGACAAACCCATGATGACCAGCATTTCGCCACGGCCAACCTCAATCGAGACATCCTTGACACCGGCGATATACCCATCTGCACGGATTTCATTAAAACCGCGGCCAGCGGGCATGGACTTCAGGTAGCTCTCTGGCGAGGGCCCAAACAGTTTCCATACATTTTTGGCTGAGATGACAGGCGCTGTGGCGGACATGGCTGCCTAACTTTCTTGTTGAGCGCGGCCTTGCATCGATCAGATGGTCAAGGCCGCGCCAGTTTCGGTGGATGTAGCCGGGATTATGAGCTGCAGGAACTGATCCAAGGATCGACGACAGCGCGGTTGGCGTCCAGCCATTCTTCGGCGGCTTCTTCCGGTTCAAGCTCATCAGTGTCGACCAGCTTCGCCATCTCGGCAATCTGCGGATTGGTGAAAGAAATCTCTGTCAGGGCGCAATACGCGGCCGGCCATTTGTCTTTCATACCATCCCAGGCTGCCTTTTTCAGGTAACCTTTGGCGGGGTTGCCGCAATCATACAACGCATTCGGGTTAGGACCCTTGGCTGGGTCTTTGTCGCATCCGTCTTCCCATGCTGGGAACTCAACGAACTCACCAGGCCAGACGGCTTCGGCAAAGTTTGGCGTCCAGTTAAAAACTAGCACCGGCGTTTTGTCGGCCTCAGCCGCGCCAATCTCGGCCCAAAGGGCTGCGGCTGAACCGGCATTGATCACGGTAAAGTTCAGATCAAGTGCTTCGGCGCGTTCTTTACCATGCTTCAACCAGTCAACTGGACCATCCAGATACCGACCCTTGTCGCCGGTTTCGGCTGTCGCGAACAGGTGTGCGCAGTCGTTCAATGCATTCCAATCTGGCAGGCCCGGGCAGGATTCCTTGGTCCACATGGGATACCACCAATCCTCACGTGTAACCGCGTCATGATCACCTGCGTCATGCAGGCCACCTTTTTCCAATGCCGCCCTGTAGGACGCGCCAAACGCGCCTTCCCAGACTTCCATCTCCAACGCCACATCGCCCAGGCGCACCGATTCATAGACCGCCTGGCTGTCGGTGGTGACGTATTCGACATTGTTGCCCATCTCTTCAAAGATCAGGCCGACAACGTTCGACATCACGATCTGGCTGGACCAATTGTGAATTGGGATCACGATCGGGTCGCTGCTGTCTTCTGCAGTCGCCCCTGTTCCCGCTACTGCTGCCAAAGTTGCAGCAGAAAGGAGGTTTGTAAGTTTCATGTTTGCTCCCTGAGTGATGTTCATTTTTAGGTTGTGGACTCTTCCGGCCCCGAATTTGTGCATTCTGCGCAGAATCGCCCCAGACGCAGAACAGAAATTTGAGGGTCTTTGACCATAAATTCTTGAGGCTAACACGACTTTTTGCTATCTTAACAATTAGTTGCCTGATCGATTGCCAGCAGATGAGGCTAAATGTTTTTCGATCGCTATAACGTCCAGTTCGGGAATCCGCTCTGAAATGCCAAAGAAAACTTCAGTCACAGGGAAAGTCCTTCCACCGCTCGACTATTTGTTGGCGTTTGAAGCTGCCGCAAAGGCGCAGAGCTTTGCGCAGGCCAGTAAGGTTCTGAACATCTCTGAAACGGCGATCAGCCGCAAAGTGCGGTTGCTAGAGCAACACTATGATGTGCCGTTGTTTGTGCGAGGGCACCGTTCTGTTTCGCTTACCCAACAAGGGGCCATCCTGCTGGCAACAGTGGAGAAGTCGCTGGACCTGATGCGGGATGTCAGCCGGGATATGCTGGCCAAACATCAGGCCAACACGGTATCGATCTCCGCCACCAACTCTGTTGCTTCTCTTTGGCTGATGCCGCAACTTCGCAAGTTCAACAAATCAAATGACCGCATCCGTATTTCGCTGGTCTCTTCTGACAGCGACGCAGAGTGCCTGTCGGATTCGATGGACTTGACGATCCTGCGTGGAGATGGCGATTGGCCGGGATACGAGGCACAGCTTTTGTTCGGAGAAACCGTATTTCCGGTCTGCAGCCCAGAGTATCTCAAGAGCAACCCCAAAGCGGCAGATATATCTGCGCTGCCGGAACTGGACCTTATTGAAGTGGCCAGTGGCCATGCAGAGTGGATGACATGGCGCACTTGGTTCAGTGGCAATGGGGTATCGACGTCCTCGATGGAACAGGCAGTGGAGTTCAATACCTATCCATTGTCAGTGCAAGCAGCTGTCGATGGGCTGGGAATTGCATTGGGTTGGGCCCATCTTGTTGATCCTTTGCTTGAAAGCGGCACTTTGGTCAGACCGGTTCTTGGCACATCAGTGCGAACACAGTCCGGATACTACCTGTTAAAAAGGCCTCTTAACAAAGCTTTCCCAGAGCAGCGCATCGTTGAAGATTGGTTGCTTGGTCTCAGCGCGGGTCGGAAAAGATACGCCTGATCGCTGTGGCCAGCCTCTGTTTCCTAATGATGAATCGAGTAGCACTTTCAGGGAGTGTTAAACTCGTATATTGACCCTAGGGAATAAATATTTACTTTAAAGAAAAATATATGCGAATCTGGCTCGGCTCTTTGCCGTTCTGGTTGGAATACTATTGGCCTATTTTATGCAGGGAGACCGAAACCCAATGAGCTATAAATCTGACATCGAAATTGCGCGTGAGGCGAAGAAGAAGCCGATTCAGGAGATTGG
>NZ_JBXWNT010000012.1:0-119078 GCF_059610505.1 Ruegeria sp. CDSC079
AATCGCATGCCTGCTGGCCAACACCCTGACCGCCGCATGCCGCGCAAACAAACTCCCAGAACCAGAAGGCCTGACGGTGTGACCCATAGCGGACAGTCGTGCATGTAGATTTTCAGGGCCGGGGTACTCCCCGGCCTAAAATTTGTTAATATGTAAACTAAGTGTGAGATTACGGGCATTGAATGTGCCTGTATTGGTGATAAACTTTCTATTCCAGCCGGTTACGTTGTAATATGGCAAGTCCCCGGTAGTATTGGCTGGACCCGGAGAGTTGTTGTCGAGTGTTTATGTTCACGAAACTGCGCCCAGTTTTCGCCGAAATAGTAGGGTACCGGTTGATTGCCGGGCTGGTTTTCCTTCTGCTATTGTCCTTCGTATTCCAACCATTTCAGGCCATCGAAGTAACCTTTCCTTGGCGCTTGGCCTTCTGGATCGGGGTGATGGGGCTGGCGCTAGGGGTGACCTGCGTCGCAAGAAGACTGTTGCGCAGGTTGTTCGCTGAGACCGAGTTTTCTGGGCGCGACCTTGTGCTGATATCTTTGGTTTTCGTCCTTTTCGTTCCAAGCCTTTGGTTGATGGTCTGGTTGCTGTTTTCGGCCAACGGACTGCCGTGCCCGGATATGTTATCCGTAACATCTTATGGCGCCTTGCTGTCGGTGGGCTTGATCCTGGTGCGGCGTGAGGCATCGAAACCTCAATCCGAATATGCTGAAATTCCGCTGCCGCGCATGTACAAGCGGTTGCCGGGATCCTTTCAGGGTCGGGTCTATCGCCTGACGGTCCAAGACCACTATGTGGATGTGGTGACTTCTGAGGGCACGTTTACGATCCGGTCGCGTTTTACCGACGCCATAGAGGAAATGGAACCTATACCGGGCCATTGCACGCACCGATCGCATTGGGTTGTCGATGACGCCATTGCTGGGGTCGAACGTAAGGGTGGCAAGACCATGTTGCGCCTGAAGAACGACGAGCTTGTTCCGGTCAGCAGGAAATACCGTCCGTTCCTAGAAGAAGATGGCCTGATCTGAGACGCCCTATCTGGGCATTGGGATCATTTGCGGGACTTTCCCTGTCAAGATCGCCATTGCCTGATCGCTCATCAAGGCGTCCAGAACGTGATCCGAGCTAAAGAGCCCACCAGTATAAGTCCCATAGGCAGGCAGGATCAGACGCGCCTGATCCATCAGGAAGGCGGGGCGGGTGATGGAACGACCGCGGATCCGCACGCGCGCCTTGGGGTGGTAATGTCCCGAAACCTCAGCCTTGCCCTTGGGTTGCGCAATATGACGAAAGACCAGAGGGTCAACCGCATATTCGGCCAGATGGCTTCCGCCCAGATCTACCGGGCCGGGGTCATGGTTTCCTTCGATCCAGACCCAGCGGCGACCGGCCTGCATCGCCGTAATCTTCAGCCTGTCGGGCACACTCAAGGCGTTTAGGGCATCAAGATCATCAAAACTATCCCCAAGGCAAATAACGATGTCAGGCTGAGTGTGCTCGATATCTGCGGCCAATCGGGCCAGGGTGTCCTGGCTGTCATAGGGGGGTAATGTCGTGCCGCCCCGGCGCGCCAAACGCTCGGATTTACCCAGATGCAGATCGGACACGCAAAGCACGCTTTTGTCGGGCCACCAAAGGGCACCAGACCCAAGCGCCAACAGATTTTGCCCGGCTAAACAGATCGAAACTTCGTTCATGTTACGTTCTTTGCGACGTTCCGCTACCGCGCGCAATAGATTTTAGCAGGATTTCAGCCCAGCCTCTTGCAATAGGCGCGCGCTTTCTTCCGCCAGCAGGCGTTCTTCAGCAGCACCTTTGACGGGTACCTTGCCAACCTCAAGAAACAGTGGTGCAGCCAGAGGTGAAACCCGATCCAATCGCATCAGATCTATGCGTCCCCCGATCCGCTCGATCAGTGCCTCGATCCGCCCGAAATCGACGAGACCGCGCATGGCCTCTTCTCGGGTGATCTGCATTAACAGGTGATCGGGATCGTATTTCAGCAAAGTATCGTAGAGGATATCTGAGGAAAACGTGGCCTGCCGACCACTTTTGCGCTGACCGGCCATGTTCCGTTCGATCAGCCCTGCAATCGTGGCCGAGGCACGAAAGGTGCGCTTCATCACGGCATTGCCCGCCAGCCAGGTTTCCAAGCCGTTGCGCAGCTCGTCCGGTTGGAACAGCAGGCGCGGGTCCATTACTGCGTCCAGCCCCCAAATCAGGGTTGCATAGTCGGTGGCAACAAAGCCCAGCGGTGCCAGGCCGGTTTCCTCCATTCGTTTGGTCAGCAACAGCCCCAGTGTCTGCTGCGCATTGCGACCCGCAAAACCGTAGACACACAGGTTTTCGCGCCCATCGTTGGGGAAACTTTCGATCAGTAACCTGTCACGTTGAGGCAGGCGCGAGATATCGCGCTGCAACGCCAGCCAATCCGCGGTATGCGCGGGTAACTGGGGCCAATCGGGCTGTGCAAACAGCCGCAGGATACGGTCGCTCAGCTGCGTCGAGGTCGCAAATTTGGTGCCTGAAAACATTGCGATCTTGGGCTTCTTATCCGCTCGGCGGCTGACTTCGACCGTCATCTCGCGCAATCCCTCATAGCGCACGATCTGGCCGCCGATCAGAAAGGTATCTCCGTGGGTCAGCGAGGCAGCAAAGGCTTCTTCGACCTCTCCCAGAGGTTTGCCCCCTCGATTGCGTTTCAGGCGGACTTTCAACGTATCGGTGTCCTGAATCGTGCCAAGGTTCATGCGGATACGCTGCGCAGCACGGGGGTCACGTAGCTGCCATTGACCATCTGGCCGTAGCTGCAGCCTTTGCCACCGATCATAGGCGCGCAGCGCATAGCCCCCGGTTGCACAAAAGTCCAAACAGGCGTCGAACTCTGCTCGGGTCAACCCGGCATAGGGGCCCGCTGCGGTCATTTGCCGGAACAGGTCATCGGCCAAGAATGGCCCGGATGCTGCGGCAATCAGGATATGTTGACACAACACATCGCGAGGACCTGCGCCGCGGGAATCACCGTCCAGATCATGAGCTTTCACAGCCTCAAGTGCCGCTATGCATTCCACAACTTCGAAGCGGTTTGCGGGCACTAACAATGCTTTGGAGGGGGCGTTGTATCTGTGATTTGCGCGCCCGATGCGCTGAACCAGCCTTTTGACGTTTTTGGGCGCCCCGATCTGAATGACCAGGTCGACATCGCCCCAATCAATACCAAGATCCAGACTGCCTGTGCAGACGATTGCGCGCAGCTCACCGCGAACCATTGCGGCCTCGACACGTTCGCGTTGCTGCCTGTCCAGACTGCCGTGATGAATGCCAATCGGCAGCCCGTCTTCGTTGGCAAGCCAGAGGTTGTGAAAGAAAATCTCGGCCTGTGCGCGGGTGTTGTGAAAGATAAGCGTCGTCTTATGCTTCCGGATCTGGTCTAGAACGGCAGGGATGGAATAGGCCGCGCCACCGCCCGACCACGGAGGCATTTCCGGCGTTTCCAACATTTGGATATCGGGGTCAGGCCCAGGATCGGCCTCAACGATCCGGCAGGGATCAGGGTGACGTGCCAGAAATCGGGCAATCGCATTGGGGTCTTCGACCGTTGCAGACAAGCCCACCCTGCGCAGGTCCGGGCAGAGCCCCTGCAGACGGGCCAGCGCCAGCATCAGCTGGTCGCCACGCTTGCTCTCGGCCAGGGCGTGGATTTCATCGACAACCACCCGTTGCACGCCCTGAAACATCCGCCCGGCGTCTTCATAAGAGGTCAGCAGGGCCAGGCTTTCAGGTGTGGTCAAAAGGATCTGCGGTGGGTCAACCCGCTGACGCTTTTTCTGTGTGGCTGAGGTATCTCCGGTGCGGTCCTCAATCCGGACGGCCAGGCCCATTTCCTCGGCTGGGCCACGCAGGTTTCGCCGGATATCTGCCGCCAGCGCCTTGAGAGGGGAGACGTAGATTGTATGCAGGCCATCATGGTCCCGCTCTGCCAGATCGGCCAGCGTGGGCAGAAATCCGGCCATTGTCTTGCCCCCGCCGGTGGGGGCTATCAGCAACGTCGCCGGTTCAAGGGCCCGGTCGTACATGTCCTGCTGATGCGGGTGGATGGACCAACCTTTGTCTTCAAACCAGTCAGTAATCCGGGCGGGAATCTGCGTCATAAAGGCAGATTACCCGGCCCGTCAGCGAAATGGCATTAGGTTATTTGACGATTTTCTCATCTTTGACGAACATGTTGGCCCAAGCGCGTTCAATCAGATCGGGGCTCATCTGATAGGGGATGCCCTCGAATTCGCAGATCGAGATCATCTGATCAATCAGGAATATCGGCTGATAGTTCGCATAGATGTTGTCGATGGTCGGGTATTTGACCTTTAGCAGATGGACCAATGCGGCCTCGTCCAGAGGCATCCCGCGTTTGCGGGCCACCATGGCGAAGATTTTCAGGAAGTTCTCTTGGTTCGGACCGTCAATCTTGATCTTGAAGAAGATCCGGCGCAAAGCGGCTTGGTCAAAGATCTCGTTGGGGTGAAAGTTGGTCGAAAAGATGACCAGCGTGTCAAAGGGCACTTCGAATTTTTCACCCGATTGCA
The DNA here is from genome assembly GCF_059610505.1 of Ruegeria sp. CDSC079. Lineage (NCBI taxonomy): Bacteria > Pseudomonadati > Pseudomonadota > Alphaproteobacteria > Rhodobacterales > Roseobacteraceae > Ruegeria > Ruegeria sp. CDSC079. The sequence continues at coordinate 4,587 of NZ_JBXWNT010000012.1, forward strand.
GGCCAAGGATATCCTTGTTCTCTTCCAGTGGAACAATCCAGCGGTTGATCAGGGCCTGAGGTGGTTCCTGCTGACGGCCAAGGTCGTCAACGATAAAGATGCCGCCCGTCGATTTCAGCTGCAGCGGGGCCTGATAGGTCCGCGCCGTAGGGTTATAAACCAGATCGAGCATGCTGAGTGACAGTTCACCGCCAGTCACAACAGTTGGTCTTTCACATTGGACATAGCGCGAATCAAACCGCTTGCGGCGGCGCAAGCTATTGGGATCATCTGCTTCTTGTTCGATGGCTGTGTGTACAATCGGGTCATACACCGTGATCACCTGACCAGCGTATTCGATGGCATATGGGACATAGACATTATCGCCCAAAGCATCCCGAATACCGTTCGAGATAGAGGATTTACCATTACCCGGAGGTCCATACATCAGGATTGATCGGCCTGCACTGACCGCGGGTCCAAGGTGGTCCAGCAGGCTGTCAGGCAGAACCAGATGGCCCATTGCCCCGGTCAACTGGTCGCGGGAAACCTGGATATTCCGGATCGACTGGCGTTTTACCTGCTCGCGGTACACATCCAGCGGGACGGGCATGGCGCCGAAATATTCGGACTGGCTCAGCGCATCCAATGCACGCGCTTTGCCCGCATCGGTCAGTTGATACCCCATCTCATTGCCGCTGTTGGCGTTCAAAGTACCGGTTGCTTCCAGCAGCTTTTGTTCGCGGGCAAGGTCGATCAATTCCTGTGTGACAGAACCCGGCAAGCAGATCGCTTGGGCAACTTCGGAAACTGTATCTACGGTTTTACGAAAGATAGTTTTCAGCAGGATATCCCGCATCATAACAATAGGAAGCTGCATATCGCCCAACCCCTTTGGGGTAGGGGGGGCCATTACCGAGGTTGTCTGCATATTCATGAGCGTTGCCCGTCTAATTCAGTATTCACGCCAATAGCCCTGAAAAGGGCCCTTTGACGAAAATTTGGCCGGGCTTTGTGTCAGTTCCAAGGCGGGGACAAGGCGGACTGATGATAGTTTACGAGCCGTAAACAGTTCCAAGTATCAGGTAGATGGCCAGGGTTGCACCAAGCGCGAAACCCATTGGAAATTGTTTGTCCCGACGCCAGCTTTCCCAATCTGGGGCAATAGCTCTGAGAGCGGTATGTTTGGCCAATCGATGCGTGACAAAGGCCGCCAAGGTGGTCGACATCAGGATCAACAATACCAATGTGAAATCGCCCATCCAAACAAAGGCTGAGGCCGCGGCTATGAATTTTGCGTCTCCGGCTCCCATAATGCCGGCTGCGTTGAGCAGAATGCCGATGACCAGCATTACAACTATATGTAACAGCTGCCACAAATAGGGTGGGAGGGACACAGAAAACGGGCCAGAAATCCAACCATCCGACCAGGGCGGCAGGACAAACAAACCGATGACCGCAAATACCGCAGCCAGTGCTACTACGGCGTGATTCTTGATGAGCATGTCACGCAGGTCGGTGAAGGCTACGTAATAGCAGATCGGCAGTACGAACGGCAAAAACCAGGCCGCAGCACCCGCTGGAATATGCATGTATCAGGCTTCCTCAAGCGCGCGCAGGGATCGAACGGCTTCGTCGTAATGTTGCGGATGGGTGGCGATCGCTTCGCGGAACAGGTTCTTGGCCGTCGCCACATCACCGCGTTTCACCGCCGAGATGGCCATTGTGTTCAACAACATCGCGCGTTCGACCTGAGACATGGGAACGACAGGCATGCTGTAATTGCCCTGTGCAGCCCGGGCGAGGACCAGATTGTTCTTTGCCGTGAATAGAGAGTTATCCTGTCGAATGGCCTCGGTGAATAACCGTTCGGCTTCGTCGTACTGGCCGCGCGTCAGTTTGGAATATCCCCAGTTGTTCATTACACCACCGGGGCGGGTCGTCAGACCCACGGCGGTTTCATAGAAATGATCCGCGCGTTTCCAGTCTTTTTGCGAATCCGCGACGACGGCTTCCAGGCGGTAGCGTTTGAAAGATTCAAAAGTCGGCGGGATCGAATCCAATGTCGATTTGGCCTGTGACCAGTTCCCGGAACGTACCAGAGAATCTGCGTATTCGACCTTGTCTACATTGGTCGCACCGCTCATCGTGGTGACTTTTTTCCAGGCGGCGGTTGCCTCGGTCGTCCGTTTAGCGCGCGCCAGTGAAATCGCCAGCCCACGTTGCAGGTCTATACGACCCGGGTTCTTGGCGGCGGCACCCTGGAAATAGGTAACGGCTTCGTTCGGATCGGCGGCCGACAGAAGAACGTCGTTCAGGTTGGTTTCGTCAATGACGTTCACCTCCTGAAATGTACGCTCGACCTTTTCTTCTTCGGACTCTTTTTCACAGGCTGAGAGGATCAGCCCGCAGATTGCGATAGACGGAATCAAGAATTGTTGGCGCATTTTTGCGTCCCTTACTGCTCTTGCCTATGTTACGGGAGCTTGCGCAGCATGAATTGCCCGTCGCCTTGCTGCTCCAGTGTGTATTCTTGTTCTTGAGGGGTATTATTATCAGTATTTTCCATTTTTGCGAGAGCTAACCGCAGATTGTCCCGGATTGCGTCACTTTCGCCATTATCGAGAGCATAGGCCCGGCGAAAGACCTGAGCGGCCTCGGGGTATTCACCGATTTCCATCAGCAACACACCCAGATTGTTCCAGGCGACAGACCATTCGGGGTCATCTTCAACCGCACGGCGCAGCAGTGTTTCCGCCTGTCCAAGCCTCCGAAGGCCCAGATTTGCCGTCCCCATCGAGGTCAGGATCTGCGTTGTCATTCCCTGATTGAGCGCTGCGCGGATAAAGGCATCCAACGCAAGCTCGTATTCACCCGAAGCCATCAGCCGGTTGCCAACTGCGATCTGATCCTCGGCCGGGGCTTTACGATCAATGCCAGGTGCATCCAGATCCCCGGAGGACCCCGTTTCCGTGCAAGAAGCCACCGTGGCAAGAACCACGGTGGCCTGTAACACGCGGCGTATCCCCGTTTGGATGCACCTGGGTTTCAATTTCATAGGCTATTAGCCTCCGCCGAATTCAGCGATGCCTTTGGCCGAGGGTCCAACCAGAATGACCAGCAACGGTGGCACCGTCAGCATCATAGTGGCGAGTGTCATTTTGGTTGGCAACTTGTTAGCGGCCTCTTCGGCGCGCATCACGCGCTTATCTCGCATCTCGCCAGCGTAAACCCGCAAAGCTTCGGCGATGGATGTACCGAATGTTGCCGATTGGATCATCACCGTCACAAATGAGTTAACATCCTGAACGCCACAGCGCGTACCAAAATCGCGAAGAACCGTATCCTTGTCCTTACCGGCCTTCAATTCGTGGGCGACGACTTCAAATTCAAGCGAAATCTCAGGGTAGGAAGCTTTCATTTCGCGTGCGACGCGAACGATGGCCTGGTCCAGCGACTGGCCAGCCTCGACACAGACCAGCATCAGGTCAAGAGTATCGGGAAAGCCTGCGGTGATCGCTTCTTGCCGTTCTGCGACCCTTCGGGTGATCCAATAGCGTGGCAGAAAATACCCGGCGGCCGACGGGACAAGAACTCGTATTATCATCTGCTGCGCGGTAAATTCCTGACCGTCGGAAAGGACAGTGACCAGCAAAACACCAATCACAATTCCGATAATGCCCAAGGAAAATTGAGCGAAGTGGAAGAACCGAACTGCGTCCTTTGATTGATACCCCGCCTGCCGCAGTTTCAGCTGCATGGCAGACAGTTCTTCCTTATTCTGTGGCTCAAGGAAGTTGGCAAACTTCTCAAGCTGCTCGTTTCGCCCGCTGGTTCTGAGCTTGTCCTTTTTGACCTTCTTATCCTGTCGAGGGGCTGCATTAGAACGCTGCAGTTTCTTCAGGGGATCTTCTGGCTGGCTCAGGATCAAGGGGACTGTGATCAAGATCATGAACAGTCCAAGTACACCAACCACGATCAGTGGACCGAAGGGGCCAAGGAGCTCGGTTAGAAAGTCATTTATTTGGGTCAGGATTTCCATGGTGGTGTCCTCAGACCTTGATGTCGGTTAGAATGCGCATGACGATCAGGTTCAGTGTCAGCATGATGCCGACAAAGAAACAGGCAGGAATGAACCATGGGTGATCCATAACTTCGTCATAGTACCCGGGGTCGTTCACCAAAATGAATCCCAGGCAGAACAGTGGAAATCCAGATAGGAATTTTCCTGACCATTTTGCCTCGGCTGTGATAGCGTTGACGCGCCGGAAAAGTCGAAAACGGGCCCGGATCACCTTGGCCAGACCGGCCAGAATTTCGGCCAGGTTACCACCGGATTGCTGTTGGATGCCGACGGCCACTGCCAAAAACCGTAGATCCTGCATATCCAGTCGTTGTGCCAGATCTTTGAGAGATTCACCGACGTCACGGCCATAGGCACATTCATCAGCGATAACTCCGAATTCAGTGGCGAGTGGATCCTGGACTTCATTTGCGACGATTTGAATGGTGGACACAAAAGGGTTCCCGACGCGAAGCGACCGAACCATCAATTCCACAGCATCTGGCAACTGTTCTTCCAGCATTGCCATACGCTTTTTGGCCTTGTTGTTTACCCACGCATAGACACCACCAACACCGATTGCGACCGAAATTGCGGCCCGCATTATGGTTTCCGTTCCCGTTGCAATGCTGAGCCCCATGAAGGCAAAGCCTGTCACCAACACCATAATCAGGATCAACTGACGGGGTGTGAAGGCGATGGCGGCCTTCTGAGCCTTGTCCGCCAACAGGGAATAGAGCGGAATACTCTGGGACTTCATATGCTGCTGCATTTCCTTGCGCAGCTGTTCCAGAACTTGTTCGCGCCCGACGCCTTTATCCAGCATGTCCAGACGGCGGTTCACGCGGCTGTTCAGACTGATGGATTTTCCGAAGGCAACCAGATAGATTCCTTCCACCAACGCAAGTACGCCTACGAAGATCGCGACGTAGATCAGTGCCTCCATAGGCAGTTGCATTTCAAGATCTCCTACATAGTCGTTGGTTCGTAAATCGAAGGGGGCAGATCATAGCCCCACAGACGGAAGCGTTCGGAGTAGTGGCTGCGAACGCCTGTCGCGGTAAAATGGCCAATGATCTTGTTGTCGGGCGTTAATCCAACGCGTTGAAAACGAAAGATTTCCTGCATGGAAATCACATCGCCTTCCATACCAGTGATTTCGGTGATCGAAGTCATACGCCGCGAGCCGTCCTGCAGGCGGCTTGCCTGAACGATCAGGTTCACAGCACTGGAGATCTGGCTACGGACGGCCTTGATCGGCATTTCGATCCCGGCCATCGCGATCATGTTTTCAAGGCGCGAAATCCCGTCTCGGGCCGAGTTCGCGTGGATCGTTGTCATCGAGCCATCATGGCCAGTGTTCATGGCCTGTAGCATGTCGATAACTTCCGAGCCCCGTGTCTCACCCACGATGATACGGTCGGGACGCATACGAAGGGCGTTTTTCAGACAGTCGCGGGGGCTGACTTCACCCTTGCCTTCGACGTTAGGCGGGCGGCTTTCCATCCGGCCAACATGAGACTGTTGCAGCTGGAGTTCCGCTGTATCCTCGATGGTCAGAATACGCTCGGCGTCGTCGATAAAGCTGGACAATGCGTTTAGCGTGGTTGTTTTACCGGAACCGGTACCGCCCGAAACGATCACATTCAGGCGTGTAGATACAGCAGCCTGCAGATAGGCGGCCATTTCTTCGGTGAAGGCACCAAAATTCACCAGGTCATCAATGGCCAGCTTATCTTTTTTGAACTTACGAATGGATACCAGCGAGCCGTCAACGGCAATCGGTGGCACCATGGCGTTGAAACGCGAGCCATCCGCCAGACGGGCGTCCACATAGGGGTTGGATTCGTCAACACGGCGGCCCACGGCGGATACGATCTTGTCGATGATCCGCATCAGGTGCTTTTCGTCTTTAAAGGTAACGTCGCTAATTTCTAGCTTACCGAACCGTTCAACAAAAATTTGCTGCGGGCCGTTGACCAGAATATCGCTGACAGAGTCGTCCTGAAGCAAGGTCTCGAGAGGGCCAAGACCGGTTACTTCGTCATACAGTTCCTTGTTCAGCTGTTGCCGGTCGTCGCGGTTTAGAACGATGTTGCGGGATTCCAGAACCTCACTGGCAATCGCACTGATTTCCGAGCGCAGCTCGGATTCTCCAGCTTTCTCAAGGGCCGCAAGGTTCAGGTTTTCAAGAAGCTCGCGGTGGAGTTCGATCTTGATTTCGCCCAGACGCTCTTTGCGCTTGCGTTCCTTGTCCGCCCCTACAACCTCGACCGCCTTTTTGGGGGTGGGTCGCCGGGCAACAGCAGTAGCGGTTGATGCTTGCTCCGCTGCAGGTGCAGGTGTGGCCTCGGGCGATTTAGCCGGTGCCTGGACCGGTTGTGCTTCGGGTTTTTTATATCTTGAAAACACGGCGGCTCTCCCTGTGGGATTGTGTTATGCGGCTTCGGCGCTATTGCTGCCCAGACTGTGCAGCGACTTCGCAAGCTTTGCGATTTCCTTGCGCAGTGGGTTCTTGGCCGCAGCGTTGGCCAATGGCAGACCGTGATCACCGCTTTGCATCACGGGTTTGCCGCCATCCGGCAGTTGAAGATCAATAGAGATACCCAGGCTTTCACCCATGCGCTTGACCCGGCCCTTACCATTCAGATCGGTAAATTTCGGGGCGCGATTGAGAGCGAAACGCAACTTATTGAAGGGTAGTTCCTCGGCCTGTAAAGCGCGCTTGAGGCGCAATGCGTTCTGAGCCGAACGCATGTCCAGCTCTATCAGGGCAAAGTAAACATGGGCGGCCTGCAGTACAGTTTCCGACCAGTGAACCAATGTCGTTGGCATGTCGACGATCACATAATCGAAGTGCTTTCGTGCCTTTTCGATCACCCGTTCGATATCTTCTTGCGTAATCAGATCCAAAGGCACCATATCCGACGGCGCAGTTAGCACCTGCAGCTTGTCCTCATAGGACTGAAGCGCCTGGGTAAAGAGGTCATCATCCATTGCCGCCGTATCAGACAGCATCTCGAATACAGTTTCTCGACGGGGAAGATCCAGATATGTCGAAACCGTTCCGTATTGCAGGTCCAGGTCAATCAAACAAACCGAAGGGGCCTCTTTGTCAGAGACCGTTGCCAGTTCCCAAGCTAGGTTGACGGCCATAGTCGTCGACCCGACCCCACCGGCAAGTCCTTGAACCACAAACAAAGCACCCTCTTTAGAGTCGCCAGCTGCACGTGCGGCATCTGATCCGGGGGCAACGGCGACGGGTTCGGGTTTGTTCATCCGGTCGATTGCTTCTTGCAATTCACCTTCTGGAAGAGGGTAGGGGACGAATTCGTCCGCGCCCTTGCGCAACAACTGATGCAGCGAAGCTGGGGTCACGTCCTCGGCAATCAGAACTATTTTGATTTTTTTGTCTTTGGCCTGTGTGATGATTTCACCCATCAGTGACAGGTTGTCTTCATCCTCGCCATCAATGGCCAACGCGACAAATTGCAGTGAATTCGCCTCGGGTTGGTTGAAAAATGTCAGGGCTTCGGCAAAGCCGAGATCGCCCCAACGCTCACCCAAAGCGCCTTCCATATCTTCTATAAGCAGATCGAAATTCTGGACATCACGGCTGATCGTGCAGGCCAGAATTGCGGTCTCTTCGTTTTGCGGCGTGGCGCTTGTCATTAACACAATCCTCGTCGAAGGGTAGGCGAACCATCCTGGCCCAGAGGACAGGATTGGCTTGCTGTCACCCTATTGCGGCCATTTTCGGACGCAGGTCACCCAATTGTTGAAAATGTGGCTTGGAACTTAGGCAAGAATTAGGCGCAAAAGAACCAATTGTAGGGAATTGGGCGACGATGTCGCCCAATCACAGTTTATTGTTCGCTTGTATCGCCAATAGCGGTCTCGCGGCGCAGCTGGGATTCATAAACCGCGCTTTCCACGTACTCACGATTGACGATAGCGGCGTATTTGCCATCGAGTAGCTGGGGTGCACGATCAACGAAGCCTGATACTTCGGTCACGGTGCGCCTGTTGCGACGGTCTCGATCCGGCGTAGCCACGAGAGGTCGAGACTTACCGAATGAAACAACCGCCTCCAACCGCGAGCGAGAGATACCCTGCTGCGTAAGGAACGCAACAGCCGCATTCGCGCGCCGCTGGCCCAGGCTTTGGTTATATGCCGTTGATCCAACAGCATCCGTATGGCCATAGACCCGGAACCGTGCCTCGGGGAACTGTTTGATCCAGTTCGCCTGACGCAAGAGTACTCGCTGAGCTGTTTCGTCCAGTTGAGCGCTGTTGAAATCAAAGTTGATCTGGGTCGGCACTTCGGCTGCGAACCGTTGGCCCAGGATCTGGGCATATGTCAGTTCGCCATTCATTACTTGAATGTTGTTCAGTGTCGCATTCCCGAACGCGCCTTGATCGGCTTCGTATCCGGCCTCACGCGTACATGCGGCGACAGCGACCGAAAGACCCAGTGTGATGATCCACTTCTGCATTGGTCCTATCCTCCTAATCAATCCAGGACGTAGCCGTACGAGCTACCGAAGTCCTGATTCGCGACTTCCGAAGCTGCACCGGCACCCAGACGTTCAGTCCGACCGACTTTGCCATTGACGAACAGATCAAATTCGCTGGGCGGTTTGACCCGATCCGTAGGCAGAGCCAGTGCCTCGCCACGAGTCGGCGACACAAGGTGGGCTGTGATGATGATCACCAGTTCACTTTGCTGACGCTGATATTCCGCGCTGCGGAAGAGGGCGCCAAGAACCGGGACGTCACCCAACCAAGGAATCTGGCTGTTCAGGTCGGTGAAATCATCCTGGATCAAGCCAGCGATCGCAAAGCTTTCACCATCGCGCAGCTCAACCGTTGTGCTGGTCTGGCGTGTGATGAAAGATGGAACATTATCACCTTGAATGGTGAAGTTCGACGAACCATCGATAGCTGACACGGCAGCAGCCATTTCAAGGTTGATCAGATCACCATCCACAACGCGGGGGATAAAGTCGATTTCAACACCGAAGGCTTTGTATTCAATCGCAATTACGCCGTCGTCCTGCGGTACCGGAATAGGAACTTCACCACCTGCAAGGAACGTCGCTTCCTGACCCGAAAGTGCGGATAGGTTAGGCTCTGCTAGGCTGCGCGCCAGTCCTTTGGACTCGAGTGCCTCCAGCAGCAGACGAACCTGTGTGGAGCCTGCGCCAAAGCCGAACAGAATTGCGCCGGTATTCGTCTGTACCGCCGGAATGTTGTTGTTCAGGGCATTTGCCAAAGCACCAGCATTGTTCAGCGTGTTGATACCGCCAGTCACATCACTGCCGCCGAAACCAAGCGATGCAGTCAGGCTTTTAGCCACCGACCGATTCATCTCGGCAAAGCGCACTTTCAGCATGACCTGCTGAACGCCGCCAACCGACATCAGGTTCGATACGCGCTCCGGTGCATAGCGCTCTGCCAGCTCCAATGCCCGCGCCAACTTGGCAGCGCTAGAAATTGTGCCAGAAAGAACGATACCGTCATTGGCGGTGCGAACTTCGATAGGCTCGGTTGGCAAAATCTGGCGCAGACGTTCTTTAAACTCGGTAACATCCGGTGCCACACGGACCCGAACATTAGCAAGTAGATTACCTGCACCGTCGAACAATGTCAGGGTCGTCAGGCCAGGAGCCTTACCCAAAACATAGATAGTACGATCCGAAAGCGACGAAATATCAGCGATGCCTGCATTGGCGATGCTGAGTTCGGCAAACGGTTGCTCACTTTCTACAACTATTGCGCGGTTCATTGGCACATCAAGCGTTTCCGCTGTACCCTTCTTTACCACGCGAAGTGTTTCAGCCCAGGCAGCATTGCCGACTGGGCCAACTACGAGCGCCAAGCCCAATAGGGCTGCGCTTATCCAGGAACTTCTTTTCATGTGACCTGCCTCTCCGATCACGCCTCGTTTTTTGCGGCTACTGCCTTATGTCTGATAACACTGCGCGAATTGAGAATTTATTGCAATAATCAATGGTTTCTGGAATTTTCCTTATGTGGACAATGCGCAACATGCGAACAAATTAGGGCCGCGCAATTCGCGCGGCCCCGGTCATGTAACGCACTGATTTTCTGTTAATTTGTGCAGGGTGTTACTATTCCCGTGTCGACGATCTCGGCACCGCGGCGTGTCTTGACCGTACAGACCTCTTCCGCGATTTTGGGTGCCACGGGGACGACATCTTTAATGCCCAGAAGTTTTCTTTGGTCAACTTCGACCGCGCTTGCGATTGTGTCGTCTTGCACGCCAACCAGCGCCAAAGACAGGCGGCCGGTGTTCTGAGCCTGAGCCAGTGCCGCGATTTGTTCCGGAGTAGCAGCGACCGTAACGGTGCGCGCGATCGTGGCTCCGGTCAGATCGGACCCGGCGCTCTGGTCAACAGCGATCAACTCAATGCTGGTTTGAATCAGGCGGGTGATTTCGCCGCGCGACCCGTCGATTCCGCCACCATATGAACCGGTCCAATAAACATCGATACTGTCACCAGGGCGAAGGAAGCCGGATACGCCCGAGGCAACGTCCACGCTGATTGCAAATGCGCGCTTACCTTTCGCGATTCGTGATGTCAGACCCGCTGCCTCGCCTGGTTTGGTTACTTTGACCTCCATCAGGGCTTCGTCTTTTTCCATGGTCCTCAGAACGAAGCGGTCGCCACTTGCATCCTCTGGAAACAGGACGGCCATTTCAAGGAAGCTTCCTTCGGGAATTGCATCCTCAGGCCATTTCACGATCCGCACATCTTCAGCGGCCAGACGCTCACCATACTTAAGAGCACGGTTCGAAACCAGAACGTCCACCGTCGGGACGGACTTAACATTTGCCAATGCTTCCTGAGCCGCCAAACGTTCTCTGGCCAATTCCGCCTGATACTGAGAAATATAGTCCCGCGCCATATAAACAGCTCCTCCTGCCAGAGCCACCCCAACAATCAGGACAAGTCCAAATACTGCACGCATGCGCGTTCCCTCATTTATTTGTATGCGATGTCAGTCGTCATAGGGAATACGACTTCAACTGACTATTGGTTACAGGAGAATTGTGTCGAAAAGGGGGACAATGAAGTATTTTTTTGACGCCCGTGTCCTTAGTGCCAGATTGATCAATCTGATTCCGATGCCTGTTCCTGATTCGCAGAATAGACCTCTATACCGCGAAGTGCGTTACCCGTCTCGGTATCGACGTGTTGTACCCCGCCCGTCAAGTTGAATACGGTGACAAGTCCAAGGCCGACCAGCGCAGCAGTAAGCACCACCCAATCAACGGTGATTGCGCCATGTTCCCCGGATAAGAATTTTGAAATACCCTTCATCGCAGGACCTCGTCTTTTTTCTATAAAAAAGGGGGCCGCGATCTGACGAGCGCAGCCCCCTTCAAAATTCTATCTAAATAATTACGGGGTGGTAGTCGGACCCGAGTTAGGTGCGGTAACCGTTACGCCTGTCAGGGCGGTATCAATGTCGCCGGCCAGATCGTCGACACCGTCGCTAACCTGTGTCCAAGCAACAGCGGCCAGGCCAACAACAGCTGCGGTCAGAACGACCCAGTCTACTGTCACGGCGCCGTCTTCGTCAGTGGTGAAGTTCTTGATGAACTTGATCATGTTACGTCCCTCCTAAAGGATCTAATAAGTCTAATGAACCTCGGCGTCTTCCAGAGCTTCGTCTCTCAGTCCGCTCCCGATCGTCTCGGTATGGCATTATGTTTGCCTGTTGGGCGTGGCAGGAATTGGGCCAAACCCCAAATTTTTGTGCCTCAGCTTAACTTTTTGGTAGCTTTCCGTTTAACTGATTGAAATTAAAGTAATAAAAATATTCCCTCCGTACGAGTACCGATAAAACCCGATGCAAAATGGCGCCAAATGAGGCGAAATTGCCCCAATTCACATTGTTTTTCTGGCCTTACAGACAGATTCGGGGTTCAAATTGACGCAAAAGAGAACGTGAGGCAGGCAAATGAATCTCCGGAACGCAATAACTTGCGCCGGCTTGGCGCTGGCAGTGGTGTCCGCACCTGTGTCTGTCCCCGCCAACGAAGTCGAACCGCGTGGCGTATATAAACGGATCAAAGCACCTAAACCCGGCCAACGTCCGCGCATTACCGTTCAGATATCGCCTACAGAACATGCCTCAGCACCTTCGGCGCCCAGCACAGGGGCTGAGATCGTAGTTCCTGAGATTATCGCGAGGACACGTGTTACGCCTCCGGGGCTTCCGGGAATTACGCCGCAAAACAAACCCGTCGGGTCATATAAAGCGTTCTGGGACAGGATCTCACCCGGGATAGATGAGGCCAGTTCGGGTCGTTTGCAGGACTCGATAAATGCGCTTGCCGCCATAAACGTAGCCTCGCCCCGATTGCAGACGCTTCAGAATATTGCTCAACGGCAGGGGATCGACATTTTACGCTCGACCGTAGGGACAAATGTGTCGCCTGCGTTGGTGCTGGCCGTCATCTCGGTTGAATCGGCGGGCCGGGAGAAGGCGGAAAGTTCGGCCGGAGCGCAGGGGCTGATGCAGCTTATGCCCGCGACCGCGAAACGATTTGGGGTCGAGGACAGCCTTCACCCGGGGCAGAACATCTCGGGCGGAGTGAAATACCTGAACTGGCTGATGGAAGAGTTTGGAAACGACCCGATCCTGGTCCTGGCCGGATATAATGCGGGCGAGGGTGCGGTTCGCAAACATGGTGGTGTACCGCCTTATGCGGAAACACGGGATTATGTGCCCAAGGTTCTCGCGGCTTTTCAGGTGGCGCGAGCGCTGTGTTCGACACCGCCCGAGTTGATTTCTGACGGGTGCGTGTTTCAGGCTCTTAATTGACCAAGGCCCACACTGAAGTGGGCCTTGCCATTAGGTGAATTGATCAGTCGACAATCGTCGCCTGTGTCGCGGCGCGCATCTCATCTTCGCTGACACCATCTGCGAGCTCTACGATCTTCAGGCCGCCATCGACCACATCCAGAACTCCAAAATTGGTGATGATGCGATCCACAACACCCTTGCCGGTCAGCGGCAGGGTGCACTCTTTCAGCACTTTCGATTCACCGTGTTTGTTGGTGTGATCCATAACCACGATCACACGTCCGACGCCTGCAACCAAATCCATCGCGCCGCCCATGCCTTTGACCAGCTTGCCGGGAATCATCCAGTTGGCCAGATCGCCTTTTTCATCCACTTCCATGGCACCCAGGATTGCCGCGGCGATTTTGCCGCCCCGGATCATGGCGAAAGACGTAGCGCTGTCGAAATAAGCAGTCCGAGAAAGTTCGGTGATCGTCTGCTTGCCTGCGTTGATCAGGTCCGGGTCTTCGTCGCCCTCGAAAGGAAAGGGACCCATACCAAGCATTCCGTTTTCGGATTGCAGGGTGATATCCTTGTCGCCAACATAATTTGCCACCAGCGTCGGGATACCGATGCCGAGGTTTACATACATGCCGTCTTCGAGCTCTTGCGCTGCGCGGGCGGCCATCTGATTGCGGTCCCAGGGCATTATGCGTCCTCCTTCTTGCGGGTGGTGCGCTGTTCGATGCGCTTTTCGTGATTGCCCTGAATGATGCGATGCACGTAAATTCCAGGTAGGTGGATCATGTCAGGGTCCAGAGAGCCACGGGGCACGATCTCTTCAACTTCGACCACACAGATCTTGCCGCAAGTGGCGGCGGGCACGTTGAAGTTTCGGGCGGTCTTGCGGAACACCAGATTGCCGGTGTCGTCGGCTTTCCACGCCTTGATAATCGCCAGATCTGCAAAAATACCTTCTTCGAGAATATAGGTCTCGTCGTTGAAGTCTTTGTGTTCTTTCCCATCGGCAATAACAGTGCCTACGCCCGTTTTTGTGTAGAAACCCGGGATCCCGGCACCACCTGCGCGCATCCGTTCGGCCAGGGTGCCTTGAGGGTTGAATTCCAGTTCAAGCTCACCGCTGAGGTACTGACGCATGAATTCGGCGTTTTCGCCCACATATGAACTGATCATCTTTTTGACCTGCTTCGTTTGCAGCAGGATACCGATACCGAAATCGTCCACGCCCGCATTGTTCGAGGCAAAGGTCAGGTCTTTGGCACCCGAGGTCTTGATTGCCTCAAGCAGCAGCTCGGGAATCCCGCACAGGCCAAACCCGCCAGCGGCGATCAACATGCCATCCGAAAGCACGCCATCGAGCGCTTCGTTGGCATTGGCATAGATTTTCTTCATGGAAAACTCCCCCAATGAGATGGTGTTGGGCAGGTTGTGCCGTCACGTCACGGGGAAGTCAATGAAACCGGGCGAAGGGTGGTATTTCTACCTAACCGGCCTTCTTGGTTGTCTTCTTGGCGGCTTTTTTCTTGGGCGCCGCCTTTTTCTTGGTCCCTTTCAGGGCCGCGCGCTCATTGACCAGTTCGATGGCCATTTCCTGCGTTACGTCCTCGGGTTTGATGTCTTTGGGAATGGTCGCGTTGACCTTTTCCCACTTCACATATGGACCATAGCGCCCATCCAGAACCTGCATGGCGCCACCATCGGGATGTTCCCCCAGTTCTTTCAGCGCTTTGGCCGCAGCCCGGCGTCCGCGCCCCGGATTGGAGCGCTTTTCAGCAAGCAATTCGACCGCGCGGTTCATGCCGATCTCGAACACGTCATTGGGGTCTTTGAGGTTTGCGTAAACCGGTTTGGCCTCGTCCGCCAGCTGGTGCATCAGATATGGTCCGAACCGCCCGAAATTCGAGCTGATCATACCGCCCTCGGGGTGCTCACCAATCTGGCGGGGCAGGGATAGCAATGTCAGCGCCTTGTCCAGATCCATATCATCCTTGCTCCAGCCACGTGGCAGCGAGGCGCGCGGAGGTTTCTTGTTCTCGGGCGTTGGCTCTCCACGTTGAACATAAGGTCCGAACCGGCCGGTCTTCAGCCAGATATCATCACCCGAATCTTCACCCAGCAGGCGCTCTTCACCCTCGGCACCTTCACCGGCGATAGGACGGGTATAGGTGCATTCGGGATAGTTGCCGCAGCCGACGAACCCGCCAGTGCGTGAAGTTTTCAGGTGCAACTGGCCTGCGCCGCATTTCGGACAGACACGCGGGTCAGATCCATCCTCGCGTGGCGGATAGAGCTGCGGTGCCAGTGCTTCGTCCAGTTTGTCCAGCACTTCGGAAATGCGCAGTTCCGATGTCTCGCCAATCGCGGCCGAGAAGTCGCGCCAGAATTTGCCCAACAGATCCTTATAGTCCCGATCACCTGCACTCACATCGTCCAGCTGTTCTTCCAGATTGGCGGTGAATTCATAACCGACATACTGACGGAAGAAGTTCAGCAGAAAAATCGTGACGATCCGCCCCTTTTCTTCGGGGATCAGCCGGTTCTTGTCCTTGCGTACATATTCCCGGTCCTGAATCGTTGTGACAATCGAGGCATAGGTCGACGGTCGCCCGATCCCCAACTCTTCCATCCGCTTGACCAACGTCGCCTCGGTATAGCGCGGCGGCGGTTGAGTGTGATGTTGCAGTGCCAGAACTGATTCATTGTCTGACAGAATGGCCTCTTTCGCGGCCCGGTCCGTGCCATCGCTTGTCGCTTTGGTGAACTGATCCCGCAACGTGGTTTTAGAGAACCGTGCAGGGTCGCCCTGCATGATCTGGGGCAGGCGTTTGTCATCCTCATCGGCGACATCATCGCGGCCTTCTTCATAGACACGCATGAACCCGTCAAACATCACCACCTGACCGGTCGCGCGCAGGCCAACCTGCCCATCTTCGCTTCCGATTTCGACAGTTGTGCGTTCCAGCCGGGCAGCGGCCATCTGGCAGGCAATGGTGCGTTTCCAGATCAGGTCATAGAGCTTGCGCTGATCGTCGTCCGTTACCTTCAGCGCTTTGGCATCGCGGGTCATATCCGTAGGCCGGATGCATTCGTGGGCTTCCTGCGCGTTCTTTGCCTTGTTCTTATAGATGCGAGGGCTGTCCGGCACATATTCCGCGCCATAGCGGTCGGCGATGGTCTCGCGCGTAGCCGCCACGGCCTCGGGGGCCATGTCGATGCCATCGGTTCGCATATAGGTAATGTAGCCGGCCTCATACAAGCGCTGTGCCACTTGCATCGCGTGACGCGCACCCATGCCGAACTTGCGGCTGGCCTCTTGCTGCAGGGTCGAGGTCATGAAGGGTGCGCTGGGATTTCGAGCGGCGGGTTTCGCCTCGACCGAAGTGACACTGAGCGCGCGGCTGGTGATCGCCTGCACCGCCAGTTCGGCCTGGGTTGAGTTGGACAGATCGTGCTTGTCCAGCTTTTTACCGGCCAGAGTGACCAGGCGCGCCTCATAGGTCTGACCGCGCGGCGTTTCGAACAGGGCACGCACCGACCAGTATTCAACCGGCTTGAACGCCTCGATCTCCATCTCGCGCTCGACGATCAGGCGCAGGCAGACCGATTGCACGCGACCAGCGGATTTCGCGCCGGGCAGCTTGCGCCATAGAACGGGCGACAGGTTGAAGCCCACGAGATAGTCCAATGCACGGCGGGCCAGATAGGCCTCGACCAGCGGCATGTCGACTTGACGTGGGTTCTGCATCGCCTCGGTCACCGCATCTTTGGTGATGGCGTTGAAGGTCACTCGGCTGACCGGCGTATCTTTCTTGATCGAGCGGCGCTTGGTCAGCGCTTCTTGCAGGTGCCAACTGATCGCCTCCCCCTCACGATCGGGGTCGGTGGCGAGGATCAGGGCGTTGTCTTCTTTCAGCGCGTCGGCGATGGCTTTGACATGTTTGCGGCTGTCGTTCCCGACCTCCCATTTCATCGCAAACTCATCCTCGGTATCGACCGAGCCATCTTTGGGCGGCAGATCTCGAACATGGCCGTAAGACGCCAGAACCGTGTAGTCCGGGCCAAGATATTTATTGATTGTTTTGGCCTTGGCAGGGGATTCTACAACAACTACAGGCATTTAAGGGGAAACCTCGCTCGACGGAATTGGCGCCTTCTATGAGTGTGCAAGATGTGTAGGGCAAGAGCGAATTGTCAATGCGTTCCTTTGAAGGCAAGGATTTATACGCGATTACAATGGGATACATGTGTAAGATTGGATATCCAACACTCAGGCGGTCAATGACAGAAGACCCCCGGGTTGGCGTTGAATACGTCCGTCCAGTTCCAGATCGACCAAAACCGGGGCAATTTCACCCGCCGTTGCCTCAACATCGCGGATCAACTGGTCTTCGGCGATAGGAGAGGGGCCGAGCCGGGTCAGAATTAGGCGTTCCAGGTCATTGGTTGAGCATGGTGTGCGGGGTAAATTCTTTTGGAGCATTTGCTGGGGTTCGAATAGGTTCGCTTGCTGCGGTAGCGCTTCGATCACATCTTCTGCAGACCTTATCAAAGTAGCACCGTCGCGGATCAGCAGGTTGCAGCCAGCCGCACGCGCGTCAAACGGGTGTCCGGGCACAGCCAGAACATCGCGCCCCTGGTCCAAGGCGTCGCGCGCTGTAATCAGGCTGCCGGATTTGGCGGCGGCTTCGACCACAATAACGGCCTTTGCCAGGCCCGAGATGATCCGGTTGCGACGCGGGAAATGGCGCGCCTGTGGCGTGACGCCCATGGGTTGCTCCGAGACGCGCAGCCCGGAACCTGCGATTTCAGCGGCAAGATCGGTATTTTCAGCAGGGTAAACCACGTCGACCCCCCCCGCCATAACGGCGATGGTGCCTGTTTCAACCGTGGCTAGGTGCGCCGCGGTATCAATCCCGCGGGCCAGGCCAGAAACGATCACATAACCCTGTTTTCCCAGATCGGTCGCCAATCCGCGCGCCATTCGCGCGCCCAGAGATGAGCAGTTGCGGGCACCGACCATAGCGACCGAGGGGCGCTGTAAAAGAGAGGTGTCACCGATTGCCCACAACATTGGCGGAGCATCATTCAGATCATGTAAAGCGGATGGGAAATCGGCGGACCCTAGGCACAAAAGCCGCGCATTGGCAGCTTTTGCGGCCTTGAGTTCCGCCTCAATCACGCCGGGCGGGCAGATTTCATACCCTTCTATTCCGGCAGCGCGTGCCATTTCCGGCAGCGCGGCCAGCGCATTCTGCGCCGAGCCATGTTCGCGAAGCAGCCGCCGAAACGTCGCCGGGCCCACTTTGCGAGAACGCAACAGACGAAGCCAGGAAAACCGATCCTCTTCCGTGGTGGGTGGGAGTGTGGGGTGATTGGAAGAAAGCTGCTCTTCGGTCATCCGTTGCTCCGTCTGATTGCAGAACTGGTTTACGGCTGCCAGGGTTAACAGCGTGTGAATCCCGTCAAATTTTCCGGATATATTTCGAGTCTCGGTTGTCTCAGTTGCGTAGGTTGTTGAAAAACAACGGCAAAAAATACAGCCGAGTCGGAAGTCGGAAAACGCCTCTCCGCAAAGTATCAATGCATATCCAAAGCGGGGCGTTAACCCTGCGCTTTGGAAGCAGTGACCGATTCTACTTAGGCCGCCGATCCTCCAATCGTCAGCCCATCCATCAGGACCGTAGGTTGACCGACGCCCACGGGCACCCATTGGCCATCCTTGCCACACGTGCCCATTCCCGGATCCAAGGCCATGTCGTTGCCCAACCCGCGAACGCGTTTGAGGGCAGAGGGGCCATCGCCAATCAATGTTGCCCCTTTGACCGGCGCGCCGATTTTGCCGTTTTCAACCCGGTATGCCTCGGTACAGGAAAACACAAATTTGCCGTTGGTGATATCCACCTGACCGCCGCCAAAGCCTACGGCCCAGATGCCATCCTTTATATCGGCTACCAAAGCGGCGGGATCGGCATCGCCACCCAGCATGATTGTATTTGTCATCCGTGGCATTGGTTTATGGGCATAGCTTTGACGCCGCCCATTCCCGGTTGGCGCAACACCCATCAGACGGGCGTTCTGGCGATCCTGCATATATCCGGTCAGGATGCCGTCTTCGATCAGCACCGTGCGCGAACTGGGTGTGCCCTCATCATCGACGCTGATTGATCCGCGCCGGTCGGCGATTGTGCCGTCATCAACGACCGTGACGCCTTTGGAGGCGATCTGTTGACCCATCAGCCCGGCAAAGGCGGAACTGCCCTTGCGGTTGAAATCCCCTTCAAGGCCGTGGCCAATTGCTTCGTGCAGCAAGATGCCAGGCCAGCCAGGGCCCAGTGCGACCTCCATCACGCCCGCAGGGGCGGGAACAGCCTCGAGGTTGACCATGGCGATGCGAAGGGCCTCGCGGGCTTTATCCTGCCAGTCGGTTGGGTCGATCAGCCCGTCCAGGCCGATCCGGCCACCTCCACCGGTCGAGCCGCTCTCACGACGGCCGTTCTGTTCCACGATGACCGAGATATTCAACCGGGTCATGGGGCGGACATCGCGGACCAGAATGCCGTCAGGGCGAAGAATCTCAACCTCCTGCACCGCAGCAGCAATAGTAGCACTGACCTGTACTACACGCGGATCAAGATCACGGGCAAAGGCGTCAATCTCGCGCAATGTTTCGATCTTGACGGGAAAACTGGCAGATTCGATCGGGTCTTCGTCTGTATAGAGGCGCTTGTTGGTGGCCCGGGGGGCATCAGCTAGCGTTCCGCCACCATCACCGACCGCCAGCCGCGCGGTCTCGGCGGCCCGTTTCAGGGCAGGAATCGAGACGTCCGTTGAATGCGCATAGCCTGCCACTTCGCCCTTTACGGCGCGCAGGCCGAAACCTTCGGACGCGTCATAAGAAGCGGTCCGCAAGCGCCCGTCATCAAAGACCAGAGACTCGGATTTCCGGCGTTCAACGTACAGTTCTCCGTCCTCGGCCCCGGCGGTGGCGGATTGCAGTACCGCAAGCGCCTCGTCATGTGGAAGAGCGCTTTCAAACGGGCGAAACGGGTCGTTGGGCATCTCTTGGGACCTTTCGAGTTTGATCCAGATCAAAAATAGCGTCTGTTTGACGCAAGCATTTTGCTTTATCTACCCGCAGGAATATGGTTTTTAACGCGGCCAAAGACAACGGGTGAGGTGTGGCCGATTCACACCTTTTCGCCAGGGACGCAAAGATCAAACGATCAGGACAGAAAATGAAGAACGCTTTGAAGCTTTCGGGGCTTATGACAGCCCTCTCCAGCCTTCCCGCCATGGCTCAGGAGCTTGAGATTATCGGTCAGCCGGTTGACGGCGGCATAGGATTCCAGCCCGCAGCCACAAGCCTTGCCGAGGGGATTCATCGCCTGGATAATATGATTCTGGTGATTATTACCGCGATCTGCATATTCGTTGCGGGCCTGCTGGTTTACTGCATCATGCGTTATAACCAACGCGTCAACCCGACCCCGGCGCGATTCTCGCACTATACTCCGGTCGAGATCGTCTGGACGTTGGGTCCGATTCTGATTCTAGTATTCATCGGTGCTTTCTCTCTGCCGGTTCTGTTCAAGCAGCAGGAGATTCCCGAAGGTGATGTCGTTATCAAGGTTGTCGGCAACCAGTGGTATTGGACATATGAGTATGTCGATCACGATTTTGCATTCGATAGCTATCTGCTTGGCCATCCGGCCACGTTGGACGAAGGTACCCGCCCCGCCGATGCAGACGTGACGGCGTTTGTCCTGGATGACGCGATGCGGGCCAAGCTGGCAGACGCAGGGTATAGCGACGATGAGTGGCTGCTGGCCACCGACACAGCGGTAGTTGTCCCGGTTGGCAAGGTCATCGTGATGCAAGTTACTGCGTCCGACGTGATCCATTCCTGGACAATTCCGTCCTTCGGTGTGAAGCAGGACGGTGTACCCGGACGCCTGGCTGAGCTGTGGTTTGAGGCCGAAAAGGAAGGCATCTATTTCGGCCAGTGTTCGGAACTGTGCGGCAAAGACCATGCCTATATGCCGATCACTGTCAAAGTTGTCAGCCAAGAGGCGTATGACGCGTGGCTGAAAGGTGCGATCGACGAGTATGCGGGCCTGCCGCAGAACTATCAGGTCGCTTCGAACTGATTTCAGTAAGGGCGGGATGCGTCCCACCTGCTACAAGATGCAGGCTGTGCGAGAGATCGCACAGCCTTCGCCCCCAAAGGACCCGAGATGAGCGACGCAAGCATCAATGCAAGCCAAACGACCGCCCAAGCGTATGCGAATGAGGCCAGCTTTGGCGATTACTTCGCCCTGCTGAAGCCGCGCGTGATGTCGCTGGTTGTATTCACGGCGCTTGTTGGTCTGCTGGCAGCGCCGGTACCGGTACATCCGTTCGTTGGGTTCTGCGCGATATTGTTCATTGCCATCGGAGGTGGCGCATCCGGCGCGCTGAACATGTGGTGGGATGCAGATATCGACCGCGTTATGAAGCGCACCAAAGGTCGCCCCATACCGTCGGGCAAGGTACAAGAGGGCGAAGCGATGGCCTTGGGCCTGGCACTGTCCGGCTTGTCGGTGATCATGTTGGGTCTTGCAACCAACTGGTTCGCCGGAGCCTTTCTGGGCTTCACCATCTTCTTCTATGTCGTTGTCTACACGATGTGGCTCAAGCGCTCGACGCCACAGAACATCGTGATTGGCGGCGCAGCTGGGGCTTTCCCGCCGGTCATCGGCTGGGTCGCTGCAACCGGATCCATGTCCGTCGAACCTTGGCTGATGTTTGCCCTCACCTTCATGTGGACGCCGCCGCATTTCTGGGCGCTGGCCCTGTTTATGCGGTCGGATTACGACGATGCGGGTGTGCCGATGTTGACGGTAACCCATGGTCGGCGGGCGACGCGCTGGCATATTCTGGTCTACACCGTTCTGCTGGCAGTGCTTGCGATTGGAACCGGCTTTTCGGCAATCGGCGGTCCGATCTATCTGACTGTCGCTATTGTACTGAACGCGTTGTTCCTGCGCGGAGCATGGGCAATATCGCGTCGGACCGAGGATGACTCCGAGGCTGATAACTTCAAAGTTGAGCGTGGCTTTTTCAAGCTCTCGCTGCTGTATCTTTTCCTGCATTTCGGCGCGATCCTTGCCGAAGCACTGCTGAAGCCTTACGGGCTGGGAGGCTGGGCATGAGCCTGCGCAAAAGCCATGAGTTGCATCAACGTCGGTTCAGCCGAAATCTGGGCGTTGGCCTGACGCTTGCTGCATTCATCGTGCTGATCTTTGGGCTGACGATCGTCAAAGTCTCAGGGACCGATTTTAACAGGGCCATGCAAGAGGTGCAGAACTGATGGCGCTCAATGGGCCGCAAAAAACCGTCGTGCAAACCGTCGGCGTTGTTGTCCTGATGGGCAGCCTCGCCTGGGCTTCGGTGCCGTTTTACGACTGGTTTTGCCGGGTCACCGGGTATGGCGGCACAACCGGAGTGGCTGAAGCCGCGCCAGAGGACATCCTTGAGCGCACTGTTACCGTTCGCTTTGACGCCTCAAAGGCGAAAGACATGGCCTGGGAATTTAAGCCGGTCGAGCGCCAGATGGAAATCCGCATCGGTGAAACGGGCCTGGCCTTCTATGAGGCATATAACCCCACGGACCGCCCGATTGCCGGTCAGGCGTCTTACAACGTTGCGCCTTATTCGGCCGGTGGGTATTTCCAGAAGATCGCCTGTTTCTGTTTTGAAGAACAGGTGTTGCAACCCGGAGAACGGGTTCAGATGCCGGTGAGCTTTTTCGTCGATCCCGAAATGGTCGAGGATCTGGAAGCCAAATATGTGCATACGATCACTCTGTCGTATACATTCTACGAAATTGACCTGCCCGAGGGCTATGCCGCCCTTGATGTTCAGGCTGATACAAACAAGAACTAACGCCTGTAGGTGAGGGACGCTGATGGCACACGCAAAAAATCATGATTACCACATTCTGACCCCTTCGATCTGGCCACTGATCGGCGCTGCGGGCGGCTTTGTGATGTTGTTCGGAGCCGTCCTCTGGATGCACGGCGTCACCTCCTACATGTTCTGGGCCGGTCTTGTCGCGGTTCTTTACACCATGTTCGCCTGGTGGTCCGAAGTGGTGGCCGAAAGCCGTGTAGGCGATCACACGCCGGTCGTGCGCATTGGCCTGCGCTATGGGTTCATCCTGTTCGTGATGTCCGAGGTGATGTTCTTCTTCGCCTGGTTCTGGTCGTTCTTCAAACACCGTATGTACCCGATGTACGACTATGCGGGCACCGAGTACATCCAGCCGGATATCCACGCGGTTGACCCGTTCCACTTGCCGCTGATCAACACGCTGGTCTTGCTGCTTTCGGGCTGTGCCATCACCTGGGCACACCACGCGCTGGTGCATGACAATGACCGCAAGGCGCTGATCAACGGCCTCGCTATTGGTATCGTTTTGGGCATCGCCTTTACCGCTCTGCAGGGCTTTGAGTACTACGAATTGCTGGCTCATGAGGGCTGGAAATTCGGTGGTGATCAGTTCTATTCGAACTTTTTCATGGCAACCGGCTTTCACGGCTTCCACGTGATTATCGGCACCATCTTCTTGTCGGTTTGTTTGATCCGGGCAGTGAAGGGTGATTTCACGCCGGAAAAGCACGTCGGTTTCGAGGCCGCGGCCTGGTACTGGCACTTTGTTGACGTTGTCTGGCTGTTCCTGTTCTTCGCAGTCTATATCTGGGGACAAGCCCCTTTGATCTGACGCCGGACCGGTAACAAAATTGCAAAAGCCGCCCCCAAGGGCGGCTTTTTCTCTATCAGGGTGCAAGATTGCACCCGATACAAATGGGTGGTTGCAATTCAGTTCACACCGCCCTTAACAAGACGCCGGTTTCTGCAACAAGGTTTGACCCCGCCATGCGCCGCATAACTTTCCTGCTGATCTTCGGGCTCGCCGGTCTGGGCGTACTTGTGTCGCTGGGCGTCTGGCAGGTACAGCGGCTTGGGTGGAAACAAGACGTGTTGGCCGAGATTAACGACCGGATCTCCGCCGAACCTGTTTCCCTGCCGCAGCAGCCTTCCGAGACACGGGACAAGTACTTACCGGTTTTCGTCCAGGGTGAGATGCAGCCGGGTGAAATCCATGTTCTGGTTTCGGTGAAACAAGTAGGCGCTGGCTATCGAGTTATCCAAGCTTTCGATACTGGCGACCGGACTATTCTGGTCGATCGCGGTTTTATCCCAACCACTGCCAAACAGGTTGAAAGACAAACCGGGCAGATCGAACTGACGGGCAATCTGCACTGGCCGGATGAGATCGACAGCTATACGCCCGAGCCAGATGTGGATGCCAATATCTGGTTTGCCCGCGATGTTCCCGCTCTTGCCGCAGCTCTGGGAACCGACCCGGTTCTGCTGATCGCACGGTCCCAAACCGATCCGAATGTGACCCCTCTGCCAGTGGACACTGCGGGCATCCCGAATGATCATCTGGGATACGCAATCACATGGTTTGGCCTGGCTTTGGTCTGGGCTGCGATGACTGGTTATTTCCTGTGGCGCGGCCGCGCCCCATCAGAAAGTGAAGCGCAATGAAATATGTCTCAACCCGTGGGCAGGCGCCCGAACTGAGTTTTGAAGAGGCGATGCTGACCGGGCTGGCCCGCGACGGCGGCCTGTATCTGCCCGCTGAAATCCCGGTCTTGAGCCACGATGAAATCGCCGCGTTGGCAGGACTGTCTTATGAGGACATCGCCTTTCGCGTGATGTGGCCCTATGTCAGCGGATCATTTGGGGAAGATGAGTTTAAACAGATCATTGCCCGCGCCTATAAAGGGTTCGGCCATGACGCCCGCGCACCGTTGAAGCAGTTGAACGAGAACCACTTCCTGCTGGAGTTGTTTCACGGCCCGACACTGGCCTTCAAAGACTTCGCCATGCAGCTAATCGGTCAGTTGTTCCAGGTAGCGCTGAAGCGTCGCGGGGATCGGGTGACTATCGTGGGCGCGACCAGCGGTGATACCGGTTCGGCCGCGATTGAGGCGTTCCGGGGGCTGGATGCGGTAGACGTGTTTATCCTGTATCCGCATGGCCGTGTATCTGAGGTGCAGCGTTGTCAGATGACCACACCTGCGGACAGCAATGTGCATGCTCTGGCCGTCGACGGGGACTTTGACGACTGTCAGGCCGCGCTGAAGGATATGTTCAACGATTTCGACTTCCGTGACGGTGTGAAACTGGCGGGGGTGAACTCGATCAACTTTGCCCGCGTGCTGGCACAGATCGTCTATTACTTCTCGGCCGCCGTCAGCCTTGGCGCACCGCATCGCAAGGTCAGCTTTACCGTGCCGACAGGCAATTTCGGCGACATTTTTGCGGGCTACTTGGCCAAACGCATGGGCTTGCCGATTGACCGGTTGGTAGTGGCGACCAACCAGAATGATATCCTGCACCGCTGCTTGTCGGGCGAGGGGTATTTCAAGGGCGATACGATCCCCTCGATCAGCCCGTCGATGGATATTCAGGTCAGCTCGAACTTTGAACGGGCGCTGTATTATGCCTATGACGAGGATGGCAATTCTGTGGCTCAGCTGATGGACGAGCTGAAGACGGGCGGCTTCAATGTCAGCCAAGGCGCGATGGAAGCGTTGCGCGAAAGCTTCGACTCGGGCCGCGTGTCCGAAGAGGAAACACTGGCGACGATCACAGCCACGCTGGCCCACAGCACCGAACTGGTCTGCCCCCATACTGCCGTGGGTATCAAAGTTGCCGAGGAGCACCGCGACGCGAACGTCCCGATGATCACTTTGGCGACCGCACACCCGGCCAAGTTCCCGGCTGCGGTCGAGAAGGCGAGTGGCGTACATCCGCCTCTTCCCTCTCGCATGTCTGATCTGTATGAACGTCCGGAACGGGTGACCCGCATCGCCAATGATCTGGGCGCCCTTGAGGATCATATCAAAGGGCATATCGCCGAGTGACTGTCAGACAAGACCAACTGAAGAACGGCTTCCGTATCGTCAGTGAACATATGCCGGGGCTGCAATCTGCGGCCATAGGCATCTGGGTAACCGCCGGTGCGCGCAATGAGCGGATCGAACAGAATGGCATAGCCCATTTCCTTGAGCATATGGCGTTCAAGGGAACCAAACGGCGATCCGCGCTGCAAATTGCCGAAGCGATCGAGGATGTGGGCGGGTATATCAACGCCTATACTTCGCGCGAGGTGACGGCCTATTACGCGCGCGTTCTAAAAGACGATGTGGCGCTGGCGATGGATGTCATCGGTGACATCGTCCTGAACCCGATCTTCGATCCGCGCGAGATTGAGGTCGAACGCGGTGTGATCCTACAGGAAATCGGTCAGGCCTATGACACGCCCGACGATGTAATCTTTGACTGGCTGCAAGAGCAAAGCTATCACGACCAGCCCTTGGGCCGGACCATACTTGGCCCCACTGAACGCGTCAGCGCATTCTCGCGCGAGGATCTGTCGGGTTTCGTGGCCGAGCATTATGGCCCTGAACAGATGATCCTATCCGCTGCTGGTGCGGTTGATCATGATGCACTGATGAAAACGGCCGAAGTGATGTTTGGTCACCTGCAACCACGCAAGGGTTTGATCCCTGAAGTGGCTCGATTTACCGGTGGTGAGGCGCGGCAGGAAAAAGAACTGGAGCAAGCTCATTTCGCTTTGGCGCTGGAAAGCCCCGGCTATCGCGACGACGCGATCTATACCGCGCAGATTTATTCGACCGCGCTGGGCGGGGGTATGTCTTCGCGCTTGTTTCAGGAAGTTCGGGAAACACGCGGGCTTTGCTATACGATCTTTGCCCAGGCCGGCGCCTATGCCGACACCGGGACAACCACGATCTACGCGGGCACATCTGCGGATCAGATCGGTGAGTTGGCGACGATCACCATTGACGAAATGAAACGTGCCGCCGAGGATATGAGCCCCGAAGAGGTCGCCCGTGCTCGTGCGCAAATGAAGGCCGGAATGCTGATGGGGCTGGAAAGCCCCTCGAACCGGGCCGAGCGACTGGCGCGTCTGGTGCAGATCTGGGGACGGGTGCCGTCGCTTGAGGATACAGTCGCCAAGATTGACGCGGTCAGCACCGAAGATGTCCGCAGCTTTGCTGAACAGATAGCAGCACAAGCGCCAGCGGCGCTGGCGCTGTATGGTCCGGTATCAGGTGCACCCACACTTGCGGACTTGCAGGAGAGGCGCGCGGCGTGATGCTTCTGGGCAGACGCAAGCTGAAACTTGAAACCGAGCGGCTCAGCTTGCGCCCGCCCGTGCACTCCGACTTTAATGACTGGGCAGCGCTGCGGCGCTCGTCCAGAGATTTTCTGACCCAGTGGGAGCCGATCTGGGCTTCGGATCATCTGAGTCGGAAGTCCTTTACCAACCGGGTCTACTGGGCGCAGCGATCTGTTGCGAGCGGGACGGCGATTCCGTTGTTCCTGTTCCGGCGCTCTGATGACCTGCTGGTTGGTGCGATCACCCTGGACAATGTGCGCCGTGGCCCGGCACAGGCTGGGACCTTGGGCTATTGGACCGGTCAGGCTTTTGCCCGCAACGGGTATATGCGCGAGGCTATTGGCGCGGTGGTCCATCATGCCTTCACGCGTTTAGACCTGAGCCGGATCGAGGCGGCCTGCCTGCCCGAAAACAAACCCTCGCGCGGATTGCTGGAAAGCTCGGGCTTTAAATACGAAGGCGTGGCGCAGTCCTATCTGCAGATTGACGGGCGCTGGCGAACGCATGTGTTATATGCCTGTCTGCGGTCGGACCGGCGCGGGAAGACAGAAGCGGGGTAGGACCATGGCGCGGGCGAAACAGCCAATGATTTGGATCAGCCGTGCGATGGTAAGCACCTCTAGCATCAAAGGGTTTGAGGCAGACGTTGTCTTGAACGACAGGGAGCGAGCCGTTGAAGCAATGAAGCGGAACAGACTTGGCGAACCGCAGCCCGAAGATTGCTTCCCCAAAGAAGTGTACGCGAAATACAAAGACAAAAAGGAAAAGAAGCAGCCGGACTTCTTTATGGCTGGAGGGCTATGGACGGTTTCTGCAGCATGCGCCGCTGTTTTGCGCGAGTTCGATCTGGGTGACGGAAATCTCTATCCAGTCAAACTGTTTCAACACGATCGCACCACACCGGTTGAGGGCGAGTACTTCTGTCTGAACTTTGGGGCGCAAAAGACAGCAGTGCTGACTGATCAATCACCGCGCATCACAAAGCCTTACCCAAATTATGATATCTGGCAGCCGCCCGGCGCAATGCAAGACAAGGACATCGCCGTGAGCGTGTCTGCGTTGGATGGGCCGGACATCTGGATGGACACACAAATGCGCGACGCGTTTTTTGTGAGCGACGCATTGGCACAGGCGTTGCGTGCGGCGAAGGTCTCACGCCCGTTCAAGCTGCGTAAGTGCATCGTGGTTTAAGGCACTTCAACCCGCGGAAAGTTCAATTTAACTTTGCAGTCGTGACTCAACGTTGCTCTGCGCTACAATCACGTCATGCGCTGGGTGGTTTTGGCATTTTTGGTGATCTCGGGCGGGGCTGTGGCACAGGAGCGGCGGCCAAGCCATTGCATCGCCATTGCGGATGCGGCACCAGGGATCGAATACCTGCATAAAGCGGGGTGGCAAGATCCGGTGCCGGAGTATTCCGTCCGGATCAGCTATGTCGCGCATGCTTCTTTTCTGATCCAGACACCGGGCGGGTTGAACGCCGTGACAGATTTCACCGGCTTCATCGGCGGGGCCAGTTTGATTCCCGATGTGGTGACGATGAACCACGCCCATGGCACGCATTGGACCGCGCATCCCGATCCTGCCATTCCGCATGTGCTGGAAGGGTGGGGCGTGTTCGGGGAGGGGATCGAACATCATCTGGATCTGGAAGAGATGTTGGTGCGCAATGTCTCGACCGATATCCGGTCCGTCTATGGCGGGGTCGAAGAACGTGGCAATTCGATCTTTGTGTTTGAGGTTGCCGGGTTGTGCATTGGGCATCTGGGTCATCTGCACCACATTCCGTCGGACGCGCAATTTGCGGCCCTTGGACGGTTGGATGTTGTTATGGCAGCGGTGGATGGTGGGACGACCATGCCGCTGCCCGAAATGATTACAGTTCTGAAACGGTTGAAGAGTTCGGTCATCATTCCGATGCATTGGTTTTCGGACTATTCGCTGGATCGGTTTCTGGCGGATATCAGGGGGGATTTCCCTGTTGAACGCGATGGCGTGTCGGAAATCACCGTATCCCTGCGCTCACTTCCGGACCGGCCAACGGTGGTTGTGTTAGAGCCGCAATACCTGATCGAGTTGGAATAGGGCTTGTCGGGACCCGTTGCCTTGGGCAAGGAATGGGCATGACCCTGAATCCCGCAGACGATCAATTCGCCCAATCAATTCGCGCCGCCTTGCCGGATGAAGTGCTGCGACCGGTCACCGCGCGATATCTCGAGGAGCCGCGCCGTCGGATTTCCGGGCAGGCGGGGGTGCTTGCGGTGCCCAGAACGGTCGAGGAGGTGGCGGTTCTGATCCGATTGGCTGCCGAGGCATCGGTCCCAGTGGTGCCATATGGGGGCGGCACCGGTGTGGTTGGCGGTCAGGTGACGTCGGACGGGCCTGCGCCTTTGCTGATCTCGCTAGAGCGGATGACAGCGATCCGGGCTGTCTATCCGACAGAGAATGTGATGATTGCAGAAGGTGGTGTGATCCTTGCAGATGTGCAGGCGGCTGCCGAAGGTGCGAACCGGTTATTTCCACTCTCCCTTGCCTCACAGGGGTCATGTAGGATCGGAGGGAACCTGTCGACAAATGCAGGGGGGGTTAACGTGTTGCGCTATGGAAACGCCCGTGACCTGTGTCTGGGCCTTGAGGCGGTTCTACCAAGTGGCGAAATCTGGCATGGGCTCAGCCGGTTGCGAAAGGACAATACCGGGTATGATCTGCGCAATCTTTTGATCGGAGCCGAAGGGACGCTAGGGATCATCACTGCGGCGGCACTCAAGCTGTTTCCCCGTCCTGAGGCGGTTGGAACGGCCATGGTTCAGGTCACCTCTGCCGAAGCGGCGGTTGATTTGCTGGCGCTGGCGCGGGACCTCATGGGCGACAGCGTCAGCGCATTTGAACTGATTCACCAACAGGGGCTTTTGTTCCTGAGTGAGGTTCTGCCAGAGACGCGGCAGGCTTTTGCCGAGCCGCCCGAATGGTCTGTACTGATCGAGATTGGCTTGTCGATGGGACAATCACCTGAAACCGCGTTTGAGGTGCTGTACGAGGCCGCTGAGGCACGTGGGCTGGTCACCGATGCGGTGATTGCACAAAGCGAGGCGCAGCGGCAGGACATGTGGGCTGTGCGCGAGCGTATTCCGGATGCAAACCGGCTGATCGGGTCGGTCTCAAGCCACGATATCTCGGTGCCGATCTCGGCCATCCCAGAATTTATCCGGCGTGGTGCAGATGTTGTGGCCGCGCTTGGTCCGTATCGGGTGAACTGTTTCGGGCATCTGGGCGACGGGAACCTACATTACAATGTGTTTCCGCCAAACGGGCATTCCCGGTCAGAGTATGACGCCGAAAGTGCGAAGGTAAAAAGGGCCGTTCATGACCTTGTGCATGAGTTTCAGGGATCCGTCAGCGCAGAGCACGGTATCGGGCGATTGAAGACCGAAGATCTGGAGCGATATGGCGATCCGGTCAAATTGAGCGCGATGCGGGCGATCAAATCGGCGTTGGACCCTAAAGGGATCATGAACCCCGGCGCGGTCCTGCGGCTGTAACTGTGGGATCGATCAGAGTCCTTCGAATTCGCACAGGACATGAACATCCATGCCCATCTCTTCCAGAACCTTGCGCCCGCCCAGTTCTGGCAGGTCAATGATGAAGGAACATGACACGATCTCGCCGCCCAGCCGTTCGATCAGTTTGATCCCGGCGGCGGCGGTGCCTCCGGTGGCCAGCAGGTCATCCACGACCAGAATTTTCTCACCCGGTTGAATGGCATCATCGTGGATCTCGACAATGGCCTCGCCATATTCCAGCGTGTAATCCTGGCTGATTGTTGTGCCGGGCAGCTTGCCCTTTTTGCGGATGGGGACGAAACCGACGCTCAGCTGATGTGCGATGGCGCCGCCCAAAATGAAACCGCGCGCCTCAAGCCCCACGACCTTGTCGATCTGTTCGCCAGCATAGGGGTGCAACATCTGGTCAATCGCCATGCGAAACCCGCGCGGGTCCGCAAACAAGGTGGTGACATCCCGAAACATGATCCCTTCGTGCGGAAAATCGACGATGGTTCGGATGTAATCCTTGACCGACTTGTTTCTTGACATGACCAACCCCTTCTGGCGTCAAAACACGCTGGGTTGTTTGGCCCATCGGGGACGGTCATGCAAGAACAGAATGAACGTGCTGGCTTGCAATCTTCCTAGAACGTGCGATTGCCTATCTCACCGAAAAAACCAGATAGGTTTCCCAAGACGTCGTCTTTTTTAGCCAATGCGTTGGTTCCGAAAAAGAATTACCTGAATTGAACACAGGCTACTTGCAAAGATTCCGCAAGGTTGTTAGCTGCCCATCATATGTTTTCTATATACTTAGTATATACGTTTCATTCCTTCTGAAGTCTTTTGGAGACAAAGTGCATGTCAGGGACAGATCGTAAGGTTTCAGCCAAAAAGGACAGCCAGCTGGTTCTGCGGCTGGATCGTGGCGAGCGCGATGCTTTTGTAGAGCTGTGCAGGGAACTCGACACGTCGGCGGCGCGAGAAATCAGGCGGTTTATTCGCGGATTTATGAATGATCACACTGCAGAATAGGCCCTCAGGCCGGGCGACGCAGGATTGATGTGGCGATCCCCATACCGATCAGGGTCAGCCCCCCGAAACGCGTCAATGCGCGAATGGTGCTTGCGCGGCCGATCATATGGCGCAGCCGATCTGCCAAAAGGGCATAGGCCAATGCGTTCAACCAGGCCAGCCCAACGAAAGTGCCTATCAGGATCGCGAATTGAGGGCCCAAAGGTTCGGTAGGGCGCAGGAATTGCGGCACGAAGGCGATAAAGAACGCAATCGATTTGGGGTTCAGGGCGGTTACAGCGGCCGCGTGACCAAAGACGCCTCGCGCAGTGATATCTGCGCCGGGTTCAACCGCTTGCAGCCCCGCCGAAGGAGCGCTGCGGAGTAACTTGATACCCAGCCACACCAGATAGGCCGCGCCGATCCACTTCAATACGGAAAACAACGTAGCTGAGGCCAGAACCAATGCTCCCAATCCCAGCAATGAGGCCGTCATGGCCACCAAATCGCCAACCGCCACCCCGGTGGCCGAGGCTACGGCAACGCTGCGGCCTTTGGACAGCGCATAGCTGAGCACCAGCAGCACAGTGGGGCCGGGGATCAGCAGCAAAGCGGTGGATGCGGCCACAAAGGCCAGCCAGATGTCAAAGGGCATGTGATCTCCGAATAAGATACGCGGGTATCAAGCTTTGGTGACGAGCAAAGGTCAAGCCCCTGAGGGCCGGGTCACGCGGTGCATCAACGCCTCAAGTGGTCCGCGTCTGAAGCGCAGGAACCATAGCAGCGCAAATCCTGAGGACAGCACGCAGAAACCCAAGGCGTAGCCAACGATCTGTGGCGCGCTGAGCGATCCGTCCAGCAGGCCGGCCTCTTCCAGAATGCCCATCCCGATTACGATATGCGCAATATAAAGCGTCAGGCTTTGCCGTCCGGGCGCAGTCAGCGCCATCGCGGCGCCCAGCCCTTGAATCCGCGGCCAGAGCTTTAGCAACAGGCCGATCACCACGCAGGCGGATCCAGCCCCGGCCAAAATGTAAAACGGCCCGGGAGGGATGGATTGAGTGCCCAGATAGGCCACCAGGTCAGGATCGGTTGCCAGCTTTTGTGGAAACAGGGCCAGAACCGCTGCGCCAAATCCCCACATGATCAACCGGTGCTGAACACAGACCGTCTGTAGTTGCGATCGCCCAATCGCCATACCGATCAGCAAGAACGCTGCCCAAGGTAGAACGGGGTGCCAACCATTGAACAGCAAGTTTCGTACAAAGCCCGGTATCGTCCACAGGTCGGTATGGGTCAGGGAAACCCAGTCCCATCCCTGATCATAGTCAAAGATAAGATTGGCGAGAACGGCCAGGACAACGACACTGCATGCGCCAAGCCACAAACCAAAGATGGACGAGGACAGAAACGCCGCGCCGACAACAAAATACAATGCATAGAAATGCAGGATATCGGCCTCAAACATGGTCATGTTGATCAGGCCAAGTACGAACAGAAATGCAGCCCGTCGTAACAGAATTCCAGCAGAAGGGCTGGACAGGCCAATACCGATCCCGGCCAGAATGACAAACAATGCAGCAGCACGACCTTCCAGTGCATCGACAAGCGCCGATGCCCAGTCATCTGTCGGATTGACCTGCGCCGCGATGCGAAAGTTCACCAGCACCATGCCGCAAAATGCCAGAAAGCGTGCGGCGTCCAGGGCCTCGAGCCGTTTCATTCCTATCCTCTTCGTTCCCTGCCGCCCGTACCGAACTTAAAAGGCTGCCTTTCGGTTAAGTACTGATGCGGCCGACCGGAATAGGCGCTGATACCAATCGCTAGAGCACCCGCCCCGCGACTGCGTCCAGTTTCGTCAGCAGCGCCGGATCACGTTTTTCTGGCGCGGTCAGGATCGCGTATTCCAGCGCCCGGTCACACCCGTGCGGGCAGGGCAGGCGCTCTGCCCCCAGCAACTCTGGCAAGCCCTTGACCAGGGCCCGGCCTTTTTCGGCGTTCCCGGTCAGGGTGGCGATAATGGCGGTCACGTCGACCTCTCCATGGTCCGGGTGCCAACTGTCATAGTCGGTGACCATCGCGATCGAAGCATAACAAAGCTCGGCCTCTCGGGCGAGTTTAGCCTCGGGCATGTTGGTCATTCCGATCACATCGCAGCCCCAATGCTCGCGGTACATTTTGGATTCCGCCAGTGTCGAGAATTGCGGCCCCTCCATCGCCAGATAGGTGCCGTCGCGATGAATGGTGATGCCGGCGGCCTTGCCAGCAGTCTCACAAGCATCTGACAAACGCGGGCAGGTTGGGTGTGCAACGCTGACATGGGCCACGCAGCCAGAGCCAAAAAAGCTCTTGTCCCGCGCAAAGGTGCGATCGATGAACTGGTCGACGACAACAAAATCTCCGGGCGCCATATGCTCGCGGAACGATCCGCAGGCCGAGATCGAGATCACATCCGTAACCCCCAGACGTTTCAGCGCGTCGATGTTGGCGCGATAGGGCACGTCCGTCGGCGAATGAATGTGGCCACGCCCGTGGCGAGGCAGGAACGCCATCTCGATGCCGTTCAGCGCGCCGGTCAGTATTTGGTCCGAAGGCTTACCCCAAGGCGTTTCAACCGAGACCCATTGCGCATTCTCCAATCCGTCGATGTCGTAAATGCCTGATCCGCCGATGACGGCAATCTTGGTCTGGGTCACTGGTTTTCTCCGATTTTGGTGCCTGTTCAGCGATTTGTGCGCTGCGCTGCATGGTTTGACAAGGGTGATCGCCCGGTGGTTCTATCACTTTTTTCGCAGGGATTCGGGTCGTTGCTATCCGAGCCAGGCAGAGCATCAAGCCAAGGTGTGACGGCAACGAACCGACATCAATTCACCTATTCGCGAGATATGTGCTATGCGTGCTGCGCATATCAGCCTCCCGCCTGATGCGGTGGCTCAAAAACCGGTTCACAGATAGAAGTCCCTTTTTCGCGCGAACCCATAAACCAACAGGACGCCCTATGCCCCGAGCTATGCTGGCAAGCTTTGCCAATCGTATCGCCAAACCTGATCTTCGTTGGGTTCCGGATGAGGGCCTGACCGTCTCGCGCCTTCGGATCGAGCTGCTGTCCGGCCTGACGGTTGCACTTGCTTTGGTCCCTGAGGCGGTGGCCTTTGCGTTTGTCGCGGGCGTGCATCCTCTGGTTGGTTTGTATGCTGCGTTCATGGTGGGGCTGATCACTGCACTGATCGGTGGGCGTCCGGGTATGATTTCGGGCGCAACCGGGGCCCTGGCCGTGGTGATGGTTGCCTTGGTGGCAGAACATGGGGTCGAATACCTCTTCGCTACAGTTGTTTTGATGGGAATACTGCAGCTGATCGCAGGGGCGATGCACTGGGGGCGTTTTATCAGGCTGGTACCACATCCAGTGATGCTTGGGTTTGTGAACGGATTGGCCATCGTGATTTTTCTGGCCCAGATGGGCCAGTTCAAAGTTCCCGGCAGCATGGAGAACACGGGCCATGGCATGAGCGGTGGCGAATGGCTTTCCGGTATTCAGCTTTTTACTATGTTGGGTCTGGTCGGCCTGACTATGGCGGTGATCCTTATCGTGCCGCGCATTACACGCATTGTCCCGGCGCCTTTGGCAGGGATCATGGTCGTCGCAGCATTGGTGATTGGTTTTGGACTGGACGTCCCACGGGTGGGCGATCTTGCCTCGATCGAAGGTGGCTTGCCGCCGTTCCACATCCCGATGGTGCCGCTGAACTGGGAGACGTTTGAGATCATCCTGCCATACGCCGTGATATTGGCAGCGATTGGCCTGATCGAGTCGCTTCTGACGCTGAACCTTGTTGGCGAAATCACCGGCAAACGTGGTGGTGCCTCGCAAGAATGTATCGCCCAAGGGTTTGCCAATGTGGCCACTGGCTTTTTCGGAGGCATGGGCGGCTGTGCCATGATAGGTCAGTCCATGATCAACGTGAAATCAGGTGGGCGCACGCGCATTGCAGGTATCGCAGCGGCGCTGTTCCTGTTGGTATTCATCCTGTTCGCCTCCCCGCTGATTGAGCAGATTCCATTGGCCGCTTTGGTCGGGGTGATGTTCATGGTGGTGATCGGGACCTTCGCCTGGAACTCGTTCAAGATCATGCGCAAAGTGCCTTTGATGGACGCGTTTGTCATCGTGCTGGTGACTGTCGTGACCGTGATGGAGGACCTGGCGGTAGCGGTTGTTGTTGGTGTGATCGTCTCGGCCCTGGCTTATGCTTGGAACAACGCCAAGCGTATCCATGCAATCACCCGCGATTCACTGACGGAAAAAGGCGCAAAGGTCTATGAGATTCAAGGGCCGCTGTTCTTCGGTTCGTCCGAGGGATTTGTTGAGATATTCGACGTTTCAAACGACCCGGAAACCGTGATTGTCGATTTTGCCGAAAGCCGTGTGGTGGATCAGTCGGCATTGCAGGCCATCGAGAACATCGCTTCGAAGTATGAAGCCGCAGGAAAGCGCGTCATGCTCCGCCACCTCAGTCGTGACTGTCACAAACTGCTGAACAAGGCAGGCCATCTGATGGTCGACAGCGACGATGACCCCGATTACGCGCTGGCGGTCGACTATTCTGTTCGCACCGGCATTCTGGGTGGGCACTGATTGTGAAAGGCGGCCAAATGGGCCGCCTTTTTTTAGGGGGCTAAACGCTCCAGCATATCGACGTTTCCGGACAGCAGAGCACTTTCGGATTCGGTAATCAGATCAGTTGGCCAATCCCACCACTTCAAAGCAAGCATCCGGTCGATTGTACCGGCCTCAAACCGATACCGTCGTACCTCTGCAGGATTGCCTGTCACGATTGCATAAGGCGGTACTGTTCCGCGCACGACGGATCCTGCACCGATAATGGCGCCATCTCCGATTTTAGCGCCAGGCATGATCAAGGCACCGTATGCGATCCAAACGTCATTTCCGATCACGGTATCGCGCCTGTCAGGTTGATATTCCAACAGCTTTTCGGGATCGAAAACGGGAAAAGGATAGCATGTCGCCCCGCTCATGGCGTGATTGGCCGATGAAGTGATGAACCGGACGCCGTGGGCGAATTGACAGAATCTACCCAAGACAAGTTTTTCGCGGGAAAACGGGAATAGATAAGGGGCAAGGCGTTGCGCCCAATCCTCTGGTGCGTCGAAATCCGACGCATAGCTATATTCACCGGCTTCTATTCTGGGGTGGTCGATAGCCTGAGACAGGAAGACCGTTCCCGGGTGGTCCGAGCCGTCAGGCAATGTGATTGGGTATCGGCGCGATGCGTCAGGTAAAGGCATTAGTCATCCGGTCTTGAAAGGCTGAACAGCTCGGACGCGACCGAATAATCCCGGTAGCCAAGCCGTGCCAGTGGTTTGAAAGACGTCACATCGAATTTGCCATCCCGCATATGGTCGTCGTGCAGATGCACTCCTGTCACTTCGCCGAACACAACCCGGTTCGCCTGTCCGGGCAAGGTCACGATCTGCGTGAGCTTGCATTCCAATGCGGCTGGGGCACCTTCGACACGGGCGCAGGGGATGGTCTCGCATTCGATTGCGGTAAGGCCGGCGTGTTTGAACTCGTCGACATGTTTGGGTAGCGCGGCTGAACTGGCGTTCATTGCGTCGCGGTGGGCGTGGGCGACAACGTTCACGCAGAATACGCCTGTTGCCTCGATATTGGCGATGCTGTCCTTTCCACCGTCCTGATCGGCCTTGGTTCCGGTCGAGGCAAACATGACCTGCGGGGGTGTGTAGGCCACACCATTAAAGAACGAATAGGGCGCGAGGTTGTTGGTCCCATCCGCGCCACGGGTTGATATCCAGCCGATCGGGCGCGGGGTGATAATGGCGTTGAACGGATTGTGTGGCAGGCCGTGGCCGTCTTCTGGGCGATAGAACATAAGGTCTCCAAGCGTTTGCCCAAGGCGTAACGAAGTGCTAGGGCGAATTCCAGCTAGGAAAAGAGGGCAGGGTGCAGCAATTCGTGATCAGGCCGGAGGAGCCGGACGATTGGTGGGAAGTCGAGGCTTTGTACGATTTGTGCTTTGCGCCCGGGCGCGAAGCGCTGTCTTCGTATCGCCTGCGCGATGATGTTCCGCCAATGTCAGGCTTGTCACAAGTGGTGCGGGACGGGCAGGATATCCTGGCCGGTGCAATAAGATTCTGGCCCGTGCATGTTGGCGATCAGGACGCGCTGCTTTTGGGCCCTGTGGCCGTCCACCCGACCCATCAAGGTGAAGGACTGGGTGGATTTTTGATCCACGAAGGATTGCGGGCCGGGCGAACCAAGGGTTGGGACAGGGTCATGTTGGTCGGGGATGCACCCTATTATGCTCGGTTTGGATTCACCCGTCTGACCGGGGTCGAGATGCCCCCGCCAACCAACCCGGATCGGGTTCTGGGCGTAGACCTGATACCCGGCGGATGGGACGGAATAACTGGTCTGGTAACTCGCTGGAGCCGCTGAGCTATTGAAACCGCTGCGGTAAGTGCCGATGTTCTAGGGGCAGGAGGGTACTTATGCAGGACTTGGTTCTTGTCGGAAAACTCAATGCCGAAGCGGAACTGGACCGTTTGGCCGGATACTACCAATCCGCCGGAGGGCCGGGCGTCAAGTTGTTGAACAGTGTCGGTGGCTCGGCAGAGTCGTTGCTTGAACAGTTGCCGCCATCTGTGCGCGAAGCCCTAACCGGGGCGACAGAAAAGGCGCTTTGGATTGCTATGAACGCGGCTGAAGGGTCGCGTAGGGCGGTGCCCGATCAGTTGCCATGGGTCAATACGGCCCTGACGACAGCCATGGGAGCTGCAGGCGGTATCGGTGGCGTTCCGACCGCATTGATGGAGTTACCGGCAACCACGACCATGCTGCTGCGTTCAATTCAGGGCGCTGCGGCGCGCGAAGGGTTTGACCCTTCAGAGGTTGGTGTCAAATTCGACTGTGTCCGGGTATTGTCAGCCGCTGGTCCGATGTCTTTCGATGACGGCGCGGATCTGGGTTTCTTTTCGGCGCGTCTGACCCTGACAGGCCCAGCTTTGCAACAGCTGATATCTGCCGTTGCCCCGAAACTGGCGGTGGTTTTGGGGCAAAAACTGGCTGCGCAATCCGTGCCTGTGTTGGGCGCCATTGCCGGTGGCGGGACGAATTACGTCTATACCCGCTATTACCAACAGATTGCCCGCGTCCACTTTGGCCTCAGGCGGCTGTCGGTAGATGCCGATATCCCGCATGAGGTTCTGGTCCGCAAACTTGAGGCGCGGATGCAAGGGATTGAAAAATAACGCTTCATATGGCATTCTTCAGGCGCAGGTCCGATAAATAAGCGCAAAAGCGCACCGGGCAGGCGGATAAAACGTTCCCTGGAGAGGCAGCAGGACGTGATCGAGCAAAGGCAACTCAACCTGCATCAAGCGGGCACTGTACGAGTCGTACGGCAATCGGCAGCTCTGTGCTATCGTGTCCAACGCGGCACGCCAGAGGTGTTGCTTATTACGACGCGTGGTTCCGGTCGTTGGATAATACCCAAGGGGAATTTGATCGAAGGCCTCTCACCCTCCGGGACAGCCAGTCAGGAAGCCTGGGAAGAGGCGGGTGTGACCGGTACTTGCACTCCAAATGCCTTTGGGCAGTTCCTGCATTACAAGCGGCGGTACAAGAAAGGATCAGCGGTTTATCTGGTCGATGTCTATCCGCTGGTGGTCAAATCCCTGGCCGCGCGATACCCTGAATGGCAAGAGCGCAAGCGCAGGTGGTTTTCGCTGGGACATGCCGCCTCTCGGGTTAATTCGCCCGATCTTGCATCATTGTTACGCAATGTAGAGCATTTGTATCACTGATGTCCCCCTCAGGGGCTTGCCATTGCAATAGTGGTTGGTATCTATTTGGCATCCGACATTTGGACAGAACATGATTCAATATGCGTTGAAATGTAATAGCGGTCACAGCTTTGACAGTTGGTTTCAATCAGCCGCCGCTTACGACAAACTTGCCGCCGCGGGCATGGTGACATGCGCTGTGTGCGGTGATCCGCAAGTTGAAAAAGCAATCATGACCCCGCGTGTCCGCCCCGGACGTACGGTCGAATCTCGTACCACGGTCCCGGCATCTCGGGATGAGGTCGTCAACATGGCAACGCCAAGCGTTGATGTCGAGAAAGCCCTTTCCGAGCTGCGGCGCAAAGTCGAGGACAACTCGGATTACGTTGGCAAGGATTTTGCCAAAGAGGCCCGTAAGATTCATTTGGGCGACGCGCCGGAACGTGCGATCTATGGCGAGGCCAAGCCAGAAGAAGCCAGGGCATTGATCGATGACGGCGTACCTGTTGCGCCGCTGCCTTTCGTACCTTCGCGCAAGACGAACTAGCCGATGCATGTTGTTATCACCGGTGCTGGGCGGGGGATCGGAAAGGTTCTGGCGGACAGGTATCGTGCGCAAGGATGCGACGTAACGGGCACGGCTCGGGATGGCAGCGCGGAGGTGGCGCTGGATGTAACAGACCCGAAACAACATCAAGCGATGGCGGAAAAGCTGGCAATGCGCCCTGTTGATCTGCTGGTCTGCAATGCCGGTGTATATCTGGATAAATCCCAAACCATCGATGGCTACCCCGCCGAAATGTGGGCGCAGAGTTTCGCTGCCAATGTGACCGGGGTCTTTCTGACAGTTCAGGCCTTGTTGCCCAATCTGCGCGCGGCACAGGGCAAGATTGCGATTTTATCCTCGCAGATGGCCTCGCACACGCGGGCGCCTGGTGGCAGCTATATCTACCGCTCGTCCAAGGCTGCTGTTCTGAATCTGGGGCGCAATCTGGCTGTGGACCTGCGCGGCGACGGCATTTCAGTAGGCATTTACCATCCCGGCTGGGCTCAGACGGATATGGGTGGGACCGGGGCTGATATTACGGTTGATAAGGCTGTTCAGGGCCTGATCAACCGTTTCGATACTCTGTCACTTGAAAGTACTGGGTGCTTTGAAACCTATGAAGGCCAGTCGCACCCTTACTGACGGGCAAGAGCGACTTTAGGGATCTCATATACCTCACCGGGATCAACGAAAATCACCATAACATCGCCTCGGTTTTCATAGGTGATCTTAGCTGCCGAATTTGTTGAATCCGGGATGCCATCGGTGAAATAGATGTTGCGGACTTCGCCATTTCCCATCGCAACCGCAAGCGTAGAGCTGCCGTCGTCACGGCGCCGCATTTCGGCGTTGCAAGTGCGCATCGCCTCGCCTGGGCTGGTCGCACAGGGCACCTTCCCCAAGGCGTTTTGACCGTCGGTGCCGGTCAGCGAGGCGACTTGCGCCGCCGCAGGTGTGGAAAATAGGGCAAGGACAAGGGCAAGACGGTGCATTGAATACCTCGTAGTGAATTTGATGCGTCAGGCTTACACCGTCATGCGCGGTTGTAAAGCGATGCTAGGCCCGGACTGATGCGGTATTGCACTCTTGCTCTTGCGGCCCCCCTCGCATAAGACGCACGGGATCTGAATTCCAAGGCGCGGAGACATCAGCCCCCATGCCCGTACTCGTGATGAAATTCGGCGGCACATCCGTCGCAAATCTGGACCGTATCCGCCGTGCTGCAAAGCGCATCGGCGTTGAGGTGGCCAAGGGTTATGACGTGATCGTCATCGTCTCGGCCATGTCGGGCAAGACCAACGAGCTGGTGGGCTGGGTCAACGAAACCTCGCCACTGTTTGATGCGCGCGAATATGACGCCGTGGTGTCTTCGGGGGAAAACGTCACCGCCGGCCTTATGGCGCTGACATTGCAAGAGATGGACATACCAGCCCGCAGTTGGCAGGGCTGGCAGGTGCCGTTGCTGACCACCAGCGCCCACAGCCAGGCCCGGATCGAGGATATCCCGACCGACAACCTGAACCAGAAATTCGGCGAGGGTATGAAAGTGGCCGTTGTGGCGGGTTTCCAGGGTCTCAGCCCCGAAGGCCGTATCACGACACTGGGCCGTGGCGGGTCGGATACCACTGCCGTGGCCTTTGCTGCTGCATTCGGGGCCGAGCGCTGCGACATCTATACCGATGTCGACGGCGTTTACACGACCGACCCGCGCATCTGCCAAAAAGCGCGTAAGCTGGATCGGATCTCATTCGAAGAAATGCTGGAACTGGCCTCGCTTGGGGCTAAGGTGCTGCAAACCCGCTCGGTTGAGCTGGCGATGCGATATAAAGTGAAATTGCGCGTTCTCTCAAGTTTTGAAGAACAATCCGACGAGGCCGGTACGCTGGTCTGCGACGAGGAGGATATCATGGAATCCAATGTTGTGGCCGGTGTGGCCTATTCTCGTGACGAGGCCAAGATGACCGTCGTTTCCGTGGCGGACCGCCCCGGTATCGCCTCGATCAT
This sequence comes from Ruegeria sp. CDSC079, assembly GCF_059610505.1. Classification (NCBI taxonomy): domain Bacteria; kingdom Pseudomonadati; phylum Pseudomonadota; class Alphaproteobacteria; order Rhodobacterales; family Roseobacteraceae; genus Ruegeria; species Ruegeria sp. CDSC079. Next base: position 46,661 of record NZ_JBXWNT010000012.1, read on the forward strand.
CTTCACGGCGCTTAGCGACGCGGGCGTGAATGTGGATATGATCGTTCAGAACATCTCGGACGAAGGGCGCACGGATATGACCTTTTCCTGCCCCACGGATCAGGTGGCGCGCGCCGAAAAGGCGCTGTTGGCTGTGAAAGACCGAGGAGAGCTGAACTATGCCGACCTGGTCGCAGATAATGATGTCTGCAAGGTTTCTGTGGTCGGGATTGGAATGCGTTCGCAATCGGGTGTTGCGGCAAAAATGTTCAAGATACTCTCGGATGAGGGTATCAACATCAAGGTCATTACAACCTCTGAGATAAAAATTTCCGTCTTGGTGGACAGGAAATACATGGAACTTGCGGTTCAGGCACTGCATGATGCCTTTGAATTGGACAAGGCGGCCTGAGCAATTCAGCCAAGGTTCACGCCTTAAACCTTAGACTGGTTGGGCTATGGCAGACGGCACTGAAACAGAATCCCGTAAGCTGCTGGTGCGGCTGCGTGAAGAGATGGCGAGCGAAGCTGCGGGTCAGGAACGTCTTGACCGGATCACTCACCTGATCGCAGACAGTATCCGGGCCGAGGTCTGCTCGATCTATCTGTTCCGCGACGAAGAAACCCTGGAACTTTGTGCGACCGAAGGCCTGTCGCCCGAGGCTGTTCATAAGACCCGTATGCGCATGGGCGAAGGACTGGTGGGGCGCGTCGCGAAATCCGGCAAAATCGTGAATACACCCGATGCGCCGTCAGCCAAGGGCTTTCGCTATATGCCGGAAACGGGCGAGGAGCGTTTCTCGTCTTTTCTGGGTGTGCCGATTCAGCGGCTGGGTGAAAAGCTTGGCGTTCTGGTTGTTCAGTCCCGCAACGCGCGCGAATATTCTGCGGATGAAGTTTATGCGCTGGAAGTGGTTGCAATGGTTCTGGCCGAAATGGCTGAACTGGGAGCATTCGTTGGCGAGGGCGCGGCCCTGTCGCCACGCCACCAGCAACCGGTTCAGTTTACAGGCGGCCCTGCACAAGAGGGCTCGGCCGAAGGCCATGTCTGGCTGCACGAACCGCGCGTTGTTGTTACCAACCCGATTGCCGATGACCCGCACCGCGAACAGGAGCGTCTGACCGAGGCGGTCGAAGAATTGCGCGTCGGTGTCGACAAGATGCTCGAGATATCCAAGAACGGCGACAAGGAACAGCTTCAGGTTCTGGAAGCCTATCGCATGTTCGCCAACTCCAAGGGCTGGATGCGCCGAATGGAAGAGGACATTGCACTTGGGCTTAGCGCCGAAGCTGCGGTGGAAAAGGAACAATCCCAGGCGCGCGCGCGCATGAGCCAAGTCTCCGACCCCTATCTGCGCGAGCGATTGGCGGATTTGGACGATCTCAGCAACCGTCTGCTGCGCATTTTGACCGGGCAGGGGCAGACAAACAGTGCCGACCTGCCACCGGACCCAATCCTGGTTGCCCGGAATATCGGTCCAGGTGACCTGCTGGAATATGGCCGGTCCTTGAAAGGCATCGTGCTCGAAGAGGGCTCGGTCGGAAGCCATGCCACCATTGTTGCCCGTGCTTTGGCCATACCACTGGTGGTCCATGTTGGGCGCATTACGACCGAGGCCCTGAACGGAGACCATATTCTGGTTGATGGCGATCAGGGCACTGTGCAGCTCAGACCAGAAGATACCGTGGTCAGCGCGTTCCGTGATAAGGTCGCGATGCAGGCCAAGGCGCAGAAACGCTATGCCTCGATCCGCGAAACGCCAACGGTGACGCGGGATGGAGAGCGGATCAATCTGGTGATGAACGCGGGTCTGATGGCGGACCTGCCTTCGCTGAACAATTCCGGTGCCGAAGGCGTGGGCCTGTTTCGTACCGAGCTGCAGTTCCTGATCCGGAATAAGATGCCCAAGCGTTCCGAGCTTGTGACGCAATATCAGCGGGTTCTGGATGCGGCCGATAAAAAGCGCGTGGTATTTCGCACGCTGGATATCGGGTCCGACAAAGTTCTGCCCTACATGAAACATATCGAGGAGCCGAACCCGGCCTTAGGCTGGCGCGCAATTCGGGTTGGCCTGGATAAGCGCGGCGTGATGCGGATGCAGCTGCAGGCTCTGATCCGGGCCGCCAATGGTCGTCCGTTGACAGTCATGTTCCCATTCGTGGCACAAGCCGAAGAGTATTATGAAGCGCGATGGGAAGTGAATAAGACCATCGACCGCGAGAAACGTCTGGGCCATGCCCTGCCTGAAAGTATTGAAGTCGGAGCGATGTTGGAAACACCCTCACTCGCTTTTGCACCGCAGAAGTTTTTTGACGAAGTCGATTTCATTTCAATTGGTGGCAATGATCTGAAACAGTTCTTCTTTGCTGCCGACCGTGAAAACGAGTTGGTCCGCCGCCGCTATGACTCGCTGAATGTCAGTTTCCTGACTTTTATCGAACGGATCGTAGAACGCTGCAACATCTCGGATACGCCGCTCAGCTTCTGCGGTGAAGACGCAGGACGCCCGGTCGAGGCGCTGTGTCTGGCCGCGATGGGAATCCGGACGTTGTCGATGCGCCCGGCGTCGATTGGGCCGGTCAAAAGCGTATTGTTGCGGGCAGATCTGCAAGCAGTGCGCAAGATCATATCGGACGCTCGTCATCGCGGAGAGCAATCCGTGCGACCAGCTGTGATGGAATGGTTACGCAGCCAGGGGTAGTGCGTCAAATCCACCCTTGCTTTCTTTACTCGCTTTGCCTAAGGAAATGGGGAATGTTAGCGATAACATTTCCAATTCACCGGCGCTGTCAGCTTTAAGTGCTATTGTGGTTCAGCAGAGGATTGAAGGAGCCCGACGATGGTTTCACGCGTAATTCCCGTTAACCCGTTCGATCTGGTGCTGTTTGGCGCGACCGGTGATCTGGCGCAGCGAAAAATCCTGCCGGGTTTGTGTCATCGTTTCGAAGTCGGCCAGATGCCAGACGAAGCCCGGATTATCGGGTCTGCCCGATCCGCCATTGATAGCGACGCGTTTCGGGATCAGATACGCGCCTCGATGAAAGAGTTCGCGCCGGAATTCAAAAAAGACGTTCTGGACCGCTTTCTGTCACGCGTGGAATATGTACAGGTTGATGCCTTGGGTGATGCGGGCTGGGACAATCTGGCCAAGTCATTGCGCCCAGACGTTGTGCGAGCGTTTTACCTTTCTGTCGGCCCAAGCTTGTTCTCGGGCATTGCGAAACGGCTGAACGATCACGATCTTGCAACGCCTGACAGTCGTATCGTTGTGGAAAAGCCGTTTGGTCATGATCTGGCCTCGGCCAAGGCGCTGAACGAAGGGCTGCGCGCCTGTTTCGAAGAACATCAGATCTATAGGATCGACCACTATTTGGGCAAAGAGACCGTGCAGAACCTGATGGCCCTGCGCTTTGCCAATTCCCTGTTCGAGCCGTTGTGGAACGCAACACATGTCGACCACGTCCAGATCACCGTGGCTGAAACCGTCGGCGTCGAGGGGCGTGGGGCCTATTACGATCAGTCGGGTGCAATGCGGGATATGATCCAGAACCACTTGGTACAGCTGCTGTGCCTGACAGCGATGGAGCCGCCGTCCAAGTTCTCTCCCAACGCGGTTCGCGATGAAAAGGTCAAAGTGATCGAGGCGCTTGAGCCGGTGATGCCTGCGGATATCGCCCGCGGTCAATACCGCACGGGCGAGGGCGGTGACGGGTATCTGGACCATGTCGGCAACCCTGCAAGCCGGACAGAAAGCTATATTGCGCTAAAGGTTCATTTGGGTAACTGGCGTTGGGCTGGGGTGCCTTTTTATCTGCGCACCGGAAAACGTTTGCGTGCGCGCGAGTCGGAAATCGCCGTCTACTTCAAGGATCCTCCACACACTATCTTCCCCAATGTAGGGCCATTGCATGGAAATGTGCTGGTGATCCGTCTGCAACCGGACGAAGGGATCACCCTGCGCACCACCATCAAAGATCCCGGTCCGGGCGGATTCCGGCTGTCGGATGTGTCGCTGGATATGAGTTTTGCCGAGGCGCTGGGCGCAGATGCGCGGGCTCAGGACGCTTATGAACGGCTGGTGATGGATGTGATCCGCGGTGACCAGACCCTGTTCATGCGTGGCGACGAGGCCGAAGCCGCCTGGGCTTGGGTTGACCCTATTATTCAGGGTTGGGAAAACCGGGGCGACCGGCCATCGAAATATGATCAGGGCAGTTCCGGGCCCGAAGAAGCTCTGATGCTGATGCATCGCGACGGGCGCCGCTGGCGTCAGATCGGAGGTTAGACATGGTTAATTCAGTTATCACCGACGTCACGCAACGGATTATAGCGCGCAGCGCCGATTTGCGCGGCCCGCATCTTGAGCGGATGGAACAGGCCCGGTCCAAAGGCCCGGCGCGGGCGCATCTGTCCTGCAGCGGTCAGGCCCACGCCTATGCCGGCGCAGGCGATGACCAACAATCGATGGCCACTGGTACGGCGGGCAATCTGGGCATCGTCACCGCCTATAACGACATGCTGTCAGCCCATCAGCCGTTCGAGCGCTATCCCGGCCTGATCCGCGATGCGATCCGCACCGCAGGTGGAACCGCGCAAGTGGCAGGTGGCGTACCGGCAATGTGTGACGGCGTCACGCAGGGCGAGGCGGGGATGGAACTGTCGCTGTTCTCGCGCGATGTGATCGCATTGGCTACAGGCGTGGCGCTGAGCCACAACACTTATGACGCCGCCGTGTTTCTGGGGGTCTGCGACAAGATCGTGCCCGGCCTTGTGATCGGCGCGCAGGCGTTCGGCCATCTGCCAGCTGTATTTCTGCCCGCAGGCCCGATGACCAGCGGTTTGCCAAATGACGAAAAGGCCAAGATCCGCCAGAAATTCGCCGCCGGAGAGATCACCCGCGCCGAGCTCATGGCCGCCGAGATGGCCGCCTATCATGGCCCCGGCACCTGCACCTTTTATGGCACCGCTAATACCAACCAGATGCTGATGGAGTTCATGGGCCTGCACCTTCCGGGATCCAGCTTTGTCAATCCAAACACACCGCTGCGCGATGCGCTGACTGAAGAAGGTGCGCGCCGTGCTCTGTCGCTCAGTGCGCTGGGCAACAACTATGCGCCGGTCTGCCAGATACTTGACGAACGTGCCTTTGTGAACGGCATCGTTGGTCTGATGGCCACTGGCGGGTCGACAAACCTGCTGATCCACCTGATCGCGATGGCGCGCGCGGGCGGTATCGTGCTGGATTGGCAGGATTTTTCCGAAATCTCCGCCGTGGTGCCACTGGTCGCGCGAGTCTATCCCAACGGACTGGCCGATGTGAACCATTTCCACGCCGCGGGCGGGCTGGGCTATTGCATTGGCACGCTGCTCGAAGACGGGTTGCTGCACCCCGACACGCTGACCGTCGCGGGGCAGGGGTTGCACAATTATACCAAAGAACCCAAGCTGAAAGACGGCGACCTGACCTGGGAGGACGGCGCAGGCCAAAGCCTGAATGACAAGATATTGCGCCCCGCCAAAGACCCGTTCCAACCTACAGGAGGTCTCTCGCGGCTCAGCGGCAATCTGGGTACCGGAGTGATGAAGGTTTCGGCGGTTGCCCCCGAGCATCAGGTGGTCGAGGCCCCGGTGCGGGTGTTCCAAACTCAGGATGCGGTCAAGGCGGCGTTCAAAGCCGGAGAGTTCACGGATGACGTCATCGTCGTTGTGCGCTTTCAGGGACCCAAAGCGAATGGCATGCCCGAATTGCATTCATTGACGCCGATGCTGTCGATCCTTCAGGGCCGGGGGCAAAAGGTGGCGCTGGTGACCGATGGCCGTATGTCCGGCGCCTCCGGCAAGGTTCCCGCTGCCATTCATATTTGCCCCGAGGCTCTGGATGGCGGTGCGATCGCCTATTTGCAGGATGGCGACATTCTGCGCGTGGATGCCATAAACGGCGCGCTCGAAATCCTCACCCCAGGTGTGCTAGATCGCACTCCGGCCACGGCTGACCTTTCTGCCAACCAACATGGTGTCGGGCGCGATCTGTTCGGCGCGTTTCGCAACGCTGTCGGCACCGCGGATACCGGCGCCAGCATCTTCGGAGTGTAAGACCTATGTCCAAAACACAACGCACCCGTGAAATCTGTGCCCTTGCCCCGATTGTCCCGGTTCTTGTAATTGACGACGCCGCCAGCGCACGACCTCTGGCCGAAGCTCTGGTCGCGGGCGGTCTTCCTGCGCTCGAAGTCACCTTGCGCACCCCGGCTGCGCTCGATGCGATCCGGGCGATGGCGCAGGTTCCCGGTGGCGTCGTCGGGGCGGGTACATTGATCACGCCTGATGACGTGCGCGCCGCGAAAGAGGCTGGCGCGCAGTTTGGCGTCTCGCCCGGTGCCACTGACGCCCTGATCGCCGCATGCGAAGCCCAAGACCTGCCCCTGCTGCCCGGCGCCGCAACCGCCACCGAGGCGATGGCCCTGCTGGAAAAAGGCTATGACATGCTGAAGTTCTTCCCGGCCGAGGCCTCGGGCGGGGCGCCTGCGCTCAAGGCTATCGGCGCGCCCTTGCCGCAAATCACCTTCTGCCCAACGGGCGGTGTATCGCCTTCAAATGCCCGAGATTACCTGTCTTTGTCCAACGTGATCTGTGCGGGTGGCAGCTGGGTAGCACCCAAACAGATGGTCGCAGAAGGCAACTGGTCCGGGATCGAAACGCTTGCCCGGGATGCCGCCAAGCTGATGGATTGACGCCGAAATTGGCCACGTTAGGGTAGGGCCAATTCAAACAGGTTGATCCCATGACACATCCAATCTCCCTCGCGCGTGGGCGCGAGTATCTGGCTATTCCAGGCCCCTCGGTCATGCCTGACGCAGTGCTGCAGGCGATGCACCGACCGTCACCTAATATCTACGACGGCGAATTGATCGAGATGATGCCCGATCTGATCCGCGATCTGCGTCGCGTTGCCCGCACGGCCCATAACGTGGCCATCTACATTGCCAACGGCCATGGCACGTGGGAGGCGGCACTGTCGAACACCATCGCGCCAGGTGAGACAGTGCTTGCACCCGCATCGGGGCGGTTTACCCATGGATGGGCCGAAATGGCCGAAGGGATCGGCGCCAAGGTGGATGTGATTGATTTCGGAACCAGCACGGTCTGGGATTTCGATCGCATTGCCGAGGTGCTACGTGCTGATTCGTCGCATGATATCAAGGCTATACTTGCAGTTCACGTGGATACCTCGAGCTCAATTCGCAACAACCTCCCGGCGCTGCGCGCGTTGTTGGATGATTTGGGTCACCCGGGGCTGGTGATGGCGGACTGCATCGCCTCGCTGGGATGTGAGCAATTCGAGATGGATGCCTGGGGTGTCGACGTGACTGTTACCGCCTGTCAAAAAGGGCTGATGACCCCACCGGGCATGGGGTTTGTATTCTTCAACGACAAGGCGCAGGCAAAACGGGCAGCAATGCCGCGTGTTTCCCGGTATTGGGACTGGCAACCACGAGCCAATCCCGAGCTATTCTACCAATACTTCGATGGTACCGCACCGACCCATCATCTCTATGGGCTGCGGGCCGCGCTCGACCTGATCCACGCGGAAGGGATTGAAAATGTCTGGGCGCGCCATCAACGCCTCGCTCAGGCAATTTGGACCGCCTGCGAAATCTGGGCACAGGGCGGTGCGCTGTCGTTGAACGTAGCTGACCGCGCCGACCGAAGTCATGCGGTCACCGCGCTGCGCCTGAGTGGAGGGCTCGGAACACCATTGCGATCCTATACCGAACAATCGCTGGGCCTGACTTTGGGAATAGGCCTCGGGATGGAAGATTGGGACGGCTGTTTTCGCCTGGGCCATATGGGACACATCAATGCACAGATGGTCATGGCGATGCTTGGCGGCGTGGAAACTGCCATGGCCGCCCTTGATATTCCGCGCGGCACGGGTGCGTTAGAAGCCGCCGCCACCGCGCTTGTGACCTGAGACCAGCCCCCGATCTCAGTGCTAATCTGTATCTTCATCTGACTCAAAATACTTTCGGGGGGAATCGCGCAAACGGCGCGATGGGGGCAGACAGCCCCCCCGTCCCGATGGCCATAAGCGAGAGCTTCAGACGTTCAGCGCCCGGGCGTCAGCAAGCGCTTTTGGCAAAGAGGCGGCAAAAGCCCCTAGATTGGAGGCATCGCCGCAGCTCACTCGAATGCACCTGTTCTGAGGCGCGGCAAAGGGCATCCGAACGAAAACCCCCTGCGCCACCAGCGACTCCAGAACAGCCTTGGCAAACACCCCATCCTGACCGCAATCAATGGCCACGAAATTGGTGGCTGAGGGTAAAGGGTGCAGCCCGTTCTCCAACGCTATCGCGTTGATCCTCTCGCGCGCATCTGAGATGCGGGCACGGATTTGTAACAGCCAAACTTCATCCTGCAGCGCAGCCAACGCGCCTGCTTGTGCAGCCTTGTTCATACCGAAATGGTTGCGCACCTTGTTGAACGCCGAGATCAGGCCTGGCGCCCCAATGGCATAGCCGACACGCGCGCCGGCCATTCCGTACACTTTGGAAAACGTGCGCATCCGGATCACACGCGGGTCATCTGCGGCAACCGGCGCTGCAGTCCCGTCGGGGGCGCATTCCACATATGCCTCGTCCAGAACCAGCAAACAGCCATCGGGCAGCGCATCCAATACAGCCACGATATCAGTGCCCGAATGCCAGCTGCCCATAGGGTTGTCAGGATTGGCCAGATAGACCAGCTTAGCCTCGACCTCTGCGGCCTTGGTAAAGAGTGCCTGAGGGTCTTCGTGATCGTCGCGATAAGGAACCGTGTGTATCACCCCGCCAAACCCGGCGACGTGATAGTTGAAGGTCGGATAGGCCCCGTCCGAGGTCACAACCGTATCTCCTTGCCCAACCAGCAGGCGCACCAGATAGCCCAGCAACCCATCAATGCCTTCGCCAACCACGATATTTTCGGGTGAGACGGAGTGGTACTCAGCCAGGGCGTGGCGCAGGTTGTGGTTTTCTGGATCAGCATACATCCAGATATCGCCAGTTGCCTGCCGCATGGCCTCAATAGCGCGCGGCGAAGGGCCAAAGACATTCTCATTCGCACCCAGACGGGCCACAAATGGTGCACCGCGCTGTCGTTCCTGTGTTTCAGGGCCGACAAAAGGCACAGAAGCAGGAAGAGATTGGGCAAGCGGGGTATAGCGTGGATTGGTCATGCAGACAGATAAACGCAAGGTCATCCGACAGGCAACCTTGCTTTGCCTGCACAGTGCCCACAGTCTGGCATCAACAAAAACAAAGGAGTGTCCATGCGCATCGCGATTGGTTTGGCTTTAGTGGGGCTTGCCTATTTGATATTTTGGCCTGTTGGCGTGGACCCAGTGGCCTGGGAGCCGCCCGAAGCTCCGGGCTTTACCGGCGTGTTTGCCGAGAACAACGCTTTGGACAGCCTCGAACTGATCTCTTTGCCGGATGGGGAGGAAGGCCCGGAAGACATCGCGATCATGCCGGATGGCACGATCTACACGACATCCATGTCCGGCGCGCTTTATCGGATCGACGGCGACAGCCCGGTCAAGATCGACGACCTGGGTGGGCGCCCTTTGGGTCTGCAAGCTGGGCCGGACGGCGCGCTATATATCGCAGATAGCTACCGGGGGCTGATGCGCTGGACCGGGCCCGGCACGCTGGTATCCCTTGTGTCCGAGATTGGCGGGTCTCCGGTGGTCTATGCCAATCAGTTGGACGTGGCTCCGGACGGTACGGTCTATTTCTCGAACTCGTCTGATCGGTTCGATCCCGAAACCATGGGCGGTACCAAAGCCACCTCGGTCCTGACCATCTGGGAGCAGTCGGATACGGGATACGTGGCCCGCTATTCCCCTGATGGCACAACAAAAAAGGTGGCCGAGGGCTTTGTCTATACCAATGGTGTAGCGCTTTCCCCGCAGACGGATTTTCTGCTGATCGCCGAAACTGGCCGTGCGCGGGTGCACAAGCTCTGGCTAACTGGGCCGAGTGCTGGGCAGCGCGAGGTGTTGATGGAAAACCTGCCGGGATACCCCGATAACCTAACGGCGCAGGGCGACGGCACTTATTGGATGGCCTTCGCCAGCCCGCGGGTGCCGAGTGAAGCTTTGATGCCCTATCCCTTTTTGCGCAAGGTGATTTGGCGGCTGGGTCCTTTGGTGCGACCGGCCCCGATTCATCGCGGCATGATCGTCCAATTCGACGGGGATGGCACAATCCTGCAAACCTTGCAGGACCCCGGCGGGCGGCTGGGCATCACCACGGCGGGTCAGGTCGTTGGTGACCTGTTCTATGTCATGACGCTGGATTCGCCGTGGTATGGCCGAATGCCCGTCGCTGATTTGCCCTGACGTCGTGGTGGCACTGTCCTCATCTTGCTGGCATGGTTGACGCAACACTGATTTCCGGAGGGACCAATGTCTCGCGTTTCCATCGAATACAAAGACCATATCGCCCATGTCACGCTAACCCGTGGCGACAAGATGAACGCGCTGGACGAAGCCATGATCAAGGCGATCCTGTCTGCCGGGCAAGAGGTGGCGGTTTCCGACGCCCGCGCCGTGGTGCTGTCGGGTGAGGGTAAAAGCTTCTGCGCCGGTCTCGACATGGCCAGTTTCGCCAGCATGGCCCACAAGGACCCAACCGAATGGCTGATGAACCGCAGCCATGACGACGCCAACGAAATGCAGGAGCTTGCCTTGATCTGGCGCCGTGTCCCCGTTCCAGTCATCTGTGCCATTCAGGGTGTGGCCTATGGTGGTGGTCTGCAAATCGCACTGGGCGCGGATATCCGCATTGCCCACCCCGAGGCGAAATTGGCGGTGATGGAGATGAAATGGGGTATCATTCCCGACATGGGCGGCATGGTTCTGCTGCCCGAGCTTGTGCGCTCGGACGTGCTGCGCTTGCTGACGTATACTGCACGTCCAATAGGCGCGCCGCAGGCGGCTGATTGGGGGCTGGTCACGAAACTCTCGGACGATCCTCTGACCGAGGCGCTGGCTCTGGCTGAAGACATCGCAGGCCAAAGCCCTTCAGCCATCCGTGCCGCCAAGCGCCTGATCGACGTGGCCGAAACCCGTACGCGAGCCGACGTTCTGCTGGCCGAATCTGCCGAACAGGTGGAGCTGATCGGCAAACCCGATCAGATGGAGGTTGTCATGGCGCAGATGCAGGGCCGTAAGCCCAAGTTCAAGTAGTCACCACATGAATCCCGATGGGCATCGCGGACCTGCGTGTCAGGCAGTGGGGTGTAGGCTTTGCGCATCTGATCCAGCGTTACTTGAAACGAATTCTCTGGGTTGGACTTAGGTCTGTGCTTTCTTGATCCGGCGTTCCACCAGAGTTCCCAATGATCCAAATTTAAGCCGGTTTTGCTTTGGCTGTGGCCTCTGGGCAAAGCGGCTATCGCAGCCGGTTAGTCACCAGATAGGCAATGCCACCAGCCAGCAAACCCCAGACCGCGGCCCCCAGCCCGAAGACTGTGATACCGGACGCAGTGATAGCAAAAGTCAGGATCGCCGCCTCACGCTCGGCCACAACCTCCAGCGCAGCGTGGATCGCATTTGCCAGCACGCCGATCAGTGCGACCCCGGCCAGCGTCCCCATCAGCAACGGATCGGCATGGGCGGCAAATCCGGTGATGGCCACGGCAAAAATACCAAACAGGCAATAGAATACGCCACCCATGATGGCCGACCAATAGCGCAGCGCAGGATCGGGATGACTATCCTGATTTGAACACATCGCGGCAGTGATGGCGGCAAGGCAGGTGGCGGGGGCTCCGAACGGGGCGGACAGCAGGCTGGCCCCTCCGACGGCCGAGAACAATTTGCCCGGCACGGGCGCAAAGCCAAAGCTGCGCATCACCGCGATGCCGGGGATGTTCTGTGTCGCCATAGTGACGATGAACAGCGGCATTCCGATCCCTATGGCCGAGGCCAGCGAGAATGTAGGCATGGCCCAGATCGGTGCCGCAACCAGACGCTCGGGCATGATCGTTGTATCCCCGGCGTTCAGGATGACTACAACGGCTGCTGCGATCACTGCCGCGGGAACCGCAAAAAGCCGGTTGAACCGCCCCGCGATGAACCATGTCAGGATTACGGGTAGCGCCTGCGACGGAATCTCGACGGCCGCTTTGAACGGGAGGATACATAGCGGCATCAGAACCCCGGCAAGCATTGCCTGCGCTAACGTGGTCGGGATTGCAGCTGCCAACCTTCCCAGCGGCTTCCACAACCCAGCCACAATAGTCAAAGCGCCAGCGCACAGGAACGCACCGATAGCTCCTGAGAATCCCTCGACAGGTGTAGCGGATACAGCCAACAGCGCGACACCCGGCGTGGACCAGGCGACACTGATCGGCAACTTGTAGCGCAAGCTCAGCACGATGGCGGCCAGCCCCATGGCGATGGCGGCGGTCATCAGGCCCGATGCGGCCTCCTCCGGTGACGCACCCATCGCATCCAGCCCCTGCAGTACAATGGGGAATGAGCTGAAAAAGCCGACGATGGCCACAACCAATCCGGTTGAGATGGTCTGCATTGGTGGAAATGCGCGTGTCATCCTGCCCTCAGCGTTATCAACCCGCACTTGCTAGCAATCGTAAGCGGAGGTGAACAGGGCGAAATCCGGGCCGGGGAACGAAAACCCCGCCAACGCGGGCGTGGCGGGGTCTGGTATCTAGAACGGCTTGGAGTAGACGAAGATCAGGCGATTTCGGCCAGACGTGCTAGCGCCTCGTTCAGTTTCACCTCTTCCTCTTCACGGGCGGCGAGGTTGGCTTTGGCTTCGGCAACAACCTCTTCCGGGGCCGAGGCCACAAATTTCGGATTGTTCAGACGACCGCGCAAACCACCCAGTTCCTTGGCAAGTTTGCCCTTTGCCTTTTCCAGTCGTTCCTTTTCGGCGCCGATATCGATGATATCTGCCAGCGGCAAACCGAACGTCGCACCCGGCGCGGCAATCGAGATCGTTCCCTTGGGAAATGCATCCACTTTGGTCAGGCTGTCGATCCGCGCCAGCCGCTTGATCAGCGCCTCGTTACGGTCCCATGCAGCTTGGCCATGCGCGTCAATCTCTGTCACCAGCATCGGTACATAAAGGCCCGCCGGAACCCGCATCTGCGCACGAGCTGAGCGCGTGTTCTCGATCACCGAGATCACCCAGTTCATTTCGCGGTCCGCCTCTGGGTCGACCAGTTCGGTGCCGTAAGTCGGCCAGTCGGCGTGCACGACCATCTTGGCGCGCGTGCCTGTCAGGCCCCACAGTTCCTCGGTAACGAAGGGCATGATTGGGTGCAGCAAGACCATGCACTGGTCCAGAACCCAGCGCATGGTGGCGCGGGTCTCGGCCTGTGCCTCGGCGTCGTCACCCTGCAGCAGGGGTTTGGACAGTTCCACATACCAGTCGCAGACCTTACCCCAGACAAAGGCGTAAAGCCCGTTCGCCGCATCGTTGAAGCGATAGCTTTCCAACGCCGCGTCGACCTCTTCCCGCACGCGGGCAGTTTCGCCTATGATCCAACGGTTTACGGCGGCCTTGGGTTTCAGATCGGCGACGTCTTGTTGCGGTACGGCGTCGGTGAAGACCTCGTTCATCTCGGCAAAGCGAACAGCGTTCCAAAGTTTTGTACCAAAGTTGCGATAGCCGGTGATGCGTTCGCGAGACAGTTTCAACACGCCGCCAATCGCCGCCATCGAGGCATTGGTAAAGCGCAGCGCGTCGGCGCCGAATTCGTCCACGATCTCCAGCGGGTCGATGACGTTGCCGGTGGTCTTGGACATCTTCTTGCCCTTCTCGTCGCGGACGAGCTGGTGCAGGTAGACGGTGTGGAACGGGATCTGATCGACCACCGCCAGTTGCATCATCATCATCCGGGCGACCCAGAAGAACAGGATGTCAAAGCCGGTGATCAGAACGTCCGTGGGGAAGTAGCGTTCCAGCTCCTCGGTCTGCTCGGGCCAGCCCAGCGTGCCGATGGGCCAGAGGCCGGAGGAAAACCAGGTGTCGAGAACGTCGGGGTCACGCCAAACCGGATAAACCAGCTTCGTCGGGTCTTGTTCAACTGCATACTGAGCAAGGCTTTCGGCGAATTGATGGATCGCTTCTTGCTTATCGGCAACTTCGATTACAGTTGCGTGGCTTAGCGGGCTGGGAATGTTTGCATTATCGTCCAGGAATTTTTCAGTCACTGCCTCCAGACTCGACGCGCATTCCATGACATTGCCACGATGCAACATACCACCTTCGTTCAGCAAACGACCCAATTCGACCAGATCAAGGTTGCCGTCGTTTTCGTCATCTTTGAAGTTTTCGGCCGACAGGTCGAGACCATACCAAACCGGAATCTGATGCCCCCACCACAACTGGCGCGAGATGCACCAGGGCTCGATGTTTTCCAGCCAGTGGTAATAGGTCTTCTCGCCCGATTCCGGGATGATCTTGACCGTGCCGTCCTTGACCGCGTCCAGCGCGGGGCCGACGACTTTTTCGGCATCCACGAACCACTGGTCGGTGAACATCGGCTCGATCACAACTTTCGAGCGGTCGCCAAAGGGCTGCATGATCGGTTTGCTCTCGACCAGCGGGACGAGTGCAGCCGGGTCGTCGTCCTCACCCAGCTTTGTGCCCAGAACCGGATTGTCGGCGCGGGTCATTACGGCCAGGCCGTCGGCGGCGATCTCTTCGACCACCTTAGCGCGCGCTTCGAACCGGTCCAGTCCCCGCAGGTGATCGGGGATCAGGTTGATTGCGTCGATCTCATTCTCGGTGAACTCCTTGCCGCGCGCGTATTCCTGCGCCTTGCCGGCCTCTTCGGCATAGGGCGCGCCATCGGCTCGCATTGCGCCACGCGTGTCCATCAGACGGTACATCGGAATACCGCCACGCTTGGCGACCATGTTGTCGTTGAAATCATGCGCGCCGGTGATCTTCACCGCGCCCGAGCCGAAATCGGGATCGGGATAGTCATCAGTAATGATCGGAATCTGGCGACGATGCTCTTTCGGTCCAACGGGAATTTCACAGAGTTTGCCGATGATTGGCGCGTAGCGCTCATCTGACGGATGAACCGCAACCGCGCCATCGCCCAGCATGGTTTCAGGCCTTGTCGTGGCGATTGAGATATAGTCGCGCTGTTCCTCAAGCACGATATTCCCGTCCTCATCCTTTTCGACATACGTATAGGTCTCACCACCCGCCAGCGGGTACTTGAAGTGCCACATATGGCCCGCGACTTCGATATTCTCGACCTCAAGATCCGAGATTGCGGTCTCAAAATGCGGGTCCCAGTTGACCAGACGCTTGCCGCGATAGATCAGGCCCTTTTCGTACATTTCTACGAAGACCTTGATGACGGCATCGTGGAAATTTGCAGAATTCTCATGCCCTGTGCGCGGGTCACCCGGTGCACCTGCCATGGTAAACGCGTTGCGCGACCAATCGCAGCTGGCGCCAAGACGCTTGAGCTGTTCAATGATCGTGCCGCCGTATTCACCCTTCCATTCCCAGACTTTCTCGAGGAACTTCTCGCGCCCGAGTTCACGCCGCCCTTCGTTGCCCTGCGCCGCCAGCATCTTTTCAACCTGCATCTGCGTGGCGATGCCTGCGTGGTCCTGACCGGGTTGCCAAAGCGTGTCGAAGCCGCGCATCCGGTGCCAGCGGGTCAGGATATCCTGCAGCGTGTTATTGAACGCGTGTCCCACATGCAGCGCCCCCGTCACGTTGGGCGGCGGGATCATGATGGTAAAGCTTTCATCGCGCGATCTGTTCGCGCCCGCCTTGAAGGCTCCGACCTGTTCCCAAGCCTCGTAAATGCGGGCCTCGGCCTCGGCCGCGTTGAATGTCTTTTCCATCGCCATTGGATGCGTCCTGCGTCAACAAATTCGGGTTAGCGCTTGCAATATCGAAAGGATAGCAAAAGGGAAAGGGCCAAGCGCCGGGGCTATGGACAATGATGCATCGCAGCCTAATGTCGCCTAGAGGCACAGACAGGAGTGCGCGGTGGAAAAGTTTGGCAAAAGCCAGCCCGTCAAACGGACCGAGGACCAGCGGTTTCTGACCGGGCAGGGGCATTTTATGGACGATGTCCTACCGCACGGGGCTTTGCATGCGGTATTCGTGCGATCCCAGGTGGCGCATGGGGTGATTGGGGCGCTGGTTCTGGATGACGCGCGCGCGGCCGAAGGGGTGCGGCTGATCATGACGCTGGACGACCTGAAGGCCGCCGGGATCGACACGTGTATGAATGCGGCCATCCTGAATAACCGAGACGGTTCGAAAGCCGTTGCGCCGGACCGGCATATGCTGGCCGCGGATCGCATACGGTTTGTCGGAGAACCCGTCGCTGTAGTCATTGCCGACACCGCCTTACAGGCCCGCGATGCGGCCGAGCTGATCTGGGTCGAAACCTCAGACTTGCCCGTAAAACTGGACGTGTGTGCGGGCGGAGAAACGCTGCACGCGGAAACTCCGGATAATCGGGCATTTGACTGGGCGCTGGGCGATGAGGCGGCAACTATTGCTGCGTTTCAGCAGGCGGCTCATACCGTTGCACTGAATGTGGAAGACAATCGAGTGATCATCACGTCGATTGAACCGCGGGGCTGTCAGGCGCATTGGGTTGATGGGCGGTTGCACTTTTCCTATGGCGGGCAGGGGGTTTGGGCCATGCGTGGTCAGCTGGCGCAAAAGTTGCGACTCAACCCCGAAGATATCCGCGTCACGACCCCGGATGTCGGTGGCGGGTTCGGCATGAAGGTCATGCCCTATCCCGAATATTTCTGCGTGGCCGTTGCTGCGATGAAGTTGGGTCAGCCTGTTCACTGGATGTCTGACCGGTCCGAGGCGATGTTGTCCGATCACCATGGCCGCGATCTGTCGTCGCTGGCCGAGCTGGCCTTTGACAGCGATCACCGGATCACCGCCTATCGGGTGCACAGCAAGGTAAATCTCGGGGCCTATAACAGCCATTTCGGCCAGGCGATACAAACCAATCTTTTCAGCAAAGTGTTGATGGGCGCCTATGATGTACAAACCACCTATCTGCGGGTCGAGGGGTTCTTTACCAATACAACGCAGGTTGACGCCTATCGCGGCGCAGGGCGACCCGAGGCCATATATGTCCTTGAACGCGCTATCGACCGCGCGGCCCGAGAACTGGGCGTGGATCCCTGGGAGTTGAGGCGCAAGAATTTCATCCGGCCTGAGGCATTTCCTTACAAGACCGCGACCGGCGAAACGTATGATGTCGGCGATTTCGACATGGTTCTGTCCCAAAGCCAAAGACAGTCCAGCGGATTTGCCGCCCGCAAGATCGCCGATGCTGAACGCGGTTTGTTCCGGGGGCAGGGGAATTGTTACTATATCGAAAGTATTTTGGGCGACCCTTCCGAGAACGCAAAGATCGAGTTCGTTGAGGATGGCACCTTGAAACTTTTTGTCGGAACCCAATCCAACGGGCAGGGGCACGAAACGGTCTATGCTCAGTTCCTGTCTGACCAAACCGGGGTTCCCCTGGATTGCATCACCGTAGTTCAAGGTGACAGCGACCAGCTTCCGAATGGTGGGGGAACCGGGGGATCGCGATCAGTTACGGTGCAAAGTACAGCGACGCTTGCCACGATCGACGTCATGGTTGCCGCATTCACGCCCTATCTCGCAGATAAGATGGGGGTGGAGGAAAGCGACGTGCGCTTTGATTTTGAAACCTTCCGCGCGCCGGGATCAAACCTGACGCCCACTTTGACCGAGGCCGCGGATATGGCCCGTGCCGACGGGCGCGTTGATTTGTTGCAGCATCAGGCAAGCATCACGCTGGACGACCGTAGCTATCCCAACGGGGCACATGTTGCCGAAATCGTGATTGACCCTTGTACCGGCGAAACATGGGTAGACCGCTATACTGTGGTCGATGATTTCGGTAATCTTATCAATCCGATGCTGGCCGAGGGGCAAGTTCATGGTGGTGTCGCACAAGGCATCGGTCAGGCGCTGTCCGAACATGTTGTCCATGATGCGCAGGGGCAACTGCTCACGGCATCGTTGATGGATTACGCCTTGCCCCGCGCAGCCGAGATACCCATGATTAAGTTTACCTCGGCGCCGGTACCGTCAACCTCTAACCCTTTGGGAATGAAAGGATGCGGAGAGGCCGGCACCGTGGGCGCGCTGGCTGCAGTGGCAAATGCGGTTCAGGATGCGCTCTGGGATCACGGGGTGCGGCAGGCCGATATGCCTTTTACGCCGCACAAAGTATGGGAACTGCTGAACGATGCAACTGTCGCGGCTGAGTAGAAAGGTACTGGGGTGGCTTGGACGGCCGCTGCGTTCCGAGCATTCGGCCGAAACGCGCCATCGTGAACCTGTCAGCCATGTCATCATTCTAGACGGCACCATGTCGACGCTTGAGCCCGGATATGAAACTCATGCGGGGCAGGCGCTGCGGCTGTGCTGCGAGATGGGAAGCAAGGTATCCGTCTTCTATGAGGCCGGCGTGCAATGGGAAAGCTGGAAGTCCTCGTTGGATGTGATGATGGGGCGGGGGATCAATCGCCAGATACGCCGGGCCTATGGCTATCTGGCCTCGCGGTATAAGCCCGGCGACCGTATCTATTTCATCGGCTACTCACGTGGGGCCTACGGTGTGCGCAGCCTTGCGGGTGTGATCGACATGATTGGTCTGCTCAAGGCCGAGCATGCGACCGTTAGGAATATCAAACAGGCCTACCGCCACTATGAATGCAATGCCAATGGTAGCGCCGCCGCTGCGTTTCGCCGGCAGTTCTGCCATGAAGATGTTGCAATCGAAATGATCGGCGTGTGGGATACAGTAAAAGCACTGGGCTTGCGTCTTCCGCTGCTTTGGCGTTGGGCCGAGGATCGCCACGCCTTCCACAACCATCAGCTTGGTCCCGCTACGCGCCACGGCTACCACGCAATGGCGCTGGATGAAACGCGCGAGGTATTCGAGCCGGTCCTGTGGAAATGTACCCCCGATTTTAAAGGCCATATCGAGCAAGTCTGGTTCCGAGGCACCCATGGCGATGTGGGTGGCCAGTTGAACGGGTTTGAAGAAGCCCGCCCCCTTAGCAACATCTCGCTGGTTTGGATGCTGGACAAGGCAGAGCTGCACGGCCTGCCATTGCCGGAGGGATGGAGAGACCGCTTTGTGATCGACCCTCATGCGCGTTCGGTCGGCACATGGCGCGGTTGGGGTAAGATTTTCCTACTGCGCAAGCACCGCAAAGTAGGCCGCGACCGATCCGAGCGGCTGCATGTCTCGGTTTCGCCAAACGAACTGCCCGGTTGGGTGCCGATGTTGGATTTGCCATCGCATCCAGCGCAGTAATTCGGTTCCAGCTGCGAACAAAAACCACTGGGAACATTTACTGGTTAGTGAGACCCTAGTACTCATATATTGAAACAAGTATCGGATCATCATACTCACGCCGAACACAAAGGCGAATTGACATATGGCAGACCCATATTTTTCCGAACTCAAGTACCTTGGAGGCCCACCACAGGACTTTATCGAGGTCGCTGTTGACGCGGGTGCAGATGTTTCTGGGCTTGTTGTTACGATCTACAACTCTGACGGATCTATCCGCAGCACTAACACGCTTGATGGGATCACCCCGACGACAGTCGCAGGCCGGGACGTCTATGTAATTGATTCAGCCAGTTCCGCCACCTTTACCGGGCTCGGTAAAACGAATGGTATCTCTTTATCCGACGGGTCAACGGTTTATCAGTTCAGCTCTTTCAGCGATCCCCCCAGCCCCGGCCCGATAACGGCGACAGCTGGCCCCGCCAATGGGATGAGCTCGACGGTTATCGGCGAGGCCGGGGCGGGAGATTCACTTATTTCCACCGACGATGGTGGAACCTATTCGGTGAACACCACTCCGACACCGGGCACCATACCGTGCCTTACGGCAGGAACGTTGATTGCGACCGATCAGGGCCCTGTCCTGATCGAGAGTTTGAAGCAAGGTGATCGTGCCTTGACGGATCATGGTTGCACGCAGCCTTTGTCACAAATCATTCGGCGACATGTCAGTGTACGGGATTTGCGCCGCAATCCCAAGCTTTACCCAGTACGCATTTGCGCTGGCGCGCTAGGGCAGGGCCTGCCCAGACGCGACCTGCTCGTGTCCCGTCAGCACCGGATGCTGATATCCTCGGCGATCGTTAAGCGCATGTTTGAGTGCCCCGAGGTTCTGGTCTCAGCTATAAAGTTGGTCGAGCTTCCGGGGATATACGTCGACGACAGAATTACAGAAGTTACTTATTTCCACCTGGTGTTTTCTGAACATGAGGTAATTTATGCAGATGGCGCCCCGACCGAGAGCCTTTTGCTTGGCGATGAAGCACTGAAATCTCTACCGGCAGCAGCCATGGAAGAGCTTTTTTCGCTGTTCCCCGATCTTGTCGAAACCCCGATGCAAAAGACCAACTACAAAATCCCAGAGGGGGGGCGGCAAAAGCGATTGATCGCTCGGCATGCACGGAACCGGCGGCCGCTTTTGGCAGATTACGACTCTTCTTCGATTCCAGTGTGATCGCTCTTAGATGACGCAGAGCCAAAACAGGTGTATTGCCTGCATTCCGGCCTGCTGCGGGCACCGCGCTCTTTTGCTAGGTGCCTGCCTTCGTCAAAGCCTTACCGCCGCCGGTCGCGACGTGAGCTCATAGGCTGGAACGCCACACCCACATGCGCTTCGCAATAAGGTTTGCCTGCCTCAACGGGCAGACCGCAAAACCAGAAATCCTCGGTCGCGGGGTCGCCGACGGGCCATTTGCAGGTCTTCTCGGTCAGTTCCATCAGCGTCAGCTTTTTGGCTTTCTTCTCAACCTCGTTGACCTTGGCCAGCGCCTCGGGGCTGATCTCGTTCGCTGAAGGTTGCGGCGGCAGCGGTTGACCGGCCGGGATGATCTGACGGCGGGCCGGAACAGCGGGCTTGGCCTCGGCTGCCGGCGCTGCGGCTGGACGTGCCGGTTCCGTCTTGGGCGTGGGTTTGGGCTTGGCCTCGGCCTTGGGCGCGGGCGCTGGTTTTTCCTTTGGCTCAGCCTTGGCGGGGGTCGCGCCGGTTGCGCGATTCGACAGGCCCAGCCGGTGGACTTTGCCGATAACCGCATTGCGGGTCACACCGCCCAGTTCCTTGGCGATCTGGCTGGCCGACTGGCCCTCGCCCCACATCTTTTTAAGCAGCTCTACACGCTCGTCAGTCCAGGACATCATTTGCCTTTCAAAAGCGGAAAGCGGCCCCGGATTCGGGCCGCCTTGGGAATTCGTCTCAGCCCCCTATTTTAAACACTGCGGTCCGAGTTACAAGCGGTCTTCGAATCAGGTAGAGGGCAGATCATGCAGAATCTCATGGATCAGGAGGCACGCCGCTTTGGTGCGGTGAACTGGATGGGTCTCTATACGCTGGCCCGGCGGGAAACTTTGCGGTTTATGGCGGTGTGGACGCAGACACTTTTGGCACCGCTGGTGACTGCGGGGCTGTTTCTGCTGATCTTCAACATCGCTATCGGGCCCAGCCGGTCTGATGTGATGGGCGTGCCATTTTTGACCTTTCTGGCGCCGGGCATCATGATGATGACGGTGATCCAGAATGCGTTTGCCAATACTTCGTCCTCGATGGTGATCTCGAAAGTACAGGGCAACATCGTCGATACCCTTATGCCGCCGCTTTCGCCGTTAGAGATTCTGCTGGGATACCTTGCGGGCGGCATTGCCCGTGGCTTTCTGATCGCTGTTGTCGTTGCAACCGCGCTGGCGCTGGTGCTGGGTATTGTCCCGCAGAACCCACTGATCGCCATGATCTTTGTAGTGCTGGGAGGGGCCTTTATGGGCGCGCTGGGCCTTTTTGCCGGGATATTCGCCAATAAGTTCGACCAGATGGCTGCGATTACCAACTTCATCGTCACGCCTTTGGCGTTTCTTTCTGGAACCTTTTACTCGGTCGAGGCATTGCCGCCGGTTTTGTACCGGCTAAGCCACGCCAACCCGGTTTTCTATCTGATCGACGGGCTGCGCTATGGTATGATTGGGGTTTCGGACAGCTCGCCCTACCTTGGGATGTTGATCTGCACGGCTGCAACACTGGTGGTCGGTGCACTGACCTGGCAGATGCTGCGAACGGGCTATCGGCTCAAGGCCTGACGGTGCCGCGCCTCGCGCCACACAAGAATCAGCCCTCCGGCCAAGATGATGGCAGATCCAATTAGGCTGACCGCGTCGGGGACCACATCGAATATCGCAAAATCATATAGCGCAGCGAACAGCAGTGTCGCATAGCTTATCGGCGCTACGAAAGACGCATCTGCCCGCGCCATGCCGTTAACGAAACAGGCCTGTGCGCAAGCCATCAATGCGCCGATCCCCGCAAGGGCTGCCCATTGCGCTGGGTTGGGCATCTGAAACACGAAACTCACCGCGACTGATGCGATGGTCAGGCCCATCGCGTTGTTCACCAATAGAATTTGGATCGGGCTCTCTCGCCCTGACAGCTTTTTGATAAAGATCAGCTCCATCCCGATGACGACCGCCGCCGCCAGCGCCAGTAACGCCGCAGGTTGGAAGCTCGCAGGTGTCGGGCGCAGCAGAACCATTGCCCCGATCAGGGCCACCACCGCCGCCAGCCAGCGCCAGGGACCGACGCCTTCTTTCAGCAAGGGAATGGCCAGAACCATCGCAAAGACCGGGTTCAAGAACGAAATCGCCGTCGCATCCGCCATCGGTATGAACGCGACCGATGCAAACATCAGCGTGATTCCCAGCCAGCCAAAGCTTGTCCTACCGATATGCAGCCCCCAATGGGGCCGCCGCAGTTTAGGGCGCATGATGCCCACTGCCGAAACGATGACCAGGAAGGCGAATAGAAACCGCCCGTGGCTGATCTGCATTGGATGCAAAGGAGCACCTAGCGTATCTGTCCCCAAAGCTTTGGCCAGCAGGGTGGTTGCCGCAAGGAATGCACTGGCGACAAAAATCAACAGTGCCGCAAGGGGCGGGTTATGCGCTTTGGGAACGAACATGCGTAAGCGGTGATGTACGGGTGGACGAAAGGCAAGGGGTAAAACGGTCAGGGCTGTCCCGACGGTGTAGCAAGAGCCTGTTTGGCCTGTCGCAAGCTGTCCAGAAAACGATTTGCGCGCTCGATCCGCGCCTCAACCTCTTCGATCCGTTCCTGAAGAAATGCTACGCCGTCAAAGCTTTCGGGATCAGCCGCACCAAGTTGCCCCAGCAGGGTTGCAAGTTGCGCGATACTGATCCCCGCCGCCTGTGCATCGCCGATCTGTTCCAGCGTGATCAGCGTGTCATCCGGATAGTCGCGATAGCTGTTTGTCGCTTCTGGCCCGGGGCGCGAGGCAATCAATCCGTGCCGCTCGTAAAACCGCAATGTGTCGCGGGGCAGCCCGCTTCGGCGGGACAGTTCTCCGATACGCATATGTAAAACCATTGACTATACTCTATGGTTTTGATCTTATGGCTCGTGGTCAAAGCCTGCAAGGGGAAAGATGATGGGATTCAAATGTCAAAGCTGCGGCATGCCTCTTAGCAAGGATACCGAAGGGGGCGGCAGCGAAGCGGACGGAACCCGCAGCACGCGGTATTGTTCACTCTGTTATGCGGACGGTGCGTTTCGACATCCCGATGCCTCGTTCGAGGAATTTCAGTCCCATTGTCTGGATGCGCTGGTGAACAAGGGCATGCCCCGTATTCTGGCCTGGGCTTTTACGCGCGGCATGGGCAAGCTGGACCGGTGGAGCGACGCCTGAAAACCAGCCCTTCTGACCAAAGAAACAAAACGCTTTTCATCACAAAGCATCGCCGCTATACGGCACCCATGATCAAACACGCTGATATCCTGCGACTTCGACGCCGACGCTTTGCCGCGTAACCGGCCCGTTTGATCCTTTTGCGCCGCCCAAATCGGCGCATCTCCCACCAAATCAGTTGACGAACATGGCTCTCGTGTATCACTCACGGGGCTCAACATATCGAAAAGGATGATCCGATGATCCCGTCCGTTCTGCCGACCTATAATCGTGCGCCCCTGACCTTTGTGAAGGGCGAAGGCGCTTGGCTGACCGAAGCGGATGGCCGACGTTTTCTGGATATGGGCGCGGGGATTGCGGTGAATGCACTGGGCCATGCGCATCCGGAGCTGGTGAACGCGCTGACGGAACAGGCCCACGCGCTGTGGCATGTGTCGAACCTTTATAATATCCCTCAGCAGCAGGCGCTGGCTGATAAGCTGGTTGAACATACCTTTGCCGACTCGGTGTTCTTTACCAATTCAGGCACGGAAGCCTGCGAGCTGGCTGTGAAAATGGCACGCAAATATTTCTACGATAAAGATCAGCCCGATCGGGTCGACATCATTACCTTTGACGGTTCGTTTCACGGTCGGTCCTCGGCAGGCATTGCCGCTGCGGGGTCCGAGAAGATGACCAAAGGCTTTGGCCCGCTGCTGCCCGGCTTTGTACACCTGACATTTGGTGATCTTGACGGAGTCACCAATGCGATCTCGGACAAGACCGCGGCGATCTTGATCGAACCCATTCAGGGCGAGGGCGGTATTCGCCCCGTCCCTGATGCCGAGCTCAAAGCGCTGCGTCAGATCTGCGACGACAATGGCCTGTTGCTGATCCTCGACGAGGTCCAATGCGGCGTTGGGCGTACCGGTAAACTTTTTGCCCATGAATGGGCGGGCATCACGCCTGACATCATGATGGTCGCCAAGGGCATCGGTGGAGGGTTCCCTCTGGGTGCGGTGCTGGCCACCGAAGACGCGGCCAGCGGCATGACGGCAGGTACGCACGGGTCGACCTATGGCGGCAACCCTCTCGGTTGCGCGGTGGGCTGCGCGGTGATCGACCAGGTTGCAACCCACGCCTTTCTGGACGGGGTCAATCGCAAGGCGGGCATGTTGCGCCAGAAGCTCGAAGGATTGATTGCAAATCATCCGGAGGTGTTCGAAGAGGTGCGCGGCGCAGGGCTCATGCTGGGTCTGAAATGCAAGGCGACCAACTTGGACGTGGTGAATGCGGGATATGATAACGGCCTCATCACCGTTCCCGCCGCTGACAATGTGATCCGCCTATTGCCGCCTTTGACCCTGACAGAGGACGACATTGCACAGGCGGTTATTCGTCTGGAGAAAACGGCCGCGCAGGTCGAAAGCAATCTGGCGTCTGCCTGAGCCCACCCGATTAGAAAAGCGAAACGACATGAAGCACTTCCTCGACATTCACAAAACCAATGCCGCCGCTTTGCGGGGCATGATCGACCAGGCTGCTGCCATGAAGCAGGCGCGTCTGGGGCAGCCAAAGGCGGCACCGGATGACGAATTGGCACTCAAAGACCGCATGGTCGCCCTGATCTTTGAAAAACCGTCAACCCGGACGCGCGTGTCTTTTGATGTGGGCGTGCGCCAGATGGGTGGTCAGACGATGGTCCTTTCGGGCAAGGACATGCAGTTGGGCCACGGCGAAACCATCGCAGACACCGCCCGCGTGCTGTCGCGCTATGTCGATATGATCATGATCCGGACATTTGACGAAACCATCCTAACCGAAATGGCGGAATACTCGGACGTGCCGGTGATCAACGGCCTGACCGATCGCACCCATCCTTGTCAAATCATGGCCGATGTTCTGACGTTCGAAGAGCACCGTGGCCCGATCGCCGGGAAGAAAGTCGTTTGGACTGGCGATGGTAACAATGTGTGTGCCTCGTTCCTTCACGCGGCGGGCCAGTTCGGGTTTGATCTGACTTTTACGGGCCCGGCGCAATTCGACCCCGAAGAGGATTTCATGGGTTTTGCCCGTCAAAAAGGGTCCAAGATTGTTGTGGAACGGGACCCCTACAAGGCTGTAGATGGGGCCGATCTGGTTGTCGCCGATACCTGGGTTTCGATGCACGACTCTCAATCCGCGAAAGAACGGCGCCACAACCTGCTGCGTCCTTATCAGGTAAACGCCGAATTGATGGCCCATGCCAAACCCGATGCGCTGTTCATGCATTGCCTTCCTGCGCACCGCGAAGAAGAAGCGACATCCGATGTCATGGATGGGCCGAACTCGGTCATTTTTGACGAGGCCGAAAACCGACTGCACGCCCAGAAGGCCGTTATGCGTTGGTGCCTGGGTGTCTGAACACATGAAAATGGCAAGAGAGAGCCGCGTGCTCTCTCATGATTTCCGGAGTGCACAATGCCCCATATAGTCCTCGAATTCTCTCAGGGCCTTGAAGAGAAACATGATTTCCATGCGGTCTGCGAGAAGTTGTTTGCGGTGCTTTCTGAACATGCTGAGTTTGATGCACCGGCCCTTAAGATCCGTGCCAATCCGGTCACCTATTTTCGGATCGGGACCGAACCGCAGACCTTTGTCCATGCGACGCTTTTATTGATGCAGGGCCGGGATGAGGCCACGCGAGCTGAACTGAACGCTACCGTTTTGGATGTTCTGACTGTTGCCATGCCCGAGGTTGGCAGCATCACGGTGCAAGAGGTCGAACTGAACCGTGCGTCTTATGCCAAACGCCTGGCGTGATTGTGTTTGGCAATTTGTTTATCTGAAGCACGGCGACTGACACCTTCTTTAGTCGTAAGCAACATTCCTTTGCAGGGCAGCAAAAATGCCCTGCATTCCCTGTCAAACAGGTGATCGGGTAGCGAGCTGTTTGGATGGTTCTTTTCTCAGGTGGAATTTCTGTTAGAATTGTTATGTAATAACATTAATGATATGTCATAACGGACAAAATTCCACCGGAGTTGTGCAATTATTGAGGTTTCTTTCAGGTGCAGCGGCCTGCATCTTGCAGGGGCGAACCGTTGCCTGCCGAAAAAGGGAGAAACTGGAATGAGCTGGAACCCGTCTCACAACCCCGATCGTTTGACTGAGAACCCGTCTTTAGAGGCACTGATCATTCCTCGCGCACGTGATCTGGGTGGGTTCGAGGTGCGCCGCGCGCTACCCTCGGTCAAACGACAGCTTGTTGGCCCGTTCATTTTCTTTGACCAGGTCGGCCCTGCAGAATTCATCACAGAAGGCGGTATAGACGTTCGGCCACACCCTCATATCGGGTTGGGCACGGTCACCTACCTGTATAAAGGGGAATTTGAGCATCGTGATAGTTTGGGCACCCATCAGATGATCTATCCCGGTGAGGTCAACTGGATGATTGCAGGACGCGGCGTAACCCATTCTGAACGCACCAGCAAGGAAACGCGCAGCAAAAGACACAGTCTTTTTGGCATTCAGACCTGGATCGCGCTCCCAGAGGAACAGGAAGATATTGCACCGGACTTCGAACATCATAAACAATCTGCGCTACCCCATATTCAGGATGCTGGGGTCAGCGCTCGTCTAATCCTTGGCTCGGCTTATGGTGAAAGCAGCCCGGTCACGACACTGTCTGAAACCTTCTATCTGGACGTGCAGCTTGCCCCTGGGGCCTCTTTTCCTTTGCCTGATGATCAAGAAGACCGCGGTGTTTATGTGACGGAAGGAACGGTTGAGATCGCCGGGGATCAGTTCACCCAAGGTCGTATGATGGTGTTTCGGCCAAGGGATCGCCTTTCCGTTCAGGCAGGGCCGCAAGGTGCGCGGCTAATGTTGCTTGGAGGTGCGACGTTGAACGAGGATCGTTATATCTGGTGGAACTTCGTGTCGTCCTCAAAGGAAAAGATAGAAGCAGCCACCCGCGAATGGAAAACGGCGGATTGGGCCAAAGGGGCTTTTCAACTGCCTCCGGGGGACGATCAAGACTTCATCCCGATTTCAGAAGACCTTGAACGCACCCGCCCGAGGCGCGCGCGCTGACCTGGCGTCAGTTGGCCTTGTCTGACAGGCGGATCGCGGCAATCTTTGACCGAAGGGGAGGGGCGTCATGAGGATCGCAATCGCGGGGGCGGGCAGCATTGGATGTTACTGCGGGGCTTTGCTGGCCCGATCCGGTCACGATGTCACCCTGTTGGGGCGGGCACGAATCCTCGACCCGATCCGGGATAAGGGGCTGATGGTCACAGATTTTTCAGGCCTGCGGTGTCATGTGACCAACCTGTCCCTGACCGAAGATCCGGCGGAACTGAGTGATGCTGAAATGGTCATTGTCACGGTAAAGACCGGCGCGACGGAAGAGATGGCGAAGCAAATCGGGAAACACGCTCCAGACGCTGTGATCCTCTCCTGGCAAAATGGACTGGAAAACGCAGGCACCTTACGTACGATGCTTCCGCACCACGATGTCCGCGCCGGTATGGTGCCGTTCAACGTCGTACCGACAGATACCGGCGGATTTCATCGCGCGACTTCTGGTGAAATCGTTATCCAATCCGGCCTCGGCGATTTGGGCGCAAAGCTGACTGGCCCCGACCTACCGGTGTCAGAGAGTGACCAGATCGAAGCCGTCCAATGGGGCAAGCTGGTGATCAATCTCAATAACGCGCTGAATGCGCTGTCCGGGTTGACGTTGAAACAGCAGTTGCTGGACCGCAACTGGCGCCAACTGATGGCAGATCAGATGTCCGAGGCTCTGACCGTGTTGCGATCCGCAGGACAACCGATTGTGTCAATGACGCCGCTGCCCGCATGGATGACACCGTATATCCTGCGTCTGCCTACGCCTTTGTTTTCGCGGGTCGCATCCCGGATGCTGATCATTGACCCTTCGGCGCGCACCTCTATGGCCTATGACCTGATGGCAGGGCGCCCAACGGAAATCGACAGTCTGCAAGGCGAGATCATCCGTTTGGGCGAGCAGCAAGGCATTGCGACCCCAATCTGCGCGCAGGTTCGCGAAAAGATTGCACAGAACCCAAAATCCCCGCTTACTCCCGAGCAAATCCGAAGCTGATGGGTTAGAGAAAAGCCGTCAGTGTCCAGAAGATAGCGGCTGATAACACTGCGGTAGCGGGGACCGTTATGATCCAGGCAGCCACGATCGTCATGAAATGCGAGCGACGGACGAGTTTCCGGCGTTTTTTCTCTTCCTGTGCCTGGCGCCGCTCGGGCAGTCGTTGGTGGTTCGCGTTCTTTCTGCGCCGCTCGGCATGCCATTCGCGATAGAAGCCCACTCCGAAGACCGCGCCCACTGCGATATGGGTGGAACTGACGGGCAGGCCCAGCCAACTGGCCAGGATCACAGTGATCGCCGCAGAAAGGGCGACACAGAATGCGCGCATTGGGTTGAGCTTGGTGATCTGACTGCCGACCATCCTGATCAATTTTGGGCCAAACAGGAACAGCCCAAAGGAAATTCCCAGCGCTCCGATCACCATCACCCAGATTGGAATTGCGACTTGTGCAGCGAAATCCCCGAACTGCGCCGTATGCACGATTGCCGCCAACGGACCAACCGCATTTGCCACGTCATTGGCGCCGTGGGCAAAGCTAAGAAATGTTGCTGAAATAATAAGTGGTAGCCCAAACAGCGTTTTCAGAGACTTCGTTCTGTTTTCTAGTCCTTCTGATCTGCGATGCACCCAAGGGACTGTCACCAGCCATGTCAGAAATCCGGTGGCCAGACCGAACAGCAAAGCGACTTCAAGCTCAACTTTGACCAGCTTGTTCAGGCCTTTGACGGCCAAATAGGTGGTAAAGGCACCAGCCATGACAGCAACGAGTATCGGCACCCAACGGCGGGCAGCGGCGATCTTGTCGTCCTGATACTGAATTTTGGCATTGATCAAAGCCAGAAAGCCAGCGGCAATAGTTCCACCTAACACAGGAGAGATGATCCAACTGGCGGCAATGGCGCTCATCGTGGTCCAACTGACCGCGCTTAGGCCAGCTGCTGCGATGCCCGCCCCCATGACGCCCCCTACCACCGAATGTGTGGTCGAAACAGGCGCGCCGACCCAGGTGGCCAAGTTGACCCACATGGCTGAAGAAATCAGAGCCGCCATCATCGCCCAGATAAAGACGGTGCTGTCGTGAACCGATGCCGGGTCTATAATCCCTTTCGAAATCGTCGAGACGACATCCCCACCTGCCAGCAAGGCCCCCGCGCTTTCTGCGATGGCTGCGATGACGATTGCGCCGGTCATGGTCAGCGCGTTGGCCCCGACAGCGGGGCCCATGTTATTGGCAACATCATTTGCGCCGATATTGATGGCCATATAGGCCCCAAAACCGGCTGCCGCGACAACGATCAACCCGCCATCAGCCCGCCCAAAAACCACTGCGGCCGTCAGCCCGGCCAGCGCAATAAAGGCGAAGGCGATACCCGGCGCCAGCATGGGGCGTGCCACATGGGCATTGGCATACTCAACGCGTGAGATGCGCGCCAGATCGCTGTCCAGCGATTGCCAACGGGGTTTGGAGCTTGGGTTCGACATCAGGCTATTGCGGGCGGTTTCCAAAAGAACACCCGCGGCTATACGGTTTCGCTCAGACGAGCAACCGTGGCGTCATCACTTTTTGTGGAGGTGTCACAGCTGCAGCAGCAAAGCGCGCAGTTCGGGCTCCTGAACACGTCCGGCCGCTATCACGGGCGAAACCCACTCGCGGGTCCTTTCCTCGGCCTCGGGGTAGATATCGGCCAGTTCCTGCACTTCGATCCGATAGACATTGGTCACCACAGTCTGGCTGGCCCCGTCTTTCAGGATCTTGTCATAAGTATATTGCCCAACTGGGTCTTTGGATAGGGATTGGGCGCGCACGCCGGCTTCTTCCCAGGCCTCTTGCCGGGCAGCCTCGGCGCCATCCAGGCCATCAATCGGCCAACCTTTGGGGATGATCCAGCGTCCGGTGTCCCGGCTGGTGATCAAAAGAACCTGCAGCCCGTCCTGTGTTTCGCGGGTGCACAAGGCGCCAAACTGCACCCGATGGGGGCGCAGGAACAGAGGCCGGGCGACCTCTTCCCAAATATTTCGCAGCCATTTTGTCATGTTTGTCGTTCGCGAACCCGGGTTTTACCTGAGCAGCCCACATAGCAATGAAACAGATAATCTTCAATGAACGCCCGGAATCACCATGCTTTCCGCATCTTCATGCCAAGAATTTTCGACGAAAATTCCCGACGGCCGCCTAATTACGACGTTTTGCGCGCAAGGTGGGGCCGGCCATGGTCGGATCTTCGGGCCAAGGGTGTCTGGGATATTGCGCGCGCATGTCTTTGCGCACATCCGCGTATGATCCAGCCCAGAAACCGGGCAAGTCGCGCGTGATCTGGATGGGTCGTTGGGCCGGGGAAAGAAGCGTGATCTTAAGGGCCTCGCCGCCGATGACCGGATGGCGCGTGACGCCAAACAGTTCCTGCAGCCGCACCGAGATTTCCGGTACTGCACCGCCATAATCTATCGGCACCTTTCGCCCGAGAGGAGTTTCAAACGACCCTGGAGCGCGCCGGTCCAGTTCCTGCGTTTGGGCCCAGTCCAGTCGGGCGCGCAACGCTGGCAAAAGGTCGAAACGTTTCCAGTCTTCAGCATTGCGGACGCCGGAAAGCATCGGCAACAGCCAGTCTTGCAGCGTGTCGGTCAACCCCTCGATCGAGAAATCAGGCAGCTCTGCGCCTTCGGTCCGGACCAGTTCCACCCGTGCCGTCAATCGCGCAGCGGCCCCGTTCAATCGCAGGCCAAGATCACGGACGCCATCCAGCATCGCCAATGCAACTGCTTCGTCCGGAACCTCTTTCCAAACACGATCACTCAACGTGATTGCGCCTAGCCGTTCTTGTTTGCGCGCAACGACACGGCGGTCACGTTTTGACCAGTCGCAGACCTCGATCCAGGTGATCTGATCCTCGAACAGGTCACGAATTTCCTTTTCCGAGATCTGTGCGGCCATGCGCACCTTTGCTTCGCGGGGGTTGCCATCGGTATCGGTCACAACCAGATAAGGCGCGGCAGCCAGCGTATCGCTGCCATCCAGCACAACACCCTTCCCTCCTGACAACACATAACGCGGCTCATCCCCTTTGCGCCGTTGTCCAATGCGATCGGGATAGGCGAGTGCGGCTGTTGCCGCTGGGCTGAAGTCGGACAGGTTGCCTTTGGTTTGCAGCCGCTTGGTCTCGGTTTTTATCCGTTCTAACGCACCAATGTTGACCTGCCAGACACGGTTACGCTGAAAGGCGCGCACATCCCGCATGGCTTCGAGCCGGAGCAGCATATCCACCGGCGCACCGCGCATGGGGTCGCGTTCGGCCATCAGGGCGGCCAAGGGCGCAGCGCCGGGGCCTGCCTGTTCCAGCATATGCCCCAGTCGCGGGTGCAGAGGTAACGCAGCCAGTGACCGCCCGTGGTCGGTGATCCGCCCCTTTCCATCCAGCGCGCCCAGCATCATCAGCAACGTGCGTGCCTCTGTCATCGTGCCCTCTGGTGGAGGGGTCAGGAAAGACAGTTCTTCGGGGTCCGCCCCCCAAAGTGCCAGTTCCAGCGCCAGCCCGGTCAGGTCGGTTGCCTCGATCTCGGCCGGGGGATAGGCGGCCAGCGCGCCTTCTTCGCCCTTCGACCATAAGCGATAGCACTTGCCTTCGGCGACACGACCAGCGCGGCCAGCGCGCTGCGTTGCCTCGGCGCGCGTCACCCGCTCGGTTACTAGTCTGGACATACCCGAACCCGGATCGAAACGCGCCCGCCGAGCCTGTCCCATGTCCAAGACCACGCGAATGTCTGGAATGGTCAACGAGGTTTCGGCAATGGACGTAGCCAAAACCACTTTGCGACCGGTTTCGACCGGTGCAATCGCTTGGCGCTGGGCAGCGAAAGGCATCGCGCCGAATAGTGGTCGCACCGTAGCTTTGCTGGATAGCCGGCCAGCCAAGGCGGCCTCTGCGCGGCGGATTTCGCCTTCTCCGGGCAGGAACACCAACATCCCACCTTCTGTTTCGCGCTCGGCCTGAACCACAAGATCGACCAATGCGTCCAGCTTTCGCGCCCGTTGTCCTAGCGGTCGGTCCAGCCAACGTGTTTCGACCGGGTAGCTGCGCCCTTGGGACGTCACAACGGGGGCCTCCATCAACCGTCCCACAGGCTCAGCGTCTAGCGTTGCCGACATTGCCAGCAGGATCAGATCGTCCCGCAATGCCCCGGCGACCTCAAGGCACAAAGCCAGGCCGAGATCCGCGTTCAGGGACCGTTCATGGAATTCATCGAAAATCACCGCACTAATGCCGGGCAGATCGGGTTTGACTTGCAGCATCCGGGTCAGGATGCCTTCTGTGACGACCTCGATCCGGGTCGATTTCGATACCTTCGCCTCGCCCCGCACGCGATAACCAACTGTGTCGCCCACGCGCTGTCCCAGCGTATCGGCCATGCGCTCAGCAGCAGCCCGGGCCGCCAAGCGGCGGGGTTCCAGCATCACGATCTTGCCATCGCATAGCCCCGCCTCGAATATCGCCAGCGGCACTCGTGTTGTTTTCCCCGCGCCCGGAGGTGCCTGCAGCACTGCGCGGCCCGAAGCCTTTAGGGCGGCAAGAAGGTCAGGAA
The DNA here is from genome assembly GCF_059610505.1 of Ruegeria sp. CDSC079. Lineage (NCBI taxonomy): Bacteria > Pseudomonadati > Pseudomonadota > Alphaproteobacteria > Rhodobacterales > Roseobacteraceae > Ruegeria > Ruegeria sp. CDSC079. The sequence goes on from NZ_JBXWNT010000012.1 coordinate 80,125, forward strand.
TGGCGTCGTCGATGGGCAGGCGTATCATGCGGGCTTTATCCGCCAACGGTACGGCAAGGTCCAGTTCCGTCTCTTATGCCCGGAGAGCGCATATCCCAGAGGTAAATTCTTGTGCGCTCTGGTCTGGACAAACCCCTCATTGGGACGGCAACTAGAACTGCCGCAACTGATTGGGGGCGAAATGGAACTGGACAGCCTGAGTGACAGGATTTTGAACGGAGACCGGCGCGCGCTGGCCCGTGGTATCACGCTGGTGGAAAGCGGTCGCGCCGATCATCGTGCGCAGGCGACGGAACTGCTGACCAGATTGACCAAAGAGGGCCGCCAGGCCCTGCGGATCGGATTGTCAGGAACGCCCGGCGTCGGCAAGTCCACGTTCATCGAAAGCTTTGGCATGATGCTGACAGGGCAGGGGCTGCGCGTTGCGGTTCTTGCAGTTGATCCCAGTTCGACTCGGTCGGGCGGGTCCATTCTGGGGGACAAGACCCGGATGGAACGCCTGAGCCGCGAGAAAAACGCCTTTATCCGTCCATCACCCAGCCAGTCGCACTTGGGCGGTGTTGCCCGCCGCACACGTGAAGCCATCGCTTTATGTGAGGCCGCTGGGTTCGATGTTGTTTTGATCGAAACGGTTGGTGTCGGGCAATCGGAGACGGTTGTCTCCGAGTTGTCGGATCTGTTTATGCTGTTGCTTGCCCCAGCGGGCGGTGACGAACTGCAGGGCGTCAAGCGCGGTATCATGGAAATGGCCGACATGATCTTGGTCAACAAGGCGGATGGTGACCTGAAATCTGCTGCCACTCGCACCTGCGCCGACTATTCCGGGGCGCTGCGTCTTTTGCGTAAACGGCCCCAGGACCCGGAAGGATTTCCCAAGGCGATGACTGTCTCAGCGGTCGAGGAACATGGGCTGGCTCAAGCCTGGGAGGAGATGCAGTCCCTCAGTAAATGGCGCCGTGAAAATGGCCACTGGGAGGTCAACCGCGCCACGCAAGCACAATATTGGTTCGAACAAGAGGTTCGGTCTGCCCTTCTGGCACGCCTGGCGACTCCACAAGCGCGCTCGGAAATGGAGCGTCTGGGCTCGCAGGTCAGCACTGGTCAGCTCAGTCCGTCGGTTGCGGCGGAACATATGTTGTCTGCTATAGTCGCTGGCTAAGGCCTTATTCAAGCCTTTGATCTCATTCCCTTTCTGATTTCGGATCGGTGGGTTATCGCCCATAGGTTGCAAGTTGACCCAAACTTGATGCAAACTCAGGTTAAGGCCGCGCATCTGTCGCCAGGCCGGATATGCGGGAACCGTCAGCTATGCCCGATATTACTGGGACCAACGGCAACGACGATATCGACGTTAACAATGACACGGGGACCCTGAACGGTTCACCGGCTGGAACTCCGATTGATAATATCCGCGGCCGGGGTGGCGACGACGACGTCGATATCAATAACAGCACGATTACCGGGAATGTCATCGGCAATGCCGGCTCCGACACGATCACCGTCACCAGCAGCACCATTGGTGGCAGGATTGCCAGCGGGTCGGATGACGACACTGTCGATATCAGTGGCTCGAGTATTGGAAACATCCGGCTGGGGAGCGGCAACGATACCCTGAATTTCACCAGCACCAGCGTTAGTGGCGATTTGCGGGGTGGTGGCGGGACCGACACGTTGAACTTGCCGGTGGGTACCGTCATCACCGATACCAATTTTGGCGTCATTAATGTCGTAGATGGCGTAGGCTATACCCTGTCCAGCGGGACGTTCACCCTACCATCCGGTATCACGGTCACATATTCTGCCTTTGAGAACGGAAGTGGCGTTCCTTGTTTTACCCGTGACACGCACATCCTGACGCAGGACGGCATGAAAGCAATCCAAGCGCTGCGGATCGGGGACATGGTCCCGACCATGGGGTGCGACCCTCAGCCTATACGCTGGATCGGTCGTCGACAGTTTGACCGCACCGCCTTGCTGGAAAATCCCCGGCTCTTGCCGGTACGAATCCTTGCAGGTGCGCTGGGCGAGGGTTTGCCGCATCGCGATCTTCTGGTCTCACGCCAGCACAGGATGCTGGTGCAGTCCAGAATCGCGGAACGCATGTTCGGCACCACCGAAGTTTTGATTCCGGCGATCAAACTGACCGCACTGCCGGGAATCTATATCGATGAGGCCGTGCAATCGGTTGAGTATTTTCACCTGCTATTTGATCGCCATCATGTCATCTTTGCCGAAGATGCCCCAACCGAAAGCCTGTTCACCGGAGTCGAGGCCCTGAAATCCCTCGGGTCGGAGGCGCGGCGAGAAATTTTCGAAATCTTTCCGGAACTGATCGAAAATCATGGTGAAAACCCGGCCCGGTTCATTCCATGTGGACGCCAACAGTCCCATCTGATCCAGCGGCATTTGAAGAACAACAAACCCTTGCTTCAACGCAATGGCGCCTAGGTCTTATAGAGTTTAAGATGGGTGCAAAGATTTCGCACGGCCCGTCTTGACCCTTCCTGTGATTCCCACTAAACGCATCCAACCAGTTTTCGGGCGCGACTTCGGGTTGCGCCCCTTGTGATTTGGCCACGGGTCCTGTACCCAGCCCGCAGATACAAAGGAAGAAACCATGTCGCGCCGTTGCGAACTGACCGGAAAAGGCCCGATGACTGGCAACAATGTCAGCCACGCCAAAAACAGAACTCGTCGTCGTTTTCTGCCCAACCTGAACGACGTAACCCTGCAGTCGGAAACCCTGGGTCGTGGCGTCAAGCTGCGTATCTCGGCCGCTGCCCTGCGTTCAGTTGACCACCGTGGTGGTCTGGATGCGTTCCTGGCCAAAGCCAAGGATGACGAGCTGTCCACCAACGCACTGAAAGTGAAAAAAGAAATCGCCAAGGCTCAAGCTGCGGTCTAAACGTTCTTTTTCATCAAAGATTTCGACCCTGTACCCGAACGGTGCAGGGTCTTTTCTTTTGTCTGATTGAGTTTAGACGATTTCGCCGTCAGAGCGTGATCTTGTTCACATACAGTGTTCTGATGTTTGAATATGTTTGTTCATATTCTATTGGCGGAGTTCGATCTCATGTCTTTCAAATCCTTTGATTCCCTCTCCCTTTTGGCGGCCTTTTTTGGCAAGACGTTTGGGACATGTGTGCGGATGCAGCGTCAGGTGAACAGGTTGCATACCAGCCTGACCAAAGGGTCTGTCAAACGTCCTGGATTGGACAACTGACCTCGTACTGACCAAAATGACCCGAGGGCTTCTGGCGCATTCGATTGTGCTTGAAGCCCTTTTTGTCTCGGGCGTATACCGAAGGCAGGATGAAACACTTTCGGAACAGATTTCTATCATTTGCCCTGTCTCTGCTGGTCATTCTGACCGGTCAAGGGGTGGCTGCGTCGCGTGGCGTTGATACCGCAGTCGGGCAGATGGTGCTGTGTACTGGTGTTGGTCCTGTTGTGATCTATATGGATGCCGAGGGGCAACCGGCAAAGCCCCCGCATTTCTGCCCCGACTATGCGCTGACGTTGCTGGGTGCTATTGCTGTCGTTTCACATGTGCTGCCCGATGCACCAAGTTATGCCGGGCCATTTTTAGAGCGCGGCGACAGGAGCCTAATAGCAGCGCCCGTTCCGTTTCAGCCCGCCCGCGCGCCACCTGCAAGAGCCTGATTAAATTTAACTTTTTCAGACACTTGACATAGGAGAGGCGCAATGTCCCTCACTTCCAAACTTTTGGCAACCCTGGCTGCGGCCGCATTTGCCACCACTGCAATGGCGCAGGAAACCATCACACTAGAAGATGCCTATGCGCGCTCCGCCGGCAAAACGGCGAAAGCGGGCGCGGCCTTTATGGTGATTCAGAACACGGGCGAGGCGGATGACCGTCTTGTTCGCGCGGAATCGGAGGCGGCTGCACGGGTTGAGCTGCACACGCATCTGATCGATGCCAACGGCGTGGCGCAGATGACCCATGTCGAAGAGGGGTTCGTCATCCCAGCCGGTGGTGCGCATGCGCTCAAGCGCGGGGGCGATCACGTGATGTTCATGGGATTGGTTGCTCCGTTTGAACATGGTGCAACTGTGCCTGTAACGCTGGTTTTTGAAAAAGCCGGTGAGGTTGAGATCGACGTGCCGGTTGATCTGGAACGAAAAGACATGGGCGCCCACTCGAACTAAGGTCACGTCATCCTTCAAGCCGCTATGCGGCCGTCATCCACGCGTCAGGCCGGGCTTTGCCCGGCCTGTTTGCCTATCGCTTCAACGGTTAACAACCCGCATCGAAACGCGGTCATGCGCCCGTTTGAAGCGCGCTGCCAGAAAGAACATCACGGCGGCGAAAGCCAGAGCGGAAAAGGCAATGGCCCACCCCAGTGCGACCATGCCACTGCCGGGCCAGAACAACAGCACCAACCCAATGATCAGCGCAATGATCCCCGAGTTTCGCACCATCACGGCATCCGGGTTGTTGCTGGGTATCTGCCGCCATGCCAGCAACGAACCGATGCCGACGATCAGCGCCCAAGCACCCAGCAGGAAAAATGTCAGCCGCGCAACACCCTCGGGCCAGATCAGCAGGACAAGACCGATCAACAGTGCCCCGATGCCGACGCCGCCGATCAATCCGCGCCGTCCAAAGCCTAGTAGGGTCAGGCCGCCATCTAGAACCAAAAGCAGGCCGACCAGTCGCAACAGCAATGAGATACTGCCCGTTGGCCAAAACAGCGCGGCGATCCCCAATGCTCCGGCCAGACATCCGCGCAACAGGAAGGTCCACCACAGATTTGCCAGTTGGTCGCCAAATGTATCGCGGCCCTCCATACTGGAATCGTCCAGGATTTCTTCGCGCGTGTGGTGGGGGTCGGTCATGGGAGCCTCTTATTTCGATTGTCGTATCAATAATTTTGGTGCCGGTCTGGCGGGCTAAGATTCGCGCAGCAGCTTTTGAACCCAGCGTGGCACGGTTTCGGATGCAGGGCCAAGTATCACCTGATCGAAACTCGAGGCGCCGGATGACGGATCTAGGTTCAACTCGACGGTTCGTGCGCCTGACATTGTCGCCTCGTGCACAAATGCTGCGGCGGGGTAGACCTGACCCGAGGTGCCGATTGAAGCGAAGATTGCAGCATTGGCCAGGTGATCGTAGATCAGGTCCATAAAATAGGGCATCTCACCGAACCATACAACATCGGGTCGGGCGGTTGGGCCACCGCAGGCGGGGCAGGGTTCACCCACCGACATCTCGGGCGGGGCGACCCAGCGGTGATCGCAGGTGGTGCATAAGGCCCCAGCGAGGGTGCCGTGCATATGGATCACATTCTCGGATCCTGCGGCTTCGTGGAGGCCGTCGACATTCTGGGTCACGATGATAACCTCGCCGGGCCAGTTGCGTTGCAGATGGGTCAGCGCGGTATGGGCCGGATTGGGTTGCGCCTGTGCAGCCTGCACGCGGCGCGCGTTGTAGAACTTTTGCACCACCGCCGGATTGCGGGCAAAGCCATCGGGCGTGGCGACATCCTCGATCCTGTGCTGCGCCCACAGACCTCCTTCGTCGCGGAATGTGCCCAGCCCGCTTTCGGCGGAAATCCCGGCACCGGTCAGAATGACGATCTTTTCCATTTCCGCCTCACGCGTTACACCCGGTTGTATGACACACCGTATCCTTTTCGTCTGTTTGGGCAATATCTGCCGGTCTCCGGCCGCCGAAGGTGCCTTTCGCGCCCGTGCGCCGCATCATGCCACCGACAGCGCCGGAACCTCTGGCTGGCACATCGGAGACCCGCCTTATGGCCCAATGCAGCAGGCTGCTCATGACCGTAGTATCGACATCAGCGATCTGCGCGCGCGCAAATTCGTGGCCGAAGATTTTGACCACTTTGACCTGATCATCGGAATGGATGCAGAGAACCTTATCAATATCGAAAACTTGCGCCCCCGTGGCAACGAAACTCCGGTTCGCTTGCTGACTGATTTCGCTACTGAGACAGGCGCGGATCATGTGCCCGATCCGTATTACACCCGTGATTTCGAGGGCACGCTGGATTTGATCGAAAAGGCCGTCGCAGGTCTTGACGCACATCTGAGGGCTTAGTTGTAGACGCTCTGATGTCTTCGACATTCAGGTGTAAAATCAATCGACGCCTGCATCGGGGCCAAGCTCACCTGTTTGGTTCTTTCGAAATCACAGTGGATAAGGTGCGTGTCGTCCGGCTTCTGGTGATCGCAATCGCACCCAAAACCAAAGCGCAGGCTACGGCCTGTGGTGTTGTGATTGCTTCGCCAAAGGCAAGAAAGCCCACAGCAAACATTGTCGGCAATTCAATGCTGCCGACGACCGCAGTTTGAGAAGCGCCGATCAACGGCGAGCAGATCGTATAAATGAGCTGTGGCACAAGCGCTGTGACCAGGCCAATTCCGACGATCAAAATCCAGTCGGATTGCCCTTGCGGGAGCAACTTGGCAACATCGGCGTTCAACATCAGCGGCAACAGCCCGAGAACCGATCCCAAGGAAACCGAAGCAATGCGCGCAAGCGGTGCGATGCGGGACAACCTGTGAACCAAGACACATATGCCGAAGCCGAACCCGATTGGGGCTGCTAGCGACATCAGAAGCGTTGGTATGTGCTGTATCGGAACAGATGCGGGCGATCCTGCAATGAGTGCCGCCAAGGTAATGAGGCCCGAGGCGAACAATGCGCGCCTTGTGGGTGTATCGGCGAACAAAGCCCAGGCAATGATCAGCGTGAAAACCGGATAGGTCATATAGAGAACGCCCACAGTCGATGCGGGCAATGTCTCCAGCGCCGTCACATATCCAATCCATCCTAGGCCCATTACCGCGCCTGCCGAAAGCCCCCAAGCAATCTCGCGCCAAGCGTTTCGGTGTATAATAAGAACAGGCAGCAGCAGAATTGCCGTAACGATGTAGCGATAGAACGCGACGGCATAAGGCGCGACGCCTTGCTCGGTCAGCCCTCGGCTAAAAAAGGGAACCAACCCGAAACAAATTGAGGCGAAAAGAACGCCGGCAACCGCAATCGGATAGGGAATAGTTGGTCTCGTCTGTGTTGATATCGTTGCCATTCCAATTTGCTATCACAGGTTTGCGACTGCTGTAGCAGAGATTCGTCGAGCGGTTGCTTCGGTTCGCAAAGCTAACCCTAGTTCGGTTCTGTATGAAGATGGTGGCAGAAACACACGGCGCGTTGGTAATTATGCTTCCAATTTCTGCGGTGCCCTACACTAACTCATCACCTTCAACTGCCCGCCCAGCCACGGCACCTGCGCGACTGCCGGATCAACAATCTGGCTCCGCATCAGCCGTCGGATCATGTCTGCAACCTCTTTGGGTACTTGGTCCGACCAGTCAGAGCGGGTGAACAGCGAAATTGTGCGGGCGAAGTCACCGAACGGGACCGGGTGCGCCTCCATCCCGTCATGAAACCGCGTCGCACGCATATATCCCAGTGGTGTTGTGATCGCCCAGCCAAGCCCCTGTGCGACCATTGCCATCAGCGCCAGGTGCGAGCCGATTTCAAACCGTTCCTCGAACTCCATTTGCTGGCGCGCCAGATGCGCCTCGATCTGGCGACTGATCAGCTGATCTCGGGCGTATCGCAGAAAGGGCAGGTCCTGTATTGAATTCCCCATACCCTTTGGGGTCACCAGAATGAAAGGGTCCTGAACCAGAGGGTATTCAATCACACCCTTCAGGACCTCTCCGGAATGCGCGGATACAGCCATATGCAGCCTCTGCGCCTCCAGCTCGGCGAACAGGTTTAGACTGGGCAACGTGATCAGTTTGAATTTCGACCGGGTCAGGCTGTCGGCCAGCAAGGTCGCCAGCCGCGGGGTCAGATCGTTGTCGAAATCGTCTATCAAACCGATGGAGAGGGTGGTCAGATGCCCCAGATCCATCACGGTCAGTTCGCTTTGGGCCATTTGCAGTTCGGCCAGCACGACCTCGGCCCGCGCCAGAAAGCTGCGGCCGGCTTGCGTTAAACGCATTGGTCGTCGCCCGTGATCGACCAGATCAGTGCCCAATGCCTTTTCCAGATTGCGCAACTGCTGAGAAACTGAAGGCTGGCTGAGCCCCGTGATCTCGGCGGCCTGTGCCACCGATCCTGTCCGCGCCAAAGCCTCGAACACCTCAAGGCCCCGCAGGGTCAGCCCTTTCATTACCATCTGATACACCTTTCGCTGCGCCATATCTGAGGTGCAGTGCGCATCAGGTCAAGCAGCGTGACCAGCTTAGTTGCAGATTGCCTGCGCCATCTGGCCAAAGTTCTTGTACCGATCCCACAGCGCATCATCGCGCGAAGTCTGCGACATCTTCAACTCCTGCGCCTGATGGGGGTCGGTAAACCACTTGGCGACGGTCTTCTGATCGCCCCGCGTCAACGCCTGATCCGCGACGCGCTGAATGCAGCTGCACCGCGCCCGCGTCGCCGCCGACCGGTCCGACGCCAGACACGCCCGTTTGATCTGCGCAGCCTCGCTCGGTGCCGGAGCCATCGCCGTCAGCGATGCCGCACAAAATGCGATTAGGAGGAACTGTTTCATGCTCTTGCCTCGTTTTTGCCTGCCCGGACGGGTCTGATGCCCCTCTCGGTCTGTGGCGGAGTATGAATCAAAGTGGATTTCGGATCAATCATGTGCTGCGAAAAAGTGAATACACGAGTCAGAAACACTCCCTCGTAGGACGGGCTTCAGCCTGGCATCGGTCAAGGTAGGAACGGCAACCAGTCTTCAATAGCTTTGATCAGCTTGTCGAGTGCATAGTAACCACCTACAAGCGGGCCACCCTGCTTTATCGCTGTTACAATAGCCGTATCCACCGCAAGATCAGCTTTCCGGCCAAACCATTTGGTGATTGCTAAAAAACCGGCCTTCAATTTCTTAAGTATTCTCTCAATCCATTCGCGGGCAGGATTCTCCTTTTCCAGTGCGGTCGAGAGCTCTTCCTCGGCTTCCCAAATAAGTGTAACCGCGCCGTCCAAACGCTCATCTTGAAGGCTTTCGGGAGGGTTATTGCCTCCAATGCCATGGCGAGCATTGGTCTGGGTTTTCAAGCCATCTTTTAGATCAGTAAGTGCGGATTCAACTGCCCAACGCGAACGAATACGTTCAATTTCGGATGCGACGGCATCTGGGCCTGCTGTCCAAATGCCTTCTTCGATGTTTGCAATTAGTTGCAGTAGCGCAAAGTTTGGAGACGCGCCTTGAAGTATAGCGTCGTAGAATTCGCTCCAAAATCTCCATTTCCTGCCAGACTGGTGGAGGCCTTCAACCAAACCAACCACTGAAAAAGGTGCTTGCCAGCCTGACTCTGATTGATAGTCACCGTGGCGAAAGAGAAATGGATCGAAATCCACTCCGTTATCCCTACTAACATTTGTTCTGGAGTCAGCTGAAATTTCCCAAAGCAGCTGCATCATAGGTTCTAGCTCGACAGCGTCGACCAGACATCGTTGGGCAATTTCTCTTGTCAGGTAAGGCGAGGCGCCTTCTGCAAACCAAAGTGCGTTTTCCAATATCCACATTGCCGTTGACAGGTTGCTTAGTCTTATCTCCTCAAACTGAGCAATGTGGCATTGGATGGCATCTTCAATCGTCTGGTCGTCGAGAGCGTTTCTATCGTTCAGAAGAACCATCGTTGTAACTACAGTGCGAAATGCGATTAAAACGTTTTGTTCTTCGCCTTCAGAAATGCGCCACGCGTCTAGCACCACTCCGCCAAATTCTGGAAAGTCTGGGTGAAACGCTGGTAATGCCCTTAGTGCAGCGCGAAAAATAAGCCCTCCAGTTTCAATCTGGTTTGCTCTCGCGATGATTTCGGCGATGATTTCTGCCCGATCTTCAAAATCGAGGTTTGAGGTAGTAATACCTGCTTCGGCCTTCTCATTGTCCATTGACCAACCCACGATTCCTCTACATATCCCCAATCCATGACAGACCTCGCTCATATCCGCAATTTCTCCATCGTCGCGCATATCGACCATGGCAAATCCACCCTTGCTGACCGGCTCATCCAAGAGACCGGTACGGTCAAGGATCGTGACATGAAGGAACAGCTGCTCGACAGCATGGATATCGAGCGCGAGCGCGGCATCACCATCAAGGCCAACACGGTCCGCATCGACTATACCGCCGACAATGGCGAGAAATACGTGCTGAACCTGATCGACACCCCCGGCCACGTGGACTTTGCCTATGAGGTTTCGCGGTCGATGCGTGCCGTCGAAGGCTCTCTGCTGGTTGTGGACTCGACCCAAGGGGTCGAGGCGCAGACGCTGGCCAACGTGTACCAAGCCATCGACGCCGATCATGACATCGTGCCGGTGTTGAACAAGATCGACCTGCCTGCGTCCGATTGTGACCGCGTGGCCGAACAGATCGAGGATGTGATCGGCATCGACGCGTCCGAGGCGATTCAGGTCAGCGCCAAGACCGGGCAGGGCATCCATGAGACGTTGGAGGCCATCGTCACCCATCTGCCGGCCCCCAAGGGTAATCTGGATGCACCGCTCAAGGCGATGCTGGTCGATAGCTGGTACGACGCCTATCTCGGCGTCATCGTTCTGGTCCGCATCATGGACGGCACCCTGAAAAAGGGCATGCGGGTCAAGTTCATGTCGAACAACACCCTGCACCATGTCGACCGCGTCGGCGTTTTCCGGCCTGAGATGGAGATGGTCGACAGCCTCGGCCCCGGTGAGATCGGCTTTCTCACCGCCTCGATCAAACAGGTCCGCGACACCCGCGTCGGTGACACAATCACCAATGACCGCAATGGCGCAGAAATCGCGCTGGACGGCTTTAAACCCGCGCAACCGGTGGTGTTCTGTGGCCTCTTCCCCGTCGACAGTTCCGAATTCGAAGACCTGCGCGACGCGATCGACAAACTGGCGCTGAATGACGCCAGCTTCAGCTTTGAAATGGAAACCTCGGCCGCCCTTGGCTTTGGCTTCCGCTGCGGCTTCCTTGGCCTGCTGCACCTTGAGGTCATTCGCGACCGGATTGAGCGCGAATATGATATCGAGCTGATCACCACCGCGCCCTCGGTGATCTATCACGTCTTCATGAAAGACGGCGAGATGATCGAACTGCACAACCCCGCCGACATGCCCGACCCGTCAAAGGTCGACCATATCGAGGAACCACGCATCAAGGCGACCATCCTTGTGCCGGACGAATTCCTGGGCGACGTGCTGAAACTGTGTCAGGACCGCCGCGGCATCCAGATGGACCTGACCTATGCGGGCTCGCGCGCGATGGTCGTCTATGACCTGCCGCTGAATGAGGTCGTCTTTGACTTCTACGACCGCCTGAAATCGGTGACCAAGGGCTATGCCTCGTTTGACTATCAGATGACCGGCTATACCGAGGACGCGCTGGTCAAGATGTCGGTGCTGGTGAATGACGAGCCGGTCGATGCGCTGTCGACCATGGTTCACCGCGACCGGGCCGAGATGCGGGGCCGGGCGATGTGCGAAAAGCTGAAGGACTTGATCCCGCGCCACATGTTCAAAATCCCGATTCAGGCCGCCATCGGGGGCAAGGTCATCGCGCGCGAGACCCTCTCGGCGCTGCGCAAGGACGTGACCGCCAAATGCTACGGCGGCGACGCCACGCGGAAACGCAAATTGCTGGACAAGCAGAAGGCGGGTAAAAAGAAGATGCGTCAGTTCGGGAAGGTTGATATTCCGCAGGAGGCGTTTATTTCAGCGTTGAAGATGGACAGCTAAGATCGTCACATCTCCTTTTGCTCGATGAACAGTCTCGGGCGCTTTTCTGTGCTTTATTGCCGTATTGCGTGCGATTGTTGCGCTTCCTGAGCATGAAGGTCAGCTGCCTCTTCAAAAATTACTCATCTAGCAGTTGAATTTTGCGCAAGATAGTGTGTTATGTTCTCAAGGCGCTTCTACATTAAGAGCTCTAGCCAATTGTAACTGTAACGTTCTTTTGAAAGTGACGTTGTCAATACTTAAGTAGTAACTTAACTATACGAAGAGAATCACTAAGGTGACGGATGACTACGAACATATCTGTGCAGGAGAGTTTTGCAGAGTTATCGGCTCCCCCAATGTGAGGCAAGAATTAGCCGAACACGCAAAGAAAAGAAATAGCAAAGACGTAAAGAAGATTGGACTTATCTTAGAAAGATTGGCTTGCTTTGGGCTTCAGGCCTTGAACAACAAGGAACAGTTCAGAAGAGAAGGCAAGTATTCCTCAGGTCGAAAAGACGGATCCAGTGTTGTTGTATATGCGGCCAAGTCTTTTCAGTTGAGAGTATATGGGGGTTTTGTCGGTGATGACGTATTCGCTTGCGTCGAGGCGACAGTGAAGAAAACAGATAAAGCTGATCCGGCGGTGTTAAACCGGGTCGCTCGTGTCCTAGGAGAAATGCAATGACCACTTTTAGCGATCTGTTTGGAGCACAAACTGACGAGGAACGGATTGAGCTTCGTATGGAGAGAATTGCTCTTTCATTCCAGATTGCAATCCAGAACGAAATGGATTCTCGCGGTTTGTCCAAGGCGGACCTTGCGAAGCTTATGGGGGTTAGTGCTGCTCGAGTATCTCAGATTCTCGGCGGCCACGCGAATAATCTGACGTTGAAAAGTGTAGCTCGAATGGCTGAGGCCTTGGGTTGTGATTTTGAGGCTGTCGAGAAATCCGCCTATTTGGATTTGATCAGGTCCAAAAAAGTAGCGCGCAAGGGGAGTTCGGATTTCCAGCCTGCTAAAGGAAGTTTGATCCGTTCTAACGCTTTCTGGCATGATACGACTGCGAACAAGAACAAGTTCCCGGAAGCTCTGGCCGCATAAGATGGGTAAAGTAGCAAAAGTCGAAGAAACTGAACTTTCATTTAGTAGTTCAAGGTTCGATGCGGAGGAGTATTCCTCCGTAGCGAGCCGGGCTCGGCTCGTACAAATTCACCTAACTAAGTCGACCTATGAAGCTAAAGTACCCGACATTCTGATGAGTCAGGACGAAGAGGAGGTCTTGGCTCCTAGTTTCCAAGGGGGGCCTGTCAGTTGCCACTTTGACGATGACTCAGGTTGGTTGTTTGGTGAATACGAATGGCAGGCTGATGTACGGCATGGACGAAGAAAGGTTCTCAAGCAACGCTGCAGATACGTCGTAGTTTATGAGAATCTCAAAGATTGCGACGCTGAATACACGCGGCTTTACTTTTCTAAGATTGGAAGATTTACGACATATCCATATTTTAGAGCTCAGTTCTCGAACAATGTTAGTAGTTCTGGACTGTCGATTCCGCCTCTTCCATCGCTGACAGACCGCGTTGATTAATAAAAGAGGACGCGTTTGAACTTCTGGTATGTTCTGCCGCGGCCTCTACTTCATCGCACTACCCACGTGTGACCCACCTCACAGCCCCAACCGCGCCCTCCTGCTACACTTGACCAAACGGAATCCTCGGCAGGAGGCGCAGATGTCCACATCCATGATCCCCATCATCGCGCTCGGGTCGGCGGGTCTCTATTCCGTGGCTATGATCGCGATGAAGTTCTGGTGGAAACTCCCCGGCGTGGGTCTCGGCCTGCTGATCGTTGCGACCCTGCTGGCCGGGGCAACGCTCGAACTCGCCGCGCTGCGCGACGAACGGTTGGGCATAATCTATACTGGCATTCTGGGGGCCGAGGTCGTTCTGATCGCCATCGCCTCATTCTTTCTGTTTGGCGAAAACTTCTCGCATCGCGAAGTGTTTGGCATTTCCCTGGTCGTGATCGGCACCGCGCTGGCCTGGGCCTAAGCGCGACAATCTGGTTAGGCTTTTTTAAAGCCTTCATGAAGCTTCCTTCAGGTAAGTTGCAACCGGCCCTCAGCCACCCAATCTGTATAAAAGGCCAGCGAAAGGCCCAGTGCAGGAGGTGAGCCAGTGACAGCAAATTCAACTATCGAAGCGGTAAATGCCCCTTCATTTAGGTTGGCTGCGTGGGCTGGCGCAAGATCCTTGGGCTGTATGTAATCTTGAATTTGCGTAGCCTGCGCGATCGAACGAGTTCCGGGCTCGTCTCTGGTCTCCAGGTGAACTGAAGCGTCTCTGGTCCGGTTGGAATTTAGGGGGTACTGGCTGCGAATTGCCGCAGCGCTTAGTAGGTAACCCAACCGGGTCGGAGCGCTTCTCAAATTCAGAACAGGCTTTCAGCGCAAAATGCGGGCAGGTGGCCCTGATTGGTCAGAAAATGCCTCGGTCCTCGGAGGCCGTGGCCAAAGAGCGACCCGTTCAAGGCGGGTTTGATTCGAAATATCAGGGATCGGATCGGCGCAATCGCTCACCAAAACCCCCAGAAGGGTCGTGCAGCCCGTTTGCGCCTGCAGAAAGAGTCCAAAATCCCGGGCCGAGCACGTAATTTCACTTGTCCAATGGCAACTCTGCGCAGGAACGTAAAATCTAGAGTTATCCACATCACTCTCCAGCGAGATATCAACAGTTTATCCCCGACTATTTTTTATGCTGCAGTGCTATTTTCTTGCCCGATTATGACCGCGATGTAACAGTCAGGTTACCGCAGAGGTTCTTAGGATCCTGGGTGGGACGCAAAGGCCAAGGGGGTCGCTGCGGTGAAGGGAAATCTTAGGATTTTGTTCTACTGCAAAGACTTACCGGTGCGTGATCCGCTGATTTGGGCGTCAAGTTTGAAACAGGTGATCAAGCTCTCAGAAGGTTAATGCGTGCTGTGCGGGGCCCTCGGGCTCTGTTCAGCGGCTGTGGCCCCTTAGGGGGACAAAGCAACTGGATCGGGACGTCCCTCGGGCGTGTCGAACCGGTAAGGCGTCAGGGGTGTCCTTTGGGCACGTGCAAAGACCGCGTCTGCGCACCTGACGCCTTTTCCTTTTTCCGGGCCCCGGATTCATACAGGCAGCGATTTAATTCCCCCTTAAACGGGAACGGGGTTCTTGCGTTTAAGCAAGAACCCCGTGATCGTGTCAGAAATGCAATGCCGCGTCTATGCACCTGTGTCCGCAAGGATAGCGGGTCCGGGTGCAGAGGGCAACTATATCTTGTATGCCGCCCGATCTTGACCGCTACATTCCGAAAGGAATCAGATGTTTTCCTGAACCTCGGTGGCTGCGCCCTGAATTGCGTCACCTGCTTTTTCAATATCTTTACCGGCGCCTTTAGCGGTTTCACATGCGGCGAGTGTGCAAAGGGCCAGTCCAATAAGTGCGGCTCGGATCATAGGTCTCTCCTTTTGTATAAGTCCCGATTTTCGTAGCAGTTTTGCTAATGGTGAACCAGAGTTTTGAACCGGCAATCTATTCTTTACGAAAAAGCGGCCCGATGGCGGCGGTTACCAGAAAGATCACAGCTGCGGCGCAGACGATGCTGGGCCCGGCCGGAGTGTCGGCAAGATACGCACCGCACAGCCCGACAAGGGCGGCAGCTGATCCGATGATGGCGGCCCCGAACGCCATATTTTCAGGTGTTTTCACCAAAGACCGCGCGCCGGCTGCCGGGATGACGAGCAGGGCGGCAATCAACAGAACCCCTACCACTTTGATTGCTACGGCAACGGCCAGCGCCATGGTCAGCGTCAACCACACCTCCTCGCGCTTTGGGTCAATGCCGGATGCATAGGCCATGTCCGGGTTCAGCGTGGCGACAAGTAGGGCTGACCAGCGCCAGATCATGACTGCCAGGATCAACGCGCCGCCGCCCCAAATGGTTGCCAAATCGCCTTTGGTGACAGCCAGGATATCACCAAACAGAAAGGCATTTAAATCCAGCCGGACGTCGGACAGCAAGGCGACGGTGACTAGTCCTGCGGCTAGGGCTGTATGCGCTATTACGCCTAGTAATGTGTCCATCGCCAACCCCTTGCCACGCAAAAGCGTGACGGTAAGCCCCATGGCAAGCGCTGACGCCACAATCGACGGCAGCATCGGAAGCGAAAACGCCAGAGACAGTGCCACACCCAGAACAGCCGCGTGCGCTGTGGCTTCGCCCAGATAGGCCATCCTGCGCCATACCACAAAGCACCCCAAAGGGGCCGCCGCGAGTGCAACACCAATACCCGCCAGCGCCGCACGAACCATAAAATCGTCTAACATCAGTTGGTTGTTTCCTGGTCGTGGTGGTGGTCATGGTCGTGCGAATGGCTGTGTTGATGTTGGTAAAGGGCCATCATGCCCTTGGTTCCGCTGCCAAATAGGGCCCGGTATTCGGGTGCGTCCGCGACGGTATGAGGCGACCCCTCGCAGCATATATGTCCGTTCAGACATAGCACACGGTCTGAGGCCGCCATGACAACGTGCAGATCGTGACTGACCATCACGATCGCGCAACCAAGGTCGCGTCTGACCTGCTCAATGCGTTGATAAAAGGCAGCTGCACCCGGTTGATCCAGGCCTTGCGTCGCTTCATCCAAAAGCAAGACCTGAGGATCATCAAGGAGTGCGCGCGCCAGCAGAACTCGTTGAAATTGACCGCCCGAAAGTTGGGTCATTTGCCGGTTGCGCAGATCCGGGACGCCCGCTCGTTCTAGTGCATCCAGCGCTTTGCGGGCCGAGATCCGTTTGGGTAAGCCCAGGAAACGTTGCACGGTCATCGGTAAAGCGGCGTCCAAAGCCAGTTTTTGCGGGACATAACCGATGCGCAGGCCGGGTGCGCGGCTTACCTGGCCTTCTGATGGGGTAATGGCCCCAATGATCGCCCGTAAAAGAGTCGACTTACCAGATCCGTTGGGCCCCACAATGGTTACGATCTCTGCTTCGGAAACTGCCGCATTCACATGTTCAAGGATCGTGCGGCCGTCGATCCGAATGGACATGTTTTTCAATGAAATAAGGGGGGTATTCATGCCGCCGACCCTACGCATTCGGGACATAGGCCCTCGGCCTCGACCACTACTCGTTCGATTTGAAACCCCGAGGTGTTCGCCGCAGCGCCCAATCGACCCTGTGTCAGCTCGGTTTCCGTTTCAGCCACTGCTTTGCAGGACCTGCAGATCAGAAACGCGGGGACATGGTCATGGGTCGGGTGGGCGCAGGCTGTATAGGCATTCAGTTGCTCGATACGATGCACGAACCCGTTTTGCACAAGGAAATCCAGTGCACGATACGCGACCGGAGGTTGCGACCCGAGCCCTTCTGCAGCTAGCACAGCCAGGATATCATATGCGCCCATTGCCCGGTGCTTTTCCAACAGGATCTCAAGAACACGGCGTCGGACAGTGGTGAACTGCAGGCGCTTTGTTCTGCACTTGTTTTCGGCCTGAGACAGCGCAGTGTGAACGCAGTGGGCGTGATCGTGTTGTCTGAATCCAACGGTGCTCATGACGGGGCTCCAATGATTTTGAACTTGATATGTAATAACGTCCGGATTAACAAGCGCTCAACGAATGTAATAACATATCAATTTGGAGGGAAAATGTTCCGATCTACACTATATGTGTGCTCACTTGCGTTTGCGGGCCAGGCAATCGCCGAGGCGCCAAGCGTGGCCGTCGATATTGCGCCTGTCCATTCGCTGGTCGCCCGGGTGATGGACGGCGTGGGTGAGCCCAGCTTGATCATTCCACCCGGCGCGTCTCCGCATGATCACGCGATGCGGCCTTCTGAGGCGCGGTCTTTACAATCCGCCGAGATCGTATTCTGGACTGGAGAAGAGCTGACCCCTTGGCTGGTTAAACCCTTGGGCGCGCTGTCGCCGGATGCGCTGCATGTCTCTTTGTTGGATGCGGATGGAACAATTCTCTATGAATTCCGGGATGCGACCGATCATGATGACCATGATGACCATGATGACCATGCGGATCATGATGGCCACGACGATCACGCGGATCACGACGATCATGCGGGTCATGACGATCACGACGACCATGCGGGCCATGCAGACGACCATGGCCATCATCACGAAGGGGTTGACCCCCACGCCTGGCTGGATCCCGAAAATGCACGTATCTGGGTTCAGGTAATTGCCGCAACGCTCTCAGAGGCGGACCCTGAAAACGCCGATGCTTATCAGCAGAACGCGGCGACCGCTGATCGGGAACTGGTTGAACTGAAAGAAAAAATTATGACAGATCTGACAGATATGCAGACGCTGTCATTCATAACGTTTCATGATGCCTATCAGTATTTCGAAAAGCGATTTGGGCTGGAGTCATCCGGCGCAGTCAGTCTTGGCGATGCGTCCTCTCCCGGGCCGGCGCGATTGGCGGCTTTGCGTGAAAAGGTTGAGCATGAAGGAATTGTTTGTGCCTTTTCCGAGCCGCAATTTGACACAAGGCTGGTGCGGACAGCGATCGAAGGAACCGGGGCCACGATCTTTGAATTGGACCCTGTAGGCGTGAGTTTTGACACGGGAATTTCGCACTATGACAGTTTGCTAATGGCCATGTCCGCCGGCTATCAAGACTGTTCCAAAAGTAAGTCGTAAGTAGCCGGGATAGCGGATTGCTCTTATTCTTCGTTGCAAAAGAGTTCGTAGACAACCTCTAACATCCGGCGTGGCCGTTCATCGGCCAGTCTATAAAAGATCGCCTTGCCTTCGCGGCGAGGCGTCACCAACCCTTCAAGTCGCAACCGCGACAGTTGTTGCGAAACAGCCGCTTGCCGCGCCGAAAGCAGCTCTTCCAGTTCTGTTACTGACTTTTCTCCCGATACCAGGTGGCACAGGATCATGAGACGCCCTTCGTGGCTGATGGCCTTGAGGAAATTTGCAGCATGCGTTGCGTTCTCAACCATTTTGTCGAAATTTTCCGGAGATGTTTCCTGTGAAAGTTGTGGAAGGGCCATCCTCTGTTTCCTTACCAGCCCACACTTTGGGCGCCTGTTTGTGTTGCTGCCTGGAGAAGGTCGCAAGTCAGCTAGTTATGAACATTTACTCTCATATGCATGAATCAAAATGAGGTGAGGGGAAAAGGGGAACTTGTGAGAGTTCGACGCAGATTTCGACTTAGAAGAGCGTATCGCTTTAGTCACCGCTGAATATCTATTTGCATTTGCAGGGCATGAAGTTTCCTGCACCCCTTGCAGCCCCACTGTGGCGATACTAAGACTCAGGTAACAGATTTTCGGGTAGTGTCCCGATCCATAGCAAAGCAGGCAGGTTTCTTATGTTCGATCCCGTTGACACATACATGAACACGCTTGTCCCAATGGTCGTTGAGCAGACCAGCAGGGGTGAGCGCGCATACGATATCTTCTCGCGCCTTCTGAAAGAGCGGATCATCTTTATCAACGGCCCGATCCACGACGGGATGAGCCATCTTGTGGTTGCTCAGCTGCTGCACCTTGAGGCGGAAAACCCGAACAAGGAAATCTCGATCTACATCAACTCGCCGGGTGGCGTGGTCACCAGCGGTTTGTCGATTTACGACACAATGCAGTATATCAAACCGAAATGTTCCACATTGGTGATCGGTCAAGCGGCCTCGATGGGGTCGGTTCTGCTGGCCGGTGGTGAGAAGGGCATGCGCTTTTCCCTGCCGAACAGCCGCATCATGGTGCACCAGCCCAGTGGCGGATATCAGGGACAGGCAAGCGATATCATGATCCACGCAGCTGAGACGCAAAAGCTGAAGGATCGCCTGTATGATATCTATGTACGCCATACTGGACAGACCAAAAAGGCCGTTGAAAAGGCGCTGGACCGTGACAACTTCATGAGCCCGGAAGAGGCTAAGGAATGGGGTCACATCGACGAGATCGTTGAAAACCGCGCCAAGATGAGCGGCGAAGAGGGCTAAGCCCAGACCCCTCGTGTCGCCGATACGGGGGGTATTTTGAGATTGTAGCCGCCACAGTGCTGGCCTAAGCTGCACGAACAGGCGCAAGCGCGGCCCCGCAAGGGGCATAGGATGGAGCCCGAAAGGTAGATCATGGCGACGAATTCAGGCGGTGACGGCAAAAACACGCTCTACTGCAGCTTCTGTGGCAAAAGCCAGCATGAGGTGCGTAAGCTGATTGCAGGTCCGACCGTGTTCATCTGTGATGAATGCGTCGAGCTGTGTATGGACATCATCCGCGAAGAGACGAAAGCCAACGGGCTGAAATCTTCTGACGGAGTGCCGACGCCGAAAGACATCTGCGAAGTTCTGGACGATTATGTGATCGGTCAGGCTACGGCCAAGCGGGTTCTGTCAGTGGCGGTTCACAACCACTATAAACGATTGAATCACGCTCAGAAGGCCGGCAGCGATATCGAGCTGGCCAAATCCAACATCCTGTTGATCGGCCCGACAGGCTGCGGCAAGACGTTGTTGGCGCAAACTCTGGCGCGCATTCTGGATGTGCCCTTTACCATGGCCGATGCGACCACGCTGACCGAAGCCGGTTATGTGGGAGAGGATGTGGAAAATATCATCCTCAAGCTGTTGCAGGCTAGCGAATACAATGTCGAACGCGCGCAGCGCGGCATCGTTTACATCGATGAGGTCGACAAGATCACGCGCAAATCCGAGAATCCCTCGATTACGCGCGACGTGTCGGGCGAGGGCGTGCAGCAGGCGCTGCTGAAGCTGATGGAAGGCACCGTCGCCAGTGTTCCGCCGCAGGGTGGACGCAAGCATCCGCAGCAGGAATTCCTGCAAGTGGACACGACGAATATCCTGTTCATCTGCGGTGGTGCCTTTGCGGGTCTGGATAGAATTATCGCACAGCGCGGCAAAGGCTCGGCCATGGGCTTTGGTGCCGATGTGCGGGACAATGATGACCGCGGCGTGGGTGAGATTTTCAAAGAGCTGGAGCCTGAAGACCTGCTGAAATTCGGTCTGATCCCGGAATTTGTCGGACGTCTGCCAGTTCTGGCCACGCTTGAGGATCTCGACGAGGATGCGCTGGTCACCATTCTGACAAAACCCAAGAACGCGCTGGTCAAACAGTATCAGCGTCTGTTCGAACTGGAAGATGCCGAGCTGGGCTTTACCGACGATGCGCTCAAGGCAATCGCCAAACGCGCCATTGAACGCAAGACCGGTGCTCGCGGGCTGCGCTCGATCCTTGAAGACATCCTTCTGGACACGATGTTCGAATTGCCTGGCATGAAGAACGTGACCGAAGTTGTCGTCAATGAAGAGGCTGTATCCTCGGACAAGCAGCCGCTGATCATCTATGCGGATGCGGCGGAATCAGCTTCGGCCGGGTAATCACTGAATTTGAATTGCAACAGATGGCGCGGTGATCCCGCGCCATTTTGTGTTTGGGAGGGCAGGATGACGATAAGGCGAATTTCCTCGGGCGGCCAATATGAGGCCAAAGTCGGCTATTGCCGGGCAGTGGTTGCAAACGGTTTTGTCTTTGTTGCCGGGACCTGCGCACAAGGCGAAATCATTCCCAAAGATATCGTCGGACAGTGCAAATCCGCGCTGCAGGCGATTGAAAAGGCCTTGGATGAGGCTGGATCAAATTTGGCGCATGTGGTTCGGGTAAACTACTACCTTCCGGACATGTCAGAATTTGAACTGTGCTGGCCCTTGCTGGTTGAGGCATTTGGTGAAAACCCGCCGGCGGCGACAGTGACCGAATGCAACCTGATCACGTCAGAGGACCGCATCGAGATTGAAGTGACCGCAGTTTTGCCGGATTGATGCGCAACGTTACCCTAGCACTGGACCTTGGCGGACCTTTGGTCCATATCTGCAGAGACAAAAATGCCGGAGGCAGCCGATGGGAATCCTGAACAGTCTTTTGCGCGCCGTGACCTGGTGGAACGGGGCCACCCTGAACACCCAGATTTACACTTCGCGCAAAGGCGTGAAAGTCGGTGAAGATAATGAAGGCAATATGTTTTATCGTACCGCGGATGACAGCAGGCGTTGGGTGATCTTCAACGGCGAGGCCGAGGCCAGCAGGGTTGATCCCGATTGGCACGGTTGGTTGCACCGCACCTGGGACGAACCTCCAACCGACAAACCTCTGGCACATAAATCCTGGGAAAAACCGCATCAGGAAAACTTGACAGGAACCGCGCTTGCTTATGCACCGGCGGGGTCTTTGCGCCGCCCGGATCCGGTCGAGCGTTCGGATTATGAGGCCTGGAACCCGGAATAAGACGAGGCGAGCAATGTCATCTTACAAAGTTTCAGAAGTTTTGGTCGGAGGCGCCGTCCTGGCCGGGGCAATAGCGTTTGGCGTCTATGCGAGCCAGTCGACAGGCCTGTCCCAGGGCGGTTCTGGTTATGAGCTTAACGCCTCTTTCCGCTCGCTCGAAGGCGTCGGCGTCGGAACGGACGTGCGGCTTGCCGGGGTCAAAATCGGCACCGTGACAGGGGTGACCCTGAACCCGGAAACCTACCGGGCGGACACGACTTTTGCGATTTCTGATGGAATTCTGGTCCCCGATGACAGTGCTATCGTGATCTCATCCGAAGGGTTGCTGGGTGGTAACTTTGTAGAAGTCATGCCAGGCGGATCGCTCTTTAACTTTGAGCCGGGCGATCAGGTCGAGGATACACAGGGCGCAGTCAGCCTGATTTCGCTTTTGGTTAAGTTCGTCGCCGGAGATGGCGGCGAATGAAGCGATATGCTCTGATCGCGGCAATACTGGCAGCCTCTGGGGTAGTGGCACAGCAAAAGGTTCAATCCGGACCGGGTGCAATGCTCAGAGGGCTGGATAAGGTCAATGGCCAGACCGTTGATGTCGAACTGCAAAACGGCCAATCCAAGACAGTCTTTGGGCTGGATGTCGCACTGGGTGATTGCCGCTATCCTGCAGATAACCCAACAGGGGACGCGTTTGCCTACCTGACCATTTGGGAACAAGGCGGAACGGATCAGCTGTTTGATGGGTGGATGATTGCCACCTCGCCAGCCCTGAATGCGCTTGATCATTCGCGCTATGACGTCTGGGTGATCCGCTGTATCACGCCATCCGGCGATTGATCGAGATCAGCAGAGAAATCTGCTGCAACAGTCACTGCCTCTTCCAGCGCGTTCCGATACTGTGCCCGTGGCACCTCAATCGCGCCGAGCGAGGCGAGATGCGCGGTTAAAAACTGTGTATCGAACAGTTTGAACCCGCAGGACCGCAACCGGTCGACCAGATAAGCAAGCGCAATTTTTGAGGCATCCTTGCGTCGGGAAAACATGCTCTCACCAAAGAAGGCAGCGCCAAGAGTAACGCCATAAACGCCCCCAACCAAATTCGGGCCGTCCCAGATTTCCAGTGAATGGGCGTGACCGGATTGGTTCAGCTTTTGGTAAAGGGTGCGAAGTTCCTGATTGATCCAGGTATCCGTGCGATCAGCGCAGCCATCAACAACGCCGGCAAAATCCCTGTTGATTGACACCGTGTACCGACAGTTCCGAATCCTGCGGGCCAAGCTGCGTGAGATGTGAAATCCGTCCAGAGGGAAGATGCCGCGAAACTTAGGATCAACCCAAAACAGGTCCGGATCATCGCGATGTTCAGCCATCGGGAAGATACCGATGGAATATCCATGGAGCAGTAATTCCGGGGAAAGGCTCATGCCAGGCGCCTCAGGGTCGGAAAGCGGTAACCTTCCGACCCAGCAGAGTTAGTCGGCCATATTCTCCGCAAGCCAGTGCTCCAGCCAGTGGATGTTATAATCACCGCTTTGGACGTCACTTTCTTGCAGCAGCGCGTGGAACAAGGGAACCGTCGTGTCGATTCCGTCCACGATCAACTCTCCCAATGCGCGTTCCAGACGGGCTAGTGCTTCGGGTCGGTCGCGGCCCTGCACGATCAGTTTGGCGATCAGTGAGTCGTAGTAGGGCGGGATCGTGTACCCGTCATACAACGCTGAATCCATCCGCACACCCAGACCGCCCGGCGCATGGTAGGCCGAGATTTTTCCGGGGCAGGGTGAGAAGTTTGGCAATTTCTCGGCGTTGATCCGAACCTCGATAGCGTGACCATTGATTTTCAGATCATCCTGACCGAATGACATTGGCTGACCAGCCGCAACGCGGATTTGTTCGCGCACCAGATCTACGCCAAAGATGCCCTCAGTGACCGGGTGTTCGACCTGTAGGCGGGTGTTCATCTCGATGAAAAAGAAGTCGCCATTTTCGTACAGAAATTCGATCGTACCTGCACCGATATAGTTGATCTTGGCAACCGCATCGGCACAGACCTTACCGATCCTTGCGCGCTCTTCGGGGGTGATGCAGGGGCCGGGTGCCTCTTCGAATACCTTTTGGTGGCGGCGCTGCAGGGAACAGTCGCGCTCGCCCAGATGAACCGCTTGGCCCTTGCCATCGCCAAAGACCTGAATCTCGATGTGGCGCGGTGTGGTCAGGTATTTCTCAATATAGACCTCGTCATTACCAAATGCGGCTTTGCCTTCGGCGCGCGCGGTCATAAAGGCGCTTTCCATCTCATCCGCACTCATCGCGACTTTCATGCCGCGTCCGCCGCCACCGGCGGTGGCCTTGATGATGACAGGATAGCCGAATTCTTCACCGATCCGCTTGGCTGCGGCCAGATCCGGCACGCCACCATCTGAACCAGGCACACAGGGAACGCCCAAGGCCTTCATCGTGTCCTTGGCGGTAATCTTGTCCCCCATCACGCGGATATGTTCAGCGGTGGGGCCAATGAAGGTGATGTCGTGATCTTCGACGATCTGCACAAACTCGGCATTTTCAGACAAAAAGCCGTAGCCCGGGTGGATCGCCTGAGCGCCAGTGATCTCGCAGGCTGAGATGATCGCAGGCACCGACAGATAGCTTTGAGGGCTGGGCGGGGGGCCGATGCAGACCGATTCGTCCGCCATGCGTACATGCATCGCGTCACTGTCTGCGGTTGAATGGACGGCGACTGTCTTAATCCCCATCTCGCGTGCGGCGCGGATGACGCGCAGGGCGATCTCGCCTCGGTTGGCAATCAGGATCTTGTCGAACATGGGGCCGCCTTACTCAACAATGACCAGAGGAGTGCCGAATTCCACAGCATCGCCATCACCCACCAAAATACGCTTGATAGTGCCGGATTTAGGCGCGTGGATGTGGTTCATGGTTTTCATCGCTTCGACGATCAGCAGCGTGTCGCCTTCGGAAACACTGGCACCGACGGAGATGAAGGACGGCGCACCCGGCTCGGGCTGCATGTACACGGTGCCGACCATGGGCGAAGTCACAGCGCCCGGATGGCTGGCTGGATCGTCACTTGCTGTGGGTGTTTCAGCTGCTGCTGGTGCGGCTGCCGGGGCTGCGGCTGGCGCGGCCGCCGGGACCGCAACCTGGACCGGAGCGGCGACGGGTGACATGCGGCTAACGCGTACGTTCAAGCTGTCATCTTCGCCATAATCACGCTTTACCTGCAACTCGGTCAGGTCGTTTTCCCGCAGCAGTTCGGCCAGTGCCTTGATAAACGCCACATCCGCTTCGTGTTTGGTATCTGTCATGAGTGTCCTCGACGGTTCCCCTTTGGCCCGTCTGTTTCGCGCGGGCTTTGGTCTGATTACGCAGCGTTATAAGCTAAGCGTACGGCCATGAAAAGCACAGTCTCGGCCTGTCAGATGGGGGTTTTGCTGAAGATTACCAGTGGTAAACAGCGTTACAGCGGCATTCCGGAGAGTTTCGCAACCAGTTCAGGCAGTTTACGTGCCCCGAATTTTTCAAGCAGCCGCGCACGGTAGGCTTCGATTGTACGATAGCTCAGGTTTAGTTCCGCACCGATTTCCTTGGCCGACAAGCCCTTGCAGGACAGAATGGCAACCTCGCGCTCACGGCTGGTTAGCTCGACCAAAGGGCGTTCCTCGGAAATATCCGAAAAACTCCAGATGCCATGGCGGAATGGATCTTCAGGCGTTAGCGAACGTCCACGCGCGCGGCACCAGAATAAGTCGCTATCGCGGCGACGCATGACCCTCTCATCCGTATAATATCCGGTGTCGCGCATGATTTGCAGGCTCCGTGCGCCGATACGTTCCCAATCTGCGACAGAAGGGTAGAGGTGTAGCAGGGGCATGTTGCGGTAATCGGCCTCTTCACCGCCGAAAGTGCGTGCGAACTGCAGATTGCACCGGCGGATCACGCGGTTCTCCAACTCGACCAATCCGATCGGCGCATATTCAAAGGCTGGGTCGCTCATATGTCCATGGTGCAGGTGTTTTTCCGAAAATAGAAGGGGAAGGCCTGTGATTTTCGAAATATGCAAATGGGTTACACCGTGGTCCGGGTGTTTGGAACTGCGGGATGCGTTTGTGAAGAAAGTAAATTGCTCAAGAAAACTAATTGCTAAAGACTTATATTTAAATAATAGTTTTGAAAATGCTTCTGAGGTTGACCAAAGGAGGCAGCGGAAAAAGAGGAAATTTTGCGGGACACGTTAACAGGCAGCCGTATTCGCGAAAGGCGGCAGATCGCAGGATTGCGTCAGGCCCAGCTTGCACGGCAGGTTGGAATCTCGGCATCCTATCTGAACCTGATCGAGCATAACCGCCGCAGGATCGGAGGAAAGCTGCTGGTGGATATCGCTGCGGCCCTGACCGTTGAGCCTTCGGTGCTAACCCAGGGGATCGAGGCGACGCTGATTTCTGCGCTGCGCGAGGCTGCGGCAGATGCAGTTGGCCAGAAAGCCGAAGTGGACGGGCTTGAGGAATTCGCAAGTAGGTTTCCAGGGTGGGCGGGCGTTTTGGCGCAAATGCACAGCCGAGTGGTGTCGTTAGAGCGAACGATTGAAACCCTGTCGGATCGTTTGACCCACGATCCGCATCTGGCGGCATCCATGCACGAGGTCCTTTCGACAGCCGCCGCGATTCGTTCCACCGCTGCCATTCTTGCTGAAACGCAAGAGATTGAACCCGAGTGGCAAGACCGATTCCACCGGAACCTGCACCAGGATGCCGAACGCCTGGCCGATAGCTCCAAATCGCTGGTGGCCTATCTGGATGATTCCGAGGGGGCCGAGGATCGTCGCGGGGTCCCTCTGGAAGATGTCGAAGCATTTTTTGACAGGCATGATCACCATTTCCCGGAAATCGAATCCGGAGGCGGAAGCGCAGATGTTAATCTGAATGAGATTGATTCCTCTGCCGCGCGAAAAGTGGCGCGGGATATTCTGGACGTTTACGAATCCGACGCTCGGCTTTTGCCTCTGGATGCGCTCAAAGGGGCTTTGGATCGGGGAGTTACAGATCCTTTGCTTTTGGCAACAGAGTATTCAGTCGACATCGCCACCGTGCTGAGGCGGCTGGCCGCCTTGCCCAAAGGGTATTTGTCGCGCCCGACCGGGCTGGTGATATGTGATGCCTCAGGCAGCATTTTGTTCAGCAAATCGGTGCCCGGTTTTGCCATGCCCAGGTTCGGCGAGGCGTGTCCTCTGTGGCCGCTGTTTCAGGCGCTGAACCGGCCGCTGGTTCCGATCCGAAAACGGATCGTTCAGTTGGGGCGAACGGCCGCGGAATTCGATTGTTATGCCTATGCCTGGCCGCAATCCATTTCCGGCTATGAAGATGCGCCGGTTTATCGTTCGGTCATGCTGGTTCGATCCGTCGAAGAAAGCCCTCAGGGCAGTCAGGCGGTTGCCCATGTTGGCCCAAGTTGCCGGGTCTGCCCCAATAAGGACTGTGAATCGCGCCGAGAGCCCTCGATTTTGAGCGAAGGTTTTTGACAGTTTCGTGACACTGCGCATAAGCTGTTTCGGACAGGTTGACAGTGGTGCAGCCCGTCTCGGGGAGGAATGAAATATATGAGCCGAAAGGTTCTGTTGATCGAGGATGAGCCGAACATTGCTGAAGCCATTCGGTTTTTGCTGACCCGCGAGGGATGGCAGGTTGAAACGCATGCTGAAGGGACGGATGCGCTGCTGGTGATACAGGGCGCGAAGCCGGATCTTGTGATTCTGGATGTGATGCTGCCGGGCAAAAGCGGGATGGAGATTTTGCGCGACTTGCGCGAACTCGAAGAGCTGCGAAATCTTCCGGTTCTGATGCTAACGGCTCGTGGCCAATCGAAAGATCGTGAGATGGCCGAGAATGCAGGGGTCAGCCGGTTCATGACAAAGCCGTTTTCCAATGCAGAAGTTCTGACCGCCGTCCGCGATTTGCATGCGCAGGCCTCGCGGTCATGAGCATGCAGGACGACCGCCAACCATCTGGTGCGCGGCCGTCGCTGTTTCTTGAGCGTCAAAGTTACCGCCGACGCAGGCTAACCGACGCCGCCCGTTTATTGCCCATATTGGGGGCCGCGCTGATTGCGATTCCGTTGCTGTGGCCGCGTGGGGGCGATGCAGCGGACGGAGTGCCGCTGTCTTCTGCGATTCTCTATATCTTCACATGCTGGGCGGTTTTGATCGTTGCCAGCGTCCTCTTTGGGTTCGCCGCAAGACGCATATCAACCGGCGATGATTCCGAGCCAGGTCAAGACTGATGGCAACGCTGAACGTGCTGATCCTGGTTTGTTTGGGCTATGTGGTGCTGTTGTTCAGCGTCGCATTCGCCGCCGACAGAATGGCCGCGGCGGGCAGGGGGGCGTGGCTGCGATCTCCGTTGATCTACACGCTGTCGCTGTCGATCTATTGTACCGCCTGGACCTTTTATGGCGCGGTAGGGAACGCCGCCCGGTCGGGGCTGGAGTTCGTAACGATCTATCTGGGACCCACGTTGGTCATGATCTGTTGGTGGTGGGGATTGCGCAAGCTGGTTCGGGTTGGCCGCAGCCAGAGGGTGACCTCAATCGCCGACCTGATTTCGTCTCGCTATGGCAAGTCGAACACTCTGGCGATTTGCGTCACAATTCTGGCCGTGTTGGGCGGGACGCCCTATATTGCGCTGCAACTTCAATCCATTACGCTGTCATTCTCAATCTTTGCCGAGGCCGACTCAAGCGGTCTTTACCGCGAAGGGTCCAGTGTGTTCTGGGTTGCGGCGGGGCTGGCGGTGTTCGCCATTCTGTTCGGTACCCGCAATCTGGATGCCAACGAACGCCATCATGGCGTTGTCACGGCCATCGCATTGGAATCTGTCGTTAAACTTTTTGCGCTGCTGGCCGTGGGCATTTTCGTTGTCTGGGGTATAGCCGGAGGAGTCGGTCCGATGATGGACCGCATCGATGCCTCTGAGATCGGGCAGTGGAATGTGAATGCCGGACGCTGGACCACGTTTATATTTCTATCGGCTGCGGCCTTTGTGTGTCTGCCGAGGATGTTTCAGGTGATGGTGGTCGAGAACGCCGATGAAGGGCATCTGAGGACAGCCGCATGGGCCTTCCCCCTGTATCTGCTGTTGATGAGCCTCTTTGTCGTGCCAATCGCGGTCGTAGGATTGGACCTTTTGCCCGAAGGATCGAATCCCGATCTGTTCGTGCTGACGGTGCCCCTGTCGCAGGGCAATGAATGGCTGGCGATGCTGTCCTTTATTGGCGGCTTTTCATCCGCCACATCGATGGTGATTGTCACGGCAATGGCCCTATCGACCATGGTGTCAAATCACGTCGTGATGCCGATCTGGTTTAGCCGGCAGGAGGGCGCTGGCGCCGTATCCGGTGATGTCCGCAATGTGGTTTTGCTGTCGCGGCGGATTTCAATCGCCGTGATCATGGTGCTTGGGTTCTCGTATTACCGCATTTCCGGCGGCGGGGCCGCGCTGGCTTCGATTGGTCTGGTGGCCTTTGCCGGGATTTCCCAGATTTTGCCTTCGCTGGTTGGCGGGCTGTTCTGGCGCGGGGCGACGCGAACAGGCGCTTTGGTCGGGCTGACGGTCGGGTTCTTGTTGTGGATCTACACGCTGTTGTTGCCCGGCATGGGCAGCGCGATTATGTCGGATAGTGTCCTGCAGAACGGACCGTTCGGATGGGGCTGGCTGCGCCCGCAGGCCTTGTTCGGGATCGACGGAATGGACCCGATGGTGCACGCTGTGTTGTGGTCGCTGTCGCTGAACACGCTGGCATTTTGCGCGGCCTCTTTGCTGAGCTTCCCAAGCCCGCTTGAACGGTTGCAGGGCGCGCAATTCGTCAACGTATTCGACCATTCGGTCGCGCTGCGCGGTTGGACCGGATCGGTGGCACAAAGCGAAGACCTGATGATCATGACCCAGCGCATTTTGGGCGCAGGTCCGGCGCAAGAGTTCTTTCAGGCACAGGCCGAACAGCAGGGTGGGCGGTCCAGCCTGCCCGAACCTACGCCAGGGTTTTTGGAGCGGTTGGAACGTGAACTCAGCGGCTCGGTCGGGGCGGCGACAGCGCATGCGATGATCGGGCAGATTGTTGGTGGTTCCTCCGTTTCGGTCGAGGATTTGCTCGCTGTGGCTGACGAATCCGCGCAGATGTTGGAATACTCCAGCCAACTGGAAGCGAAATCCGCTGAACTCAGCCGTACGGCGCGTCAGTTGCGTGAGGCGAACACCAAGCTGACGCAAATTTCCGAACAGAAGGACGGGTTCCTCAGCCAAGTCAGCCACGAATTGCGAACCCCCATGACCTCGATCCGAGCATTTTCCGAGATCATGCGGGATACCGAAGGTCTGACCAGCGAAGAAAGAACGCGTTACGCTGCCATCATCCATGACGAGGCGCTTCGGTTGACACGGCTGCTGGATGACTTGCTGGACCTGAGCGTTCTGGAAAGTGGGCGAGTCAATTTGAACAAGAGCGGTGACACCCTGCGGTCGGTTTTGGATCGTGCTGTGTCCAGTGCCTTGGCTGGAACCAGCCAGAAACTAACCGTCCGGCGGTCGAAAACCTCCGAACGCGTTCTCCTGCATACGGATTTGGACCGTCTGGGGCAGGTGTTTATCAACCTGATTTCGAACGCTCAGAAATATTGTGATGCCAAAGAACCGGTTCTGACCATTTCCGCGCATGATGTCGGGGGGCAGGTCGTCATTGATTTTGCTGATAACGGCACTGGCATTCCTCCAGATGCCCGGCAGATGGTTTTTGAGAAATTTGCCCGCGTCGGAGGCGACAAGGCAGGTGGTGCGGGGCTGGGATTAGCGATCTGCCGTGAGATTATGCAAAGACTGGGGGGCGATATCAGCTACTTGCCCGGCCATGGTGGGGCTGCGTTCCGGGTCAGGCTGCCACAGGCCTACCGACAGGCTGCGCAGTGACGGCTGTATAAACAGGTTGGTAACTATCGCCGGGTTAGACCTGAAAGAGAATGCAGGAACAATCAGCGGTTTTAGGCATGACGCAATCTGTCAGCGCGGCTCTGGCGCGCAAGCTTTCGATCAGTCAGGAGGAAAAGGGTGACAAGCCTCGCTCGATCCTACGTGCGCTGCGTCTGGCTTTTGCCCGCGCGGCAGAGGATCGTTTGCAGATGCCGTTGTCGGTTATCGGCGCCAAACAATCCTGTCGGCCACCAGGTGGGCTGATACAGTCTTTGGATGAGGATTGGATATTGCTGCTCTTTTCAGGCTCTGACAACAGCTTGGCTGCGATCTGCATGGATATAGGGTTAGTGTCGGCTGTCGTGCAGGCTCAGACAATAGGCGAGGTGATGCCCGAAGCGCCTTCTGCGCGGGGGTTCACCGATACGGACGCGGCCATGGTGTCCCCTTGGATCGAAGAGGGGCTGTCCCGCGCGGCATCACTTGTCGAAACGGCGAGTGACCGCATGTGCCTGATCGGTTTTGAGTATGCTTCGCGCCTTGCAGATCTGCGAACTTTGACCCTAGCGATGGTGGAAGAGGAATACCGAGTTTTTGAACTGACGGTCGAACTTGGCGGTGGGCTGAGACAAGGTCAGCTTTTAGTACTGTTGCCCATCCGACCGGCTGAAACGGCCGAGACGGAGGTGATTCATGATGAGCCAGAGGGCAGGCTTGATCAGGCATCGGGCGTGTTGAGGGCAGATTTGAATACGGTGGTCTGCCGGATGCCCTTGTCTCTGGCGACGCTTACAGAACTGGCGGTGGGGGATGTGTTGCCATTGATCGGGGCGCGGCTGGATCGTACCGAGATTGTGGCGATCGACCGCAGCCGGGCCGCGATCGGACGACTCGGCCAATGCGGAGGGCTGCGTGCGGTGCGCCTGAACGAAACCTACCAAACTCAGACATTTTTCCAGCCCGAAGCAAATGAGTTCCTTGAGGCGAGTTCAGCCAGTATACACGAAGAGGGGCCAACCGAACACGGGCAGGAAATAATGCCATTTTCCCCCGGCGCGCTGGGCCAAGAGGGGACAGAATTGAACCTCGAGAATTCGGAACACATGGTTGCCGAGATATCTCAACTGGCTGGTTTATCCGGGGATGAAAGCGCGCTGAAAGGCAGTTAGCAGACGCTCAAGTCACTGATCTGCGTATTTCTTCCAAGGTTGGACGCAGGTTGTCCAACGCATAGCCTGCCTTGGTCGTCGCCTGAAGGATGTCTTCGGTGCTCATGCTTTCGCACTGCCCCAATGCCCAGATCACAGAACAACGCGTGCCCGATGCACAATATGCGAGAACCGGACCGGCACAAGATTCTGCCAGGTCACGTTGCAAGGAGACGTTTTCGGGCGTCATGGTCTGATGCGTCAGCTCTAGCACTTCGTATTCCAACCCGGCAGCACGCACGGCCTGTCCGATAGCATCTGACTGGAGATCCTTAGGAACTTCGCTGTTCGGCCGGTTGCAGATCACTTTGACAAAGCCTGCCTCGACAATAGTGGGAACATCCTCGACCGAAATTTGCGGCGAGACGGCATAGCGGGGGGTTATCGGTCGAATCTCCATGGCTACTGCTTAGGTCGCGTTTACGGTTCTGTCCAGTTTTGCACCTAGGGCAGGAGCGGCATACATCCCTGCGAGCATGGAAACCAGAAACACAACGCCTCCGGTTCCGCCATACGTAAGAGACGCGATGGCTGGACCGGGACACAGTCCCGCTAATCCCCATCCCATGCCAAACATGACCGATCCGATGATAAGGCGGCGATCCAGTTCATGCTGAACCATCGTCGGGAATTTCCCACCCGACAGCGGTTTGCGATCTGGAACCAGTCTCCATGCGATCATCATGGGCACAATGGCGCCCCCCATCACAAATGCGAGTGTCGGATCCCAGTTGCCGAAAATATCCAGCCACCCCTGAACCTTGGTTGTGTCAGTCATGCCGGAAATCAACAGGCCTGCTCCGAACAAGGAGCCCGAAAGAAGCGATATCAGATTGCGCATCAGATCACCCCCCAGACATGGCGAAACAAGGCCAGCGTCACTGCCCCGGCCGCAATGTAAAGGATCGTTGCCACGATCCCGCGCACCGAAAACCGGGAAATGCCGCACACCCCATGTCCAGAGGTGCACCCGTTGGCAATTCGTGTCCCGATACCGACAAGCAGCCCAGCCCCGATCACAACCGTCAAATTCGAGGTCAGGTTTGTCTGCGGCCCCGGCGACAAAAACAGGCTTAGCATCAACGGCGTCCCAATCATCCCAGCGAGGAAATACAGCCGCTCGGCCGAGCGGTCAGAGCGATCGACAAGCCCTCCCAGGATACCGCTCGCCCCCATTACACGACCGTTTCCAAGCAGGTAAACTGCTGCGCCAAGACCAATCAACAGGCCGCCTACCAGTCCCCATATCCATTCTGAATACACTGATTTGTTCCCCCAAGAAGTTCGGCTCTAGCCGTCTAAAGTTTGTTCACTGGTAGTTTCAGGAACACGTCGCCATTCTCATCCTCAGGCGGCATCTGACCCGCCCGCATATTGACTTGTAAAGAGGGCAGGATCAGCCGCGGCATGGCCAAAGTGGCATCGCGGGCGTCGCGCATTTCAACGAATTCCTCGATAGGTCGACCTTGCCCGATATGCACGTTCAAGGCTTTTTGCTCTTCAACAGTTGTTTCCCACGCAAACTCGTCCCGCCCTGGAGCTTTGTAGTCATGCCCGACAAAGATGCGTGTCGCATCCGGCAGTGAAAGGATCCTCTGGATCGAGTTGTACAAATCTCCGGACGATCCGCCGGGAAAGTCGCATCGCGCTGTGCCAAAATCCGGCATGAACAGCGTGTCTCCGACAAATGCCGCGTCGCCGATGACATAGGTCATGCAGGCGGGTGTATGCCCGGGGGTGTGCAAGACGTCGCCTCTCATTTGACCGACATGAAATCCGTCGCCGTCGCGGAACAAGGCGTCGAACTGGCTACCATCGCGCTGAAACTCGGTACCCTCGTTGAAAATTTTCCCGAAAGTTTCCTGGATGGCGACGATTTGATCACCGATGCCAATCTTGCCTCCGAGTTTCTGCTGCAAATAGGGGGCTGCTGAAAGGTGGTCGGCATGGACATGGCTTTCCAGAATCCATTCGGTTCGCAACGAATTGGATTGGACATATCCGATGATCTCATCCGCAGATCGCGTATTGGTCCGGCCGGATGCGTGATCGAAATCCAGAACACTATCTATGATCGCGCAGGCATCGCCTTCAGGATCCTGAACCAGATAAGACACCGTGAATGTCTCGGCGTCAAAAAATGCTTTCACTTTGGGCGTCATGGTTTCCTCCGCCGGTTAGGTCTTAGTCATATATTAATAACGGAATGTGAAGCAATCAACATTTGGTGATTTGATGCCGGTCAAGGCAGAAGCGGCAAAGTTGGGCTAAAATTCTGGCATCCTGCGAAAGCGCGCCGATGTTAGGGGGCGGTCGGGCGAATTTTCGCGCGATAGAATAACCGAGTGATGTAAGTCTTAAAACCGTTACTAAACTATAGGTAACTGATGACATTTGGGAGGATGGATATGCCGAGAATAGATTTGTATTCCGAAGCCGAACAACTTGAGAAAAAACTGAAGGGCGCCAGTGTTGATACCCGCCTTGCCCTTCAGCCCAGTGTCACAAAGGTCATCGAGAAGATGCGTCTGCAGGGTGTTGAGGTTCCTGCGCGCCTGCGTCGCCTGGATGCGGCCCTGTGCGAGGACGTTATGGAAGCGCGTTTCGACAATCTGCCGGTTTGATGGCCGCAGTCAACCGAACGAGATTCCAAGTATAACCAGCATCAGACCTATCACCGACAAAAAGAGCGCGCCCATGTTCCAGGGCAGCACCCGTTGAACAACGGCGCGCAATTCATCGTCAGACAGGCCGGATTTGCGGGCTTTCATGACATGCAGAATGCACCAAACCAGCCCAGCCAGGCCGATAAGTGACAGGGCGGCACCGCCCCAGGTGATGAATTCGAACATCGTTTTCCATCTTTCAACGTCTGACCTGAGCGCTTAACTGATCGCGCTGGCCCGCACAAGCGAGACTGGTTTTTTGCATGCTTGCGGCTTGGCTCGCACCGATGTATCCCGCTTGTTGCCCACCTTTTCAGCATGACAAACCAGCCTCTGGGAGAGACTTAGATGGAAGAGAATACCGAAGATCAGGCCGCCGCGAATTACCGTGTAACCGCGGGTGAGCTGCGCCAGTTCATCGAACGGATCGAGCGTCTGGATGCGGAAAAGAAAGATTTGGCGGAGCAACAAAAAGAAGTGATGGCCGAGGCAAAAGCGCGGGGCTACGACACCAAGGTCATGCGGAAAGTGATCGCATTGCGCAAACGTGACAAAGACGACATTGCCGAGGAAGAGGCGGTGTTGGAAATGTACAAAGAAGCGCTGGGAATGTAACGGCTGCTTTCCCGCTATAGACTCAAGGTCTTAGAACCTGCACTCCGGGCATGGACTCAAGTCGGTCCATGTCCTGCGCATATAATTCTGCAAACGCGTCGACGATTTCCATGCTCCAATCTGGCAGATCAAGCTCTTCTGTTGTGAGCTCGGTTTTGGCGTGTTCCTCCAAAACCGTGGCAAGGTCGTCACGCAAATGTTCGTCCTGTTCCAGGCTTTGATCAATCAATGCCAGACCTTTGGATTTGCCTGAATCGTCTAGAAGTGACAGCAGTAAATCAAACTCGTCAACCAGCGTGTTGTCCGGGGGGAGGGCCGCGATTGCACGGATTATATCTCCCCAGATCAGAGGTGCGTCCTCATTGCTCCAGAGTGTGATTTTGACATTGGGCGCAAGATCTCTGATGTCCTCGACCATGCTGATCCAGCTGAGGCAGCTGATATCGGTACTTCGCATTTTGTCGAGGCGACTCTGTTCAGGTAGCGACATCAAAGCTTTGGGAATAAATCTGCCAGGGCTTAAAAAACCCATACAAAGCTCAATTTCGTGGTCAGGAAAGGACTTTTCAAGCAACTCCATTCGGCGTCCCGCATTTGGGTATAGCTGCCCGTCGTCCAGTGCATTTCCAACATCGCCTGCAAAGCTGGCGCATGAGTAAATCAAACGATCGACCTTCGGAGCCGATCGCAACCCAGCCCGAAGCATTTCCTTTGCGGCACCGATTTCATTCTGGTTTTCAATGGCAGCAAAGGCGGGTTCGAAAATTTGCCGATAACGGCGCGGGCCAAATACGGATGCACCATTTTGATGCAACGCGCCGGTGTTGCGTTGAAGGGACCGCAATACGAGACCTTCATCGGTGAACGCAGCACCTGCGTGGATTGCAACCTGCATATTCGGTTTTTACCCTCGCGTTCGTGCACATTATCTGTTGGGTTACAGGCTGTACTCCGCACAGTCAAACCAGGCGGAGTAAATTCTCTGGGCCAGACCCAGTGCCATGAATACAGAAAATCGTTAAGCGGCGGCAAAATTCTGTCTTGAAGTCCGTAACAAGAGGCATTAATCGACACCAAGTGCCCCTATAGCTCAGCTGGTAGAGCAACTGATTTGTAATCAGTAGGTCCGCGGTTCGAGTCCGTGTGGGGGCACCATTTCACTCTAAGATTCTTTCTATTTCTTGATTTTCCAAAAGTCAGAATGATTGGGACAGCGCAGGCGAATTGCGTAACGAAGAGTTTTTCCGAGGACTTTTTCTGATGACCTGCGTAAATGGGGTGGTGGTCAAAGGCGGCGATTGAATTTCCGCAAGTTGCATCGGCGAAACGCATTGTGTTCATAGCCTTATGGCCTTACTGGTGCTTTCAGCCTAAAAACTGGCCCAACGCGCTGTGCGGGCGTGATGGAATGGTAGACATATCAGACTTAAAATCTGAAGGGCGTATGCCCGTGTGGGTTCGAGTCCCACCGCCCGCACCACCTCTGCCACCCTGATTGATTTTCAAGTCTCGATGCAGCGGAACCTCTCCCGATTTGCTTTGGTTCGGGTTCGGCGGGAATTGAATACCGGGATTGGTCCAGCGCAAAAATCGGTGTCCTGCATTAAATGTCCAATATCTATCCAGTCTAAGGTGAGGGCCTGTCAGGCTACACCTTCCAGTTCCTGCATGTTAGCATCCCGTAAATTTCTTCAGGAGACACCATATGCCGTTGACCGTAAAACAAATGATGGAAGCTGCGAACTCCACCGTCGAGCGAATCCAGAGAGCCAAAGCGGTCGAGATCCTGGAGCGAGGTGGCCTGCTTCTGGACATCCGCGATGCAGCGGAATTGCAGCAGACAGGGCGTGCTTCGGGGTCACATCATATCCCGCGCGGTATGTTGGAATTTCGGGCCGATGACACTCTGCAATCACATGATCCAGAGCTTCGCAAAGATCGCCCAATTGTCTTGTATTGTGCCTCGGGTGGCCGCGCTGCCCTTGCGGGAAAACTGTTGCAGGACATGGGGTATGAGCAGGTCTATAACCTGGGTGGCTTGGTCGATTGGGTGAATGGCGGGGGCGAAGTCGCCTAGCCAATAGGAAACGCCAGAACCCGAGCTGTGATCGTTCGAAAGGTCAGGTCAGGCGTTGAGGAACGTCCTGACGGCGGCCTCGAACTCACGCGGTTTTTCCGCATGCAACCAATGTCCTGCACCAGGTATTTTTGCAAAACGTGCCGAAGGGAACATTCCGCGGATCACTGAGCGATGTTCAGGCAGCACATAGTCGGACTCCCCCCCGGACAAAAACAGTGTTTGACCACCCCAGGATGCGTCTATTTCAGGAAAGCCCATGATCTTGGGCATTTCAGAGGCCAAAGTATCCAGGTTCAAAAGCCAACGCTGTCCGTTGATGTCGAGTGACTGCGTGAAAAAGCTCTGAAGGGCTTTTTCGACTCCGTTGTCGGCCAGTTGTTGTTCAGCGTCCGAGCGACGCTCGACCCGGGAAAGGTCCACCGCGCGCATCGCTTCAATAAACTGAATCTGACTGTGGCTATAGGCCACCGGGGCGATGTCTGCCACCACCAGTTTGCGCAGCTTTGCGCTGTGCAGCAGGGCTAAAGTCATGGATGCCTTGCCGCCCATCGAATGTCCGACGACATCTGCCTGTCCGCCGAACTGGTCGATAACTTCGGCCAGATCATTTGCTAGATCGGAATACCCATGGTCATGCGTCCACATGCTGTTTGCGTGGTTGCGCATATCAACCGCCACAACTTGCCGCTCGTCAGATAGCCGGCGGGCGATGACCCCCCAGTTCCGGGCCGAGCCATATAGGCCATGGGCGATCAGCAAAGGGGGCTTGTCGGTAGGTTCACCATGTATGATCGTGTTCAGCATATAGCCGTGATACCCGCCGCAATCTGAAACGGCCAGCCCCATTGTGGCTCCTATTCCACATGAGTAAACTGTCAGCTCAGGAGGCCGCAGCATGCCGCAAGACACAGATATACAAACCCAAATTGCGCAGACCATACAGCTGTTGCGTGACAAGTTGGGTGTGCGCGACAAAACGCTGACCGCCTCGGTCAAAAAGGCCAAAAGGCAACTGCCGCGCCGGATATACAAACAGGCAATGGTCCTGGCACAAGCAGAGCAGATGGCGGCCCATCCAAAACTGCGACTTGTGCTGGACAATCCGAAACTGATCCAGGCCTCGGAAGAGGTGCAAAAACATCTGGGGGGTATCAATTTGGCGGATCGGCGGATGGGGTGGTTTCTGGGAATGCTGGGCGGGCTGACTTTTAACCTGTTGGCCTTTTCTGCTTTGTTGCTGATCTTCATGATGTGGCAGGGGCTTATCTGACCACAAAAAAAACGGCGCCGGATTGGCGCCGTTTTGTTTCTTGGATGACTGAATTCTTACAAGTTTGGATAGATAGGGAATCTGGCGCAGAGGTTTGCGACTTCGGTTTTGACTTTGGCCTCGACCTCACCGT
>NZ_JBXWNT010000013.1:0-95233 GCF_059610505.1 Ruegeria sp. CDSC079
CAGCCCGCAAAATCAACCAACTTCCCACCCAACTCAACATGCAAACCATGCAAAGGCGTGCGCTTAATATCCGTCATTTCAGGTACCTTTCGATCAGCGGGACTGGTCACGAACAACCATGACGGTGCAATGCGCATTGCGCACCACGCGTGCCAGGTTCGGACCAATTTCATAATTCGGGAAATCGCCCTTGGTCGACGCCATGACGATCATGTCGAAGCTCTCTTTGTGAGCGAACTTCAGAATTTCGCGGTAGACGCTGCCCTCTTGGACATGGACAGCTACGCCCGCAGCGCCACCATTGTCCAAAATGGTCTGAACCGCGTTGCGCACATGTTCTCTGGCGCCCGCGCCATAATTGGCAGGCAGGTTCGGAAGCTGGATGATCTCGGGGATGACGGCGACCGCGTGCAGTTCGGCACCGTAGAATTTCGCCTGTTCCAATGCGACCGGCAATGCCTGTTTCCAGGAACGGTCGTCAGAGTGATCAATCGGCAGCAGGATTTTCGTGGCCATCACGCCTCTCCTCGAGATAGGAATTCTGTTTCAAGTCGGGGGGCCGGAATGGCCCCCCGTAGGTTTTCAGTGCCCGGTTTATTCGGCAGGCGTGCCACCCGGCTCTTCAGACTTGCCACCGGAGGCAAAGAACTCTTTCGTCAGTTTGAAGACGATGGGGCTCAGCAAGGCCAGGGCGATCAGGTTCGGGATGGCCATCATGGCGTTCAGCGTGTCAGCCAGCAGCCAGATGAAACCCAGATCCGCGGTTGCACCAAAGTAGATCATGATAATCCACAAGACGCGGTATGGCACCAAAGATTTCACACCCAACAGGAACTCGACGCATTTTTCGCCATAGAACGACCAACCGAGGATGGTGGTAAAGGCAAAGATCGACAGCGCAATGGCGATC
Source organism: Ruegeria sp. CDSC079 (assembly GCF_059610505.1). Classification (NCBI taxonomy): domain Bacteria; kingdom Pseudomonadati; phylum Pseudomonadota; class Alphaproteobacteria; order Rhodobacterales; family Roseobacteraceae; genus Ruegeria; species Ruegeria sp. CDSC079. The sequence continues at coordinate 911 of NZ_JBXWNT010000013.1, forward strand.
AAGTAGCCACCAATGCCCGGCAACGACATTTCGAAGGCGGCCGAAGTCAACGCGGCACCGGATTCACCCGTGGTCCACGCACCCGAGGCGATGATTGCCAAACCGGTGATCGAGCAGACGATGATAGTGTCGATGAACGTTCCCAGCATCGCGATCAGGCCCTGGTTTACCGGACCTTTGGTTTCGGCTGCTGCGTGCGCGATCGGGGCGGAACCCAGACCGGCTTCGTTCGAAAAGACACCGCGTGCCACACCAAAGCGAATGGCGGCCCAAACGGCGGCGCCCGCAAAGCCACCTTCGGCGGCCGAGGGTGTGAAGGCGTAGGTGAAGACCAACGACACAGCATTGCCGATTTCACCGATATTGATCAACAGAACCAGCAGACCCGCGATGATATAGGCAATCGCCATGAACGGAACCAGTTTACCGGCAACGGCACCGATACGCGTGATACCACCCAAGATTACAGCGGCGGTCAGAACCATCAGCACCACACCGGTGACCGAGGTATTCAGGCCGAAATTGGCTTCGAGAACCTGTGCAACACCATTGGCTTGCACACCGTTGCCGATACCAAAGGCTGCAACTGCGCCGAACAGGGCAAATGCAACACCCAGCCAGGCCCATTTCGCACCCAGACCGTTCTTGATGTAGTACATCGGACCACCGACAAAGTTGCCCAGCTCGTCCTTCTCACGGTATTTCACCGCCAGAACAGCCTCGGCATATTTGGTGGCCATGCCCACCAGGGCGGTCATCCACATCCAGAACAAAGCGCCCGGACCGCCCAGGAAGACAGCAGTAGCAACACCGGCGATGTTACCCGTACCAATGGTCGCCGACAGCGACGTCATCAGTGCGTTGAACGGGCTGATCTGCCCATCGCCCTGACTTTCTCGACCGGCGAACAGCAGCTTAAAGCCCGTGCCGATACGCAGGATCGGCATGAATTTCAGCCCCACCTGCAGGAAGAAGCCAACGCCAAGAATGAGGACCAGCATCAGCGGCCCCCACACGACGCCATTGATGGCCCCTACGATTGAATTTAACGCTTCCATGGTATTCCTCCCTAGCGCGTTTGGATTATGCCCCGGCAGCAATCGCCCTTTGGCGAGCTTGCTTGAGGGCGGCAAAGTCTTCGTCCGCGTGGAACGACGAACGGGTCAGCGGCGTGGCTGACACGTGCAGAAAGCCCTTTGAGCGTGCGATCTGCTCAAGCTGGGCGAATTCTTCCGGTGTCCAGAACCGGTCAATCGGGTGATGTTTTGCGGTCGGCTGCAGATATTGCCCCACTGTCAGAAAATCGACCTGAGCCGCGCGCAGATCGTCCATGACCTGACGCACGTCATTCAGGCTCTCGCCCAGGCCAACCATCAAGCCGGATTTGGTAAAGATCTCGGGGTTGGCGCGCTTGGCATCGTCCAACAGACGCAGCGAAGTGTAATACCGCGCGCCCGGACGCACCGTGGGATACAGATGCGGAACCGTTTCGAGATTGTGATTGAATACGTCGGGGGCGGCCGCAAATACCAGATCGGCCGCGTCCCCTTTGCCCAGAAAGTCGGGGGTCAGAACTTCTACCGTTGTGCCGGGATTCTGGTGGCGCACAGCACGGATGGTTTGGGCAATATGTTCAGCGCCGCCATCAGCCAGATCATCCCGGTCAACCGAGGTGATCACGACATGACGCAGGCCCAGCTTTTTCACCGCAACGGCCACACGGCCGGGTTCGAACTGGTCCAGAGCGTCGGGGCGGCCAGTGGCAACGTTGCAGAAGGAACAGCCGCGGGTACAGACCTCGCCCATGATCATCATGGTGGCGTGGCGCTTGGACCAGCATTCGCCGATATTTGGGCAAGCAGCCTCTTCGCAAACGGTAGCCAGATTATGGTCACGCATCAGGCGGCGGGTTTCGTAATATTCTGAGCTTTCAACCCGTTTCTTCCGAATCCATTTCGGTTTACGCGGAATGACACTGTCAGCCTTTTTGGCTTTTTCCGGGTGGCGAGGTCGAAGCTGGATGGTCATCTGGCTGATCCTCGTTAAGCGTGAATCGCACGGCCCAGGGCGTCAAGGCAGGCCTCTTTGACCGCCTCGCCCATGGCAGGGTGCGCATGACAGGTTGCGGCAACTTCAGCAACTGTTGCGCCTTTGGTCATGGCCAGAACCAGCTCGGCAATCAGGTCGCCGCCATGCGCGCCGCAGATATGCGCGCCCAGGATTTGACCGTCATCGCCAGCCAGAACCTTGACCGCACCATCCGTTTCACCGGTCGAACGCGCCCGAGAATTGGCCATGAAGGCGAACTTGCCGACCGCGTAGTCAGTGCCAGCCTCTTTCAGCGCCTCCTCGGTCAAACCGACCGAGGCGACCTCGGGGTCGGTGTAAACCACGCCCGGAACGGTGTTGTAATCCACATGCCCGGCCTGACCGGCCAGGATTTCGACACAGGCGACGCCGTCTTCTTCGGCCTTATGCGCCAGCATAGGTCCGGGCACACAATCACCAATCGCATAGATACCGGGCACCGAGGTCTGGAACGCTCCATCGACCTCGATAAAACCGCGTTGGTTGATGGCAACGCCCAGATCTTCCAACCCCAGTCCGCGCGTCACAGGGCGGCGGCCTACAGCGATCAGGACCTTGTCGGCCTCGATCACTTCTTCCTTGTCCTTGCCAACTCGGTCCACGATCAGGGACAGGCCCGCGTCGGTTTTCCCGACCGATTTCAACGCCCTGCCCAGTTGGAATTTCAGCCCGCGCTTTGACAGGGCGCGCTGTGCCAGCTTGGCGATCTCTCCATCAATGCCGGGCAGAACACGGTCGAGATATTCAACCACCGTGACTTTGGCACCCAGACGCGCCCAGACCTGACCCAGTTCCAATCCGATGACACCGGCACCGATCACCACCAGATGATCCGGCACGGTGTCCAGCGCAATCGCCCCGGTTGAGCTGAGGATATCTTGCTCGTCAATCTCAATCCCCGGCAGCGAGGTGGGCTCGGACCCGGTGGCGATCAGGATGTTCTTTGCCTCATGGATCGTGTCGCCGACCTGAACCTGCCCTGCAGCCGGAATACTGGCCCAACCTTCGATCAGGTCGATACCGTTCTTTTTGAACAGGAATCCGATCCCTTTGGTCAGGTCACCAACGATCTTGTCCTTGCGCCCCATCATCGCGCCGATGTCGATGCTGGCCCCCTCGACCTCAATGCCATGGGAGGAGAGATGGCTGATCTCGGCATATTTGGCCGAGGAGGTCAGCAACGCTTTGGAGGGTATGCACCCCACATTCAGACAGGTCCCGCCAAGAGCACCCCGCCCCTCGACGCAAGCGACATTCATGCCCAGCTGAGCGGCACGAATGGCCGCTACATATCCGCCGGGGCCACCGCCAATAACGATCAGGTCATAGGTGCTCATGATTTAACCTCAATAGATCGGATGGCTCGCGCACAGGGCGCGGACTTTTTCACGAGTTTCTTTTTCGACGGTCGCATCCCCGTCAGAAGACTGAGCCAAAGCGTCCAGCACGTTGCCAATCAGATGACCGATCGTCGTAAACTCTTCGGGGCCAAATCCACGGCTGCATCCGGCAGCGGTGCCCAGACGAATACCACTGGTAATCGTTGGCTTTTGCGGATCGCCGGGAACACTGTTTTTGTTGCAAGTAAAACCTGCACGCTCAAGCGCGGCTTCGGCATCTTTGCCGGTCACGCCGATGGGGCGCAGATCGACCAACATCAGATGGTTCTCGGTTCCGCCAGAAACGATGTCACAGCCTCGCGCCATCATCACATTCGCCAAAGCCGCCGCGCTGTCGACTACGCGCTGCATGTAGGTTTTGAACTCAGGCTTCAAAGCTTCACCAAAGGCTACGGCCTTGCCCGCGATCACATGCATCAGCGGGCCACCCTGCAGACCCGGAAACACAGCCGAGTTGATCTTTTTGGCCAGTGTTTCATCATTGGTCAGGATGATCCCGCCGCGTGGTCCACGTAGGGTCTTATGAGTGGTCGACGTCACCACATGAGCGTGCCCAACAGGCGACGGATGCAGCCCAGTCGCCACCAGCCCCGCGATATGCGCCATATCTGCCAGCAGCCAGGCCCCAACCTTGTCAGCGATTGCCCGAAAGCGCGCAAAGTCGATTTTCTGCGAATAGGCCGATGCGCCCGCGATGATCAGCTTGGGCTTCTCAGCTTCTGCCAATGCCTCGACCTGATCATAATCAATCAGCCCGGCATCGTTCAGACCGTATTGCACCGGACGGAACCATTTGCCCGATTGCGCGGGTTTCGCGCCGTGGGTCAGGTGCCCGCCAGCATCCAGCGACATTCCCAATATCGTGTCACCGGGGCTAAGCAGCGCCAGCTTGACCGCTCCATTCGCCTGAGCACCGGAATGAGGTTGTACGTTTGCGTATTCGCACCCAAACAGTTTCTTCAACCGCTCGATAGCTTCGGATTCGACCTCGTCGACATATTCGCAGCCACCGTAATACCGGCGACCGGGATACCCTTCGGCGTATTTGTTGGTCAGCACAGACCCCTGCGCATCAATCACCGCCTGCGAGACGATGTTTTCAGATGCGATCAGTTCGATCTGATCCGCCTGACGGGCACCCTCACGGGAAATCGACGCAGAGATTACCGGATCGGCCTCAGCCAGCGACGTTTTAAACATGGTCTCCTCCCACGGTTCCGAATCCAATTCGCGAAACTTTGTTTCCTATAGTGGAATTTTCATCCTTAAGGCAACATTTTTCTTACAATGGTGAATTTGATTTTGATTGGAAATTATGCAAGCATCGATAAAACAGGGGGATTTCACGTGGCAGAAGAGAACTTAACGGATGTTTCCGGAATGGACGAACAGGACGAGGGTATGGCTCTGGGCCGCTCGATCCGCGACGCGCGCCGTGCAAAAGGCTGGACTTTGGAAGAAGCCGGTCGTGCTGCCGGGATCGGTCGATCAACCCTGTCAAAAATCGAAAACAACCAGACAAAGCCCAGCTTTGATATTGTTCGGCGGCTCACACAGGCGCTTGACCTCAGCACACCGCAGCTGTTTCTACAGTCCGGTCAATCGGGTATATCAGGCCGTCGCGATTATACGCCCAAGGGCGACGGTGAGATCAAGGACACCTCCACATATATCCATGAATTGCTGTGTTCAGAGCTGACCAGCAAACGGATGCTGCCCTATATCGCGACAATCAAGGCGCGCGACATTTCCGAATTTGAAAACTGGATTCGCCATTCTGGAGAAGAGTTCATGTTTGTCCTCAGCGGAGAGCTGACTTTTGTGTCGGAACACTACCGACCGCTGCCGATGAAAGCCGGGGACTCGCTCTATTATGACAGTGGAATGGGGCACGGCTGTATTTCAACCAGTACCGAAGATGCCCGTGTGCTTTGGGTATCGCTGGAATAGCCCACTAATAGAGTGACGTCACCCAACTTGCGAAAACCTGTACCTCGATGCGGTCTTCAGCGCCTTTGCGCTTAACCAGATAGTGCGAAGGTTGAATGGGCAGGCGGTAATCAAAAGGTGCCACCAGCAAACCCTGCTTAATGTACTCATGGGCAAAGCTTTCTAATACCATGGCCGCGCCCTGCTCCGCCGTGACGGCCTGCAGGGCCAAAAGTGACGAATCCATTCGAAGCGTTCTGGAGGGCGCGCCCAAATTGAGCGTGTATTGATCGGACAATCTCATCCAGTCATTCTCGGACCCTTTGATTGTGACGACCCGGCCCTGAGCCAGATTTTGAATGCTCAGATCTGCGCCAAAAGATGCCGCATAATCGGGATGGCAGACCGGCACCGCACATTCATGGCCCAGATGCGAGACGATCCCGTCATCCCAGTCACCATAGCCGAACCGGATATCAATATCGCTTTCTTCCTCTCCAAACCGGTTCGCCCAGACGAAGGTGGAGAGGTCCACTTTGATGTCGGGGTGCAGGTCTTCAAACTCAGCCAGTCTTGGTGCGATTACCAGCCCCGCACATGAGATGGAGGCCCGTATTTTGACCACCCGCCTGCGGGAATTGGTGAAAAGGCCGCTGGTTGCGTCTCTTAACTCGGAGAACGTCTTTTGAACCGGCATCGCATAGGCCCGCCCGATTTCGGTCAGGGCAACCCCGCGCGGCAAGCGTTCGAACAGGGATACGTTTAGATGCTTCTCTAACAACCGTATCTGTTGACTGACGGCGGCTGATGTCAGCCCCAGCTCTTCTGCTGCCGCAGAGAAACTGTTGTGACGCGCGGCAACTTCAAAAGCCCGCAACCAGGTGACATGGGGCAGTTTCGCCATTTCTTACCTTCAATGTAAATTATGCCTAATGGGTAATATACATTGTTTGTATTGACAATCATTGCGTGCAAATCATGGGGCCAATTACCCAGAACGGTTCGAGATGACGCAGACCTTCGACTATATCATCGTGGGCGCCGGATCTGCCGGCTGCGTGCTGGCAAACAAGCTGAGCGCGTGTGGCAGCCATAAAGTGTTGCTGATAGAAGCCGGTGGAACCGATCGCCGTTTCTGGATCAATGTACCGCTGGGATACGGCAAAACCTTCAACGATCCCAAGGTGAACTGGTGTTACTCGGCCCAGGCTGATCCCGGGTTGAACAATCGTCAGGCCTATTGGCCGCGCGGGCGGGTTATTGGCGGATCAAGCTCGATCAACGCCATGGCATATTTGCGAGGCCTCTCGCATGATTTTGATGACTGGGCCAAGGCAGGCGCAGAGGGTTGGAACTGGGAAACAGTACGCCAGACCTATGAGGCGATCGAGACCCATGTCGAAAGAGGCCAAACACCTTCCTCCGAGGGCGGCCCTCTCGTGGTCAGCGATGTCAGTGAGGGCATGCACCCGTTTTCGCGCCACTTTCTGGAGGCCTCACGGCAGATGGGCTGGCATATTTCTGACAATCTGAACGGTCAGGACGCCGAAGGGATGATGAGGCTGCGCAGTACTGTCAAAAACGGCCGCCGCTGGTCATCAGCAGCCGCGTTCCTGCACCCCGCCCTGAAACGTGGTAATCTGCGGGTGGTATCCAATGCTCTGGTGCAGAACGTCATTCTGGATCAAGGCAAAGCCACCGGTGTTCGCTATCGTGTCGGGGGTCAAATGGCCGAGGCCATGGCGACCCGTGAAGTTATCCTATCTGCCGGAGCCGTAAACTCGCCACAGCTCTTGCAGCTTTCAGGGATCGGGCCTGCGAACCTGTTGAAAAGGCACGGCATCAAAGTGCGCCATAACCTGTCGCAGGTTGGACAGGGATTGCAGGATCATCTTGGCATATCCCATTTCTTTCATGCGACCGAGCCGACATTGAATAATACGCTTGGCAATCGGTTGGGACAGATGTTGTCCGGTATTCGTTATCTGTTGTCCCGCAGCGGGCCACTCAGCGTCCCCGTCAACCAGGTCAGCGGCTTTGTGCGTTCGGACGAAACCGCCGAATTTGCTGACATGCAAATTTATTGCAATCCGATGTCCTATAAGACCGACTCCAAAGGACAGCCGGGCGTTGATACCGAAGCAGGCTTTCTTCTGTGCGCCCAGCCCTGCAGGCCGACAAGCAGAGGGGAGATCAACATCCGTTCGGCAGATCCCATGGATGCACCCGCCATCCAACCGAACTCTCTCTCCACAAACCATGACTGCGACATGGCTATCAAAGCGGGTCGGGTATTACAGAAACTAGCGCAGACTGAGGCGATCCGCAGTGTTACGCGGACCCGGATAGAACCAGATGTTACGCGGATGAATGACGACCAGCTGTTGGAAAATTTCCGCGCCAACGCCGGAACTATATTTCATCCAAGCTGTACATGTCGCATGGGGACATCGGAACAGGATTCAGTTCTGGATTCTCGACTGCGGGTGCATGGTGTGGCAGGCCTTAGGGTGGTCGACGCGTCCTCGTTTCCAAGCATCACCTCAGGCAACACCAATGCGCCTGTGATGATGCTGGCCGCGCGCGGCGCGGACCTCATTCTGGAAGATGCCACAAAGCGCATGAACGCTTGAAGCAGAGGGAAAGAAGACCGTCTTACAGAATATTTGGTCTGGAAAGAGGCCTCATTCCCTGATCAGGAAAAGTGCAAAGCATAGACGTTGTTCAAATACTTCTGATCGTCGATCTGAAAGTGGGTCTCTCCAATGAACTCGAAACCCTTGGCCAGATAGAACTTGATGGCCGAGGCGTTCTCAGCATTGGTCATCAGCCAGACCACATCTGCCCCCTGCTCCCGGCAATGTTCCAGCGCGGCTGCCAAAAGACGACTTCCGATGCCTTTTCCGTGATGGCGCGGCTGGACGTAGAATGTCGATATCTCCATGCCCCACCACCCGGAAATAGGGGCGCTGCGTGCAGGGGAAACACGGATTAACCCGTCAATCCCCTGGTTATTGTCGGACACCAGAACGAATTCATCCGGGTTTTGAATCTGTCCTAGGATTTTGCCTAGCGTGAATTCCGACAAGGCGAAATCTGCAAAAATCCCACTGACACCATGTTTGAGGTAGGTTCCGATCCAAACCTCAATCGAGATGGCAGCGATACTGGAGGCATCTGACTTTTCTGCAGTTCGCAATGCCAAGGCGCTTAAGTATTAAACAAGAAGTGCATCACATCGCCATCCTTGACGACATAGCCCTTGCCTTCGGCGCGCATCTTGCCTGCCTCTTTGGCGCCCTGCTCTCCATTTGCCGAAACATAGTCGTCATACGCGATCGTTTCAGCACGGATGAAACCCTTTTCGAAATCGCCATGGATGACGCCAGCTGCCTGCGGCGCGGCGGTGCCGGTGCGGATGGTCCAGGCGCGGGCCTCTTTCGGGCCGACGGTGAAATAGGTTTCCAGCTTCAGCAGGTCGTAGCCTGCGCGAATCAGACGGTCGAGACCGGGCTCTTCCAGCCCCATTTCCTCGAGGAACATCTGCGCTTCGTCCTCTTCCAGCAGGCTAATCTCTTCTTCGATCTTGGCACTGATAATGACGTGCGAGTTGCCTTGCGCTGCGGCCATTTCAGCCACACGGGCTGAATATTCATTGCCCTCGGCGGCCTCTTCTTCCGAGACGTTGCAGACATAGAGAACCGGTTTGGTGGTCAGCAGTTGCAGCATTTTCCACGCCTTGTCGTCTTCGTCGCTAACTTCGACCAGACGCGCGGGTTTGCCGTCTTCCAGCATGGCCTGCGCTTCGGCAAGCAAACGTTCCTGTTGCTGTGCCTCTTTGTCGTTGCCCTTCAGCTTGCGCACCAGATTGGCACGGCGCTTTTCGATGCTTTCCAGATCGGCCAGCATCAGTTCGGTATCAATCGTATCGGCATCCGCCACGGGATCGACGCGGCCATCGACATGGGTCACATCACCATCTTCGAAGCAGCGCAACACATGAGCGATGGCGTCAGTCTCACGGATGTTGGCCAGAAACTGGTTGCCCAACCCCTCGCCCTTTGACGCGCCCTTTACCAGGCCCGCGATATCCACAAACGTCATTCGCGTCGGGATGATCTGCTTTGAACTTGCAATCGCCGCCAGCTTGTCCAGCCGGTCATCGGGCACGGCCACATCACCCACATTGGGTTCAATGGTGCAGAACGGGAAATTCGCCGCCTGAGCAGCCGCTGTCTTGGTCAGCGCATTGAAGAGAGTTGACTTGCCCACATTCGGCAAACCCACGATTCCCATTTTAAAGCCCATCTCGGCCTCCTGAAGCGATACGACGGCGTCTTCTATTCACGTCCGGGCAAATGCGCAACCCAGACGGCGGCAACAGGTCGAGTCCCAGTTGCAACATCACTTATCTGTTAATCAAACGTGTACTTCGAATACTTGATTCTGCCACTGCCACGTCACCAACTGACAGGGAGTTGAGAAAACCAAGAAGTACTGAGATGAAAACACTTTTCTTAATGAGCACTTTGCTGGCCACCACGACCATGGCACACGGGCAGTCCATCGTATTGGGAGCAGGATATGCGGATTTCACCCACACCAGCAGCAATGATCAGGCGGTCGTGTCACTGGAATATCAGCACAGCCCGTTTCACGAAGCCACGCGCCTCAGTGCTGGCTGGGGTGTGGCCCTGACGGTGGATGCAGATGCCGACACGCATATTGGCGCCGGTTTGGTCGGTCTCTATACGATCTCTGATCGGTGGTTCGCAGAGGCCAGCGTGATGCCTGGTTACTACAACGCCTCAAATGATGACAATGATCTCGGCGGAAATTTCCAGATCCGCAGCCTTTTCGGAATTGGATATGCCCTGGAAAACGGAAACAAGCTTTCGCTGGCCATCACCCATAATTCGAACGCGAGCACGGACAGTTTCAATCCCGGCGTCAACTCAGTGTTCATGCGTTATCACTACGGGTTCTGAAGCAATCTGGCGCGGCGGGATTGATTTCCGTGCAAAGTTTCTGCACATCAGGTTCAAATCCGTATGCAAGGACCGCAGATGACCCGTATCGACGCCAAGTTCGCCGCCCTCAAGGCCGAGGGCAAAAAGGCCTTCGTATCCTACATCATGGCCGGTGACCCCGATTTCGACATCTCGCTTGAGATCGTCAGGGGCTTGCCCGGTGCCGGTGTCGACGTGATCGAACTTGGGCTGCCGTTCACCGACCCAATGGCGGATGGTCCGACCATCCAGGCAGCAGGACAACGCGCCCTAGAGGGCGGGATGACCCTGCAACGCACACTGGATCTTGCACGTGCTTTTCGGGAAACGGATGATACAACGCCTATTGTGCTAATGGGGTATTACAATCCCATCTACAGCCGCGGTGTGGAAAGGTTTCTGGCGGACGCTACTGAGGCTGGCATCGACGGCCTGATCGTCGTTGACCTGCCTCCCGAAGAAGATGACGAACTTTGTCTGCCTGCACAGGCGGCTGGATTGAATTTTATCCGCCTCGCCACGCCGACAACGGATGACAAACGGCTTCCGCGCGTTCTTCAGAACACTTCGGGATTTGTGTATTACGTCTCGATCACGGGGATCACAGGTGCAGCCGAAGCCCAGGCCACGAATGTAGGCCCCGAGGTCTCTCGGATCAAATCCGCCACGGATTTGCCAGTGATCGTGGGCTTTGGAATCAATACCCCGGAAAAATCGCGGGCAATCGCAACTGTTGCCGATGGCGCTGTGGTCGGCTCGGCCATTGTCAGCCAGATCGCCGCCGGGAAGTCGGTTGGTGAAGTTCTGGATTTTGTCAAATCGCTGGCAGATGGGGCACATTCGGCCTGATCCAACGACCGGTTTCGCAATCTTGACCGCAGTCGGCGCAACCCGGCTGCGGTTTTTCTATTGCACCTAACGTTGCGCACAGAAACGTGGCGTTGCGAGGCTTTCGAAAAATTGGTAAAGAAAAAGGACCAATCTTTCGAAAGCCGCATCTCATGCCCGTCATCACCAATATCCAAGACCTCAAACACATCTATGAACGACGCGTCCCGCGCATGTTCTTTGACTATGCCGAAAGCGGCAGCTGGACCGAGCAGACCTTTCGCGATAACAGCTCGGATTTCGAAGATATCCGCCTGCGCCAGCGAGTAGCGGTTGATATGACCGGGCGCACGACGGCGTCGCAGATGATCGGACAGGATGTTACCATGCCTGTTGCCCTTGCCCCCGTTGGTCTGACCGGCATGCAGCACGCGGATGGTGAGATCAAAGCCGCCAAAGCAGCCGAGGCTTTTGGCGTCCCCTTTACCCTGTCCACGATGTCAATCAATTCTATCGAGGAGGTGGCCGAGAACACCACTGCGCCCTTCTGGTTCCAACTCTACACCATGAAGGACCAGGACTATGTCTCTCGACTGATCCAACGCGCCAAGGATGCAAAATGTTCGGCCCTTGTGATCACCCTGGACTTGCAAATACTCGGGCAGCGCCACAAGGACCTAAAGAATGGTCTGTCCGCGCCGCCAAAGCTGACGCCCAAGACCATCGCCAATCTGATGACAAAATGGGCCTGGGGCATCGAAATGTTAGGCGCCAAACGGCGGAACTTCGGCAATATTGTTGGCCATGTTGATAATATCACTGATACAAGATCGCTGGGCACATGGACGGCGGAACAATTCGACCCCAGCCTGGATTGGGGCAAGGTTGAAAAGCTGATGAACCAATGGGGCGGCAAGGTGATCCTCAAGGGTATCCTGGATTCCGAGGATGCCAAGATGGCCGCCAAGCTGGGCGCCGATGCCATCGTGGTTTCGAACCACGGAGGTCGCCAGCTGGACGGGGCGCTCAGCTCCATTCGCGTCCTGCCCGAGATCATGGACGCCGTCGGCAATGATATCGAGGTGCATCTGGACAGCGGCATCCGATCTGGCCAGGACGTTCTGAAAGCACTGGCACTTGGCGCGAAGGGCACCTTTATCGGGCGCGCCTTTGTTTACGGTCTTGGCGCAATGGGCCAGAAAGGCGTGACCACGGCACTTGAGATCATTCAGAAAGAACTTGATACGACCATGGCGCTTTGCGGTGAACGCAATTTGAGCGATCTGGGCCGGCACAATTTGCTTGTCCCGAAAGACTTCGGAGGGAGCTGGACAGATTGATCGCGCGCATGGGGCTCTACCCCAGTCGCCCTTTGGCCGCCTCGCCCGATATATTTAGAGCCAGTTGAAGAAAGGATTCCTTGCTCCATCTGGCCGAAAATACTTCGGAGCGCGAGACGGAGCCTCGTAAAATAGACGAGCTGCAAAAACCCCTTTCCAAACCCAATGAATCAAGCTAAGGACGCGGCTTCACGCGGGTATACAGCCTTGGAGGATACCCGCCCTAACATTGGAGAAATATCATGGCTGGAGAGATTCCTGATCTCGTAGCTCTGGAACGGACGGGGACAGGCAAGGGCGCCGCTCGTCAGGCACGCCGCGATGGCATGGTTCCGGGCATTGTTTTTGGTGGCGACAAAGAGCCGCTGCCGATCCAGATCCCGTTCAACGAACTGTTCAAGCGCCTGAAAGCGGGCCGGTTCAAGTCGACATTGTGGAACCTGAAGGTTGAAGGCCAGGAAGACGTTCGCGTCATCTGCCGCGACGTTCAGCGTGACGTTGTCAAAGACCTGCCGACCCACCTGGACCTGATGCGCCTGCGTCGGACCACCAAGATCGCACTGTTTATTCCGGTTGATTTCATCAACGAGGAAGAGGCCCCCGGCATCAAGAAAGGCGGCGTTCTGACCGTTGTCCGTCCTGAGGTCGAGCTGATGTGTACCGCTGGTGAGATTCCTGAGAAGATCACCGTTGATCTGACCGGTCTGAACATCAACGACGTTGTCACCATCTCGTCGGTCGATCTGCCTGCTGGCACCAAGCCGACCATCGACCGTGACTTTGTGATCGCCAACATCTCGGCCCCAACCGGCCTGGCTACAAGCGATGACGAAGATGGCGAAGAGGGTGATGTTGCACCCGATGAAGTCGAAGTCGTCGGAAGCGAAGAAGAATAAGGCCGGATCCAAAGTTTCGGTTTTTGTGACGGGGCCCCATTGGGGTCCCGTTTTCTTTTGCCCATTGGGCTGGAAAATCGGCCCCGATCCGTGCCATCAACCAGTTGCGATATCGCGCTTGAGACAAGGACATGACGATGAAGCTGTTTGTCGGCCTGGGAAATCCCGGATCAAAATATGCTCGAAACCGGCACAATATTGGCTTTATGGCCGTTGACCGGATCGCCGAGGATTGCGGCTTTGGTCCTTGGAAATCCAAATTTCAGGCCGAAATCGCCGAAGGGCGGCTGGGTCAAGAAAAGGTTTTGCTTATCAAGCCTCAGACCTTCATGAACCGGTCCGGTCAATCGGTGGGCGAGGCCATGCGGTTTTACAAGTTGGATTCGACCGACGTCACTGTCCTACATGATGAATTGGATCTGGCGCCGGGTAAGGTCCGCGTCAAGGCAGGCGGAGGCCATGCCGGTCACAACGGGCTTCGGTCGATCCACGAACATATCAGCCCAGCCTATGATCGGGTGCGCCTTGGGATCGGTCATCCCGGGCGGAAAGAATTGGTTTCGCCATATGTCTTGGGCGATTTCGCAAAGGCTGACAACGACTGGTTGGAAGATGTCCTGCGCGGCGTTGCAGATGGCGCAAGGCACCTGGCGAATGGCGATGGCGGTAAGTTCATGAACGCCGTTGCCCAGCGAACGGCACCGCCGCGTTCGTCCAAGTCACCGTCCGAGCACCCAAAACCAGCGGCCCAGACCATTACCGAACCCGCCGAGGACAGCAGGTCTGCCATGCAGAAGCTGATGGACAAGTTCAAATAGCGCCCTTTGCCGTTGCCCCTACGTCCGGATTGCGGAATGTTCCCGGGCAGGCTCCAATACCGGCAATCATGGGAGGCGACAAATGAGAGCTTTGTTTAAATGGGTGCTGCGTATCGCGCTGATGCTTGTGCTGGCAGCCGCCGTTGTCGGGTTCTGGAAACGCGAGGAAATTCAACGCTTGATGGCGGTGAACTCATTGTTTTCCCCCGAAAAGATCGTTCACAACTTCTCGCATATGGATGCAGCTTTCAAAACCGTCAACTTGCCGCGCGGGGATGGGGCCACATGGGAATTGCCTTACGGGCCCGGGTTTGACCTGCCAGCAGGCACGGATCAATGGATCGAAGACCGGTCGGTCACATCCTTGCTTGTGATGCAGGGCGGGCAGATCCGGTTTGAGGAATACTATCTGGGCACCACACCAGACGATCGACGCATTTCGTGGTCGGTTGCCAAAAGCTATCTTTCTGCATTGTTCGGCATATTGCTGGACGAAGGCGCAATCGCCTCATTGGACGATCCTGTCGTGCAATACGTGCCCAAACTAAAAGGCACGGCCTATGATGGTACGACGATTCGCAACGTGTTGAACATGGCCAGCGGTGTGACCTTCAACGAGGATTATCTGGATTACAATTCTGACATCAACCGGATGGGTCGAGTGGTCGCCTTAGGCCGAGAACTGGACGATTTTGCCGCCTCGCTGCAGGACAGTTTCGCAACACCCGGAGAAACCTGGAAATACGTGTCAATCGACACCCATGTTATCGGTATGGTGGTCCGAGGAGCAACCGGTCGCAGCGTGGCCGAACTGCTTACAGAGCGCATTGTACAGCCACTTGGGCTGGAGCGGGATGGCTATTACGTGACCGACGGGGCCGGAGTTGCCTTTGTTCTGGGGGGCTTGAATTTCACCACCCGCGACTATGCGCGTTTCGGTCAGATGATCCTGCAAAACGGGGTTCATGATGGGCAGCAACTAGTACCGGCTGAATGGATCGCCGCTTCGGTCCTGCCCAGTGCCCCGACCGCATCGGGCAAGATCGGCTATGGATATCAGTGGTGGATTCCCGTGGGCGCGCATGAGGGCGAGTTCATGGCCCGCGGCGTCTATGGTCAGTATATCTATTTCGACCAGCCGCGCGGGGTGCTGATCGTGTCCACCGGGGCCGATCGCAAGTTTCGAGACCCTGGCGTGAATGAGATCAACATAGAAATGTTCCGCAAGATTGCGCAAAGCCTGTAAGATGCTCTTATGCAGAAACAGGAAAGCATAAATGTTCTGGGGGGCGTGCTCGCCCCTTGCTCCCGCGATCCGCTGACTGGGTTCTTTCGCGATGGCGCCTGCAATACCTGCCCCGAGGATCAGGGCAGCCACACGGTTTGCGCGGTAATGACGGTCGAGTTTCTGGCCTATTCGAAATATGTCGGCAATGACCTCAGCACGCCGCGCCCCGAGTTTAATTTTCCCGGGCTGCGCGCCGGTGACAGCTGGTGTTTATGTGCGGGTCGCTTCCTGCAAGCCCATGACGAAGGATGCGCGCCCAAGGTTCATCTTGAGGCGACACATCAACGGGCGCTGGACATCGTGCCTCTGCGCATTCTCAACCAACACGCGGTTCAGGACTAGGCAGACCGGCCCGGGATCACCCGGACCGGCCCTTATTCGGGATCAATCCCGCAATTTCACAAGGTCAGACATCAGACCCTCGGTTCCGTTATGAACCGTCAGCCGCTCGACCTTGCCGGCGATGGTTTCCAGCGCTTCCAGCTCTTTCAGTCGCAGCATCACCGGGTTTTCCGCCATCACTTTCGCGGTGTTCAGCAAAGACCGCGTGGCGTTGGTTTCTTCCCTCCGCCGGATGACGTTTGCCTCGGCCTGTTTCTCGGCCGCGACCACGGCGGTCAGGATTTCGCGCATCTCGCCGGGCAGGATGACGTCTTTCAACGCGATCTCACCCACTTCGATGCCGATCCCGGCCATTTGTGTCCGCACCCGATCCGCAGCCTCGGTGTCAACGCCCACCTTCTCGGCAAGTAGCCGGTCAAGCGTCATCGACCCAAGGGTCTTCCGGAACGCCAGTTGCAGGGCCCGGTGCAGGGCCTGATCAAAATCCTTCACCGCCCCCATCGCCTTGACCGGATCGACGACCCGGTAATCGGCGCTGAGGTTGACCCGGATGGTCACCCGGTCCTTGGTCAGTATCTCTTGACCCGTTACCTCATGGGTTCGTTGCCGCAGGTCGATCTGCTTGACCTCGACGTTCCGGCCCACCTTCCAGAAGGCATGAGCGCCGGGGTTCAGCCGATCCACCAGCACGCCATCCACCGTCAGCAAACCGACATGCCCTTCGGCAATCTCGACCCGCGTCAGGTGCATCTGCAGCCCCACCCGAACCAGCCGCTGCGCGACTGCTTTGTGCACAACCATGGACTCGGTCAGCGCGTGTTGCTCAACGGCCCAGGGGCCGGCATCCTTCCAAACTAGCGCCCGTACTTCGGGAATCAGCACTCGAGCGGGCACGCCATCCCGAAGCAGAACCAGAACCTCGTTGGGCCCTGCCCGAAACTCGGTCAGGTGCGCCTCGGCCAGTTCGGGCCGGTTCTGCATCAGCGCCCGCTCATAGGGCGACACGAAAAAGAGAGCCTCCAGATCGTGCAGCTCGGTCAGCACATCCCTGCGTGGCAGCCGGTGTTTCCCGGGGCCGAGGATGGTGTCAATTACCCCCTTGCGCAAAACCAGCACCCGCTGGGTCTCGGTCAGGGTCAGCCGTTGATGACCAGTCAGCCGGTCGATCAGATCTTGGAATAGTGTCATTTCATTTCTCCTTTTCGTCTCGCTCTATCGTCGTCGCAAAAGCGAACTCCTTTTCATGTTTTCAGTGGGTTGCACCCCGATTGGGTGACAGGTGTGAAGCCTTCGGATAAAGGCTGTGAAAGACCGGGCATCCCCCGCGCCGTGCCCTTTTGCGAGAGGGTCAGAGAGAGGGGCGCGGGACCAATGCGCCGCCTGTTCCCAAGGGATCAAGCGGGGCGTCAATCCGGCGACACCGTCATCTGCCCTCCGGCCCAAGACCAGAGCAGCGAAGACCCCTGCCCCGCCCGGCCAAAGCCTGACGTAGCGCGGTGCCACCCCTGCTGGGGAACACCCGGACCTTAATGATTTGGACCGTTTTCACGGACCGGCGTTGAAGGCCGGTGCTGACCTAACAGCGTTTGTTCAAATGGCGGGACTCGAACCCGCTACACATCGATTAACAGTCGATTGCTCTAACCAGAATGAGCTACATTTGGAGCTTTGGAAGGAGTCGAACCTTCGCTCACAGACTTGCCATCTGCCGCTCTTCCACCTGAGCTACAAAGCATGTACCAATCCCCGGTTTCGGCCCTGGCATACGGTTTCGGCAGCGCCGTCCGCACCGAGAGAGTGATCACCTCTGCTCGCTAGGGTCCGGCCCGTTTTGACCGGTAACGGCGGGTTTAGGCGAAGAGGCAGGATTCGCTCAATGATATTCTGAGAGGTGGAAATGCACCTGTGGCGGGTGCGCAACAAAATTACCCAGCTGCGCAACATTCGAAAAGCCGCAGGCTGGAAACCAAAGCTGCACACCGTTCAAAGGCACACAGCTTTTGTCAGAAATTTCAAATTTTACCGCCTGGTCAATCGGCGCTGCGACCTTCGGTATCCGACATGTCGAAGTTCAGATATTTCGCCACGGTCTGAACATCCTTGTCACCACGTCCACACATATTCATGCAGATCAGGTGATCCTTGGGCAGATCCGGCGCGATCTTCATCACATGAGCCAGCGCATGGCTAGGTTCAAGCGCCGGGATGATGCCTTCGGTTGCACAGCAAAGCTGGAACGCCTCAAGCGCCTCTTTGTCGGTGATCGACACATATTGCGCGCGGCCTATATCGTTCAGCCATGAATGTTCAGGGCCAATGCCCGGGTAATCCAGACCAGCCGAGATCGAGTATCCTTCGAGGATTTGCCCGTCATCATCCTGCAGCAGATAGGTGCGGTTGCCATGCAGAACACCGGGGCGGCCGCCGGTCAGCGAGGCGCAATGTTCCATCTTGTCGTTCACGCCCTTACCACCGGCTTCGACACCGATGATGTTGACGGATTTATCATCCAGGAACGGATAGAACAGACCCATTGCGTTCGATCCACCCCCGATGGCGGCGATGAGCGTGTCGGGTAAACGGCCCTCAGCCTTGTGCATCTGTTCCTTTGCTTCCTTGCCGATGATCGACTGAAAGTCGCGCACCATCGCCGGATACGGGTGCGGGCCAGCAACTGTACCGATGCAATAAAAAGTATCGCGCACGTTGGTCACCCAGTCACGTAACGCATCGTTCATCGCGTCTTTCAATGTGCCACGACCTGACGTCACAGGGATCACTTCGGCCCCCAGCAAGCGCATGCGGAACACGTTCGGGGCCTGTCGCTGCACATCATGCGCGCCCATATAGACCACGCATTTCAAACCGAACTTGGCGCAAACGGTGGCTGTGGCCACGCCATGCTGTCCGGCGCCGGTCTCGGCAATGATCCGGGTCTTGCCCATGCGCCGCGCCAGAATGATCTGGCCCAATACGTTATTGATCTTGTGCGCGCCGGTGTGGTTCAGCTCATCGCGCTTCAGATAGATTTTGGCGCCACCCAGATGCTCGGTCAGGCGCTCGGCATAATATAATGGCGAGGGGCGTCCCACATAGTTGGCCCACAGATCGTCCATCTCGGCCCAAAATGAGGCATCGTCCTTGGCCTTTTCATATTCCTCTTCCAGCGCCAGGATCAGCGGCATCAGCGTTTCGCTGACAAAACGCCCGCCGAAAATGCCGAAACGGCCCTGCTCGTCTGGGCCGGACATGAAGGAATTGAAAAGATCGTTGGCCATGGGTGTCTCCATCGTCGTACCCGTTGTTCATAGGAGGTAGCGGAGGGATTTGCCATGACAAAACGCACATGGGAATCCTTAGATGTGATACCTCAGCCGGCCCGAATTGCAGCGTCTACAAACGCACGAACCATCGCGGCATCCTTGATGCCCGGTGCACTTTCCACGCCCGAGGCGACATCGACCTGACGCGCGCCCGTCATACGGATGGCCTCGGCCACATTGCCGGGGTTCAACCCACCGGCCAGCATCCAGGGCTTGCGCCAGTATTTGCGCCCAGCCAGCAAACGCCAGTCAAACGCCAGCCCGTTTCCACCCGGCAGAACCGAGCTCTTTGGCGCCTTGGCATCTATCAGCAACTGATCGGCAACATCGCAATAAGTATCAATGGCGGCCAGGTCTTCGGCATCTGCAACACCAACCACCTTGATAACAGGCAACCCATAGCGCGCCTTGATTTCCTGCACCCGCTCGACAGATTCTGAGCCATGCAGCTGCAACATGTCAAAAGGGGCGACTGCGGTGATACTGTCCAACAACTCATCCGTGGCGTTCACAACCAAGGCGACCTTTGCAACCCCAACGGGGACATGCTCGAACAAAGCTGCTGCTTGTTGAGGCGAAACATATCGAGGCGATTTCGGAAAGAAGTTGAAACCAAGATACCGTGCACCCGCATCAGCTGCTGCGCGCACGTGATCTGGTGCAGTCAGGCCGCAGATTTTAACCGCTACATCCGACATTCCGGGCCTCAGCTGGCCTCATCCAACAGGGCGAGAACTTCGTCCTGCCCTTCGTTCTGCTTCTTCTTGAGCTTCTTGACCTCACGCTCAAGCTTGCGCACTTCACCTTTGCTGGCGGTAGCATCGCGGCGGTGCTTGTGCTCGCGCAGCCATTCCCAAAGAAAGCCAATGACCAGGCCAGCGACGATGCCACCCAGAACCACCACGAACAGCGGCAACGAGGCGCTGAAATTGAAGCCAAGCAAATCGGCTATAGCCGAGGGAATAAGCGTCAGCTCAACCGCTTCGCGGTTGGCCAGAGAGACTGAAATCAAGACGATCCCGAGGACCGCGAGAAAAGCATATCGAAGGTAGCGCATCATGGCCTAGGCTTTACCGTTCAACCGGTCCCTTAGCAACTTGCCAGTTTTGAAAAACGGAACACATTTTTCTTCGACCTGCACAGTTTCGCCGGTGCGCGGGTTACGACCCACACGGGCATCGCGCTGTTTCACTGAAAACGCCCCGAAGCCTCTCAGTTCAACCCGATCTCCTCGCGCCATCGCATCCGTTACTTCTTCGAACACGGTATTCACGATTCGCTCGACGTCACGCTGATAAAGATGCGGGTTCTCGTCGGCGATTTTCTGAATCAGTTCTGAACGGATCATGTGCGTTACCCTCCCAGGCGACCGGTTAACCATGCCTATTATTCTGAACAGTATAGGAAAAAACTGGGTTCGGGGGAACGTAAACTCTGCGGGCAAAGGTTGAAAATTACAGTTAAGTAACGCGATTTTTTGCCAGTTCATGTAATTTGCCTGACAAATGTATGAACCTAAGACCCAATTAGCCTGAAAATGCGAACATGTTGATTCGCAACAAAAACGGCCCCGCGCTTTCACACGGGGCCGTAAATTCGGCTTGACTGAGGCTCGGACTTAGTCGCCCGACTTCAGCGCTGCACCCAGGATATCGCCCAGCGATGCGCCCGAGTCGGAAGAACCGTACTGTTCCACGGCCTCTTTCTCTTCGGCGATCTCACGTGCCTTGATCGACAGACCCAGACGACGGGTCTTGCTGTCGACATTGGTGACGCGGACGTCGACCTTGTTACCGACCGAGAAACGCTCTGGGCGCTGTTCGGCACGGTCACGGCTCAGGTCGGAACGACGAATGAACGACTTCATACCTTCGTACTCGACCTCGATGCCGCCATCTTCGATCGCGGTGACCTCAACGGTGATGATCGAGCCACGCTTCACGCCGCCCACGGCTTCGGCGAACTTGTCACCGCCCAGGGCTTTGATCGACAGCGAGATACGCTCTTTCTCGACATCCACTTCAGACACAACGGCCTGTACCACGTCGTTCTTGTGGTAGTTCTGGATGGCATCCTCGCCACGCTCGTCCCAGGACAGATCGCTGAGGTGAACCATGCCGTCGATGTCGCCTTCGAGGCCAATGAACAGACCAAATTCGGTGATGTTCTTGACTTCGCCTTCGACTTCGGTGCCCTCGGGGTGTGTTTCTGCAAACACTTCCCACGGGTTGCGCTGAGTCTGCTTCAGGCCCAGAGACACGCGACGCTTGGCGCCATCGATTTCCAGAACCATGACGTCGACTTCCTGGCTGGTCGAAACAATCTTGCCGGGGTGGACGTTTTTCTTGGTCCAGGACATCTCGGACACGTGCACCAGACCTTCGACACCAGCTTCCAGCTCGACGAACGCGCCGTAGTCGGTGATGTTGGTGACGCGACCCTGATGAACCGAGCTCAGCGGATACTTGGCTGCAACCAGATCCCACGGATCTTCCTGCAGCTGCTTCATGCCCAGGCTGATCCGGTGGGTCTCTTTGTTGATCTTGATGACCTGAACGTTGATGGTCTCGCCGATCGTCAGGATCTCGGACGGGTGGTTCACACGGCGCCATGCCATGTCGGTGACGTGCAGCAGGCCGTCAACGCCGCCCAGGTCAACAAACGCACCGTATTCGGTGATGTTCTTGACCACGCCTTCTACGGTCTGACCTTCGGTCAGGTTGCCGATAACCTCGGCGCGCTGTTCGGCACGCGATTCTTCCAGGATTGCGCGGCGCGAAACAACGATGTTGCCACGGCGACGGTCCATTTTCAGAATCTGGAACGGCTGCTTCAGACCCATCAGAGGGCCAGCGTCGCGTACGGGGCGCACGTCAACCTGCGAGCCGGGCAGGAACGCAACTGCACCACCCAGATCGACGGTGAAGCCACCTTTGACACGACCAAAGATTGCACCTTCGACGCGCTGGTCGTCGGCATATGCTTTTTCCAGACGGTCCCATGCCTCTTCACGGCGGGCCATCTCACGTGAGATGACAGCTTCGCCACGGGCGTTTTCTGCGGCGCGCAGGTAAACTTCAACCTCGTCACCAACAGTGATTTCAGGGGCTTCGCCAGGATTTGCGAATTCTTTCAGATCAACGCGGCCTTCCATTTTGTAGCCGACGTCGATGATGGCTTGGCCGGCTTCGATCGCCAGAACCTTACCTTTGACAACAGAACCCTCTTCGGGCGTGTCCATTTCGAAGCTTTCATTAAGGAGGGCTTCGAATTCCTCCATGGTTGTATCAGCCATCTGGCAGTGTTTTCCTTTACATAACGTTTTTGCTGGCCGAGCGGTTGTCTCCGCCGGTCTTAGTGGATTGGTCAGACGACCTGACATATACCGCAAAACAAAGAGGGCCGGTTGGTCCGACCCTGCTCGTCTCATTGTTTTATGGCTCAAATCGCCTTGTCGACGCGCGCTCTATAACGGGTTCGCACAGGCGCTGCAAGTTTTACCGTGCATATCACAAAATAACACGCAAACCCCAGCCTTGCATGGCTGAGGTCGGGGCGATTTGTATTCTTCTTCAGCTCCGAAAGGACAGAGCGCCTAAAACAGTTGCAGATCTTTTGAGCCGCTTTGGATTTCGGCAAAATTCGGCATGTTCTGGACCGCCAAAGGTACCGGGGCCGCGCCCGGCATCGCGACTGTTGGCTTCGCTGCTGCGGCCTTTCCAAAGGCAGGGCGCTCTAGCTCGCCCCGGATATCGCGCAGCAGGGTTTTGTGATCAGGCATTGATCTGAGTATCTGCGCAAGATCCACTTTCGCGCCTTTCCACCACTGGAACCAGATCGGTTTCTTCAACGGCCGCAAGCGATCGCGGATGCCGGCACCATAGCCCGTATCATAGACCTGCTTACCCAAAAGAACCGTTTGATAGACGCGGAAATCGAAAAGCGTTGCAAACTCGATATCTCGTTCCAAAGGCAGGCGGTGCTGCCACAGCTCAAGGTTCTCGGCCAGCCGATCCGGTATCTTCATTTCGGTCCGCGCGTCGATCCAATATTGATCATCCGTGCGGTTGCCCAAGCGGTAGTGCAGACAAATGAAATCCAGAACCTCGTCATAGAGCTTATCCATTTGCTTGTTATATCTCGCCCGCAGCGACGGTTCGATGTCCCGCGTAGGCAGATGCTCGGCGAACCAGCGCACCGCATGATCAATCATGTGGATCGCTGTACTTTCCAGCGGTTCGATGAACCCTCCGGCCAGTCCGATCGCCACGCAATTCTTGACCCAGGCATTGCGCACGCGTCCGATACGCATCGGGATCACACGCGGCGTCGCACCTTTGCCGCTGTCGCCCAGCCATTCGAGGTATTCATCCGCCGCCTGTTCATCCGTGCGATGCGCAGATGAGTAAACATAGCCCGTGCCCACACGGTTAAAGAGTGGCACCCGCCAGGTCCACCCCGCGCCAAGTGCGGTGGACCGTGTGACGCTTTCAATTTTTTCTGGATCCGGGTGCTCGATCTGCAACGCCATGGCGCGGTCGTTGGGCAGATAGTCAGAATAGTCCATGAAAGGCTCGCCCAGCGCCTTGTTGATAATCAAGCCGCGAAACCCGGTGCAATCCACGACCATCTCAATGTCATGGCGGCCTTTCTTTTCCAGCATCAGATGGCTGACATTGCCCTGCTCATCCAGCTCGACCGATTTCACCTCGTCCTGGATATGCTCAACGCCGCGCTTGGTGCAAACCCTGGTCAACATGCCTGCAAACTTCACAGCATCCAGATGATAGGCATAACCGAACCGCTGCTCAAACTCTGGCTGACCCAGTGGCCGTCCACCTTTGCACAGGCGTGCCAGATCATCATGGGGCGAGATGGACTGCGTGAAATCCCTATCGCCATTGCCAAAGCGCAGGAAGTATTCTGCAGGCTCTAACCCCTCTAACAACTGGCCATGCGCAAAAGGGTTCACGTAATCAATGCGATTGCCTTTGGCGTCCTTGTTCCAATTACAAAACTTCACGCCCAGCTTGAACGAGGCGTTGGTCTCACGAAAGAAATCCCGCTCTGAAATGCCGGCCTGGCGCAGCGTGACCGGCATCCGTGGAACCGTGGCCTCGCCAACGCCCACAGTCGAGATATTGGGGCTTTCGATCAGGCAGATACGCGGGCGATCCTTGGGTGCTGACGTGCGTGAAAACACCATTTCCAGGATCAGCGCGGTCATCCAACCTGCCGTGCCGCCACCCACAATGGTGATCTTGCGCAAACGATTATTCATATTTTCTGTCCCTGTTGGTTTTGGGGTTTTTTAGCCGCCTGCCCTTTTTGATTTTGGGGCTTGTAAAGCAGCTTTCCCTTTTTGCCTGAGAGAAACTATAACAGCTTTCCTGCATCCAGCTAGGCACTATGACGGCCGAACCTACATACATGTCGGGTCATCAGACCCGGCAACACAGGCCGCTCGCCACTGCGCGACTTTCTTTAGGATGGTGGATGCTGCGAGAAAGGAAATGCGCAAGTACCGGCCCTGCGTCAGATATCCTCGCCTTTTTTCAGAAGCTCTTCGATCAGAGCGCGCTGAAGATCATTGCTATCGCCGCCGCCAAATTCCGCAACTCCGCTGGAATACAAGGTGCCGTAGGTGTTGGCGATGTTCACCGTCTGGGCCAGCCCCGAGATCAACTGATCCCTTTCCAGCCGCGATAAGGGGTGGATGAACGCAGCCCACAAGGTGCCATTGGCAATCGCATATCGCGCATCCAGGGTACTGTCGAAATTCGCCTGCATCATCCGTTGCATGTCCTGAGCACTCAGATCTTCGACACTTTGGATCGACACCATGGCCCGCATCCGGTCCGCATTGACGTCAGTAATCACCAGAACGGGAACCTCCGCGATGGTAAGCTGAAAGCCCGGCCCAAGAGGCTCTGTCTCGGGGTCAAGCGCAAACAATATCTTGCCCAAACGCTCGTAGGTCATTGGCGGTTCTGCCTCTTGCGCTGAAAGCGCACTGGCGAGAAAGGTAAAAATCAAAATCAGGCGGAACATCGATTACCTCCGGCAGATGTCGATACAAAGGTAATCGACGCCTCGGGCACTGGCCAAACAAAGCTTAGTGAACAAAGTTGTGTTTGCTCTGGCAAACGGCCCTAGGGCAGAACTGGTTCGATGACCTCAATCGCGCGGGCAAGAGCCGCGTCGATGCTCAGGTCCGAGGTATCCAGTATGACCGCATCCTCAGCTGGCTTCATAGGTGCCGTGCTGCGTTCGGCATCCCGAGCGTCCCGCTCTCGCACATCGGCCAACACCTGTGCGCGTGTAACCTTATGGCCCTTGGCGTCCAGTTCCAGAAACCGTCTCTCAGCGCGCACTTCGGCGCTGGCGGTGACAAACAGTTTCACCTCGGCCCGCGGGCAAATAACGGTTCCGATGTCACGACCGTCCAACACCGCACCTCCCGCTCGGCGCGCAAAGGCGCGCTGAAAATCGACCAATGCAGCCCGCACCTCGGGGATAACTGCAACTTTCGAGGCCGCTTGCGCGATTTCAGCCGTGCGCAGATCACCCTGATCCAGGTCCTCGGCAGTCAGCGTTTGCGCGGCACTAACCGGGTCGGCACCTTCCAGCGTTCTGCGGCCAACCGCACGGTAAAGCAGGCCGGTATCGAGATGCGCAAACCCGAAATGGGCGGCAACGGCATTGGAAATCGTGCCCTTCCCCGCTGCTGCCGGGCCATCGATTGCTATGGTGAAACTGGCAACTGCCATCGCATTTACCGGTTGTTTCGCTGCAGCCGCGCACCAAGGCCAGCCATCAACGGTTCGAAGATCGGGAAAGACGTTGCGATCGGGCCGCCATCGTCGACTCCGACCGGATTTTTCGCCCCCATACCCATAACCATAAAGGACATCGCGATCCGGTGATCCAGAAAGCTCTCACAGGTGCCGCCGCCGGGAACATTGCCAATTCCCAAACCATCCACAGACCACCAATCATCGCCCTCATCGACGGTGACGCCATTAACGCGCAGGCCGCGGGCCATCGCATCAATACGGTCGCTTTCCTTGACGCGCAGCTCTTTCACGCCGCCCATCATCGTGGTGCCAGTGGCATTTGCCGCGACCACAGACAGAACAGGGTATTCGTCAATCATCGACGCCGCCCGTTCCGGAGGAACCGAGATTCCCTTCATATCGGGCGAATAACGCGCGCGCAGATCCGCAACCGGTTCGCCGCCCTCTTCACGTTCATTCTCATAAGTCAGATCAGCACCCATCTCACGCAGAGTGGTAAACAGACCCGCGCGGGTCGGGTTCAGACCGATGCCCGGAACCAGAACGTCAGACCCGGGCGTGATCAGCGCAGCACAGACCGGAAAGGCCGCACTTGAGGGGTCGCGCGGAACGGCAATGACCTGCGGCTTCAGTTCGGGGCGACCGGTCAGGGTGATAACGCGCCCCTCATCGGTATCCTCGACCGTGATTTCGGCCCCAAAGCCTGCCAGCATCCGCTCGGAATGGTCGCGGGTCGCTTCGGCCTCAATCACCACGGTTTTGCCCGGAGCATTCAGCCCCGCCAGCAAAACGGCAGATTTCACCTGCGCGGAGGGAACGGGAACCACGTACCGTACCGGAACAGGCTCTGCCGCGCCCACAATCGTCATCGGCAGGCGCCCACCGGAGCGGCCCACCGATTGCGTGCCAAACAGCGCCAAAGGATCGGTCACCCGCGCCATAGGGCGCTTGTTCAGGCTGGCATCGCCAGTGAATGTCGCCGAAATCGGACAGGTCGCCATCGCGCCCATGATCAACCGAACGCCGGTGCCCGAGTTGCCACAGTCGATGACCTGATCAGGTTCGGCAAAACCGCCGACGCCCACACCATGGACCGACCATTCGCCGCCTCCGTGATCCGTCACCTCGGCGCCAAGGGCCCGCATCGCCTTTGCGGTGTCCAGAACGTCCTCGCCCTCCAACAGCCCAGTGATCCGGGTCTCACCCACGGCCATCGCGCCCAGGATCAGCGACCGGTGCGAGATCGACTTGTCGCCGGGCACCTCGGCCGTACCGGTCAGCGGACCGCAAGGATGCGAGGTCATCGGGATGGGCGTGCCGTGTCCGGACATGGGGGCTCCTGTTTTCGCTATCAGTTCCCAAGCCGATTAGCGAATTGGGGGCGCTTGGTCCAGCCGCAATCAGTCGTTGCGGCGGAAGGTCAGGTAATGCGGTGTCCGCCCTTCGCGCAGGGCCTTCTGCTCATAGCGCGTGGAAATCCAGTCTTCCCAAGGCTCACGCCAATCGGTGGGGCGTTCCGCCAACCATTCGAAACCAGCGCCAGGCACCTCTTCCAACGTTTGGCGGACATAGTCGGGAATATCTGTTGCAACGCGAAAGATCGCGCCCGGTTTCAACGACCGCGCCAAAGGCTCCAGATGTTCTGGGGTCACGAACCGACGGCGGTGATGCCGGGTTTTGGGCCAGGGATCGGGGTACAGAAGAAAGGCGCGTGATATGCTGGCTTCGGGCAAGACATCAAAAAGATCGCGCGCATCGCCGGGATGCACCGCCAGATTCTCGACCCCAGCCTTGCGAATCTTGCCCAACAACATGGCAACACCGTTGATATAGGGTTCAGCCCCAATGATACCGATATCGGGATTGCTGGCCGCCTGATGCACCAGATGCTCGCCCCCGCCAAAGCCGATCTCAAGCCAGACATCCTTGCCACCGAACAGGGCCTTCAGATCCAGCGGGCTGCGTTCAGGATTGCTCTCCCAGTCCACAGCACCCGGAGACAGCGCAACGAGGTCTTCGCTTAGATACGTCTTTTGGCTTTGCTTCAGGGTCTTGCCTTTGAAGCGGCCATAAAAGTTTCTGCGGGGGCGTTGTGGGGTCTGGGTGCTCATGGCGGTGCCCATACTGCGGGGACGGCTCAGAGGCAAGGGGCGGCGGCAGAGCAGAATAGCCGCCGCCTCTCATACAATTCCCAAGAAATAGGCGCGCCCGCAAGGGCGCACCTATTGATAACAGTCAGATCAAACCGCCGCTTTCAACGCGTCTGCTAGATCTGTGCGCTCCCAGCTGAAACCTCCATCCGCTTCCGGCTGGCGGCCAAAATGGCCATAGGCTGCTGTGCGCTGATAGATCGGCTTGTTCAGCTCCAGATGCTGACGGATGCCGCGTGGGGTCAGGTCCATCACCTGGCCGACGGCTTTTTCAATCCGATCATCCGCGATCTGCCCCGTGCCATGCGTGTCCGCATAGATCGACAGAGGCCGGGAAACGCCAATGGCATAGCTCAGCTGGATCGTGCAACGCTCGGCCATTCCCGCGGCTACGACATTCTTGGCCAGATAGCGCGCGGCATAAGCCGCCGAACGGTCCACCTTGGTCGGGTCTTTACCCGAAAACGCTCCGCCACCATGAGGCGCTGCACCACCATAAGTGTCCACGATGATCTTACGACCGGTCAGACCCGCATCTCCGTCCGGACCGCCAATGACGAACTTGCCGGTTGGGTTGACGTGCCAATCGGTCTGATCGGTCAGCCAACCCTCGGGCAGAGTTTCGGTGATATACGGCTCAACAATGGCACGAATATCGGCCGAGCTCAGCGTCTCATCCAGATGCTGGGTCGACAGAACGATCGAGCTGACGCCAACCGGCTTGCCATCCTGGTAGATCACTGACAGCTGCGATTTCGCATCCGGGCCCAGCGCAGGCTCGGTCCCGTTCTTGCGCACCTCGGCCAGACGGCGCAGGATTGCATGGGAATACTGGATCGGCGCAGGCATAAGCGCGGGTGTCTCGGTGGTGGCATAGCCGAACATGATGCCCTGATCACCAGCACCTTCGTCCTTGTCACCCGACGCATCTACGCCCTGCGCAATATGTGCAGATTGCTCATGCAGCAGGTTCGTAACTTCTACCGTCTCGTGGTGGAACTTATCCTGCTCATAGCCGATATCCTTGATACAGGCGCGGGCGATCTCGTCGATGCGGCCCATATAGTCATGCAGCTTGTCCTGATCAGACAGCCCCACTTCGCCGCCGATCACGACGCGATCCGTTGTCGCAAAGGTCTCGCACGCAACGCGTGCCTCGGGTTCTTCGTTCAGAAATGCGTCAAGTACAGCATCGGAAATACGGTCACAAACCTTATCCGGATGCCCTTCGGAAACGGATTCCGAAGTAAAGGTATAGTTCTGTCGGGACATACAAGTGCTCCATTAAGATTACCCCGTCACGCCAGGAAGCCGTTGTGATGGGCACAAGAGGGGATAAGCCCCCCGAAACTGAGGGTCAATGCGAAATCATAGGTTTCGCCGCCGCAGCCCATACCATAACAGGCTAAACAGCACCAATAACACGGCAAAGACAGGATTATCCCCCATTCGGGAATAAGCCGTCGGAGAATGAGGCGCCGGAAGTCCGGCATCAATATAGCCCGCCTGCCCAAGCGGCAGGGCCTCGGTGATCCGGCCCAGCGGGTCAATCATGGCGGAGACGCCGGTATTGGCCGAACGCATCATGGGCAGCCCCTGCTCGATGGCGCGCATCTGTGCCTGAGCCAGGTGCTGATACGGTCCCGAGCGCGTTCCGAACCACGCATCATTGGTGATTTGCA
This sequence comes from Ruegeria sp. CDSC079, assembly GCF_059610505.1. Taxonomy (NCBI): domain Bacteria; kingdom Pseudomonadati; phylum Pseudomonadota; class Alphaproteobacteria; order Rhodobacterales; family Roseobacteraceae; genus Ruegeria; species Ruegeria sp. CDSC079. The sequence continues at coordinate 30,801 of NZ_JBXWNT010000013.1, forward strand.
GAAGGAAATCAGCGCGCCCCGGCGCGGATAGGACATCCTGGGTAAACACAGCTTCGTAGCAGATCAACGGCAGCGCTTTACCCAATGGGCCTGCATCCAGCAGCGCCGCCCCCGACCCGGCGCTGAACCCATGTCCGGTGGTTGCAGCCATGCCATAGATCCCGAACCGCGCCATCACGTCGCCAAACGGAACATATTCGCCAAAAGGCGCCAGATGATGTTTGTCGTACAGCCCCTGCTGAGCCCCATCCACATCAAGGTAGATCATCGAGTTGTAGATACGCGGCCCGTCGCCTCGTTGAATTCCCAGAACAACCGGCGTGCCTTGCGCCGCCTCGGCGATGGCATCCAGATACGGCTGCGCGCTTCCCAGCCAGGCGGGAACCGAGGTTTCAGGCCAAACGATCAGGTCAGGCTGTGGTTCGGCGGCAGTAAACTCGATCTGACGTGCGAAGAACAGAGGTGCAAACTCTGGATCCCATTTCTGATGTTGCAACGCATTGGGCTGAACCAAGCGAACGATATGTCCCGTTTCGACCACAGCGGGCCGCGTCCCTGCATAGCCCAAAGCCAATGCGACCGATGCCACACTGATGCCCAAGGGCACGAATACTCTGGAACGCAGCGCCAAAGCCGCCCCTAGTGGCAGTGTCGCCACCAAGGTCAGCGCCCCAAGCCCGTAAGGCCCAAAAAGTGACAGTAGCTGCGCAATAGGGGTCTCGACCCAGACCTGCGCCAGCCCGGCCCAGGGGAACCCGGTCAGAACATAACCCCGGGCACATTCCGCCAACGAGATTGCCAAGGCGAGAAACAACGCCTGTGAAACCCCGCGCGCGCCGGGCCTGCGAGCAACCCAGAATGCCAGCGCCCAGAACAGCGCCAAACCACCAGCCATGAAGACCAAAGCAAACGGAGCCATCCAAGCGTGACGATCGGCGTCCACCAGAAACGGCTCGACAATCCAGCTGAGTGCATGGGCGAAATACCCGGTCCCAAACGCCCAACCGATCCACGCCGCACGCGCACGTGTCTCGGTGCTCTGAAATATCGGTGCGACCAACACCAACGCCAATACAGTAGCCACCCAATACCCAAAGGGAGCCAGTCCAAATGCAGCCAGCCCTCCCAACAAACCAGAAAGGACAAATCTAAGCCAAATGGGCCAAGCCCGTATCAGGTTCATGCAACGATATCCGGCAGCATGACACGCAGCCGTTTGATGCGCCGCGGATCCGCATCAATCACCTCAAATTCAGGCCCTTCCGGATGCAGAACAACCTCTCCTCGTGCCGGAACCCGCCCGGACAACATGAAGACCAACCCGCCAAGCGTGTCGATCTCTTCTTCATCGACATCCTCGTGGCTGGTCAGGGATCGCCCGATCTCGGCTTCGAAGTCTTCAAGGGGTATCCGCGCCTGCACCACATAACATCCAGGTTTTTCCTGAACCCAAAGTTGGCTTTCATCCGCGTCATGTTCATCCGCGATCTCACCAACAACCTGTTCGATCAGGTCTTCGATCGTCAGCAACCCGTCGACACCACCATATTCGTCGATCACCAATGCCATGTGGCGGCGCTCGGTTTGCATTTTGGTCATCAGCACACCGATCGGCATCGAAGGCGGCACGAACAGCAATGTCCGCAACATCGACACCAGATCAAACTCAGTCGAGCCGCCGTTGAACCCGTGCGTCAACGCGAAATCTTTCAGGTGGATAAAGCCCAAAGGCGTATCCAGCGTTCCTTCATATACAGGTATCCTGGACAGACCGCTTTCCCGGAAAACCTGGGCCAGCTCATCTTTGGATATCGTCGACGGTACTGACACGATCTCGACCGTGGGAATCGCCACATCCTCGACCCGCATCCGGCGCAGGTTAATCATGCCGCGAGGTTGAGCCGGATCGACCTCTTGCCCATTGACCTCAGAAGCCGAGTCTTCACTCTGCGTTGAGAACGCATCCACTATTCGAGAGAAAAGTCCTGGTCTCTCAGTGACATTTTCGTTGCCGTCCTTCGGTTGCGCGCCCTGCGCCGCCATAGAACTGCCGTCTGTTTCGCCCATTTTCCCATTCCAAATGATAAGCCGAAAGGCCCGCTTTAAGCATTATATGGGTCATCAATACCCAGTTTGCCAAGTATCTCCACCTCAACACCCTCCATCAGCGTGGCGTCGAGATCACGAATGTGATCATAACCCAGCAAATGCAACACGCCGTGAACGATCAGATGTGTGACATGATCATCCATGTTTTTCCCTGCCTCTGCCGCCTCGCGAGCACAAGTATCATAAGAAATCGCAATATCGCCCAGAGCAATTTCCCCTGAGAAATCGGGTTCAGGGAGTATCGGAGTCTGCCCGGCGGAGTCCGCAGCCAAATCTTCGGCTGGCCAGCTAAGCACATTGGTGGGTGACGCCTTTTCGCGGAATTCCGTGTTCAACTGGGCGATCTGTGCATCGTCGCATCCCAGCAGGCTAACCTCACACAGGTCCGCATCAAGATCGCAATGATCCAAAACCGCCCTTGTGGCGCGCTCTGCCAAAAATTCGAGCCCGTCCCAGCGCGGGTCTTCAACCGATAGTTCCAGGTTCATGCCACCATGTCCAAAATCCCGATACCGGGACCCAGAAGATCAACCCGTTTCACGGCCCGTATCGGCCTCATACGCTTCGATGATCGCGGCGACAAGTGGGTGCCGGACAACATCCTTGGAGGTGAAATAGTTGAAGCTGATATTTGGTATCGTGCTCAACAGCCGTTCTGCATCCGCCAATCCCGACTGAACCCCGCGCGGCAGGTCAACCTGTGACCGGTCGCCTGTTATGACCATGCGGCTGCCTTCGCCCAAACGGGTCAGGAACATTTTCATCTGCATGGTCGTGGCGTTCTGCGCCTCATCCAGCACAACGAAGGCGTTCGCGAGCGTACGGCCACGCATGAACGCCAGAGGTGCAATCTCGATGCGCTTTTCCTCGATCAGCTTGGCCAGTTGTTTCCCGGGCAAAAAATCATTCAGCGCATCATAGAGCGGCTGCATATAGGGATCGACCTTGTCCTTCATGTCGCCAGGTAGATATCCCAGCTTTTCGCCCGCTTCGACGGCGGGACGACTGAGGATGATGCGGTCGACATGCCCGCCGATAAACATCGATACGCCAACGGCCACGGCCAGATAGGTCTTACCTGTGCCCGCCGGACCTATGCCAAAGGCCAGCTCATTGTTGAACAAGGACTGAACATAGACCTTCTGGGCGTCAGTACGCGGCTCGACCAGCTTTTTGCGGGTTTTGATCTCAACCGAACCACCCTTGAACATCTCAAGCTGATCGCCATCCCGGCTGCCGGTTCCTGTTTCCGACCCGCCCATGCGAAGTTCGCGGTCTACATCCGCCGCTTCTACGTCACGACCACCTTCCAGGCGGGTATACAGCGCTTGCAGAACTTCGATCGCCTGTTTTTGGGATTCGTCGTCACCCATGACAACCAGTTGGTTGCCACGGCGCACGATCTGCACGGTCAGCTTCTGTTCGATTTCGGTCAGGTTGCGGTCATATTCGCCGCAAAGATCTATCAATAACCGATTGTCTGGAAATTCAACAAACGCTTCCCGCTGGGGCGTTTCATTTTGCGGTGGGTTCAGGGCACCAATGGCCAATCCGCTCTCCTGTCTGGGCGTTTCACCCCAAGCGTAGACAACATTTCTTGGTGGGCGCAAGCCAGAGATTCAAATTTTCCGTACAGAATGGTAAAACCGCCGATCAAGTTGGAGGCACCGCGAACGTTCCATACAGGCAAACCTAGAACTGATAGTTCAGGCCAAACCGCAAACCACGGTAACGGGGCGTCGATTTGGTCGTAAACCCGTTGTCAAATTCGACGGTTTCAGAATCGAACCGGACGTATTCATATTCCCCAGTGATCGACCAGTTCTCATTCAATTTGTGCTCGGCGCCAATGCTGGCCGAGAACCCTTTTCGACTGTCTTTATCCTGAAAGGACTGGGTTGTTGCCCCGGATGTAATCGAACTGGTCGTGGTTATATCGCCATGCACGTAACCAACGGAAATAAAGTATAACACTCTGCCACTTGGGTTTGTCAGACCGTTCCGAAAGCGAATTGAGATGACATCCGAAATCTCTGAACCGCCATTGACGACCGAGGTTCCGATCTGCGTCGACACTTCATCGTCCAGAGATCCGAAATCATAGCCCAACTCGACCCCATAGACGTAGTCACGCCCGCCTTTTGCGGGCAGAAGACCGCGCCAACCGCCCCGAATACCACCGTAACTGCCGGTGAGGTCCAATTCGCCGACAGCAAACGTATCTGTAGGCGTCGTCAGGCCAAAGCGGTCCGAGCCGCTGGTCGAATAGCCGGCTGTCAAGCCCAGATAGAAGGCGCTGACATCGCTGCCATAACGTGCTGACGATATTACCGGCGGTTCAGATAAATCCGGATCCAGATTCCCTGCGGCAGCGGAATTGAATACCAGAAACAACGCGGCCATTGCGGGAAGGGCAACCCTGATATTAGGCCCTGCACTAAATCTCAAAAGTTTCACTCGCACCCTCCGTCATCCCGATCCGACACCAGGATCAGCACTGATATGCCGTTTCAGGAGGCGTTAGCCTAGGCCCCGAAAAAACCTGACTTTTCTCGGAACATAATTCCAAGTGATAAATCAAGGGTAAATCTTGGAAACAAATACCAGCGATGGTATCCGCATCACAGATAAAGGACGGGTCAGAGCAACTGCCCCGCCAGAGAATTCGCACCTGATCCGGTGATCAAAACGTCCCGCAACGCACCAATCTCCACATCCGCGTCAGAGACGTGAACCGAATGAAGATATTCAGATTTTCCCACCATCTGTCCCGGCAACCGGCCGGTTTTTTCGAACAGAACGCGGACTTTGCGTCCAACCATGGCATCCTGAATTTCGCGCTGATGACGCGTGATCAATCCCTGCAGCCGCTGTAGGCGGTCATCCGCCACCCCAGGATCAACCTGAGACCGCTCGGCTGCGGGCGTTCCCGGGCGCGTCGAATACTTGAACGAATAGGCATAGCCGTACTTGACCTGCTCGACCAAATCCATGGTGGCCTGAAAATCTTCGTCGGTTTCTTCAGGGAACCCAACGATGAAATCACCAGACATGACAATATCCGGACGCGCAGCGCGGATACGCTCGATCAGACGCAAATAGCTTTCGGCTGTGTGACTGCGGTTCATCCGCTTCAGAATGCGATCCGAACCCGACTGGACCGGTAAATGAAGATAGGGCATCAGTTTTTCGCAGGTGCCGTGCGCCTCGATCAGGTCGTCGGCCATGTCATTCGGGTGCGACGTGGTGAAGCGGATGCGCTCTAGCCCGTCGACCTTGTTCAACTCCCAGATCAGTCCCGCCAGCGTCATGTCGCCGTTCGGTCCAGCACCGTGATAGGCGTTGACGTTCTGACCCAGCAGAGTGATCTCACGCACGCCACGTTCGACCAAATCCTGTGCCTCGCGGATAATACGGTCCACCGGACGGCTGACTTCGGCGCCTCGGGTATAGGGCACGACACAAAAGGCACAGAATTTATCGCAGCCTTCCTGAACGGTCAGAAAAGCGGTGGGGCCACGTTTGGCTTTGGGACGATTCTTGAGCTTTTCGAACTTGTCTTCTTCGGGGAAGTCCGTGTCCAGTGCCTTGGCACCATCGCGCGTCTTGGCTTCCATCTCAGGCAGACGGTGATAGCTTTGCGGGCCAACCACCAGATCGACCAGGGGTTGACGGCGCATGATTTCTTCGCCCTCGGCCTGCGCGACGCAGCCCGCGACCCCGATCTTGAGATCGGGTTTTTCGGCTTTCAACCCTTTGAAACGCCCCAGCTCGGAATAGACCTTTTCGGCTGCTTTTTCCCGGATGTGACAGGTGTTCAGCAGAATCATATCCGCGTCATCCGGGCTCTGGGTTTCGACATAGCCCTGCCCGCCCAGGGTCTCGGCCATACGCTCGCTGTCATAGACGTTCATCTGGCAACCATAGGTCTTGATGTACAGCTTTTTGGGTTCTGACATGGGGTTGGGCCTTTGCGTTCGCGGGATCGGCGTCATCTATACCCAACGAACGCCGCTTGCAATGCCAGCGCGATTACCCGATTTTGGCCGAAAACTCCAGTTGGACGGGGCCGGACAGGCAATGCAGTACGACAGTCTCACTTCTTTCCTTCAATCCGGCAAGGCCGCGTTGGCCAAAGGTCCGGTTGCGATGATCTTCGCCGAAGACGATGTCGAGATCGACGGCACCATCCGGCACCATCTGAACCTTGGCTTCAAATCACTGATCGTGTTCATGCCCGAAGCCTTTACGCTGGATCCTGAACTGACCGAGCGTATCCACAGAGTGACACTGACCTGCGCACCCAGAACCGTTGTCTTTGACACGGTTAATCAGGTCATCCAGGCCGCTCCTGACCTTTGGATGTATTACTGCTATAACGCTGAATACCTGTTCTTCCCCTTCTGCGAAACGCGCACGATCGGCGAGTTACTGGCCTTTCACACCGAAGAACGCAGAAACGCCATGCTGACCCATGTAATCGACCTGTATGCTGATGACCTGGGCGCCTTTCCAAACGGGGTTGCCCCTGACCAAGCCATGCTGGACAGCACCGGGTATTACGCACATGCCCGACACAATGCCGAAGGACACCCGCTGGAAAGACAGCTGGACATATCCGGCGGTTTGCGCTGGCGGTTCGAAGATCACATCCCCTATGAACGCCGCCGTATCGACAGAATCGGGCTGTTCAAATCGCGAAATGATCTGTTGTTACTGCCTGACCACACGTTCAATGAGCCCGAGTACAACACCTATTCCTGCCCATGGCACCACAATCTGACGGCGGCGATCTGTTCCTTCCGCGCAGCCAAGGCGCTCAAAAGCAACGCGGGGTCGACCTTCGACATCCCCAGCTTCCGCTGGCGCAACTCAGCTCGGTTCCAGTGGTCATCCCAGCAGCTGCTGGAACTGGGGCTCATCGAATCGGGGCAGTGGTTCTAGGCAGTTCAGCGTCGCAGCAGAACCGGGAACCAATCTTCCCGCAAACGCTGCCCGGGCTGCATGTCGTGGCCCGGAAACGGAGGCGAAGTGCGCCCCGGACGTTCCACATATCGCGCATCCTCCCCAACCAACCGCAAGGAAAAAGCACGGCGGCGGCTGTCAGACTGGTTTCCACGCGCGCCATGCAGCGTACGGTAGTTGAAGGCAACCGCGTCACCGGGTTCCATTTCGAATTCAACCACCCTCATACCTTCGGCATCGGGGTCGGGAATGGGGATGTACTGGCCTTCATCCGCGAAAAACCCTTCTTCCGAGACCCAACGCGTGGGCAGAACCTCTTTCTCCCATCTATGTGAACCTGCCACACAACGAAGGGTGGCCTGTGTCACCGGGTCCAATGGCGACCAGAAACTGATCGTCTGACTGCCCTCGACGAAATAGTATGGCCCATCCTGGTGCCACGGCGTTGCCATCGACGTGCCTGGTTCTTTCACCAGAACATGGTCATGGAACATTTGTACGGTTTGCGACTGCATCAGATCCGCTGCGACCTCGGCTGCTGGTGAACCGTGGATCACGTTCTGGAACTGTTCGATACGCGACCAGTTGCAGTAATCATCAAAGAATAGACCGGTTTCGCCCTGTTTTTGGTTGTCCGACGCATATGGTCCGGGTTCAGCCATATTGGCCGCGATGCCGTCACGCAGCGTATCCACGTAGTCGGCGAACAAACCTTTGATCAGAACCACGCCGTCCTGTTGGTATGTGTCAATCATCTCTTGCGTAACCAGGGGGTGAGCCATCTGTGCCTCCGTTGAATTTAACCTGAATTAGCTCATGAAATTTTCATCTATTCAAATAATATCTTTGAAATGTATAGTTAATCTTATGTTATACGTTACCCTACGCCAATATGAATATGTCTGCGCCATCGGACGGCATGGCAGCCTGTCTGCTGCAGCGTTGCATCTAAATGTTTCGCAGCCAGCTCTGTCGAATGCGCTAACCCGGGTCGAAGACCAGTTGGGCTATCCGCTGTTTATCCGAAAGCGCGGAGCGGCCATGGCGCTGACACCGCAGGGACGCAGCTTTATTGAAAACGCCGAGGCCCTGCTGACACGTGCCGCACGTTTGGAAAATTCTGGAACAGACGGGACCGCAACCACGCGCCTGCGTCTGGGCTGTTTCGACGACCTCGCGCCTTTCCTGCTGGCAAAAGCTCTGCATAGCCTGCGACAGAACATGCCCGAAGTTGATATCACGTATCGCGTAGACGAATTTCAGGGCCTGATTTCCGGCCTCGTCAATGGTGAGATCGACCTTGCCTTGACTTATGGTCTGACACTGGATGCGGCCTTTTCCACGACCACCTTGTTCACCAATCGACCAATCGCGGTTATGACAAAAGGCCACCCCTTGGCCAATCGGGCGCAGGTATCATTGCAAGATGTCGTGGCCTACCCCCTGATCCTATCGAACGAGGGACTATCTGCGCAGCATTTCCTGAGTCTCTTCCGTCAACTTGGGCAGAACCCCAATGTTGCACATCGGGCCGCGTCGCCCGAGATCCAACGCAGCCTCGCGGCGCATGGCGAAGGCGTTGCCATCAGCTATGCCAACATTCCTGCCAAGACCAGCTATGACGGGATGCCGTTGGTCAGCATACCTGTGTCAGATGAAATCGCAGCAGAACCCGTTGTTGTGGCACGGCATGGAACAGGCCCTATGGATCCGCATAGCGAAAAGGCACAGCACATCCTGACCGGACTGATGACTTAAGTTTACTTTTTACGCAGACGGATCACAACGTCGACTGACGCGATCTCAACCCCTTCAGGCGCGTCGGGCAGTCGCTGGATGACCAGCTGTTCGGACGGAGCATCGCTGAGCCGGCCCTCATCTTCCCAATAGAAATGCGGATGATCATGCGTGTTGGTGTCGAAATAGCTTTTCGATCCGTCAACGGTAATTTCCTGCAGAACCCCGGCATCGCAAAAGGCGCGCAACGTGTTGTAAACCGTCGCCAGAGAAACAGCATCTCCGTTCTGTTTGGCCGATTCAAACAGGCTTTCGGCGGTGACGTGGCGATGGCGGCCATCACCGACCAGCAGCTCTGCCAATGCTACGCGCTGACGCGTCGGACGCAATCCGGCGTGAACCAACCAACCTGTGGCTATGCTCTGGCAATCTGCTGTCATCAGTCCAATACCAATTTGTTGCTGAGGTATATATAAGTGCTGTAGTCAGGTAATTTCAAATGAATTTCATTCGCAGAGAATAATGTAAACACAACATGATGTAGGCCACTGCTCTTGCAGGACCTTGCATACGGGTGCTAGACGAGACCAAATTAGATGGAAAGACCCCTGGCAGGAGAGGCGCAGAATGGCCCAATTCCCAAGCAGCTTTGACAAGGACGATCTGCTGAAATGCGCCCGCGGCGAACTATTCGGCCCCGGGAACGCACAGTTGCCCGCCCCGCCGATGTTGATGATGGATCGGATCACCGAGATTTCGGCCGATGGTGGCGCCCATGGCAAAGGTCATATTCTTGCTGAATTCGACATTACGCCCGACCTTTGGTTCTTTGATTGCCATTTCCCCGGCAACCCGATCATGCCCGGCTGCTTGGGCCTGGACGGTTTGTGGCAGCTGACCGGATTCAACCTGGGCTGGCGTGGCTGGCAAGGGCGCGGCATGGCCGTTGGAGTGGGCGAAGTCAAGCTGACAGGTATGGTACGCCCGGACCGCAAGATGCTGACCTATAAAATCGACTTCAAGAAAGCGATCCAGACCCGCCGCCTGACTATGGGTGTCGCAGATGGTATCGTCGAAGCCGACGGTGAGATGATTTACGATGTCAAGGACATGAAAGTAGTTTTGTCCGAAGCCTGAGCCTGACCGGCCCCAAATAAGGAGCACGCACATGCGTCGAGTAGTTGTCACCGGCTTGGGAGTTGTCTCTTCCATCGGGAACAATGCCGAAGAGGTTCTGACCTCACTCAAGGCCGGCAAGTCCGGCATCGTGGCCAATGACCAGATGGTCGAACATGGCTTTCGCAGCCAGATCGCCGGGTCGCTCAAAATCGACGTTAGCGAACATGTGGACAAGCGCACCCTGCGCTTTATGGGTCCCGGAGCGGCCTATGCGCATATCGCAATGAGCCAGGCGATTGCCGATTCAGGATTGACCGAAGACCAGGTTGCCAACCCACGTACCGGCCTTGTCGCCGGATCGGGCGGACCGTCGACCAGCGCCATGCTGACGGCGCATCAGACCGTTCTGAAAAACGGGGCAACCAAGCGAATCGGTCCGTTTGCAGTTCCTAAATGCATGTGCTCAACCATTTCGGCCAACCTTGCGACCGCCTTCAAGATCAAGGGCATCAATTACTCGATCACTTCGGCCTGTTCGACCTCGCTGCATTGCATCGGCAATGCCGCAGAGCAGATCATGATGGGCAAACAAGATGTAATGTTCGCGGGCGGCGGGGAAGAGCTGGACTGGACCTTGTCCTGTCTGTTCGATGCAATGGGTGCGATGTCGTCGAAATACAACGATGCGCCCGAAAAAGCTTCTCGTGCATTCGACCAAGACCGCGACGGGTTCGTGATATCCGGCGGAGGCGGTATTGTCGTGCTGGAAGATCTGGAACACGCATTGGCACGCGGCGCCAAAATCTATGCTGAAGTGACGGGTTTTGCAGCAACCTCCGACGGTCACGACATGGTAGCCCCATCTGGCGAAGGTGGCGAACGCGCCATGCGTCTGGCGCTGGACACCCTGCCCGAAGGCCGCAAGGTCGACTACATCAATGCCCATGGCACCTCGACCCCGGTCGGAGATGTCGGCGAAGTCGAAGCTGTACGCCGTATTTTTGGCGAGGGTAGCGTGCCGCCGATTTCCTCGACCAAGTCGATGACAGGCCATGCACAAGGTGCGGCTGGCGCGCTCGAGGCTATTTTCTGCCTTTTGATGCTCGAACATGATTTTATAACGCCGTCGATCAACGTCGACACGCTTGCCGAGGGCATCCAGCCCGGAGAAATTGCAACTCAGCTAGTTGAAAATGCAGGTTTGGACAGCGTCATGACCAACAGCTTCGGCTTTGGTGGGACGAACGGGTCCATGGTTCTTTCAAAGTATAACGGGTGAATGGAATGTCAGATCTAATGAAAGGCAAACGCGGCCTCGTTATGGGCGTGGCGAATGACCGTTCGATCGCATGGGGCATCGCAAAGGCCATGCACGAAGCGGGCGCCGAATTGGCATTCACCTATCAGGGCGAGGCATTCGGAAAGCGGCTGGAACCGCTGGCGCAGAACCTTGGCAGCGATTTCATGGTCGATGCGGACGTCACCGATGACGAGTCGTTGGATCGCGCTTTTGACGAGCTTGCCCAGCGCTGGCCCACCATAGATTTTGTTGTCCACGCCGTCGCCTATTCTGACAAATCCGAGCTCACAGGCCGGTTCCTGGACACCAGCCGGGCGAATTTCAAGAATTCGATGGATATTTCGGCCTATTCGCTGATCGAAGTGGCCCGCCGCGCCTATCCGATGATGAAAGAAAACGGCGGTACGATCCTGACGCTGACCTATCAGGGGTCTAACCGGGTTGTGCCCAACTACAACGTAATGGGTGTGGCCAAAGCTGCGCTGGAATCAGCGACCCGTTATCTGGCCAACGATCTTGGACCTGACGGAATCCGGGTGAACGCAATCTCTCCGGGTCCGATGAAAACACTGGCCGGGGCGGCCATCGGTGGGGCCCGCAAGACTTTCAAGTTCTGCGACCAGAACGCTCCAATGCGCAGCAATGCCACGCTTGAGGCTGTCGGCGGCACCGCGGTTTATCTGGCTTCGGATGCGGGGGCCTGCACCTCGGGCGAAGTTATTCGTGTTGATGGTGGCTTCCACGTTCTGGGAATGCCTCAACCGGACCATATGTGACCATTTCTTTCCCTGTCAGTGCCAAGATTTGACCATCTTTCGCAGGCAGGGATAGTTGCATGAACAAAGCAGAGCAAATCATCGCCAGCAGCAAGCGGGTTTCCCGCCAAAAACCGGGTTTTCTGGGGTTTAAGGGCCGCGTCGTCTTGATGACCCTAACAATGCTGCTGATGCTGTTTGTATTCTTCACTCAGCCGCATGTACGCGAGATCTTTGCATCATGGACCAGCCTGTTTTCAGGCTGATCCAGATCACGAAACTCAATTCACCGAAACCACTTCCATTTCGAAAATCAGGTCCCTTCCGGCCAGAGGATGGTTCGCGTCCAGCGTGACGGTCACCTCATCAGCCTCGACAACAGTTACCGGCAATGCGTGCCCTTCGGGCGTTTGCATCTGTAACTGGGTGCCGGGTTCAAGCGGGATGTCGTCCGGAATACCTTCGCGTGGAATGCTCTGGCGCATTTCGGGATTGATCGGCCCATAAGCATCAACGCAGGCGATCTCGACACGTTTTTTGTCCCCGGCCACCAGACCAGGCATAGCACTGTCCAATCCGGGAATGATCTGCCCAGACCCCACCTCGAATTCCAGCGGATCGCGCCCTTGTGAACTGTCAAAGACATTCCCGTCCTGCAACGTACCGGTATAGTGGATGCGAACTGTGTCGCCCTGTTTTATCGCTGTCATTTTGGCCTCCGGCCGATAGAAAATTGAGCGGTCAAACCTAGGCAATGAAGCAACATTGTAAACCCTTAGCACTTTTGCAAACCTGCACCGAATGAACGGAGGGGAATTGATGCCGATCACAACCTGCATTTTTGATGCATACGGCACGTTGTTCGATGTGGCCGCAGCCGCAAGGCAAGCTGCATCAGAACCCGGCTTTGAGGCGTTACAGCAGAAATGGCCGGATCTGGCCAATCACTGGCGCCTGAAACAGTTGCAATACACCTGGCTGCGTGCGGTGGCCGATGCACATGCAGATTTCTGGGACGTCACGCAAGACGGTCTGGATTGGGCACTAGAGGCAACGGGGCTGGACCAGCACCCGGCCCTACGCCAGCGCCTGCTTGATCTCTACTGGGAATTGCAGGCCTATCCCGAGGTTCCCGAAATGCTGGCCACCCTGAAGGCCGGCGGGATGCAGACTGCGATCTTGTCGAACGGATCACCGCCGATGCTGGATGGTGCGGTTCAATCCGCAGGGATAAGCGGCGTTCTGGATGATATTCTGTCGGTCGAAAGCGTCGGCGTCTTCAAACCGCATGCCAAGGTTTATGATCTGGTCGCCCAGAGGTTCGGCTGCGAGCGCGACGAAGTCTTGTTCGTCAGCTCAAATGGCTGGGACGCGGCGGGGGCCAGTGGCTATGGTTTCGTCACCGCCTGGGTCAACCGTGCGAACGAACCAATGGATCGATTGCCATGGCAGCCAACGCATGTACTGTCCGACCTGACATCCATTCCGGAACTTGCAGGACTCTGATGCCCTTTTTTTCGACCAACGACGGCAAACGCCTCTATTTCGAAGACACCGGGAGCGGCAGGCCGGTCCTGTGTCTGGCAGGCCTTACCCGAAACAGCCGGGATTTCTCATTTCTTGCCCCGCACATGACCGATTGGCGGATGATCGCGATGGATTATCGCGGGCGCGGGCAATCCGAGCATGACTCGGATCACGGGAACTATAGCCTGTTACGCGAATCTCAGGACGTGATCGATCTGCTGGATCATCTTGGCCTGGATCAGGTGACCGTGATTGGGACCTCACGTGGAGGCCTGATCGCGATGACCTTGGCTACCACCAACCCAAAGCGGCTGGCGGCTGTTGTGCTCAATGATGTTGGTCCGGTCTTTAATCCATCGGGCATCGCCAAAATAATGGAATATGTCGGCAAACAACCGGTCTCGAAAACCTATGACGAGGCCGCGCAGGCGCTTCAGCACATGATGGGCCCGCAGTTTCCAGGGATTTCGCTGGAAAGATGGCGGCAGATGGCTGAATTTCAAAATCAGGAGACGACAGAGGGTTTGACCCTGCGCTATGATCCGGCCCTGCGCACAGCGCTGCTGGAACAGGCCGCAGCCGGGGCAATCCCGGATATGTGGATGTTCTTCGAGGCCCTGCACGACATCCCAACGGGTGTCATTCGCGGTGAAAATTCCGATCTTCTGAGCGCGCAGACATTGGCCGAGATGCAGAACCGGCATCCGGGGTTGATCTCGGCTACCGTGCCCGATCGCGGACACGTACCGTTTCTGGACGAACCTCAATCATTGGGCGTTATTCGCAAAGTACTGGACGCGGCATGAGCACACTTGAAATGATCGAAGCCGCAGCCCTGCGTCTGCAAGGGCACGTCAGAGAAACACCAATCCTGACCTCTCCGTTTTTGGATGAAATCGCGGGACGCCGCGTGTTGGTAAAACCGGAATGCCTGCAGCACACCGGCAGTTTCAAGTTTCGCGGGGCGTGGTCGGCCATTTCGGGCCTCAGTGAAGCAGACCGAAAGAAAGGCGTGATCGCCTATTCCTCGGGCAATCATGCTCAGGGCGTGGCTTATGCCGCCGCACAGCATGGTATTTCGGCTGTTATCATCATGCCCTCGGATGCCCCAAAGCTCAAAATCGACAACACGCGCGCTCTGGGGGCCGAGGTGGTTCTGTATGACCGCTCCAGTGAAAGCCGCGAAGAAATCGGGGAGGCCGTGGCGGCCAAGCATGGCCTGACCCTGATCCGCCCCTATGATGAACCGCTGGTGATAGCCGGGCAAGGCACAACCGGGCTGGAAATCGCGCGCCAGGCGGCTGTGCTGGGCGTCGAACAGGCTGATGTGCTGGTCTGTTGCGGCGGCGGGGGGCTGACCTCGGGTATTGCGCTTGCGCTCGAGGGGCACGCACCCGGTCTGCGCGCCCGCCCCTGCGAGCCCGAAGGGTTTGACGACGTCAAACGCTCGTTGGCGCTGGGACGAATACAGAACAACGCGGCCACATCTGGCAATATCTGCGACGCCATTCTGACCCCGCAACCCGGCGACATCACCTTTCCGATCCTGCAACGGCTGTGCGGTCCCGGCCTGTCTGTGACCGAAGAAGAGGCGATGCGCGCCATGGCTTTGGCCTTTCTGCGCCTGAAGATCGTGCTTGAACCGGGCGGTGCGGTTTCCCTGGCCGCAGCGTTGTTTCGCAGGTCCGAAATTCAAGGAGACGCCGTTATCATTGTCGCATCGGGTGGCAATGCGGACCCGGACGTCTTTGCCAAAGCTATGGAGTTCCTGACCTGACAATCGCCGTCGGTTCCGGCAGCGTGCCAGTTCAGCATGCAAAGACAGAGGATTTTTATGCAGATAGCTGACCTTGGGGATGTACAGCTCCATTACCGGATCGACGGCGACCCACAAGGCGCGCCGATCGTGTTCGCGAACTCGCTGGGCACCGATCTGCGCCTGTGGGATGCGATGCTGCCATACCTGCCTGATGGGCTGCGAGTCATTCGATACGACAAACGCGGGCATGGCCTGTCCTCGGCGCCTCAGGCGCCCTATTCGATGGGGGCGCTGATCCGCGATGCCGAAGGCCTTCTGGATCACCTAAAGGTCCGAGATTGCGTTTTTGTCGGTCTGTCCATCGGCGGGATGATCGCGCAAGGTCTGGCCGTCAAACGCCTGGATTTGATTCGCGGGCTGGTTCTGTCAAATACAGCGGCCAAAATAGCCACCCCGGCGATTTGGGCGGACCGTATGGAAGCCGTCCGGATCGGCGGCATCGAAATGTTAGCCGACTCAACTATGGAGCGCTGGTTCTGGCGGGCTTTCCACGCGTCGCCCCAGCACCTGCTATGGCGCAACATGATGGTGCGGCAACCTGTTGAAGGTTATCTGGGATGTTGCGCCGCCATTTCCGGAACCGATTTTTACACGCCGACAAGTGGCCTGCGTTTGCCGACTTTGGGCATTGCGGGCAGCGAGGATGGCTCTACCCCGCCGGATCTAGTAAAAGAAACCATTGATCTTATTCCTGGTGCCCGTTTCGAATTGATACGCAAAGCGGGCCATCTGCCCTGCGTCGAACAACCCATTGAATACGCGGCGCTACTAAAAGACTTTTTGACTGGCATCGGTCATATCTGAAGGAGCATTGCTTTGGCGGATTTTCTGTTGGTCCATGGCTCATGCCATGGTGCCTGGTGTTGGAGAGATTTGATCCCAGCACTTGAAACACGCGGCCATTCGGTCCGCGCAATTGATATGCCCAGCCACGGATCTGACCCGACGTCGATCGACCAGGTGACCCTGGACAGTTGCCGGAACGCCGTTCTGGCTGCGAGCAGATCGGATACGATCATCGTCGGCCATTCTTGGGGGGGATACCCCATTAGTGCCGCCGCCGAATTGAGACCGGATGCGATGCGCGGACTTGTTTTCCTGTCCGCCTACGTCCCCGAGAACGGATTGTCGATGGTCGAGATGCGCCGGAAATCACCGCGGCAAACAATAGTTGATGCCGTCGAAAAATCGACTGACGGGCTGTCCTATACGGTCAAACCCGATAGCGTGAAGGCCTTGTTTTACCACGACTGCCCGGAAGAGGTCCTGCTTTATGCGCTGGCTCGGCTTTGCCCGCAGGCCATTGCACCTCAGGAGGCACGGCTTACCCTGACAGAACATTTTCAGGATATGCCCAAAGCATATATCCGAACACTCGACGACCATACCATCCCGCCTGAATACCAGCACATCATGAGCCTCAGCATGCCCGAGGGAATGCGCCATTCCATCCAAAGCTCTCATTCGCCATTCTTTTCGCACCCTGAAGAACTAGCCGATCTATTGGACGACATCGCGCAGGGCTTTGATACTCTTGACTGATCTGCGAAATCTTGCGGCTTTCCTCTGAACCTGACCCCCGATAGGGTGCCCGAAACTTTCTTTGTCGGTTCCCATGCGCTTACCTTTCCTGTTTGTTCTTGCCACTGTCATGATTGATGCAATGGGGATTGGCCTTGTGCTGCCCATTATGCCCGAGCTCATTATTGATGTTCAGGGTGGTACGCTGGCCAGCGCGGCGATCTGGGGCGGCGTCCTAAGCACCGCTTTTGCAGCGATGCAATTTATCTTTGGACCGATCCTGGGCAACCTGTCTGACGCTTTCGGGCGCAGGGGGGTATTGTTGGTATCTCTGTTTGTTATGTCGTTGGACTATGTGGTCATGGCGCTTGCTGGCAGTATCTGGCTGTTACTTGCCGGTCGGATCGTCGGCGGGATCACAGCCGCAACTCATTCCACCGCCGCGGCGTTCATGGCGGATGTGTCGAAACCCCACGAAAAAGCTGCGAATTTCGGTCTGTTAGGGGCGGCATTCGGGGTTGGCTTTGTCCTGGGTCCGGTCATCGGCGGATTGCTCAGCGAATATGGAACCCGTGCGCCCTTCTGGGCTGCCGCAGCGCTTTCGGCGATAACATTCGGCGTCGGTTTGATAGTGATGCCTGAAACGGTGACCGATAAGAACCGGCGCCCGTTCAGCCTGCGCCGCGCTAACCCCGTGAATTCACTGCGTGCCATCGCGGCGCTGCCGGGGATCCGTCCGATGTTGTGGGTCTATTTCCTCTATTCTGTCTCAATCTATGTCTATCCGGCCATTTGGGCCTATTTCACCGCCGAGCGTTTTGGATGGTCACCCCAGATGATTGGTGTGTCGCTGGGTCTTTACGGAATTGGAATGGCCGCGGTTCAGGGCGGATTGATACGCCCCGCCACACGTTATCTCGGCGAACGCGTAACAATCCTTCTCGGGATGGTGTTCGAGATTGTCAGCTTTTTGCTTCTGGCTTTTCTGACCAATGGAATAATCGCGCTGATGCTGATCCCGATCACGGCTATCGGCGCAGTCGCAACCCCGGCAATCCAGGCTCTGGCCTCGCGCGCAACACCAGATTCGCAACAAGGAGAGCTTCAGGGCGTGCTAACTTCACTGCACGCGCTTTCCATGGTGATTTCCCCTCTGGTCATGAGCAGCGTATTTGCCTGGTTCGCAAAGCCCGGCACCGCCATCTATTTTCCCGGCGCGCCGTTTCTTCTGGCCATGTGCCTTATGATTGTCGGCCTTATCCTCTTTTACAGATCTCGCCCCATTTCTGCATAACAACGACATGACGATGACGGTTTCGGCCTTGCAGGTCATTCCGAACCGCGCCACCGTGATTAAAACCGAATACGAGGACATCATGCAATCCATCAAGGCGGCCATATGTCGGGCATTCGACAAACCCCTGGTCATAGAAGACGTGCTGATCGCCCCGCCCGCCGCCGGCGAAGTCGAGGTCACCCTAGATGCGGTTGCGATCTGCCATTCCGACATTTCTTTCGCCAGCGGCGCCTGGGGTGGATTCCTGCCCGCTGTATATGGCCATGAGGCCGCGGGTGTGATCACCGCAACGGGCGGCATGACCGAAGGGTTCGAGGTTGGCGATTCCGTCGTGGTGACGCTGATCCGTGCATGCGGTTCCTGCCCCTCCTGCGCGGGTGGCAAGCCAACCTTATGTGAAACACCCCACGACACTGTAAAAGGTCCGTTGCGCACCGCTGACGGGGGCCCGCTGGAGCAAGCAATGGCGTGCGGGGCTTTTGCCGAAAAAGTCGTGGTCAGCCACCGGCAGATCGTGAAAATCCCCGAGGACATGCCGAAGGATGTGGCCAGTCTGCTGTCTTGCGGGGTGATCACCGGTGTGGGCGCTGCCGTGAATGCAGCCGGTCTGCGCCCGGGTCAGGATGTCGTCGTGATCGGGGCCGGAGGCGTTGGCCTGAACGCCATACAAGGCGCACGGATTGCGGGTGCCCGGCGTATCGTTGCTGTCGACATGACCGAGGACAAACTGGCCATTGCAAAGGAATTTGGTGCAACCCACGGCGTTCTGGCCACTTTGGACGCACCATGGAAGGCAGCTTACCGCGCACTTGGCGGTCGAGGGGCCGATGCCGTGCTGATCACAGTCGGTGCAATCCCGGCCTATGACCAGGCCGTTCGCTATCTTGGCCGAGGCGGTAAGGCCATCATGATCGGGATGCCCCATTCCGGCGACATGGCAAGCTATGAACCTGTTGTCCTGGCCGCACTTGGTCAGGGGCTGATCGGGTCAAAGATGGGGGATGTGGTGATCCAACGTGATATTCCCTGGATGATCGACCTCTATGAACAGGGGCGGCTGAGGCTGGATGAACTGATCTCGGGCCGCTGGCCCTTGTCGCAAATCAACGAGGCGATTGCGGATACCAAAACCGGATCGGCCAAACGAAACGTCATCATGTTTGACAGGGCCTAAGCAGCCCCGGCTGGAGTATATCCTATGAAACTGCAGGATCTCGATATCATTGTCACGGCCCCCCCTGCTCCGGGTTGGGGTGGCCGGTACTGGATACTGGTAAAGGTTACTACCGACACAGGCGTCACCGGTTGGGGCGAATGCTATGCCTCATCCATTGGACCTGAAGCTATGTGTCACGTAATCCGGGATGTCTTTGAACGGCATATGCTCGGCGAGAACCCCGAGAATATCGAGCTTATGTTCCGCCGCGTCTATTCCAGCGGCTTTACCCAGCGCCCCGACCTGACCGTAATGGGTGCGTTTTCAGGGTTGGAAATCGCGTGTTGGGACATTCTGGGTAAAGATCGCGACCGTCCGGTTTATGCGCTTTTGGGTGGGCTGGTTAATCAACGCATCCGGGCCTACACCTACCTTTACCCCCTGCCCCAGCATGACCTGGCCGACTTTTGGACTTCGCCCGACCAGGCCGCGGAATGTGCAGCTGAAATGGTGAGCCGCGGCTTCACGGCAGTAAAATTTGATCCCGCTGGTCCCTACACGATCCGTGGCGGGCATATGCCTGCTATGTCCGACATCTCGATGTCAGTTGCCTTTTGCAAAGCGATCCGTGAAGCGGTCGGCGACAGGGCCGACCTGTTGTTTGGCACCCACGGTCAGTTCAACACCGCAGGCGCAATCCGGCTGGGTCAGGCGCTGGAACCCTATTCACCGCTTTGGTTCGAAGAACCTACCCCACCTGACATGATCGAAGACATGGCCCGCGTCGCTCGCAACGTGCGAATACCCGTGGCAACCGGGGAACGCATGACCACCAAAGCCGAATTCGGTGCAGTTTTGCGCGCAGGTGCTGCAGAAATCCTGCAACCCGCCCTTGGGCGTGCAGGTGGGATATGGGAGATGAAGAAAGTCGCAGCCATGGCCGAGATATTCAACGCCCAGATGGCTCCGCATCTCTATGCTGGTCCAGTTGAATGGGCCGCCAACATCCATCTGGCAGCCTCAATCCCAAATCTGCTGTTGCTGGAAACCATTGATACGCCGTATCACGACGCCTTGATCAAAGGTTCACTGCGCGTTGAAAATGGCTTTGTCGTGGCACCGAATGCGCCAGGGTTGGGGATCGAATTGGACGAAGATCTGGCCCGCTCACACCCCTATACCGGCGATGGGTTGCACCTTCAGATGCAGGAAGAACCTTGCGACTATGCCAACGGCAACGCCTTTCAAGGCGGTGCCCCTGCTGCAAAGGGGTGACAAGTACTGAAATTCTGAGTCATATTGCGCCAAAGCCAAGTTTGGAACCTATACGCGCGTGACAGTTCAAGACCACGAAACACTGAATACGGACGAAACTCCGCCCGGCATGCAGGAAAGTGCAGCACGTGCCGCCGCGTACCTGAAGACGCTGGCGCATGAAGGTCGCCTGATGATTTTGTGCCATCTGGGTGATGGCGAGAAATCGGTTGGTGAGCTGGAAAAACTGCTGCAAATCCGGCAGGCCGCAGTCAGCCAGATGTTGGCACGCCTACGAGAAGAACAGCTGGTGTCGACACGGCGCGATGGCAAAACCATCTACTATTCCCTGCAGGACGGAAATACAGAGAAAGTCATCCAGTTGCTATACGACCTGTTCTGCAAACCTGAAGCCAACCCCTAGTTCGAAACATAGCCGGCGATCACCTGCATCAGCTTGAAAGCGGTTGCGGCATCGTTTTCGACCACGGCCAGGAATTCTTCCTCACCGATACGCAGACAAGACAGGTCGGTTTCCGCAATCATGCTCAGGGCGCGGGGTTCCTTTCGGATCAACCCCAACTCTCCGACCAATGCGCCGGAGCCAACCGTTGCGATCAGTTGATCGGGACCTTCTGATTGCGGCAAATACAGGCCTGCCTCGCCTTCCAAAACGACATAGGCCCCATCGGTGGGCTGGTCGTCTTTCAGGAACACCACCTCTCCCGGTTGGGCCTGGAACCAGCGCGCACCAAATGCCAGAAGGCGCAGCTGTCTGCGGTCAAGACCGGAAAACAGCGGCGTCTGTTCCAGCGCACGAAGCTTGCGCGCCAAATCGGCTGATGCTGCGCTATCTTCTTCCACGTCGGCGGGTCCTTCGTCTGAAACCACACGACCTTGCCTTATTTCTATGAACATGTCGAATACGTCAGGGTTTTCGTACTGATCGTTCAGATAAATCACCGTCGCATTTGGCAATAGGGCGCGCAGGTTCTTATAGACCGCAATCTGAGTTTCCATGTCATAGCTTGCCAAGGCATTATCAAGGATCAGAATGTCGGGTTTCTTGATCGTAGCCCGCGTAAAGGCCAAAGGTTCGGCGAAAACCGCAGGCAGGTTCTGCCCGCCCAGCGAGACCGGTACATCGTAAATCAGCTCGACCACCAAAGGTCGGGCTCCGTTTTCAGAAAGGACATCAACGATCAGCTTACGGACCTCATCTGATCGCGCGCCGCCGATCTGGCTGACCTTACCGAACAAAGCGTTCTCCATCACGGTCAGACCGGGGGCAAACTCGGTTTCCTTCAGCGGTACGAAGACATCATTCAGATGTTGCAGCAGTTTTTCGGAGTGGCTTTGCCGCAATTCAAGTATGCGGTTTTTCAATTCATCCGTAAACGCGGGGCCAATCTGTTCAGCCGAGATGACAAACGGAACCGCCAGCAGGTTGGCCAGTTGCCCATCATCCAGACCGCTGACACCTTCGTTTCGGGTGCGCTCTACCAGTTCGACTGCAGCTTCGTAGACTTCGGCCTGCAGGCCAAGCTTGCGGAACAACGGGTGGTCCGTGCCGTCCAACCCAAAGATCTGGCGCAACATATCAATGACATCGCGCGTCAGGCTGACCAGGGTTTCGTCCAAGCCCAGCTCGCGCAGCTGGCCCAGAAACACGCCCTGACGGGTCAGTATTTCCTGAGTGACCGGAACGCAGGGTGTCGCGAAAAGCAGGTTTTCCGCGACCGGCAAGGCCGCATTATATGCATTGCGGTCAAAGATCAGAGCCTGCTGTTGCAGCCCAGCCTTGACCACCGCCTCCTGAACTTTGGGCCGTAGTTCAACCAGTTTTCTGACCAACTCGGGGTGCTCGTTGGCTTCGAATGTCTGTTCAGCACCGCGCTGAAACAGGGCAGCGCCCGAACCTAGACCGTCGATCAGTTGTAACCACCAGTCGCGCAGGTCTTCCACGGTGTTCAAACCAGCCAGCGACGGGTCCAGCCAATCAACTCTAAACGGGTCGGTACTGTTGCCCGCTCGTCTTGTTTCAGCAAAGCCGGGGTCGTCTGATTCTGTCGACAGAGGACGAAGACGCATCGGCATCATCACATTGTCGCCCAAAGTTCCCTGAAACATAACCGGTCGCGATGAGGCAAAACCGATCCGCGCAGCAATGACTCCCTGATGCAGCTTTGACAAATCTTCCTGCCCGACCGTTACCCTGCCGGAACTGGGCAGGATCTCTCGGGTCAGCAATTCCGAAACCGCGCGCCGGTCTTCTTCGCTGGGCGCAGCGATTCCGATGGTTTTACCGCCTGGGAATGTCAGATCGAGGTCGTCCAGAACCAGATTCCCGTCCATGTCACGAACAGACGCATGTTTCAGAACAATATCCCCGTCCAGCCTGGGATGTTTGTCGGGCTCGCCCTCGAACAGGCTTTCGTCCTGCATTCCAGAGGGCGCAAAGCGTTCGATCACAACATCCCAGCGCAAGGACATATCTTGTGTCTGATTGTAATAGGTCAGCAACTCTTTCCAAGGCGAACTGAGATCCTTGTAAGCCGCCAAAGCCGCAACCAACGCACCCAACGAAACCGAGCCCTGCAAGACCAGAATGCCGCCAACCAGATAGAAAAGGAATGGGGTAAGCTGCGAAATGAAGTTGTTGATGAACTTCATAAAGAACTTTTTCTGGTAGATATCGAAGCGGATTTCAAACAACCGGCCCAGCTGATCCGAGATCATTGCCCGGCGATACCGCCAGCCACCATTTGCCCGCAGCGTTGACGCACCTGCTGCGTTTTCACCGATCTGTGCAGCCAGCACGCGCACTTCCTGGATGCGGCTTTTGTTCAACAGATTGATCTGGCGCTGCAGCTTTGGGATCAACCATGCCTGTAACGGGATCAGGGAAACGGCAGCAAGCCCGAACCAAAAGCTCTGTAGGAACAGGAAGGACAAGATCGTGATCATCTGTCCCGCCTGCAATACCGGCTGGCTGATCGCATCGCCCATCAGCCCACCCATCGGCTCGCTTTCAGCGGTGATCATCGACACCATTTCGCCTTGGCTGACCCGTTCGAAATAGGGTTGCGGAAATCTCAAGGCGCGGCTGATCATCTGATAACGGAATCGGCGCAGCATCCGTTCGCTCAGGACGCCTTTCATGGTGTTGATGCGCATTTTCATCAAACCATGCGCCAGAACGGCGAGCAGAAACCCAATGCATAATATGATCAGAAAATTCGTTTGCGACAGGCTGTAGCCCAGCACATCAACAACAGGGGTCGCAGCCCCGATCGCGTCATTGATGATGCGCTTGGGCAGTTCCAGCGTCAGGTAAAGCAGCGGAAACAAAGACGTGGTTACGGCCAGCAAAATCAGCTGGTCGCGCTTTGAATATTTCCAGATAAAACGGAAAATCGTGCGTTCTATGGAACCTGCCCCTGCTGCGGATCACTGACCCGGTCTTTACGAAATTCTCGTAAATTCAACAGTCTGAATTTACCGCAATCAAGCCTGCAGACGCAAATAGTTTCCGAATTGAACAGATATTTGCCGAATGTGAACAAGTTCATTTGCGCAACCTCACATTAGCCCCTACTGTTCGCTTTAGGACGATATCGGGAGGAGTCTTTTGCCTGCCACATTAGGCACTGTGTTATTGATGCTCTGCTTATTGCAGATCAAACATATGTTTGCAGATTTTTACCTCCAGACGCCCAAGATGCTGTCAGGCCGGGGTGAGTATTTTCACTGGGGACGCGCGCAACATGCTGCTGTGCATGTTGTTGGTTCGGTATTGGTTTTTTTGGTTTTCGGCGCTCCGCTGCCGTTTATCCTGATCATTGCCGCGCTAGAGTGGATAGTTCATTTCAACATCGATTTTGCCAAAGCCAGCTATTCCGACAAAAAACAGCTTATGCCGACTCAGGCAGCCTTTTGGCGGGCAGCCGGGCTGGATCAGTGCATGCATAATCTGACCTATGTGGCAATGGTCTGGGCCTGGGCGACATTCGCGGCCTGAACCAGAAATACCACAGCAATTCAGAGCTGAGAGGCCGATGGATAGAGCGATAGCCACCGTTGGTCCAAGGCATCAATCTTCTGCGGGTCGAACTCGGTCTCAACCTCCCAGTACCGTCCAGACTCCACGAAATATCCAAGATCCGACTCCGACCGTATGATCTCAGCCATCCCCGATGTAGAAGGCATCTCGACCGAAGACAAATCTTCGCTGTCGACCGAGGGGTAAACCAGTCGGCTTGGCCCTTCGGACAATCGCACTGTGCGACAGCCCTGCGCCGCAGCAAACAATCCTAGTCGCGCCGACTTCGCCTCGAGCAGTCGCAAGGTCACATCGGGTCGCAACGGATCTGCGGCTCCGTTGCCGTAGAAATGTGTCCGACCCTGTCCGGAATATATCATATCGCAACCGCAATAAGCCAGAACCGAGGGCTGTAATGCAGACAAAGCCCAGTATCCGGCGGTAAAGGCCATCGTTCCCCCGGCATAGACAAATCCACCGAAACCGTTCTGTATCGGAACGTATTCATTTGCAGTGACTATACGCTGAATGTCACTGACAGATGTGGGCATGTTCTTGGTCGGGAAATCCTCGGGGTGGATCAGAAAATCCCAGTCTGCGCGGACCCGCCAGGCATTGTTGATAGCGACGATATGCGTGAACGGCGTACGCGCCCAGTCCCGCGCACGCAGCGCGGTGGGGGCGCTGCCGAGGATCAGAACCTTGTTCTTCGATTTGGTCATTATGCGTCCGGGCTCAACTCGATCCCGTGAATGCTAGTGCATCAGGACGTGTCGGCTAGCCCAAAACGGAAAAACTGCTTTCTTTGTTGATCGGGCGCTTGCGGGAATAGAAACCGACGTCGATTGTGCGTCCAATATAGGGCAGTTCAAATTGTAGCGGCGCACTGTCATGATCCGCCCCGTCTTCGCAATACCCGATCAGCGCCGTCATCATCTTGCCTGCAATCGGCGCGTTCTTGTACTGATTTCCACTGGATCCGCAGGCCATATAAAAACCGGGAAGGCTGGATTTGTCATAGATCGGAATCCAATCCGTAGACGCATCATACAGGTCGACCACACCGCGGGTCTTGGAAGGGATGCCAAGGCTGGGCACTCTCTGGGCATAGCGCATCGCTTGTGTCGTCCACTGGTCGGTAAAGTCACGATTATAGGTTACGTCATCTTCGCACCATTGATGTGGGTCGCACTCGGGGTCTTCCGAGCCCACCAGGATGTGGTTGCCATGCTCTGGCCGGCAATAGCAGGCGATATCGCTGTCCGACACGATTGTCCCGTCATTTTCAAAGTCAAACCCCTCGGGCGCAGGGACGTGAACGACCTCTTGGCGCAAGGGGCGGGTCTGAATGGTCATGTCATCCAGAACATCGGCCATCCCGTTGATGATGGCCGAACCCGGCCCGGCTACGTTAACCACAACTTTCGCATGAATGTCTTCTCCCGATGCCAACCTGACACCAGAAACTCGCCCGCCATCAGTCAAAATCTCGACCACTTCGGCCCCGGTTCGCACCTCGGCCCCGTGCTGTTTGGCGGCGTCCATCAGGTTCTGTGCGGATAGGGCCGGATCGGTGACATACCCGGCTTGAGGCCAGTAAACGCCGCCTTGCATCTTGCGTCCGTTGGGCTGCCCAAACTCGGGATCATCCATGCGACGAGCGGGGGCAAAACTGTCCTGCGAATAGACCGGCAGCCGGTCGGAGACCTGTTCGGGGGACCATTCCTCGAACGGGCAATTCAGCGCGGAACTGTTCTTCATGTGTTTTTCCAGCAACCCGTTCGCCTCGGTCTTCATGACCAGACAGCCGGTTTCGCGGAATTGGGCCAGATCGGCGCCTTGCGGCAGGCCAAGATACTCGGCCCAGTCGCGCCAATAATGATAGCCTTCCCAGGCGAATGCCGTGCCGTCAAAGGTGGAATAATGCATCCGGATGATCGCGCAGGACCCGGCGGTTGAGCCATGGCCAACCTGAGCGTTCCGGTCCAGAGATACGGTTTTCCACCCGGCCTTGGCCATTTCGAACGCGATGGCCGCCCCGATCACGCCTGTTCCGATGATGATTGCATCTGGTTGACTCATGATGGCTCTCCTTTCCAGTGATGGCGCGAATAGGCGCTGAATTCTTCCACTTCCTCTGGCCTCGGCTCGACCCCGGTGAAGACATATAGATAATGCGGCACCATTGATATCCGCGTGGACATCGGTTCATTCAGCTGCGCCAGATCGTATCCTATCTGCATGTAATACAGCACGCGCGCGCGGGTTTCCGCCTCGACCTCGGAATAGCCAAAGCGGGCAAACATGGCGTGCAGCGCTAGCAACCGTCGCGCGTCAGACTGGTCCAGCGCGCGCCGCACCTTGCCCGATTTGCGCGCCCAGTCGCGCACCGCGAAATCCAGCGCGGTGTCAAACAGGTCGGTATTGACGACACAGCGATGCACATTGCACACCGCACCGGTTATCGTCTTTGCCGGAGCTTCAGCCTGCGCGACCAATGCCGCGGTATTGGTGGCCTGCCACCGTGCCAGAAGAGCATCCAGCAGTTCCTGGCGCGATTTGAAGTACCAATAGAAGGACGACCGAGACACGGCCATCCGTTCCGCCAGATTCATCACCTTGATCTGATCGACCCCGTCCGAGATTAGCACATCCAACGCCACGTTCAGCCAGTCGTCGCGCGTGACCTTGATATTGCCGATCAGCGGTTCAGCTTCCGGGTCGTCCCGGTGCAGGATGGGTTTCGTATTCATTTAACTCTCCGGCGGCGCGCCGCCCTCTTCGGTACGTTTGGCAATAAAGTCTTTCAGCGCGCCAATCTGGTCGCTGTTTTGCTCAGGTGGCTGAAAATTGGCCAAGATTTCCTTCCATACACCGGTCGCACGACTGTTTGCGTCCAACGATCCACGCTCGGCCCAGGTGCCGAAATTGGCATAATCATGGACATGTGGCTCGTAGAATTCTGTATTGTAGCGTTCCATCGTCTGGCTGGATGCAAAGAAATGTCCGCTGGGCTCAACCTCGCTTAGCGCAGTGTCGAACCCAATTTCAGCCTCGCCAGCCTGCACCCCGGCGCACAGCTCGGCCACCATGTTCAACACTTCGGCGTCGCAGACCAGTTTTTCAAAGGACACGGTCAATCCGCCCTCTAGCCATCCCGCCGAGTGAATGATCACCGTCGCCCCAGCCATCAGGCACCCCCATAGGCCAAACTGGTTTTCATTTGCCGCCTGCACATCATTGATGTTCGAAGCCGAGCCCGCAGCCGAGCGCCACGGCAGGCCCAGATGCCGCGCCAACTGCCCGGCCGCCAGTGAGGCCTGAAAATGCGAGGGCGTTCCAAAGGCCGGAGCACCGGATTTCATATCCACATTGCTGGTGAAAGTGCCATAGCACACAGGCGCACCGGGACGCGCCAATTGCGTCAGAGTCAGTGCGGCCAACGCCTCGGCATGGGACAGGGTGATGGCCCCCGCCACCGTGATCGGTGCCATCGCCCCCATCAGCGTAAAGGGCGTGATGATTGACATCTGCCCGTGGCGCGCAAAGTCGATCAGCCCCTGCGCCATCGGTATGTCCAGCGTGCGCGGGCTGTTCGTGTTGATGATCGTATAGCTGTACGGGTGGGTCCTAAATTCGTCATCCGACAGGCCTCGCGCGGTCGTCAGCATCTCAAAGCAATCCATCACCTGCGGTGTCCCGCGCGAGAAGAAGAATGGGAACTTGTCTGTCAGCTCCATCTGCGCCTGCGTGGTGAAATAGTGCCGCAGAGGGGTCGGCACATCCTGCGGTTCAACCTGAGGCGAGATCATCTGGAACACGTCGAAATGATGGGTGAGCTTCAGAAATTCCAGATAGTCCTGCCCGGTCGCCGGGCGACGTCCGCGTTCCAGATCAGTGGCATTCGGCGCCCCTGCCCCCGGTTGGAACACAAGGCTGCCCAGTTCCAATGTGAAATCCCTCTGCCGAGCACCGGCCCGGCAGGCAATGGATTTCGGCGCCGAGGCCACCGCAGCCTCGACCATATCGCGACCGATATAGACCATCTCGCTATCGGCATCTACGCGCGCGCCGGCTTTGGCAAAGATATTCCGCGCCTCGGGCAGCAGAACTTTCACACCCAGCTCTTGCAAGATGCGCAGCGCGGTTTCGTGCATGTCGGCGATCTGGTCTGCGGGAAAGACCTCCATCAGTGGAAAAGGATTTTTCAGCTGGCGATAGTTGATATCCCGACCGGGCGGCGGCGCGGCATCCACGCCGCGCCGTCTGCGCCTGCGTCCCTGATCGCTGGCCGACACGCTCAACCCCGCATCGCTTTGCCCTGTGGATCATAGGGCGACGGCGCGATGACCCGCGCAGGTCGTTCGACCCCAACCACATGGACAGACAGTTCAGTGCCTGGTGCGGCCTTGTCACGATTGACCAGCGCCATCGTCAGGGACTTGCCGGTGTAGTGGCCATAGCCGCCCGAGGTGACAAAACCCACGTGCTCTGCCCCTGACCAGACAGGTTCGTATCCGCTGGCATCTGCGTCCAGAGCATCGACCTCAAGCGTCACCTGAACCTGCGCAGGACCATTGCCATCGCGTTCGGCCAAGGCGGCCTCTTTACCGACGAAATCCTTGTCCCAATCGATCCAGCGATCCATACCCGTCATGCCCGGCGTGTAAAGCTGAGTGAATTCAGCCGACCAGATGCCAAAGCTTTTCTCAAGCCGCGTGGACAGCATCGCGTTGAACCCACATTCACGAATGCCCTCATCAGCCCCGGCCTCAAGCAACATCCGACGCAGCTTGATGTGATCGCCATAGCGGCAGTTGATCTCATAGCCTTTTTCACCTGTGACTGACATGCGCGCAACGCGAGCCCTGACAAGACCGATATCAAAATCACTACAGCCCATGAATCTCAGGCCGGAGATGTCTTGCTCGGCCAGTTTTTCGATTACCTCCTGCGATTTTGGCCCGACCAGACCGAACCCGCAATACTCCTCGCCCAGATCGCGAACCTCGACTCCGTCGATCATATGATCGTCGAACCAGCGCATATGCCAGGCGCGCAGGTAATAGCTGCCCATGATCCACCAGGTGCCATCGCCCCAATTCAGAACGGTCAGATCCCCTTTTAGCCGCCCATTCTCACCTAGCATTGGTGCCAACTTGGCCCGTCCCGGCGCGGGCAGTTTCGAAGCCATCACGCGATCCAGCCACAGCTCGGCATTTGGCCCGGTGACCTCGAACCTGGAAAAGCCTGAGATATCCATGAGGCCAACCCCCTCACGGATCACCTTGCATTCCTCGGCCACGATGTCATGCGCGTTGGATCGTTTCAGCGTCGGTGTTTCTTCAAACCCTTTCGGCGCAAAGTACAGCGGCACCTCGAGGTCCCAACTAACGCCCCATTTGCACCCGGCCTCGGTCATCGCGTCATGAGCTGGGGCCATCTTCAGCGGGCGACCGGCAGGCAGCTGTTCGTTCGGATAAGTCATCACGAAACGGCGGGAATAGAATTGCCCGGTGGTTTCACGAATATAGCGTCTGTTCTGGGCAAAATCGCCATAGCGGGCAATGTCCATCGGCCATGCATCGGCCTCGGGCTCGCCATGGATCATCCACTCAGCCAGCGTTTTGCCAACGCCGCCGCCCTGCAGGAACCCGGCCATCACGGCGCAGGCTGTCCAATAGCCGCGCTTGCCGGGCACCGGCCCGACCAGAGGGTTGCCGTCGGGCGAGAATGTAAACGCCCCGTTGACCCAGGTCTTGATGCCGACATTCTGGATCGACGGATAGCGTTCAAAGCCCAGCGTCAGTTCATTCTCAATCCGGTCAAGCTGCTCCTGAAACAGTTCCTCGCCATAATTCCACGGCGCGCCGTCCATGGCCCAATGTTCATGGTCGACCTCATAGATACCGACCAGAACGCCCTTTTGGTCTTGCCGCATATAGGTGAACCCCTCGAGGTCCACGGTCATTGGCATCTCAAAATCCGCCGCCGCCACTTCGGGCACTGTATCCGTGATCAGATAGTGATGTTTCAGCGGCGACACTGGCAGCTCAACCCCCGCCATGCGCCCGACCTGCTTGGCCCAAAGCCCCGCGGCATTGACCACGTGCTCGCAAGTTATTGTGCCCCTGTCCGTCACGACCTGCCAACCATCATCGGTTTGGATCAATTCCTCGACCTTGGTCTCCTCGTAATACTCGGCACCGCGTTTCTTGGCGGCGGTTGCATAGGCCTGAACCGTACCGGTCGTGTCGATATAGCCCTCTCGATCGGCCCACATCGCGCCCAACACGCCGTCGGTCGACATGATTGGGCAGCGCTTTTGCGCCTCTTGTGGGGTCAGCAACTCGCAATCATCGATGCCGATGGACTGGAAGATACGATAGTTGGCCTGCAGCCACTCCCACCGCTCGGGCGTTCCAGCCAAAGTCAGACCACCAGTCATGTGCAGGCCGATATTCTGCCCGGATTCCTTTTCGATCTCGCTGAGAAGGTCGATTGTATAGGCCTGCAGCGATGCCATGTTCGGATCCGCGTTCAGCGCGTGAATACCGCCCGCCGCGTGCCAGGACGATCCCGACGCCAATCGCCGCCGTTCCAGCATGACCACATCTGACCAGCCGAATTTGGCCAAGTGATACAGAACCGAGGCGCCCACAACGCCGCCACCGATGACCACAACGCGATACTGAGATTTCATTATGCTCTCCCCTGCATGACTCGAGGGAGACGCTAGTGATACTGTTCACACCTGTCTAGACATTTCTGTACAGTGCAAGTGAGCAAGTTCAGACAGCTCAATTTCAACGCATTAAAGCTGTGCGCTTGGACGCGATGCGATCTTGTCGAACCAAGACAGCGTCGCGGTATTTTCCTGTGGAATCCGCATCTTGATCACGCGGGCAAAGTCAACGAACACAAAGGTCGAGATATCGGCCAGCGTGAACTCAGCCCCCGCAACAAACGCGCTATCCTTCAGCCGCGTTTCAAGCAAATCGAAAAACCGGCCCACCCGAGCCGTGCCGCGCTGAGCCAGTTCGGGAATCTGGGCATAGTTCGCAGGGCCTGGAATCGCCCGATCCTTGAACGCTGGATGGGTGTTGCGCAGAGCCTCGGCAATAGGCACTCCACCCTGCTGCTCGACAATGCTGTTCCACATCAGGACCAGCCCCTTTTCATCTGGCGTACGTCCCATCAAAGGTGGTTCGGGAAAGCGCGCCTCAAGATAGGCGGCAATGCCCAGGTTTTCGGTCAGCGTTGCACCCTCATCCGTCACCAGAACAGGGATCGTCGCATTGGGGTTTACCGCAAGGAAAGCGCCATCCAACTGTTCCGCCTTTGCTATCGAGATATTGCGCGTTTCAATCTCCAGCCCTTTTTCTGCGATGAACATGCGCGCGCGGCGCGGGTTTGGAGCGGTCGTGCAATCATAGAAAAGCATTTGGTATCCTTCTCGCGCTTAGCGGCGGTAGATAAAGCAACGTCCGTCCACCGCATGTTCAGGCAGCGGGATTTCGGTCAGGTTTTCGAAATACATCCGGTCGCTGGACACCATCAGCCCACCTTCTGCCAACAACGGTTCTATCAGGGGGGAAACCAACCGCGCGAAAGCATCGTTCTTGTCCCTGTTATGGCCGCCAAGATCCGCATGGATCAAACTGGCCGTCGCCCCAAACCGTTCCAGCGCCGCAGGCAGAGTCTCACGCACATCCCCCAGAATCACCAGATCCTCGGGCGGGGTAGAGTCCGGATGGGAGGCCACGGCGCGCTCGAACACATAGACCGGACGGTTTTGAATGTACTGAACCATGTGATGATAAGTACGACCATTCCCTAATCCCAGCTCGAACACCGGACCGGACATGGTGCTTGTCTGTGCAATGGCATGGTCCAGGCAGGCACGCTGCGACACCATACGGTCGATGAACAGGTCAAGACGGCTTTGGGGATCGGGCACTGGGAAATCTCTCCTTGATATTTGACGACACATAACCTGTGACCGACATCGCATGTGATGACAAATCCTCAAGGCATTGTGTAGGCAAATCGGCCTCAGTTTCACGTTTTCGCGACATTTCACCCTAAGAACGGGTTTGACTATACAGGCACAACCGCGCGAAACTGCGACAAAAAACACAGGGAGTTGATCAAGCCTATGCCGAGCTACGGCCTAACGGGTGGAATACCCGCATGACTGCGTTGTTGTCTGTCCGGGACCTCAGCATCGGATTTGGTGCCGGAGAGTCTGTGGTTCAAGGCGTCAACTTCGACGTCGAAGCGGGACAGACACTTGCGCTTGTGGGTGAATCAGGGTCGGGGAAAACGATCTCATGCCGGGCTGCTTTACGCATTCTTCCCCGAGCAGCCCAAATTCGAAGCGGTACGATTACTCTGAATGATTCTAAAGGCATGGAGGAACTGACCCAGATCAGCGAACGTCAGATGCGCGGCATTCGTGGCAATCGGATCTCGATGATCTTTCAAGAGCCGATGCGCTCGCTCTCTCCCCTGCACAAAATTGGCAATCAGGTCAGCGAAGTTCTTTGGCTGCATCGCAATGCCTCCGAGGCACAGGCCCGCAAAACGGTTCTGGAACAGTTCGAACGCGTGGGTTTTCCAGACCCTCAGCGCGCCTATGATTCTTACCCGTTCGAGCTGTCCGGCGGGATGCGCCAACGCGCCATGATCGCTATGGCCATGGTTTCCAAACCGGAATTACTGATCGCGGACGAGCCGACGACAGCATTGGACGTTACGACACAGGCCCAGGTGCTGGGGCTGATCAAAGAGCTTCAGCGTGAAACGGGAATGGCACTGATCCTTGTGACCCATGATTTGGGGGTCGTCGCCAATATGGCCGAACAGGTCGTGGTCATGCACAAAGGCCGCGTGATGGAGGCTGGAGCTGCGGCACCGATCCTGACCAGCCCTGCTCACCCCTATACCCAACAGTTGTTCAACGCCGCGCCCGAGATTCCGGATCAGGATGCGGTTGGCATCCCGATGCCCGACGAAGATCTGATCCTTCAGATGAAGGCCGTGTCGAAAACCTATACGATGCGATCCAGCAAGGGCTGGCAGGGCGAACGCCTGATCCATGCCTGCCGCGGAGTCGATCTGAACCTCGCGCGGGGCAAGACGCTGGCGATCGTCGGCGAAAGCGGCTCGGGCAAAACTACGGCCGCCCGCATCGCACTAGGGGCTGAGCCGCCTGATCCGGGCGGAGAGGTTCTGTTTCGAACCTCCCCCGATGAAGAAGCGATCACCGTTCACAAGATGACGCGGACCCAGCGCACCGCGTTTCAGCGCAAGGCGCAGATGGTGTTTCAGGATCCCTACAGCTCTCTCAGTCCTCGCATGCGCATTCAGGATGCGATGACCGAACCGTTGGAGATTCACCGTATCGGATCGACCGCCGAGCAGCGCGAAAAAGCGGCCGAGATGCTGACACGTGTTGGCCTGAACGCCGATATGCTGAAACGCTATCCCCATGCTTTTTCCGGCGGCCAAAGACAGCGCCTGTCGATTGCCCGCGCAATGATGCTCGACCCTCAGCTTATTGTCTGTGACGAACCCACTTCGGCTCTGGACGTGTCGGTTCAGGAACAAATCCTGACATTGCTGGAACATTTGCAGGACAGCCTGAATTTGTCGTATTTCTTCATCTCGCACGACCTTGCGGTTGTTGCACGCATTGCCGACGAAGTTGCTGTGATGCGTCGTGGGCTTGTCGTGGAACAGGCCCCGCCCGAGACACTGTTTTACAACCCTCGTCACCCTTACACCAAAGCACTGATTGCTGCGCAGCCAGAGCCCGACATCAACCGCCCCATCGACCTGAATTTGGTTGCTTTGGGTGCTGGTTCACCTGACAGTTGGGATGACGCCTTCCGATTTACCGACTCCGTGGTACCTTCATTGGTAGAGATGGAGCCCGGCCATAAGGTACGATGCCATGTTTAAGACCACTCGCCCGCTGTTACTGGCCGTTGCGCTGGCCGCAACATGGGCCCTGCCCGCCACGGCAGACATGCCCGAGTTGCAAGAAAGTACTTTCTGGGAAACCGAAGTGAATGCGGGGAACCTTCCGCCCATACAGGACCGAATTCCCGCCGAACCCCTGATTGTGGATCTTGCTGCAAAAGGCAGGGAATTCGGCAAACAGGGCGGCACTTTGCGCACAATGATTACTCGGTCCAAAGACATCCGGCAGATGGTGGTTTACGGATATGCCCGCCTTGTTGGGTTCGACCAGACCTATCAGGTCGTTCCAGACCTGCTTGAATCCTTCCAGAACGACGACAACCGCAAATACACCCTCAACCTGCGTGAAGGTCACAAATGGTCGAATGGCTCTCCGTTCACTTCCGAGGACTTCCGATACTGGTGGGAGGATGTGGCAAATAATGAACTGCTCAGCCCGTCGGGACCACCGGATTTTCTGATCGTCGAAGGCAAGACTCCGACCGTGACCTTCCCCGATGAAACGACCGTTGTGTTTGAATGGGAAGATCCCAACCCCGGCTTCCTGCAGGCTCTGGCACAAGCGCGCCCGCCTTTCATCTACCGCCCTTCCGAGTTCCTGAAACAGTACCACGAGAAATACGCTGACGCAGAAAAGCTTGCCTTTCAGGTTGAAGATGCCCGCGTCAAAAGCTGGGCAGCTTTACACAACAAACTCGACAACCTTTACAAGTTTGACAACCACGAGTTGCCAACTTTGCAGCCCTGGTTGAATGCAAGTTCGGGCAAAAAGATCCGTCACAACTTTGTTCGCAATCCCTATTTTCATCGCATCGACAGCCATGGGGTGCAGCTTCCCTATATCGACGTGGTCGAGATGGAGATCGTGGCCGGGGGTCTGGTTGCTGCAAAAACCAATGCTGGCGAATCCGATCTACAAGGGCGCGGACTGGCGTTCCGCGACGCTTCGATCTTGAAAAAGGGCGAGGCTGGTGGAGACTACAAAACCTTGCTGTGGAAAACCGGGGTTGCCTCACAGATCGCGATTTACCCCAATCTGAACTACGAAGACGAAGCATGGCGTGCCGTTTTGCGTGACGCGCGTGTTCGTCGCGCGCTGTCTCTGGCAATCGACCGCAAAACGATAAATCAGGCGCTGTATTTCAAACTGGCCCATCCCGCCGCGATGTCGGTCTTGCCCGCTTCGCCCTTCTTCAACGAAGAAAACGCAAAGGCATGGGCACAGTACGACATCGAATTGGCGAATGCGCTGCTTGACGAGGCCGGCCTGACCGAGCGCGACAAAGACGGCACGCGACTGTTGCCCGATGGCCGCCCGATGGAGCTGGTCATCGAAACCGCAGGTGAGCGGCAAGAGGTCGAAAACGCCTTGCAAATCGTCACGGACACATGGCGCGACATTGGCGTCGATCTTATTATGCGCCCATTGGACAGGGACATTCTGCGCAACCGAGTGTTTGCCGGCAGCACAATGGCGTCCGTCTGGTTCGGCTGGGATGACGGCATCCCGCAACACCACACCTCACCAGCTTATCTTGCCCCTACCGATCAGGTGTTTTTGGCCTGGCCAAAATGGGGGCAGTACTATCAGACTGGAGGCGATGTTGGCGAGAAACCCGATATGCCCGAGGCCGAGCGCCTGATGGAACTGGCCCATAACTGGGAGGTCGCCTCGACTGATGAGGAACGCAAGGCCGCATGGGATGAGATGCTGAAAATCCACGCTGACCAACTTTATGCCATTGGCATTCTGAACGGTGCGCCTCAGCCTATCGTCGTATCGAACCGCCTGCGCAACGTCCCCGAGCAGGCCATGTGGGCCTGGGAACCCGGCGCACATTTCGGCATTCACCGGCCGGACGAATTCTTTTTCGCCGACTGATCAGGAGCAGCCACATGGTCATGCTGCGCTATGCAGTCTATCGCTTTTTCACGATGCTGCTGACCCTTCTTGTGGTGTCGGTTCTGGTATTCGTGATTATCAACCTGCCCCCGGGCGACTATCTCAGCAATCAGATCGCTGAACTGCAGGCGTCCGGACAATCAGCGGGTGTGGCCAAGGCAGAATTCCTGCGCGCGGAATATGCGCTGGATCGCCCCATGTGGGAACAATATCTGATCTGGATCGGTTTCTGGCCTGGCCCGCATGGGTTCGATGGGCTGGTGCAAGGCAACTACGGCTGGTCCTTTGAATTTGACCGCCCTGTCGCAGAAATCGTGGGCGACACGCTGTGGCTGACCGTCGTGGTCAATCTGGCCGCCATCCTGTTCGTATATGCAGTGGCCCTGCCCCTGGGTGTACTTGCAGCCGCGAAGTCGCGGACCTGGATCGACTATACCTCGGCCTTTGTGGGCTATTTGGGTCTGGCAACGCCGAACTTTCTACTGGCACTGATCCTGTTCTACTATGGGCACCGCTATTTCAACCTGCCAATCGGAGGCCTGATGGACCCGTCCTTTGAAGGGCTGCCGATGAGTTGGGAAAAGCTGAAATCCATCCTCGTCCATTTGATCGTACCGACCTTTGTGATCGGCACATCTGGCGCCTCGGCGATGATGCAGCGACTACGGGCGAATATGCTGGATGAGCTGGGCAAACCCTATGTGGAAACCGCAATCGCCAAAGGCATGGCCCCGTCGCGGATGCTGACCAAATACCCGCTGCGCGTGGCCTTCAACCCCTTTGTCGCGGATATCGGAAACCTGCTGCCTTCGATGGTGTCCGGTTCGGTTCTGGTATCGGTTGTTCTGGGCCTTCAGACAATCGGCCCGACATTGCTGACCGCGCTGAAAACCCAGGACCAGTTCCTGTCCGCCTTCATCCTAATGTTTGTGGCTTTGCTGACACTGATCGGTACGATGATCTCTGACATTCTGCTGGTCATGCTGGACCCGCGCATCCGATATGAGGGGCGTGAAGCATGACCCAACATCCTGATGGTCGCTATGTCGACGACGCACCATTCGATCCCGATGCCGCCCTGCAACAACTTGAGCGCGCCGATTTGGATGCTCCGAACTGGATTCTGGTCTGGCGCAAATTCCGAACCCACAAGCTGGGCCTGATTTCCGGCGTCTTCCTGTTGCTGTGCTATCTCATGCTGCCCTTTGCGGGTTTCATCGCGCCTTATGGCCCGAATGAACGTAATGACGAGCACCTCTATGCCCCGCCGCAAAGCATCAACTGGTTCCATGAGGGCGAATTCATCGGCCCCTATGTCTATTCGATGGTGGCCGAGGCGGATCTGGAGACCTTCCAGTGGAAGTTTGTCGCCGACACCGACACCCCGCGGCCAATCAAGTTTTTCTGCGAAGGGGCCGAGTACAAGCTGGCGGGTCTGATCAAGTCGGACACGCATCTGTTCTGCGCACCTGAAGACGCGACTTTGTTCCTATGGGGGTCGGATCGGCTGGGCCGTGATGTATTCAGCCGTATCCTCTTTGGCGCCCAGCTGTCATTGACGGTGGGTCTGATCGGGATTTCGGTGTCCTTCTTTCTTGGTATCCTGTTCGGCTCGATTGCGGGATATTTTGGCGGCAGAATCGACTGGGTGATTAACCGTATAATCGAAATTCTGCGCTCACTACCTGAATTGCCCCTTTGGCTCGCGCTATCAGCGGCGGTCCCCTCGAATTGGAGCCCGGTCGCGGTATTCTTCATCATCTCAATTATCCTGGGGATTCTCGACTGGCCTGGCCTTGCGCGATCTGTTCGTGCCAAATTCCTATCGCTGCGCGAAGAAGAATACGTACGTGCAGCCGAAATGATGGGAGCAAGCTCGGGCCGGGTGATCCGCAAGCACCTGCTACCCAACTTCATGTCGCATCTGATCGCATCGGCAACCCTGTCGATCCCGGCAATGATCCTGGGCGAAACGGCGCTCAGCTTCCTTGGGCTTGGGCTGCGCGCCCCGGCCGTCAGCTGGGGTGTGATGCTGAACGATGCGCAGAACCTTGCGTCGATCGAGATCTACCCCTGGACGGCCATCCCGATGCTGCCGATCATTGTCATCGTGCTGGCATTCAACTTTCTGGGTGACGGGCTTCGTGACAGCCTGGATCCATATCAGCAATGACGCTGTTATCCGTGCTGCCATCACCCGAAGGGTATCGGACAACCGGCACCGGAGCGCGACCCAGCGTGTATGCAGTCTCCGAACTGGCGACCGCCAGCTTTGCGGCTGTTGGTCAGGAACTGGCACGCCTGATGGGCGCGCTGAACCTGACCCAAAGCCCGCCCGAGATTTTGGTCGATCACCGGTTGGCGTCTCTCTGGTACGGATATTCTTTCAAACCCGATGGCTGGGAAATGCCCAACCTCTGGGACAGTATCGCCGGTGATTACCTTGCCAATGACGGTTGGATCAGATTGCACACGAACCTGCCTCAGCACCGTGCGGCCGCCCTGAAAGTCCTGAAGGTCAAAGGAGATCGGGACGCGGTTACAAAGGCTGTTGCAACTTTGTCGGCGGCCAGTCTTGAAAACGCTATCGTGGCTAAGGGTGGTGTCGCAGCCGCCATGCGCAGCCGCGGGGAATGGCAGGATCATCCACAGGGGCGCGCGGTTTCACGAGATCCGCTGATCGGGTGGCACAAACCCCGACAGATTACGCTTCGCAATCGGCCACAGGCAACGGCCAAGCGCCCGCTGGCAGGTCTGCGCGTGCTTGATCTGACCCGCGTTCTGGCCGGTCCGGTTTCAACTAGAACTCTGGCGGGGTTCGGGGCAGAGGTTCTGCGCATTGATCCTCCGGACTGGGACGAGCCGGGTGTGATCCCGGATATTTCTCTGGGTAAGCGCTGTGCCTATCTGGACCTGAAATCCCCCGCAGGGATCGAGTTGCTACACGGCTTGCTGACCCAGGCGGATGTCTTCGTTCACGGCTATCGCCCTGGCGCACTGGACGCGCTGGGCCTCACCCAAGCCAAACGGGACGAGCTTGCCCCGAACAGAGTAGAAGTCACACTGAATGCCTATGGCTGGCAAGGCCCATGGTCTTCGCGGCGCGGATTTGACAGCCTCGTACAGATGAGCAGCGGGATTGCCGATGCAGGTCGGGTATGGGCCGGTGCAGACAAGCCGACACCCCTGCCGGTGCAGGCGCTGGACCACGCGACTGGAT
Source organism: Ruegeria sp. CDSC079 (assembly GCF_059610505.1). Taxonomy (NCBI): domain Bacteria; kingdom Pseudomonadati; phylum Pseudomonadota; class Alphaproteobacteria; order Rhodobacterales; family Roseobacteraceae; genus Ruegeria; species Ruegeria sp. CDSC079. The sequence goes on from NZ_JBXWNT010000013.1 coordinate 70,512, forward strand.
ATCTGATGGCTGCCGCCGTCCTGTCAGCATTGTCCGAAGCCGCGAAGGGTGCGCCGATCATGCAGGCCCGATTGTCGCTGGCACGCACGGCTGACCTGCTGACCATTCTAGGCAAGTTCGACACCAAGACAGAAATTGGCGCTTCGGTTCCTGCGGATTTCACGACCAAGACCGAAACCTCTGGATGGGGACCTGGTCACAGGTTGAAGCCCGCGCTCTCGGTTGGTCCGGCCCAGATGTCGTGGGACCTGCCCGCAAGCAAGCTGGGCACGTCGAGCGCCACCTGGTCATAGCCCTACGCCCTCGCCGGCAGCCGCGCGGTCCGGCCCAACGCTTTGGAAGGGGTCTCGTCAGAGACGCAGCCCAAAGAGGCGGTAGCGGTCCCTAGCGGTCGTCGCCTCCAGGACCGATATCGTCCAGATAATCCTCGTCGATGGCCGCATGCACTGCACCAGTCACCGCTTCGCGTTCCTGCGGTGTCAGGTTTTCGGCCTCTTTTCCGTCGGCAAGCCTGACGGTCACCTCACGATGAGCAAACTTGATCCCTTCGCGAGCAAACAATTCGCGGATATCCTGATAGACCTTCTTACGCACCAGCCACTGATCGCCCGGCTTGGTCATGAACTTGACCCGAATGATCATCGCCGAATCCTGCATTTCGATCACGCCCTGCGATTTCAACGGCTGGATAAAATTATCCCCAATCACCGGATCGCTCAAAAGCTCTTGGCCCAAATTTTTGATGAGTTTCCGCACTTTTTCGACATCGGTGTCATAGGTCACCCGCAGGGGCAACTTCATGATCACCCAATCACGCGAATAGTTAGTAAGAACCTTGATTTCGCCAAAGGGGATCGTATTCAGTGCGCCCAGATGGTGCCGCAACTGGAACGACCGGACCGAGATTTTCTCGACCGTCCCCTTCACATCACCGATGTCGATATATTCGCCTTTGCGGAAGGCATCATCCATCAGGAAAAACGCGCCCGAGAAGATATCTCGGACTAGCGTTTGCGACCCGAACCCAACGGCCAGACCCACGACACCGGCACCGGCGAACAGCGGGCTGACATTGATACCCAATTCCATCAGGACAATCAGAACGATGGTCACAACAACAACCGCCAGAATTGCGCCACGGAACAATGGAAGCAGTGTCGCAAGACGGCTTTGCCCGCCTTCCCCGCCCTCGTCGCCCAGTTCAACCTCTCCACCGGCTACGTCTTCTTCCTCAGCAATCTTGGTATCAATCCAGACACGGAAGAAATGGAACAAGATATAGCCCATGAACAGGATAACCATCACGTCCAGAGCCCGTTCAATAGGCAGGTCTTCGCTCCAGCTTGCGTCCGGATTCCAGATTACGACCAGAGCATATAACCCGACGACAAATGCCAGGATACCGGCCACACGTCGCGCCAGATCCTCATAGGTGACGATCGAGTGCTTTCTCTTTTCAGCTTGCGGGGTTTGGGGAATCTCATCCTCTTCAACGCCGGCGCCAGTCTCTGTGTTCAGCTCTTCAATCTGGCGATTGCGGACGAAGTAGCGTTCAAGCAGATAGTTCATCGCGCCATAGGCAATGACCACAGACATGAAGATGGCATAGCTGCTGGCAACAATCGGAATGGAATTCTCGTTCTCAAGCACCAGATCAACAGCCAGTTTGAACCAGCTGAACACGATATAAACTGCCAGAACCGGCGCCCAGGCAATCGATATCAAGCGCAAAATCCAGGATACCTGTTCCTTTGACCGCCCGCCTCGGATCGCGTTCGAGATGGCGCGCGCGTTGAACAGAATCATCAGAACATTGCCCAAGGCGCCAAACATGGTCAGGCCGCCATAGACCATCGCATAGACATTGTAGTTCAGACCAAAATCCGCAACCCAGGTAGAAAACAATACTACCGAGATATCATATGTCGCGATTGCCGAGGCCCAGACGTAAAGGCGTTTTGCCTCCCGGTCGGAAAAGGGCGGCAGCCGGTACTGACTGAGGTAAGGAGACAACACCATACGCCAAAGATCGGAAACTGTGCGTGCAAGAAAGAAAGCCGTGAATATGGCGGTGGTCGTGAACTGAATCGAAAGATCTTCAGCCTCGCCAAAGATCAGATAGCCCACGATCAGGGCCATCAGCATCGCGAAGATCGTGGCCCCAACACCCATGAAAAAGCGAAAGACCAGAAAGGGCATTTTTTCGCGATAGCCCTGCGGATCTTCTTTTGATCGCGCCACCACCAGCCTTTTTGCAAGACGCTTGCCGTAGATTTCTATCGACAGCCAGCGCCCCAGAAGAAGGAAGAGTATATTCCAGCCCAACACTTCGACATAGGTCTGTATTCGGCCGTCCGGGCTGGTCTCTCGCAAAACATACTGCACTTCGAAGATCGAATACGGCAAAGCCTGTAGGCGCGACTCCATCGACTCGCGGAACTTCGAGAACCGCTCTTGCGCCTTCATCAACTGTGACCCTTCGGACATCGGGTCATGGGCGATATCGTCGTGCGTCGAGGCGGTATTGCCACCAGATGAGACAAGCTGACCGGCGCTGTCGATGACGATGACGCTTGCACCCGCTTCGGTGGCTGATCGGATCGCGTCAGCCAGGTCGCTTTCCTTGTCTGCTTCGGATGTCGTGCCAGACCCCGAACCATACCCGGGTATAAGCGAAGTCTGCGCCGTCGCTTCCGACCCCAGAGATAGCATAGCCACCCAGACGAACAGGGCCATTGCAGCCAATAGGTTAAATCTCATGAATTCTCGCTTCCGGGTCGCATGTTGTCGCAGGTTACAGAAGCTTTCCGAACACTTCAATTTGTGCGCCGCTGCGGTCCCGATAAAGTGCACAGGCGTGTTCCGGGTGCAATGAGTTGGAATCGGATGTTTTCATCCGCTTCAAAACTGAATATGACGGGCTGGGCATACACTTTCGGGCAAGCAGCTAAGGTCTTTGCGCAAAAACGAAAAGGCACCTTGCGGCTTACCAGGGGAATGGCTGACGTTTTACGCAGTCCCTTCCAGTCGGCGGGTCACAAGGCCCTTTGGCAAGACGGGTGAAAGACGATAAGCTAACAGGTGCCGATGCGCGGACCGACACCAAGACACTTAAGACAGGCGAAGGCATGAGCCTAGGAAGACAAAACGATACTACTGGCCGCGCGCCACGGATCCTGTTCTACAGCCATGACACGTTCGGGCTGGGCCATCTGCGCAGGTCTCGTGCACTGGCCGCCGCAATTACGCAGGCGGATCCAACGGCATCATCCCTGATCCTGACCGGATCGCCCGTCGCTGGCCGGTTCACATTTCCGCGCAGGGTCGACCACGTGCGTCTGCCTGGCGTGACCAAACGGGCGGACGGGTCATACGCGTCTCAGACAATCGGGATGGGGATCGACGAGGTGACCGAGTTGCGATCGGGGTTGATTCAGACCGCCGTTCAGCAGTTCGACCCGGACATTCTGATCGTAGACAAAGAACCCACCGGGTTCCGCGGCGAGCTATTGCCAACACTCGAAAACCTGTTGCTCTCGCAGCGCACCAAACTGGTGCTGGGTTTGCGTGATGTTCTGGATGAACCCGAAGTTCTGGCCGCAGAGTGGGAACGGAAAGAGGCAACTGCAGCGACTGAAAGATTCTATCATGAAATCTGGGTTTACGGGCTGCGTTCGATCTATGATCCGACCAAGGGGCTGCCTCTGAATCACGCGGCCCAGTCGCGCATTCACTGGACTGGCTATTTGCGTCGTGATCTGGGGCCAATCGGTACCCCACCGGAACAGCCCTATATCCTGATTACCCCAGGTGGTGGTGGGGACGGCAAGGCGATGGTGAACCTGGTTCTTTCGGCTTACGAAAAGGACCCCGACCTGTCACCACGCGCGGTATTGGTCTATGGCCCGTTCCTGTCTGGTGATCTGCGGGACGAATTCGAAACCCGTGTGGCCGCCTTGAACGGGCGTGTGACCGCCGTCGGCTTTGAATCCCAGATCGAAACGCTGTTCCACGGCGCGGCTGGCGTTGTCTGTATGGGCGGGTATAATACGTTCTGCGAGGTCCTGTCCTTTGACAAACGCGCCGTCATTGTTCCACGGACAAGTCCGCGTATGGAACAGTGGATCCGTGCCTCACGCGCCGAGGATCTGGGACTGATCCGGATGTTGGACGAGTTCCGTGACGGGCTAACAACCGATTCCATGGTCCGTGCCATTCGCGATCTACCACATCAGCCATTGCCGTCTCAGGCCATTGAACAGGGCCTGCTGGACGGGTTGGACTATGTCACCGGGCGCATTGAGGTATTGCTGAATCAGGAACAGGAACGGGCAACCGGATGACCGCAGGCGCATCCAATCTGGCGGTGTTGGTCAAAGGGTGGCCGCGCCTGTCCGAAACGTTCATCGCGCAGGAACTTGTTGCTCTGCAAGAGGCCGGCCATCAGTTCGACATCTGGTCCCTGCGTCATCCAACCGATGTGAAACGGCATCCGCTGCACGACAGGTTTCGTGGCCAGGTTCGATATCTGCCGGAATATCTGTATCAAGAACCTCAGCGCATATGGGCTGCCCGCGAACAAGCGCAGTGCCTTCCGGGATACGGCGCGGCCTATAAGATCTGGCGCGCTGATTTGCGCCGCGATCCCACGCATAACCGCATCCGTCGGTTCGGTCAGGCCAGCGTTCTGGCTGCGGAATTGCCCGCCAGCACACAGGTTCTCTATGCGCATTTCATGCATACGCCCTCGTCGGTCGCGCGCTATGCCGCGATCATGCGCGGCCTTCCGTGGAGCTTTTCAGCCCATGCAAAAGATATCTGGACGTCACCGGATTGGGAAAAATCGGAAAAGTTGCACTCCGACACTTACGGAGCAGCTTTTGGTGCAACCTGCACCGCGATCGGCGCCCAGCATCTGCGCAGCCTAGCCGACGATCCGGCACGGGTTGAACTGATCTATCACGGGCTGGATCTGGGCCGCTTTCCAGCCCCGCCGGAACGCGGCTTACGCCCCGCTGACAGCCCTTTTCATATGCTGTCCGTTGGGAGGTTGGTCGAAAAGAAAGGCTTTGATCGCCTGATTGATGCATTCGCCATGCTGCCAGAAGATCTTGACTGGCACTGGACGCATATCGGCGGAGGAAGCCTGAGTGATACTTTGCAGAACCGGGCCGCATCGGCCGGGTTGTCCGGGCGCATCACCTGGAAAGGGGCCTGTGACCAACCCGAGGTCATCGCCGCGATGCGCACAGCAGACCTGTTTGTTCTGCCCAGCCGGATCGCCGCAGATGGGGACCGGGATGGCCTGCCCAATGTGTTGATGGAAGCCGCCTCGCAATATCTGCCAATCCTTTCGACCCCCGTTTCTGCGATTCCTGAGTTTATCGAGACAGGCACGCATGGCGTCCTGACGGACGACGATCCGGTCGCGCTGGCAAATGCGATCTCAAAGCTGGCGGCCAACCCCGCACAAGCTGCTGGTATGGCGGGCGCTGCCTATGATCGCCTGATCACCGAATTCCGCATGGACCCGGGCATAGCGCTTTTGTCTGCCAGGTTAAGCGCGCTGGGCGCGCATAAGAGCTGATGCCGCGCATCGCCTTCTATGCCCCGATGAAATCCCCCAACAGCCCGGTGCCGTCGGGGGACCGGGAAATGGCCCGAAATCTTCTTCTTGCAATCCAAGCCCGAGGGGATGCGGTGGATCTGGCCTCGGACCTGCGCGTATTCGACAAGCACGGCGACAAAGAGGTCCAAGCCAAGCTGCGCCATGAGGCTGATGCCGAGGTGCTGCGCCTGACCTACGACCTACCTGCTGACACTGCGCTATGGGTGACCTATCACAATTATTACAAGGCCCCTGATCTGATTGGACCCCGTGTAAGTACGGCGCGAAACATACCCTATGTTCAGCTTGAAAGCACCCGTGCCTACAGCCGCCTTCAGGGGCCATGGTCAGGGTTTGCCCAAGCGGCCCATCAGGCCTGCGACGCGGCCCGGGTGATCTTTTATCACACCGCCAATGACCTCATCACGCTGGAACGCGAGCAGTTCGGAAATCAGACGCTTGTCGAGCTTCCGCCGTTTCTTCCCGCCTCCTCGCTGCCGCAGGCCTCTAGCTGCGATGGCCCGATGCTGGCCGTGGGCATGATGCGACACGGCGACAAGCTGGCCTCTTACCGGGTGCTTGAACAGGCACTGGGCCACCTGCAGGGCGATTGGTCCCTGTCTATTGCGGGCGATGGTCCCGCCCGCGCCGAAATCGAAGCGCTGATGGCCAAGTTTGGCACGAAAGTCCGGTTTCTGGGGCAGCTTGATCGCGACGCGCTGCGCAAGGCTTATGCTACCGCATCCCTGATGGTCTGGCCCGGCGTGAATGAGGCCTATGGTATGATCTATCTAGAGGCTCAGGCACATGGTATCCCCGTGGTCGCGCAAGACAGGCCGGGCGTCCGGGATGTGCTTATGCCGTCCGACTATCCTTCGGTTGCTGAAGGGGCCAAGGGGCTGGCTGCAAGGCTGCGCACTCTTCTGGACAATCCGGCACTGCGGTCTTCTCAAGGCAGCCAATCGGCCGCATATATAGCCGCGCGCCACCTGATGCCAGATGCAACTGATCGGTTCTGGACGGCTGTTGATCCTTTGCTGGAGGCATCCACATGAGCAAGCTCGCCCTATTGCGCCACGGGCATACGGCGTGGAACCGCGCCGGGCGCATTCAGGGGCGCAGCGATATTCCATTAGATGAACAGGCACAGACAGAACTGGCATGCTATTCCCTTCCCTCCCCTTGGGATCAGGCTGCGGTCTGGTCCAGTCCCTTGGCGCGTGCGGCCCAGACGGCACAACTGGTTTCAGGGCGCGAACCGTTGAAGTCCGAGGCCCTCACGGAAATGAACTGGGGCGCTTGGGAGGGGCAGCACGGCACCGATCTCATTGCCGATCCCGCAAGCGGTTATCGCCATATCGAGGATTGGGGTTGGGATTTCCTACCCCCCGGAGGTGAAAGCCCCGCCGAAATCTGGCAGCGGCTGGAACCTTGGCTTGCCAGTCTTGGCGAAAATACCGTAGCCGTTTGCCATATCGGTATCATGCGGGTCATTCTGGCCCGCGCCTGGGGATGGGATTTTGACGGCCCCGCCCCCTTTAAGATCAAGCGCAACCGCCTCTATATCGTGGACATGGAGTCCATGTGCCCCGAAACTGACCCTATCCGTTTGATCCGGCAGGAGACCCGCATATGAGGGTGATGATTGTTGTGACCCATCTGCTGGGCACCGGACATCTGAGCCGCGCACTTACATTGGGCCGGGCCTTTGCCGCTGAGGGTCACAAGGTCTTGCTGGTCTCGGGCGGAATGTCCGCGCCGCAGCTGGACCATACCGGGATCGACTTGCTAGGGCTGCCGCCATTGCGCTCAGACGGCACCAATTTCACGCGATTGCTGACGCAAACGGATGAGGTCGCAGATGCTGCCTATTTCGACGCTCGCAAGGTTGCCCTGACAGAGGCGCTGCGGAGCTTTGCCCCGGATGCGCTGATCACCGAGCTGTACCCCTTTGGCCGCAGATCTCTGGCGGATGAGTTCGACGCCCTGTTGGAGGCGGCCCACGCACAGGGTCCCCGTCCGGTTATTTTGGGATCTGTCAGGGACATACTGGCGCCCCCGTCCAAACCTGCCAAAGCCCAGCGCACCGAGGAAATCATTCTTGACCTCTTTGACGGTGTCCTTGTCCATTCAGACCAGAACATGATCCCGCTGGATGTAAGCTGGCCAGTCTCGGAACGTCTGGCGCATCGCCTGTTCTATACCGGGTTCGTGGCCCCTACGGCACCGACCCCGCATCCCGAAGGGATTGGTAAAGGTGAGATTCTGGTAAGCGCTGGCGGTGGGTCGGTGGGCGAGCCTATCTTTCAGGCGGCCATCGAGGCCGCACCAAAGATGCCCAACAGGCGCTGGCGCCTGTTGGTAGGCGGGCTGGACTCCGCAGCACGCATAGAACGCCTGACAGCAGGTGTTGGCGACGCCCCTGCCACGCTGGAACCGGTGCGTCCGGACTTTCGACAGATGCTGCCCTTGGCCGCCGCGTCGGTCAGCATGTGCGGCTACAACACGGCGTTGGACATCCTGCAGTCTGGCGTACCCTCGGTTTTGATACCCTTCGACGACGGAAGCGAAGTCGAGCAGACCTTGCGCGGCCAAAGCCTGTCGAAGCTGAGCGCAATAGACGTATTGCCAAGCGACCAGTTGACCGGTGAAACCCTCGCGAAGGCTGTCGAGGCCGTCCTGGCGGCCCCCGCACGGCCAATCGCCGGTCAGGGTTTTGACGGGGCCGCAAAATCTGTCGAGATTGTACGATCACTTTTGGATCACGCTCATGACCGGTGACTGGCACCCCCTGATGGCCGAGCTTGAGCTGTGGCGACAGGACGGGCTGTCTCTGCCGCTGTGGTGGCGGGATGATGACGCGGTCTCTGTCACGCCGCAGTTGGAACGTTTGGAGACACTGTCCGCATCGCTGGGACTGCCGGTTCATCTAGCGATTATTCCGCGCGATGTGGACGACGATCTGGTTACCTATGTCGAAGGCGCGTCCGCGTTGATACCTGTGGTCCATGGCTGGGCCCATCAAAACCACGCTCCGACAAACGAGAAGAAATCGGAGTTTCGACTGCACCGCCCCCTTCAGGACATCCGCGACGATGCGCGGGCCGGGCTGACGCGTTTACAGAGCCTGTTTCCAGACAAGCTGTGCCCAATGTTCGTGCCGCCTTGGAACCGTATCGCCTCAGAGGTGGTGCAAGACCTGCCGGACTTGGGATATCAAATCCTGTCCACTGCGACGCACCGTAAGGCAAAGATGGCGGCTCCCGGCCTGCTGCAGATCAACACGCATCTGGACCCGATCGATTGGCGCGGGTCACGGGGGTTGGCCCCTCGGGACACGCTGATCGCCCAGGCAGCCGATCTGCTGCGGGACAGGCGCGAAGGACCTGCGGATAATACCGAGCCGTTTGGCATCCTGACGCATCACCTGGTGCATGACGAAGATATCTGGTCCTTTACGCAGGACCTTCTGACCCGGTTGCTGGATGGTCCGGGGACCATCTGGACCGCCCCAAAGAACGATAAATCACGGAGACCCGAATGAGCCGACTGGATTCCATGCTGCGCCGCCTGACGGCCCAACGCGACGGGCTGAACTGGGCGGTCGATCAGATTACAGATACGAGCGGCGATATACTGGACATGGGTTTGGGGAATGGCCGCACCTATGATCACCTACGTGAAATTCTACCAGACCGGCGCATCTGGGTCATGGACCGGATTTTACAGTGCCACCCGTCCAGCACCCCTCCGGCAGAGGATTTTCTGCAGGGCGAAGCGGGTCCTATGTTAAAGAAACTTGCAGCCGGGGGCCCGAAAATAGCATTGGCACATTACGATTTCGGGCGCGGTATCAAGCAGGATGACGTGGCAGAGGCGGCGATACTCAGCCCGTTGATCTCTCAGGTCATGCTGCCCGGTGGGCTGCTGATATCCGGCCAACCACTGGTTGGGTTTGAACAGATCACCGGACCGGAGACCATCGCACCCGACCGATACCTTTTCTACAGGGCCTGATCAGGCCACACGTCGCCCTCGCGACCACACTCCGTTCAGGGCAGGCGCGCCTTCTCGCATCCGGAACCGTATGATATCGGCGCGTGCGCCTGCGCGCAGCTCGCCACGGTCTTCCAGCCCGACCACCTGCGCCGGGGACATCGTAACGGTCCGCAGTCCACGGGCCATGTTGCCCCACATCTCGCCCAGCCGTGCCGCCGACAGCAACAACGCGGCCGGCACATAGTCCGATGACAGAATATCCAGGTGTCCCAGATCGGCCAGTTCTTTGGCGGCGACATTCCCCGAATGTGACCCGCCCCGGATTACATTCGGCGCCCCCATCATCACCTTGATCCCGTGATCATGGCAAGCCCGCGCCGCTTCGACGGTAGTGGGGAATTCGGCCAGCCGGATACCGTGGCCCGCTGACACATGTACCTGTTCCCGGGTGGTGTCGTCATGGCTGGCCAGCATGGCCCCAAAACGCTTGGCCGCTTTTACGGTTTCCACCTCGTGCTTTTCGCCGTTCCTGTCCCTCATCGCCTTGAGGTCCGCGACATGCTGCTGGAATTCCTTGCCCTCCAACCCCAGCTTTCCTTTCAGATAGCTTTCGAGCTTTGAGATATCACGGAATTGACGCTGACCGGGCGTGTGGTCCATCAGTGACACCAGCCCAACACGGTCCTCGAGGCCGAATTCATCCAGTTCTTCGACCAGCGTTTCTGAACACAATTCGGCCCGCAAATGCAGGAAATGGCTGATTTTTAAGGCGTCTTGCTCTCGTAACTGCCACAGCTCGCGGGACAGGCCACGTGCGTATTTGTTGTAGCGCGGACCAGTCGGGATCGACCCGACGCGCATCGCATCGAACACGGTTGTGATGCCCGTGCTGGCCAGTTCGGCGTCATGGGCAAGAATTGCCGCCGCATGGGGCCAGTCGACCTTGGGGCGGGGCTGGATATGACGTTCCAGATTGTCTGTGTGCAGCTCGACCAGACCGGGGCTGACATAGTCACCCTCACAATCGATTGCACCGCTTGGAACCGCCGCGCCTGTATCGATCTCGGTGATGCTGTCGCCCTGAACCCGGACGCTGCCGGTAATGGTTTCGTCGGGCAGGATCAGCGTGGCATTGGCAAGGATCAATTCTTCTGTCATCTGAACTTCACACAGTTTGAGGTATTGGAAGGCCACGCAATAGGAGGCCAATGTGACATTCACGCGATACGCGATCTATTTTGCGCCACCCGCCACGGCGGAGTGGACGCAATTCGCAACCCGTTGGCTGGGCTGGGACATGGAGGCTGGCACCGCGGTCGCCCATCCTGGGCTGGATGGTGTGGATGTTGCAGCGGTTACGGAGGTACCGCGAAAATACGGGCTGCACGCGACCATGAAACCCCCGTTCCGCCTGCGCGAGGGGCAATCCGTCACAGCGTTGCAAGAGGCCTGCGCCACCCTTGCTGCCAGCCAATGCGCAATCATGATGGAGGGTCTTGAGATTGCCCGCCTTGGCCGGTTTCTGGCCCTGCGACCACTGGGCGACACAGCCGCGCTGAACGCGTTGGCCGCCGCCTGTGTTCAAGAGCTTGATATGTTCCGGTCCCCACCGTCGGCGGCTGAACTTGACCATCGCCGCGCCTCCAGACTGACACCGGATCAGGACGCCAACTTGGTCAAATGGGGTTACCCTTATGTGCTGAACGCGTTTCGGTTTCACATCACCTTGAGCGGTAGGTTGGACAAGCCCGTGCTGGATTCGGTCCAGCGCACCCTGGAAAACCATCTGGGGCCGCTTTTGCCGAAGCCCTTTCGAATTGCGGATCTGGCCCTGATGGGCGAGGCCGAGGATGGACGGTTTCACCTGATCCATCGCTATGCGCTTTCCAACTGAAGGCGGGACAAAATTATGGCCACCGTATCCTGCAGAGCACCAGAATTGTCGACCTCGATCACCCGGACCAGCCCCTTAGGCAAAGGGGTCTTGGCCTGGCCCAACCGACGCGCCTGTTCGCTGTCACTTTCGCGCCCGCGCAATGACAAGCGTTGCTCTAGAACGCTCGCGTCTGCAGTCAACGAGATAACAATCAGATCGCCAAAGATCTCTTGCGCCTGCAACAACACAGCACGCGATAGGTTGACCAGAACTGCCTCCGCCACCTGACGTTGCTGCGCAATCTCTTTCGGCACACCATAGAGCAACCCATGTGCATGCCAGCTGAGCGCGAAAGCGCCCTCACCTTCCATCTGTCGAAACGCGTCATCTGTGACCCGTTTGAAATCTTCCCCCGCTTCGCCTTCGGGGCGGGTGACGACACGGCGCAGCCGCTGGATACCTTTTGCGCGGGCTTCCAACGCCTCAATCACACTGTCTTTGCCGACACCTGACGGACCGACAACCGCTATGACCGGGGCAAGCATCATGCCGCAATTCCCGGCGTGAATTGCGAAACGTTGATCTCGCGATCGCAAACCTGCTTCCGCCCGTCAACATCATGGAAGATGCCGACAATCGCCGCTCCGCGCTCTTTCGCCTCAAGGATCAGAGACAGGACGGTTTCGCGATTCTGCGCATCCAGACTGGCTGTGGGTTCATCCAGCAGCATGGCCGGGTATTCATGGGCAAAGCCGCGCGCGATGTTCACGCGCTGCTGTTCGCCGCCCGAAAAGGTCGTCGGACTAAGGGACCAGAGCCGTTCAGGAATATTCAGACGCTCGAGCAGACCCGCGGCCTTGTCCAGTGCCTTCTGTTTATCGCAACCAACGGCAAGAAGCGGCTCGGCCACGACCTCAAGCGTTGGCACTCTGGGCACAACACGCAGGAACTGGCTGACATAGCCCAGCGTTTCGCGCCGCAGGGTCAAGATCTCGCGCGGTTCAGCCTTGGCGACGTCTAAACCACCGACCAGAACCTGGCCCGAGGCAGCCAGATAGTTGCCATAGATCACCCGCATCAAGGTGGATTTACCTGCCCCCGACGCGCCGGTCAGCGCCACACATTCACCCGGTTCAACCCTGAGCGTAGCGCCCTGCATGACCGGGATCACCGCGCTCCCCTGATTGTGCAGGGTAAAGCTTTTGCTGACATTGTTCAGTTCAATCATTGTCCCGGCCCTCATACCTGCAACACGCTGGACACCAGCAGTTGCGTATAGGCATGCTGCGGATCGTCCAGAACCTGATCAGTCAATCCGGCCTCGACCACATGACCGCTTTTCATCACCATCAGCCGATCCGCCAGCAGACGGACAACAGCAAGATCATGGGTGACAATGATGGCGCTCAGCCCCATTTCCCGAACCAACCCGCGCAACAGGTCCAACAGGCGAGCCTGTACCGAGACGTCCAGACCACCAGTCGGTTCATCCATGAAGACCAGCCTGGGGCCGGTCACCAGATTCCGCGCGATCTGCAGGCGCTGCTGCATGCCACCGGAAAACGCGGTCGGACGATCATCAATCCGCTCCGCTTCGATCTCAACCCGACCCAGCCAGTCGATCGCCTTGTCGCGGATATCGCCATAGTGGCGGCCACCTACGGCCATCAGTCGTTCGCCGATATTTCCGCCCGCACTGACAGACATACGCAAGCCATCGCGCGCATGTTGGTGCACGAATGCCCAATCGGTGCGGCTCAGCATCCGGCGTTCAGGTTCCGACATGGTCACGGTATCCACCGGACCGTCTGCACGAGTGTCAAAGATCACCTGCCCCGCATCCGGCTCCAGATGACCCGCCAGACAGTTCAGCAGGGTTGACTTGCCCGAACCACTCTCACCTACGATCCCCATCACCTCGCCGGGATAGAGATCAAAACTCACATCGGTACAGCCGATACGGGCCCCGTAGGATTTTCTGATATCCTGTACACACAGCAGCGGTGTCATTTCATTCACCTTGGGTCATATGAAAACTCGATCCGATTGCCGCCCGGCTCTCGGATCATGAAATGGAGTTTCGGACCTGAACCCGAGGGTTCAGGTGCAAACTCGACAGCGACGGCAGGCCAGTCTTTGACCGCATCGAAAACCGCAGTCAGCGCTTCTTCATCGGGAACTTTCAATGCAACATGATGCAACCCGACGTTCTTGTGCCGGTTAAACCCCTGTAGCCCCTTGCCTTTTTGCTGCCAAAGCGTCAGCTTCGCCGCGCCATTGGTTACATAAACCGCCGGATAATCCGGATTGCTGCCGAAGACCTCCCAACCCAGCGCATCGACAAAGAACGTCCGCGTGGCGTCGAGGTCCGAAACCGTAAGGCCAAGGTGGTCAATTCCAAGCACATCTTCTCGTTTCATGCGGCATCCTCTCTGGCCAAACGGCCCACATGGCCCGCCTCGCGGCGCGACCGGCAATAATCAGTGTCCGAGCAAACAAACATGCGGGTACCTGCATCATCCATGATGACCTCATCCAGATAGCTGTCCTCGGCCCCGCACAGATCACAGGGATGGTCGGCCTTTGTGGCCTCGAACGGGTAATCCTGGAAATCGAGGCTGACGACCTTGGTATGCGGTGGCACCGCGTAGATGCGTTGCTCGCGGCCCGCGCCAAACAGCTGGATCGCGTCCATCTCAAGCTTTGGGTTGTCGAATTTCGGGATGGGGGACGGGTCCATCACATAACGTTCCGAGACCATCACAGGATAAGCATAAGCGGTTGAGATCGCACCATGCTGGCTGATGTCTTCGTACAGTTTCACGTGCATCAACCCGTATTCTTCGAGGCTGTGCATCTTGCGTGTCTCGGTCTCGCGCGGTTCCAGAAACCGCAGCGGTTCTGGGATCGGCACTTGATAGACAAGAATCTGATCCGCGCGCAGCTTCGCCTCGGGGATGCGGTGGCGAGTCTGGATGACCGTCGCCTTCTCTGTTACCTCGGTGGTGGCGACGCCCGCCGTATTCTCGAAAAACTTACGGATAGACACGGCATTGGTCGTATCATCCGCGCCCTGATCAATCACCTTGAACGTATCGTCCGGGGTCAAAGTTGCGGCAGATACCTGCACGCCCCCGGTACCCCAGCCATAAGGCATCGGCATCTCTCGGCTGGCAAATGGCACCTGATATCCGGGAATAGCCAACCCCTTGAGGATCGCCCGACGGATCATCCGCTTGGTTTGTTCGTCCAGATATGCGAAGTTATATTCAGTCATTTGATGTAACTATTTTGTTTCTGGTGTTTTTATGAACGTATTTGGTATTTGTTCGCTCTTTTTGGCGATTATGCTCTATTTTATCTGGCGCAATTTTCGCGCAAAGTGGCGCCTCGGGGCCATGGCCCGCGACCTTTCGTGCGAATGGGATTCGCTTGAAATCGTGAATTCGCGCGAAGCTTTCGGCAGGAAATCGCCCAATCAGGGCAGCGGCTGGTTTTTGAACCGTAGGACGAGCCTGTAGGGCAAAGCGTTCAGAGCTCATTCCGCAGCCTCCCTCGATGCAATCCGTTCCTCGGCCTCGCGGCGCAGCTTGCGCACCAATTCCAGTTCGGACTGAAAATCCACGTAATGCGGCAGCTTGATATGTTCGAGGAAACCCGTTGCCTGAATATTGTCTGAGTGGCTCAGGACAAATTCCTCGTCCTGTGCAGGTGCGCCCAGATTGTCCTCGCCCAGCTCCTCCCACCGCAGCGCCCGGTCGACCAGAGCCATGGCGATGGATTTGCGTTCAGACTGGCCAAAGACGAGCCCATAGCCGCGTGTAAACTGTGGCGGCTCAGTCTTTGAGCCTTGGAACTGGTTCACCGTCTCACATTCGGTCAACTCGACTTCGCCGATCTCGATGGCAAAGCCCAGTTCGGGAATATCCATTTCGACCGCGACCTTGCCGATCCGCAGCTCGCCAACAAAGGCGTGGTTGCGGGCATAGCCGCGCTGAGTCGAATAGGCCATGCCCAGCACAAACCCCTCATCCCCGCGCGCCAGCGATTGCAACCGCAGCGGACGGCCCGCCGGAAACTCCAGCGGTTCGCGGGTCAGGTCGCCGGGCGTAGCATCGCTGACCGGCTCGTCCTGAATGATATCCTCACCCTTGAGGAATTCGGTGATATGCGGGGTCGGCTCGTGTCGCGCCGTACCTTCGGGCGCGGGTAGAGTTTCGCCATCCGCAGCCAGTTTGAAATCTAGCAGGCGGTGGGTGTAGTCGAATGTCGGGCCCAGCACCTGCCCGCCCGGCGCATCCTTGAACGTCGCCGATATCCGACGGTCACAGGCCATATTGCCCGTTTCAACCGGTTCGGAATAACCGAAACGCGGCAATGTCGTGCGATAGGCGCGGATCAGAAAGATCGCTTCGATCAGATCACCACGCGCCTGTTTGATCGCCAGTGCGGCAAGGTCCGGATCATACAGCGATCCTTCTGCCATCACCCGGTTCACCGCCAGGCTCAGCTGCTCCCGGATCTGGACCAGGCTAAGCTCGGCCACATCCGGGGCGCCTCGGCGCTCTTCGGCCAACCAGGCATGGGCATTCTCAATAGCCTTTTCGCCTCCTTTGACGGCAACATACATCGCTTAACCCTCCGCGCTGATCTGGGTACTGCGCGGCAGGGCCGCGACCTTGTCACCGCAGGTAAAGAAGAAGTCACATCCCAAAGGGAAAAGAGCCGCATTACGTTGCAACGCAGGGATATCGGGTAGGTTCAAGCCTGCGCTCTGCTTGATACCGGGACCGTGCAAAATGGCACCGGACTGATCCAGGCCGTCACGCTCAACAATCAGAGTGGTTGACCGGTCCGGATACTCTGCAGTTCCGATGCGATAGCGATCCAGCCCACCAAGTTCGCCCCAAGTGCCGACGGCGAAATCCGCCTCGCCAGCAGGAACCAGCGGCGCGCCGGTGTGGAAGGTCAGCCATTCGCGCAGCGCGTCGGTGTCGAGCTCACCCGCCAGATGTACCTTGGTTTCCGGGTCGCATAAAGTCAGCAACAAAGTGCCCGCTGCTACCGACAAAGGCGCTGGGGGCACGGCCCCTGACAGGCTGCGGATTTCTCCAGGGCGGGCCATCACCGTCATCGCCGCGCGAAAAGCATGTGCGGAATCAACCGGTATGTTCTGGAACCCGCCCGAGAATTGAGTTTGCGCAGTCATCAATCTTCTCCCCGAACCAGCGTGAAGAATTCTACTTTGGTTGCGGCCGCCTTTGCCGCCCGCGCGATTTTGACCGCCTGCATTTTCTGTTCCAGCGGACCGAGCAGGTTTTCCCGCACATGGTCTGCTGCCGCAGTCTGCATCATCGCATCAATCACAGCTGCAGCTTCGGCCTTGGGCTTTGACCGGCCCTGAACATAGCCATGTCCAACCGTGCCATCCTGCAAGACCACCGAGCAGCGCGTGACCGTCATTTCACCCAGGTTGAACGGCGCCCCGGTGGCGCCGGTACGTCCGCGCACCATCACGCCGCCCACTTCGGGGCTGCGCAGCCATTCAAAGCCGGGACGGTCCGTGAGGCCCTCCCACAGCGCCAACGTGGCGTCATCTGGCGCGCGGGCCAGCAGGCCCATCCAGGTCTTACGCGCCTCGGTCGCGGAATCTCTCTGTTGTGTCATCAAAGCCTCTTGGCGGGGTTGTCTACTTATCCTATACAACTATACAAATCATAGACCGCCGCCCGGCGACTCGCAATCGCAACTGTGTGAATTTTTGGTGACATGAACAAAACGCCGATCTGGAAAAGCATCGCCCTAAGCCTGACGTCGGACATTGCCGAAGGGCGATATCAAACCGGTGACCGGCTGCCGACCGAAGCGCAACTGGCCGCAACGCATGGCGTTAACCGCCACACGGTTCGTCGGGCGCTGTCTGACATGGCCGACCAGGGGCTGGTCCATTCTAGGCGCGGGGCCGGTGTATTCGTCGCCACCCGACCAACCGAGTATCCGATTGGTAAGCGGGTGCGATACCACAAGAGCATCTCGGCCAGCGGCAAGATGCCCGGCAAGAAGATCCTCGCCCTGACCACACGGGCCGCGGATGAAGCCGAGGCCGATGCATTGGGGCTTGAAACCGGCGACACGGTGCATGTCTATGACGGTCTGTCTCTGGCCGACGGGCAACCCATCGGCCTGTTTCAAAGCGTTTTTCCGGCCAAGCGATTTCCTGATATTCTGCAGATTCTGACCGAAACCCAATCCGTCACCAAAGCCCTCCAAAGATGCGATGTGCCGGATTACACGCGCATCTCAACCCGCCTGACCGCGCGCGCGGCCACGGCAACTCAAGCTCTGCACCTGCACCTGTCCGAGGGCGCACCAGTCTTGTTTTCGATCGGCATCAATGCAGACCCCGAGGGCAATCCTGTCGAGTACGGAAGAACAACCTTTGCCGGGGAACGAGTTACGCTGACCCTGAACGAGGATTGATCCCGTAAGCCTCCCGCCCGTCTTCAACCTCCTATCGGAGGTTTCATCCCATTGGGCGTAGCGCCGCGCAAAGCGCGGCGCCCGGCCCAAGGCCCCAAAGGGGGATCGGCGAAACCGATGCTTCTGCGGGCGCGGAGCACCTGGGGTCACAGGGCCAGCTATTCGTATTTCTCCAAAAACGCCTCGGCCTCTAGTTTGCGAAAATCCGGCAATGCGTCACGCAAGCGGCTGTTGTCCCAGTCCCACCAGGCCAACTGCTCCATCCGATCCGCAACCGCTTGTGGGAACCTGGGGCGGAGTGGTTGGGCCGCCACCCCAGCAACGATCATGTAGGGCGGTACGTCTTTGGTCACCAGCGCCCCGGATGCGATGACCGCACCATTACCGATTGTCACCTCGGGCTTGATGATCGCTCCGTGACCGATCCATGTGTCATGCCCGATATATGCGATCCGGCTTGCGCGATGGGCAAACCACTCGGCATCATCCTCGGCATCGTCCCAATAGTCAGCCGACCGATAGCTAAAATGATGCAGCGAGGCCTTTTGCAACGGGTGATCCGTGGCGCCGATCCGGGTAAAGCTGGCAATGTTCGAAAACTTGCCGATCTGGGCGTTGGCGATGTCGCAGGTCCGGTCGCAATAGGAATAGTCGCCCCAGACCGCGTTGGCGATCCGACTGCCGGTGCCAATCTCGACAAATGCACCAAAGCTGCTGTTGGTAATCTGGCAATCGGGATGGATGAACGGTTCATCCGTGCGCAATCGTGCCATGAATCTGACCTTTCAAGCTGCGCTCACGGCAGAATAAAATCTTTGGTTTTCGCGTTGCTCGGCCTGCTCTTCTTGCCGCTGTCGCCCTGGATCAGACGACGCCGTAACCAGCCCGAGAACCAATCCATCAACATCACCATGAGAATGATCAGAACGATGTAATAGGCGACCTCTTCCCAATCCTTCTGAGTGATGATCGCCTGCGTCAGCAACAGACCAATGCCGCCGCCAGTAATCGCGCCAATTATGGTCGCGCTGCGGGTGTTGGATTCGAGAAAGTACAAAAGCTGGCTCAACAGCACGGGAGTGATCTGTGGGATCACGCCAAAGCGATAGCGCTGCGGCGCATTCGCACCGGTCGACTGCACGCCCTCGATCTGCTTCTCATCCACATTCTCCAGCGCTTCTGAGAATATCTTGCCGAATGTCCCGGTATCGGTCACCAGAATTGCCAGCGCTCCGGTCAACGGCCCTGGGCCGAAGGCCCGTGCCAGAACAACGGTCCAGATCAAGGCGTCCACACCGCGTACAAAGTCGAACACCCGCCGTGTGGCAAAGCGCACCGACCGCAAGGGGTTAAAGTTCCGCGTCGCCAGGAACGCCAGTGGCAAGGCGATAATCCCTGCCCCCATGGTGCCCAGAAACGCCATCAGGATCGTCTCGAAGATGGCCCAGGCCACATCCTGATGCCGCCAGATCTTGTTGGTCCAGAAATCGTTGAAAATGGCACCGGCCTCACCGGCGGTGGCGCGGCTGACCAACTCGGGGAAAGATTTGCCATAATACGGGCTGTCGAGGGTGAACCAGAACAGCTCCCATCCTGGAAAATAGCGGAACACTTCGGACCGGTTGCGGGTCACGGTCAGACGCCCCGCATCGGTGGTGATCGCCAGCCGGTTTTTTGAGACGTTGATCCAGTCTGGAACCTCGCCCGCCGGTAGCTCGGCCTGCACCCCAGAGGCGCGGGTGGGTGTGGCGCGCACGACGCCATAGCCGGGGATATCATATTCGATTGTCTCAGGGCCGAAACGCACCACGTGACCATCCTCCAGGTCAATGATCGTGGTTTCGCCCAGCGCCACCCAATCGGGTGCGGTTCCGTCGGGATAGGTGCCTTTGCGGTCCCCTTCGACCGCAACGGACACCTCTCCATTGCGATTGTCTCGCGTGACATGGGTTTTGTAACTGTAGGTGTCGGCAACAAGCGTCTTGCCGTTTTCCCAGTTTGCGCGCCCTGCCAAGCCCGGCACGTCAAAGGCAAAGAACACGTAGATCAGGTAAACAGCGACAAGGCCGGGCAACCCGAAATTCACGATCCGTTTGCGGTTGAACAGACGACCGGCCTCGGCCTTGAGGTCATCTGTCGACAGATCAGTGGCAAAGGTCGTCATGCCGAAGCTCCTTTTTCAGACCCGTGGGTCAGGCGATCCCGCAGATAGCCGGACAGCTGATCCACGACCATGATTGTGACAAAAAGCAGAAGGAAGATGGCCGCGGCCTCGTCGTAGCGCCCCTGCCCCCATGACATCGCGTTGCGCAGCTCATAGCCCAGACCGCCAGCACCGACGAAACCGAGGATGGCCGAGGCACGGATGTTGATCTCAAACCGCAGCAAGGCATAGCTGACATAGTTCGGTCCGACCTGTGGGATCACGCCCAAATACATCCGTTGCGACCAGTTCGCGCCCACCGAATGCAGCCCCTCAATCGGCTTCAGCGAAGCGTTCTCGTTCACTTCCGAGAATAGCTTGCCCAATGCACCGGCGGTATGGATGGCAATCGCAATCATTGCCGGAACCGGACCGCCGCCGAGAATAAAGATCAAAACCAGCGCGATAACGATTTCAGGGATGGCCCTGCAGATATCGGAAATCCGACGAAACAATGGGATCAGAGATGGCCACTGCGCCATGCCCCGTGTCGACATCAGGGCAAGAAATGTCCCCACAATCGTACCGATCAGGGTTGATGCTGCCGCGATATTGATCGTCTCGATCAAGGCCGGAAAGAACCGGATCAGATTTTCCGGCATCGCGCCGATCTTTTCCCACGCTTCCGAGAGAACTTCGGCCGGATAGTCGAAAACCCTGCACCAACCGTCAACGAAACTGCCTGCGTTTCGATCATCCGCAGTGCGGAACCCTGCGGCCATCAAAGCCACAAACAGGATCAGGAGAATGCCACCATAAGCCCGTTTTCGCCGGGTCATTTCTGAGTATTCGTCGCGGATCTGATCGACACTGTGGGACCCTGCGGTCAGGTCTGTCATAGAATGCTCCTGAGAAAACGGGGTCCGGTATAACACCGGACCCCGATCATGTGAGTTGCAGGCTTAGTTCGACTTCAGCTTACGCGCTTCGATGATGACCTCGTAGGCTTCGTGCGTGATGGGATCAAAGCTCTTGGCTTCGCCTGCTGCCACGCCGTAGAAACACTCGCGGTCTTTTTCATCCAGCGTGTTCCACAATTCAGTGACCTGAACTTTGACATCTTCGGGCAAGGCCTTGCGCAGAACGACCGGGCCTTCCGGGATCGGCGCCGATTTCCAGATCTCGACCAGATCGTTCATGTCGACCAGACCGGCATCAACAGCGCGGCGCAGCGCGCCCGACTGATAGCCATCTTCCCAATCACCCAGGCCGTCGGCCCAGGTCACGCCGCCGTCAACGTCACCGTTGTTTACCGCAACGATAGTCTGTTCGTGACCGCCGGTGAACTTGACCTCACCGAAGTAATCGCCCGAGTCCATGGTGGCACCGGTGGCCTGTGGAATTTCGATCGAAGGGATCAGGTAGCCCGAGGTCGAGTTCGGATCACCAAAACCAAAAGCCTTACCCTTCATGTCGTCCAGCGAGGCGATGCCGCTGTCTTTGCGCGCAAAGCCTACCGAGTAGTAGCCATAGCCGCCATCACTGTTGACCTTGACCAGAACCGGCTCAACCGCTTCGGGATCGCTCAGATAGGTTTTGGCGTAACCCGACGCACCCAACCAAGCGACGTCAATCGTGCCACCCAGCAGGCCCTGAATCACACCGTTATAATCGGCAGGGGCGAACAGCTTGGTTGGAACGCCCAGCAGCTCTTCGGTGTATTCGCGCAGGCATTCATTCTTGCTCATCCGGTCTTGGGCGTTTTCGCCGCCCAGAATACCAATGCGGAATTCGCTGATTTCCTGCGCCATAGCGGGCGCGGCCATGGCAGTGGTCGCAACAAGGGCAGCAATTAGGTTTTTCATCTGTCTCTCTCCAGGTTGATGTCCCCGACCTCTCATCGGGTCGGGCGATGAAAGGTGGTTGGGGTGGCTCAGATGGTGGCTTCGGCTTCCATCAGGGCCTTCTGGGTGGCGTCGAGCGTTTCGATCTCGGTCGAGGTCGCCTCTTCCGAGAAACTCGCATCGGCCCCATAGATCTCGCGGGCGACGCCGGTGGTCAGTTGTTCGGGCAACCCGTCAAAGACGATGCGGCCGTCGCGCATGCCGACAACGCGGTCGCAATAGCGGCGCGCGGTGTCCAGCGTGTGCAGGTTGGCGATGACCGTGCGGCCGTCCTCTTCGTGGATACGGCGCAGGGCCTGCATCACCACCTGGGCATTCATCGGGTCCAGCGAGGCAATCGGTTCGTCCGCCAGAATGATCTTAGGGTCCTGCATCAGCGCCCGCGCAATGGCGACACGCTGTTGTTGTCCACCCGACAGGGCCTCGGCGCGTTTCGGCGCATGTTCGGCGATGCCCAGACGATCCAGAATGTCGATGGCGCGGTGGATGTCCTCCATCGGGAACAGGTTGAACATGGTGGCCAGTGTCGATTGGCGGTTCAGTGTGCCATGCAGCACGTTCGACACCACATCCATGCGCGGCACCAGATTGAACTGCTGAAAGATCATGGCGCATTCGGCTTGCCAGGCCCGCTTGTCCCGCCCCTTCAACTGGGTGACATCGCGGCCTTCGAACAGGATCTTGCCTTCGCTGGAATCGGTCAGGCGATTGACCATCCGCAAAAGGGTGGATTTCCCGGCGCCGGATCTCCCGATGATGCCGATCATGCACGGTTTGTCCACATCCAAGGTCGCCGCATCCACGGCTAGATTATCGCCGAAGCGTTTGGTCAGTTTGTCGATACGCAGCACAGGCCACCCCCAATTCGTCTTGGCGGTCAGCTACAGCCACTGTTCAACGGCTGTGTGTCAGTAAGGTGAAAGTTTTGTTACGGCGCGATTGTCGCGGGGGCTATCCATCATCTGACCTCAACGCTATACGCATCCTCAACTGTTCAGATGACACGAGGCCACCATGAGCTTTGACCGCAGCATCAAGATCGCCCCGTCGATCCTGTCCGCCGATTTCGCCAATTTCGGTGCCGAGATTCAGGCCATCGAGGCGCAGGGCGCCGACTGGGTGCATATCGACGTGATGGATGGCCATTTTGTTCCCAACCTGACCTTTGGTCCGCCCGCCGTCAAAGCCTTCCGCCCGCATGTCAAAACGGTGATGGACGTGCATCTGATGATCGCGCCGGTCGATCCCTATATTCAGGCCTATGCCGATGCCGGGGCCGATGTGCTGACCGCCCATATCGAGGCAGGGCCGCATTCGCACCGCACCCTGCAGGCCATCCGCGCTGCAGGAATGAAGGCCGGTATCGCGCTGAACCCGGGCACTCCGGCCGAAGCGGTCGAGCACCTGTTGGATCTGACCGATCTCATCTGCGTTATGACCGTAAACCCCGGCTTTGGTGGCCAGAAGTTCATCGACATGACCAGCAAAATCCGCCGCCTGCGCCAGATGATCGGCGACCGCCCGGTGCACATCGAAATCGACGGTGGTGTAGACCCCAAAACTGCCCCTCTGGTCGCTGCGGCGGGCGCAGATGTGCTGGTCGCCGGATCGGCGGTTTTCAAGGGCGGGTCGGTGGACAAACCTGAAATTTACGGCAAGAACATCAAGGCTGTTAGGGCTGCTGCTCAACTGGCGGCGGATTAATCCTTCGCAACTCCGAGCAGGCTGATCACGAGTGGTCGCACTCAAATTGTCGACCCTTACCAAACTGGCACAGGTAAGGACCACTCCTCTTGTTGTCGCATTTCTGGATCTCACGCCTTTTGGTGGCCACAGAAGGGTTCCGGGGGAAATTCCAGCTAACTTCTTGATTTCAAGCCAACCAATATACGATGGTTCACCTCAAATAGGCTTTGCCTGGCATTTTCTTGCGTGCCAATGCCGCAGGTGACCAAACGATGGTGGAGAGTTAGTGAATGGAAACTGCCGATAAGTTGTTGGACATTGTCCAAAAAATTGTTGTGATAACAGCCGCGTTGGTCGCTGGTTGGTATGTTCTTGTTCGACAGGATCATTCTTCCCACGCGACCTTGACCGTTACCTCGAAAATTCACGATGACTGTACGCTTGCCGCCAGAATCCAGGTGAAAAACCCAAAAGGAATAATTATTGAGCCCGTCAGTTTTTCCATTCAGGCATACAAGCTCGACTACCGGGAAATTGTCGATGCGCCGGACAATCAGCTCCGAATATCTGAGCAAGTAATGACTGTGGAAAACGCGGCAAAAATTGGTGAGACCTTTGCCCGAGTTCTGTCACTCAAGCTGCCTGAAGGCATAACCAGCGAAAACGCGATTATGCTGCGAGGACAAATGACACTTGTGGACAGCACCATCTACAACGAAGAAACGATAGTTGAGGTTCCGCGATGCGATTTCTGATTTTGATTTGGATCGGAACTGGTGTCCTGTCTGGTTGCGCCGCCAGAGTTGGGCCCCAGTGCGAAGGGCTATCCAGACAAGCAGGGTACGACCTTCCGGTAACGGTGAACGAACTGCAAAAGATTCGTTTGCGCGGCTTCTCAGAATGCGCTGATTACATTGAAGAAAACGCACTGATCAGAACCTAGCATCAAAAAGGGCGCCGGATGGGCGCCCTTTCCATTTGATCATTCGCTTGCGCGAATTACTCGACGATTTTCGACACAACGCC
>NZ_JBXWNT010000014.1:0-60485 GCF_059610505.1 Ruegeria sp. CDSC079
GCGTCCGGCCGTCTCTCCAACCCGTCCCACCGTCTCTCCAGTGTGTCACAAGCGCCTCAGCAGCGCCGGTGAAGGGGTATTTACGGATTAGGTATGGGACCTGCAACCCCCAATCTGAAAAAACTTTGCATTTCTTAACAGAAACTTCTCTATGTTAATGAAAACAACAAGTTAGCTTAACAATTCTCTCTTCCGAACCGGTAACGGACCGCACAGAACGGGGGAAAGAACAGCCCTTGGGCGGAATCGTACCCAATGCTGGGTATGCGCCCGGAACCGGGGCAAACAAAACGCCGCCCGAGTCTCCTCGGACGGCGCAAATTCTGCGAAGGTCGCAGGCTTACTTCAGATCGAACCTGTCTGCATTCATGACCTTGTTCCAGGCCGAGACGAAGTCGCAGACAAATTTGCCTTCTGCGCCTGCCTGACCGTAAACCTCGACCAGAGCCCGCAGTTGCGAGTTGGAGCCGAAGACCAGATCGACGCGAGTACCGGTCCACTTGACCTCACCGCTGGCGCGGTCCCGACCTTCATAGACGCCTTTGCCCGAGGGCTTCCACTCGGTGCCCATGTCCAGCAGGTTGGTGAAGAAGTCGGTGCTGAGCGTGCCAACGCGGTCGGTCAACACACCATGCTTGGTGTCACCGAAGTTGGCTCCGATCACGCGCAGACCGCCAACCAATGCGGTCATTTCCGGCGCCGACAGGGTCAGCAGCTGGGCCTTGTCGACCAGAAGCTCTTCGGGTGAAACCGAATAATCCGTCTTCTGATAGTTGCGGAAGCCGTCGGCCTCGGGCTCGAGCACGGCAAAGCTGTCCACATCGGTCTGATCTTGCGTCGCATCGGTGCGGCCAGGTGTGAACGGAACCTCAACCTCCTGACCACCGGCCTTGGCGGCCTGTTCGACACCCACATTACCAGCCAGAACGATCACGTCGGCCAGAGACACTTTCTTGCCCCCGGATTGTGCGCCGTTGAACGCCGCCTGAACGCCCTCAAGCGCGGTCAGTGCCTTGGCCAGCTTCATCGGTTCGTTCGCGTCCCAGTCTTTCTGCGGAGCAAGACGGATACGTGCGCCATTGGCACCGCCGCGCTTGTCCGAGCCGCGGAAGGTCGAGGCCGAAGCCCATGCGGTCGAAACCAGCTCGGACACCGAGAGGCCTGTGGCCGCGATCTTAGCCTTCAGCTCGGCCACATCCGCGTCACCGATCAGCTCGTGATCCACGGCGGGGACATTGTCTTGCCACAGCAGTTCCTCGGCCGGAGATTCCTCGCCGATGTAATTCGAGCGCGGGCCCATGTCGCGGTGGGTCAGTTTGAACCATGCACGGGCGAAAGCGTCAGCGAATTCTTCCGGGTTCTCGTGAAAACGCTTTGAGATCGGACCATAGATCGGGTCCATGCGCATCGCCATGTCGGCGGTGGTCATCATGGTTTTGACCTTCTTCGACGCGTCATGCGCCGCCGGGGCCATGTCTTCTTCTTTGACATTCACCGGTTCCCAAATCCACGCGCCCGAAGGGCTTTTGGTCAGGTTCCAGTCATATCCGAACAGCAGGTCGAAATAGCCGTTATCCCATTGGATCGGATTTGCGGTCCAGGCGCCCTCTACCCCTGAAGTGGTGGTATCGTCACCCTTGCCGGACCCAAACTTGTTGATCCAACCAAAGCCCATCTCTTCGATCGGGGCGGCTTCGGGTTCGGGGCCGACCAGATCGGGATCACCCGCGCCATGCGCCTTGCCGAAGGTGTGACCACCAGCAACCAGAGCAACGGTTTCCTCGTCATTCATTGCCATCCGGCCAAAGGTGTCGCGGATGTCACGACCCGAAGCCAGAACGTTGGGCTCTCCGTCCGGACCTTCAGGGTTTACATAGATCAGGCCCATCTGCACTGCGGCCAGAGGGTTTTCCAGATCGCGCTCACCGGAATACCGGCTCTGCGGATTGTCGGTCGGGGCCAGCCATTCTGTCTCGGTTCCCCAATAGATGTCTTCTTCGGGGGCCCAGATATCGGCACGGCCGCCGGCAAAACCAAAGGTTTTGCCACCCATGGATTCGATGGCGCAGTTACCTGCCAGGATCATCAGGTCAGCCCAGGAAATCTGGTTTCCGTATTTTTGTTTGATCGGCCACAGCAGACGACGCGCCTTGTCGAGGTTACCGTTGTCCGGCCAACTGTTGAGCGGCGCAAAACGCTGGTTCCCGGTCGAGGCCCCGCCACGGCCATCTGCCGTCCGGTAGGTGCCTGCACTATGCCAGGCCATCCGAATGAACAGACCGCCGTAATGGCCATAATCCGCCGGCCACCACTCCTGTGAATCGGTCATCAGCGCATATAGGTCTTCTTTCAGCGCCTTCATATCCAGCTTTTTGAACTCTTCGGCATAGTCGAAATCCGAACCAAGAGGATTCGAAGCTGCTCCGTGCTGGTGCAGGATCGACAGGTTTAGCTGGTTCGGCCACCAATCCCGGTTGGAACGGGTTCCAGCGCCGTGCATCACAGGGCATCCGCCTGCTTTGGGGTTATCACTTCCGTCCATATCGGTCTCCAATCCTAGCTAATATCCGGCGATCTTGCGCAGTGAAATTCGTGGTAATCAAGAACACAGATTCAAGACTCGTCTTCCCCATCCAAATACACTGAGCATCTGGCAAGGGTATCGGTATTCCTGAAGTCCTGACCTAGTCAGAAATAGCAAATTGCATTCATGCATAAAAGTTTTGTTTAATGATGAAAACCATAGGAAATAATTATGAGGAGAACATCCCCGGATCCCGCGCAATGGGAGCAGTTTTCAAATCCCTGAATAACCTTGGGTCACATACAGACCACAGCCCTTGTTTTTCATCCGTATGCGACCACTGTCTTTATGAACGACACGAGCGCGGGTTCTTTTGTTCGGATCCGCGCCTAATACAGATTGACCGGCGTATTTGACTGCCGGTTCCGAAAATTTTTGGAGTCTGAATGCAATTTGACTATGTAATTGTCGGCGCAGGATCCGCCGGTTCGGTTCTTGCCGGTCGTCTGAGCGAAGATCCTGGAATACGTGTCTGCCTTCTTGAAGCCGGAAACGGCGGCAACGGCATGCTTACCAGATTGCCCGCGGCAACAGTGGCCTCGCTGCCGGGGCGGCCGAAAATCAACAACTGGGCATTTGAAACCGTGGCCCAACCGGGGCTGAACGGCCGCAAAGGATATCAGCCGCGCGGCAAG
This sequence comes from Ruegeria sp. CDSC079, assembly GCF_059610505.1. Lineage (NCBI taxonomy): Bacteria > Pseudomonadati > Pseudomonadota > Alphaproteobacteria > Rhodobacterales > Roseobacteraceae > Ruegeria > Ruegeria sp. CDSC079. The sequence continues at coordinate 3,220 of NZ_JBXWNT010000014.1, forward strand.
ACGGTGGGCGGGTCCAGCGCGATTAACGCAATGTTGTACGTCCGGGGTCAGCGTCAGGACTATGATGGCTGGGCTGAACTGGGCTGTGCCGGTTGGGACTGGGACAGCGTCCTTCCCTATTTCAAGATGTCCGAACATAACGAAGATGGCGCCGACGACCATCACGGCGACAGCGGCCCTCTGCACGTGTCAAACCAGAAACAGCCGCGCCCGATCACACTTGCCTTTATCGAGGCCGCCGAACAGATGCAGCACCGCCGAAGCCGGGACTTCAACCGGGGCGATAACGAGGGCGTTGGTCTGTATCAGGTCACACAGTTTCACGACCCCTCGAAGAATGGCGAGCGATGCTCGGCAGCGGCGGCCTATGTCTTTCCGGTCATGGACCGCCCGAACCTGACGGTCATTACCGACGCCCATGCCAAAGAGCTGACCTTTGAAGGAAAGCGGGCCACCGGTGTGGTATACAGGAAAAAGGCCAAAGGTGCGGATATCACCGTCTCCGCCAGACGCGAGGTTCTGGTTTGCGCCGGTGCACTTCAAACTCCGCAGTTGTTGCAGCTATCCGGGATTGGTGCCGCTGATGATCTGGTCAAACATGGGATCGAGGTGCGGCACGACCTGCCGGGCGTTGGCAAGAACCTGCAGGACCATCTGGATTTTACGCTGCTCTATAAAACCCGGGACACCAACACATTCGGCATCGGTGCCGCTGCCGCATTGAATTTGGCAGGGCATATTTGGCGCTGGCGTAAGACCGGTAAGTCGATGGCGGCCACGCCATTTGCCGAGGGCGCCGCGTTTCTGAAAACCTCCCCGGATTTGGATCGCCCCGACATCCAGCTGCACTTCGTCATTTCCTTGGCCGATGATCATGCAAGGAAGCTGCATTATGGCTATGGGTTCGGCTGCCATGTGTGCAAATTGCGCCCCGAAAGCCGTGGCACGGTCGGGCTGCACAGCGCCGATCCCTTTGCCGCTCCGGCCATTGATCCGGCTTACCTGTCCGATGACCGCGATCTGGACACGCTGATCAAGGGCGCGCGTATGACCAAGGACATTCTGCACGCACCGGCCTTCAGTAAATTCCGGCACAAAGCGATGTACGGCATGGATGACGCTCAAACCGATGCGGATTGGGAGCACCATATTCGCGCTCGCGCCGATACGATCTATCACCCGGTCGGAACCTGCAAAATGGGTGTGGATACGATGGCCGTGGTTGACCCCGAACTGCGCGTGCGCGGGATCGAGGGTCTGCGCGTGGTCGATGCATCGGTCATGCCGACTCTGGTCTCGGGAAACACCAACGCCCCAACCATCATGATCGCCGAGAAAGCCGCGGACCTGATCAAAGCCACCGCCCGATAAGGGCTCAGCCGTCCTTCATCAGGGCCTGCAGTCCAGCGCGGTAATCCGGATACAAAAGCCGGATACCCAGTTCATCCTTGATCCGGTCATTCCTGACCCGCTTGTTTTCATTATAGAAACTTCGGGCCATCGGGGACATATCGGCCTGGTCGAACGGAACCGCAGCGGGCAGAGGCAGGCCTTGCAGTTCAGCCGCATAGGCGATGACATCCTGTGGCGGCACCGGCTCATCGTCACAGACATTGTAAATCGCACCCGGGTTCGGCGATGCCATCGACGCCGCAAGCACCTGCGCGATGTCCGCTACATGGATGCGCGAGAACACCTGCCCCGGTTTGATTATGCGGCGCATTCCCACCCGTTTAAGTTTGGAAAATGGGCCGCGCCCGGGGCCATATATCCCGGCAAGGCGAAAGATGTGGACGGGCAGGCCCGGAATGTCTTGCCATTGTGTCTCGGCCCGGACGCGCCACCTGCCGCGCTCGGCCATTGGTGAAGGAAGGGTCGCCTCGTCCACCCACCCGCCTTCGTGGTCCCCATAGACTGCGGTTGTGGAAAGGTATCCGACCCAATCGAACTGACCTGCGCGGTCAGCGATTTCGTCGCCAAGCGCCGCCAGCACCGGATCTCCGCCCGCATTCGGCGCGGTCGAAATCAACAGATGTGTTACCCCGTCCAAATTAACCTTCTGACCGGGCCAGATCACCGGTTCGGCACCGGATGCCCGGACCGCACCCGATTGCGCCGGATCGCGCGTAGTTCCGAATATGCGCCAACCCGCCGGTTCAAGATGCCGCGACAGGGCCTGCGCCGAATATCCGTGACCGAATGAAAAGAGTGTCTTAACCATATCCTTCTTGATGATCGCCAATGGTCCAAGATGCAAGCACCCGCCACTGGATACTTGATTCGAATCCCCACATACGCCTTTCATGAGTCATGAGTACAAAATCGCCCGACCTGCATGCAGCTTATGCGCTAGACAGCCCCGAGGACCACAAACGGCTTTATGCCGAATGGGCCGGCGACTATGATGACGGTTTTGCGGCGCGCGAGGACTATCAGTTGCATATCCACACCGCCCGCGCCTTTGTCAGCGCCGGGGGACAGGGTCCGGTTTTGGATGTCGGTGCAGGCACCGGGCTTTGCGGTGCGGTACTGGCCGGGTTGGGCGTTGGTCCGATCGACGCCACCGATATCAGCGCCGAGATGCTGGATCAGGCCCTGCGCAAAGACATCTACCGCGACGCGATTGAGGCTGACCTGAACCAGGGCATCCCGGTGCCGCGCGACAGCTATTCGGGCATTGTGTCCTCGGGCACATTTACCCATGGCCATCTCGGCCCCGAGGCCCTGCCCGCGCTGTTGAACGTGGCCCGGACAGGCGCGCAATTCGCTCTGTCGATTAACGCGAAACACTACGAATCTCTGGGATTTGCTGACGCACTGCACCAGCTCGCCCATGGGCAGATACAAAACCTGTCCCTGCCCGAAGTTCGAATCTACGGCGACCTGTCTGCCGGGCCCAACCGGGACGATACCGCCCTTATCGCAATGTTCGAGAAGATCTGAACCCGCTCAGCGCCCTTTCCAGACCGGGTCGCGTTTCTCGGCAAAGGCGCGCGCGCCTTCGAGGTTGTCTTCAGAACCATATAGAATGTCCACCGTCGGCAACTGCCGCCCGGTGATCCGGTTCATGGCATCCTGAAACTTGGAATCTTCGGCGTCGCGCACGATCTCTTTGATCGCCGCGTAAACCAGCGGGGGGCCGCTGGCCAACAAACGGGCCAGTTCCCATGCCCGGTCTAAAAGCTGATCACCTGGGACGATCTCGTTGATCAGGCCCCACCCTTTTGCCTCAACCGGATCGAACCAGCGGCCAGTCAGCAGCAGTTCCATCGCGATATGGTAGGGGATGCGTTTTGGCAGCTTTACACTGGCCGCATCAGCCACGGTGCCCGACCGGATTTCGGGCAGGGCAAAGCTGGCATGCTCTGCAGCGATGATCATATCCGCACTCAGCGCCAGTTCCAGCCCGCCACCACAGGCAATCCCGTTCACCGCAGCGATGACAGGCTTGTTCATATCCCGCAGTTCCTGCAGCCCGCCAAAACCGCCGACTCCATAATCCCCGTCCACGGCGTCTCCGTCCGCGGCGGCCTTGAGGTCCCACCCCGGGCAAAAGAACTTTTCGCCACCACCGGTCAGGATGGCCACGCGCAACTCTGGATCATCGCGGAATTCGCGGAACACTTCACCCATGATTCGGCTGGTGGCCAGATCAATGGCATTTGCCTTGGGTCGGTCCAGAGTGACCTGCAGAATCGCGCCATCGCGCTTGGTTTTAACCGGGTTCATATACGTGCCTTTCGGATCAGAGCATCCACGGCCACAGCGCCATCGGGATTGCAGATGAGTGGATTGATTTCAACTTCGCTGACATGGGCTGCATTGGCAATAACATAGGCTTGCACAGCCTCGGCTGCATTCAGGATCGCCTCGGTATCCGCCGCCGGTTTACCGCGATACCCCGCCAGCAACGGCGCACAGTTCAGCTTGCCCAGCGCCTGACGGACCGCGTCCCGGGATGACGGGATCAGCACTGAAACACTGTCGCGCAGAATTTCGGTCAGCACGCCTCCAGCCCCTAGCGTCAGAACATAGCCATGGGCCGGATCACGGGTGACGCCGATCAATAACTCGGCAACACCGCCTTGGGCCATCTCTTCGATCAGAACTTCGTCGGTTCCAAGCTCGGTCGCAACCGCGCTCAGATCGTCCAAGCCGACGCCAAGGCGCACCGCACCGTGTTCGGATTTATGCGCAAGCCCGACGCCCTTGACCGCGAATGGAGCCGTCAGATTCGATGCAGCATGCGCAGCCTTGTCCGGACGCGTCACTACGGATTGAGGAATCCGCAGACCATGATCTGCCAGCGCCCGTTTGGCCTCTGCTTCGGTCAAGACATGGTTTGCCTCAGCCTGCGAGGGCAACAGTACCGGATCAGCCGGTGCCGCAACCGGCCGCGCGGCGGCCTCAACCGCAGCCAAGGCTTCATGCAGACCGGCAAAAGGCACCACACCGCCGACCAGCAGGCGCTGCGCCACTTCCTCTGGCAAAAGTTCTGGTAGGGTCGCGGCAACGGCAAAAGGTCGCCCGGTTTGGGCGGCGCAGTTCAACGCCGCTTGGGTGGCACATTCCCAATCCGATGCGTCGGTATGAGGATAGTCGACAATCGCAATGGTAATGGCTTGTTCCGGCCCGGTCATCGCCGACCACGCGCGGGTCATCGCTTCGGTATCGCGCCATATATAGGTGTGGTAGTCTAGCGGGTTCGCCAACGCCACCATTGGGCCCAAAGCCGCCCGCAGGTCAGTTTTCTGTGCCTCGGTCAAGGGGGGGAAATGCAGATCACGCCCCTCTGACATATCGGCGGCGAGGCTGGCCTCACCACCCGAGCAGCTGATCGTGCTCAACCCGGTGCCGTCCAACCGACCCGTGACATGCAACAGCTTGAGGCATTCCAAAAAGCTGGGAATGTCGTCCAGCCGGGCGATTCCCAACCGGTCCAGAAACGCCTGCGCGCCCGCATCACCACCTGCCAAAGACGCGGTATGCGAAATCGTCGCCGCCTGCGCATGGGAGGAGCGGCCCATCTTCAGGGCAACAACCGGAATGCCCCGGCTGCGTGCCTTGTCGGCCAAAGCCTCCCATTTTCGCAGATCGCCAAACCCCTCGATATGAACACCGATAGCGGTGATCCGGTCGTCGTCCAGAAGTGTTGAGGCAACGTCAGCCTGATGTGTCTGCGCCTGATTCCCGCAGGTCAGCATGAACGCCAGCGGCAGGGCCCGGCGTTGCATGGTCATGTTGATTGCAATATTCGAACTTTGCGTCAGGATCGCTACGCCTCGTTCCACCGGTTGCATCCCATGCTGATCCGGCCAGACTGCGACTTGATCCAGCCCGTTGACGAAACCATAGCAGTTGGGACCCAGAACAGGCATTTCCCCGGCGGCTGCTATCAACTGGTCCTGCAGATCCGCGCCCAAATCATCCTCGGCTCGCGCCTCGGTGAACCCCGACGCGAAACAAACCGCACCCCCTGCCCCGATCGCTGCCAGCGCCTGAACCGCCTCGATTGTTGCATGACGATTGATGCCCACAAAGGCCACATCCGGGGCCGTGGGCAAATCCTCGAGCCGCGCAAAAGCGCGCTCTCCGGCCACCTCAGAGGCTTTGGGATGGACCGGCCAGATATCGCCCTGAAACCCGAACTTGCGCGCCTGTTGAATGACTGACGCGCACCAAGCCCCACCACCGATCACGGCAATGGAGCTTGGGTTCAACGCCCGTGCCAGCGCCGTTGTCATGCGCCAAGTGCCCGCAACAGCTCACGACTGATGATGTGACGCTGAATCTCGCTGGTACCGTCCCAGATGCGTTCGACGCGCGCATCGCGCCAGAACCGTTCCAGCGGGTAATCGTCCATCAGCCCCATGCCGCCATGCACCTGAATCGCGGCATCGGTCACCCGCGACAGCATCTCGGAGGCGTAAAGCTTGGCCGAGGCAATCTCGCGGTTTGCAGGCAGCCCTTTGTCCAGCCGGTCGGCCGCTGCCAGCGTCAACAGGTCAGCGGCATCGATTTCGGTGATCATATCGGCGATCTGGAATGACACGCCCTGGAACTTGCCGATTTTCTGACCGAATTGTTCACGCGTGGCTGCATAGTCCAGCGCATAGTCAAAGGCGCGACGTGCGCGTCCGACCGACATGGTCGCCACGGTGATGCGGGTGGCATATAGCCAGGTATTCATCACCTCGAACCCGCCATCGACCTCGCCCAACACCTGACTGTCGGGCAGGCGACAATCGTCAAAATCCAGGACCATGTTCTTATAGCCCCGGTGGCTGACCGATTTATACCCGTCCCGGATGGTGAATCCCGGCGTGCCGCGATCCACAAGAAAGGCTGTGATCCGTTTCTTTGGACCTTTTGGCGTCTGATCTTCACCCGTCGCGATGAAAACGATGATGAAATCGGCATGCTCCGCGCCCGAGATGAAATGTTTGGTCCCGTTGACGACCCAATCTCCGCCGTCTCGAACTGCGGCACATTTCATACCACGCACATCCGAACCTGCACCTGGTTCGGTCATCGCCAGTGCATCCATCCTTTCGCCCCGAACTGCGGGCATCAGATAGCGTTCGACTTGCTCGCCCTCGCAGGCCATCAGGATGTTTTGCGGACGGCCAAAGAAGTGGTTCAAGGCCATCGATCCCCGACCCAGTTCGCGCTCGACCAGTGCAAATTCCCGATGGTTCAGCCCGGCACATCCGACGCTTTCGGGAAAATTGCAGGCATAGAAACCCAATTCAATTGTCTTGCGCTTGATCTCATCCGCTATTTCCTGCGGAACCTCGCCGGTACGTTCAACCAGCTCTTCATGTGGATAGATCTCTTTCTCGACGAAACTGCGAACAGTCGCGGCGATCATCTCTTGCTCGTCGGTCAGGCCATATTGCATCTGCGGTCTCCACATCTGGGGCTTGCGATATCGTGGCCCGGGTTGCAAAGTTCATCGTGCAGAAATAGACGTTAACCATGCGAAAATGGACAAAATCGCCTGCCGCGATGCAGCAATTCGGGGTTCTGCTTTTTGATGGGTTTTCAAACCATTGCCTTGCCAACACCGTCGAACCCCTGCGCGCGGCCAATTCGCTGGCTGGACGAAAACTGTATGACTGGGAATTCCTGTCGCTGACAGAAGGGCCGGTCACATCATCCTCGGGGTTGCAGGTTACGCCGCACGCAAGACTGCAATCTGCCCGCGGCGGTACATTGATGGTGATGCCATCATATGGGTTTCGCGCGCATGGCGGCTGGCCGACGCTGACCGGATTGCGATCCGCCGCAAATCGCTATGACGTTCTGGCTGGGCTGGATACTGGAAGCTGGCTGCTGGCGCTGGCCGGACTGCTGGACGGGTATCGCGCCACCATCCATTGGGAAGAGCTGACCGGCTTTACCGAGCGGTTCCCCGAGATCGACGCCCGGCGCGAGCGGTATGTCCTAGACCGGAATCGCATTACCTGTTCCGGCGCCATGGCAGCTTTTGATCTTGTGTTGCATCTTATCGGTCATGACCACGGGCAGGCACTGGCACTGGAAGTCGCGCAGTTGTTCATGACCCGCGATTCCGCTCGGTCGCATTCCGGAGGGGTCGGGGCAACCAGTGGGTATGTGAACAAGGCCTTGGCATTGATGCAGGAAAATCTTGAAACCCCGCTGCCCATTACGGATATCGCCCGACAGGTCGGGCGCTCACACAAGGCATTGTCGACACGAATGCAGGCCGAACTGGGTGCGGGTCCGGCTCAGGTCTATCGCCGCTTGCGCCTGAATTTGGCGCGGAAGCTGGTGGCAGAAACCGACCTGACTGTCAGCGAGATCGCCCTGCGGGCCGGATACGACGATCCCAGCGCCATGACCCGCGCCTTCCGGGCCGAATTCGGGATCACCCCCCGTGCCCTACGGGTCGACTAGGTATACATCTGCTTTTTATAAGCCCGCGTCCGCGTCGTCGCCTCGGCAGAACCGTCATGATAAGTGCCAAACCACTTGTCGAACGGAATCTCGGAGGTGCCGTAGTTGCACTCGAAATACCGGTGATGCAGCTGGTGGAAAAAGTCGCCCGCACGGGCGGCCTCGGTCTCTCCGGCTTTCAGCTTTTCGAACCCGGAATGGGACAGCACAGGGCTGACCTGCTGGAAATAGGCGTGGAACAAGAGATGCATTGGATGCGACGGCACGACCAGATGAATGAAATAAGTGGTGAAGTACAACAGGTTCTCAAACCAGTGGTTTGATATTCCTGACCACGGCCCGATATTAACGTTCCGGTGGTGCACGGCATGGACGTGTTTGTAGAGTTTCGGGTGATGCTCTAGTCGATGCACCCAATAGAAATGCAGCCCCGACCACATGGGGATGAGCAACATCCAGACCACAAACCAGACCGGCGCGGTGGACCATGTGACCGTGGGCACATAGCCATTGGCCATCGCCCAATAGATCCCCCATTGGTAAATCGTGGCGACACTCATGGCGCTGCCCAGGGTCCACCAGATATTGTCCCAGACCTGATTGCGAAAAGTGAAGGTCCCGTTGTCCCGGGTCAGATCCCGGCGGTCGAACTTCTTGTACATGCCCTGCCCTTTGCGCATGTACAGCCACCAATGCAGCCCGCCCGCGACCAGAATCTGAGGCACCATGTTCAGCAACCAGATTCGGAACATCCAGCCGGGCTGAAAGGTCTTCATCGTCTCTAAACCCAGGAAAAACAGCACATAGACCGTTGCAGCAAGCCCCATGCACAGCGTCAGAGAAGTAATTTGCAGCCACGCGCCACCATACCACCTCAACACCGCTGATGGGCGGGGTGGCCAGTTGAACAACGGGTTCAAGGCCACCGGCCCCTGAGGGTGATAGTGCCAGCGGGCTGCTTCGGGATTTTGATCAGAATCCGTCATCTGGGTATCTCGTCAGCTTGCGTAATCCGAGCCTTCAGCATCCAACAGCGCTTTGATCTCACGCAGATGTGCCTCGGCCTGATCGGGATAATCTTCCAACTCCTGCGCGGTCTTTTCCGCAATCTCGTCTGACAAAACGCGCAGGGGTTGGCCCGTCTGTAAGGCACGGATATACGTTTCAGCAGCGCGTTCGAAATAATAGAGTCTATTAAAGGCATCTGCCGGGTTACTACCCAAAATCAAAACCCCATGATTACCCATGATCATGACTTTCTTTTTTGGGTCTGCCAGCATGGTTGCGCAACGTTCCCCCTCGCTTTCGAAAGCAAGTCCACCAAATTCGTGATCGACCACATAACGGTTGTAAAACGTAGTGGTGTTCTGATCGATCGGCGGCAATGTGCTGTCGGCCAACGAGGCCAGAACCGTGGCAAAGATGGAATGCACATGCATTACACAGCGGGCATGAGGACAGTGCCGGTGAATCGAACCATGCAGGCCCCATGCAGTTGGATCCGGTGCGCCGGGTTGGGTCATGACATCAGCGTCTTTGGCATCCAGAAAAAGCAGGTTCGATGCTTTTACTCGTGCAAAATGCATCTGATTGGCGTTCATCAAGAATTGTGTGCCGTCCTGATTCACCGCCAAGCTAAAATGGTTTGCGACCCCTTCGTGCATATTCAGACGTTCAGCCCATCGAAATGTAGCCGCCAGATCCACACGTTCAGGCCAATGGTCAATATTGGGGCGCAAGCTGGCAACGCTCATTTCCGTCTCCTGTCAGCGGATTGCTTGATTGGAAAATCGTGCCCGCAGTAGAAAAAATTGACCAACGAAAAAATCGCGCCTATTTCATAAGCTGAACTAATGGCCAGGTTATGCCCATGCAAAAACAGCTGCCCCCGTTGGGTTGGCTTCGGACTTTCGAGGCCGCGGCCCGCCACTTGTCCTTTACCGCGGCAGCGCGCGATCTAAACATGACACAAAGCGCTGTCAGCCAGCAAATCAAGTCGCTTGAGGCCTATCTTGGCCAACCGCTTTTCCTGCGCCGTCCCCGCGCACTTGAACTGACCGGGGCCGGGATCAGCTATCTCCCTGTCGTGCGTGAGGCATTTCGCACATTACTGCGCGGAACGCGGGCCGTGACCGGGGCCCAGCAGAACGCGGTGCAGGTACAATGCAACATCACTTTTGCGGTCAACTGGCTGGCCCCCCGCCTTCCAATGTTTCAGGCTGAACACCCGTCTGTACAGCTGAACATATTCACCGAGTTGTGGGAGCCCCGGGAAATGGCGGAGGGGGCTGCGGTAGAAATTCGGTTTTCGCTCAGACCTTCGGACACGGTGCGAACCGAACTACTGCGATCCGATCATTATTATCCGGTTTGCGCGCCTGGCTATGAGGTTTCGCTGGATACACTACAGCGAACCCCCTTGTATGACTGCTCAAACCTGCTGTCGAATTGGCAGAATTGGATCGAAGATCAGGGTCTAATTTGGGAAAATCCTCCGATCACATATTCCACCACCTATCTGGTCAGCCTGTCGGTTGCGATGGCCGGGGGCGGCTTGTGCCTGACGCATGACACAATCGCGCGCGACTTGATTGATGAAGGTCGATTGGTTGCACCATTCGAATATCGCGCGGTTGTGCCAGAGGCTTATTACCTGTTGCTGTCGCCTCAGGCAGAAGAGTCACCAGGAGCGATTGCCTTTGCCGAATGGGTCCGGCGCGAGATTGCGAAAACGTTCCCTGGCTAGGCCGTGGCTCTCCTGCCTAGCATAGCGGCTCTTAAGGGACCTTCACGGGGCTAGGCACAACAGCGCTGACGCGCTGCATGACGGAATCATGATAACTGCCGAGCAGGGGTTGCACCTTTCCGTGCGTTCGGGAAAGTTGGGCCATGGAATTCACACCTTTCCCAAGCTGGCCCGATACCGCCCCCCGTTTGATCGCTGTCGCCGCAGGGCGTCAAGCCGCTGACCTTGTTGTCCGCTGCGGGATCTGGGTTAACGTGCACAGCCGCGAAGCCCTGCCCGATCATGACATCGCGATTGTCGATGGACGTATCGCCTATGTTGGCCCCGATGCTTCGCACTGCGTCGGCCCGAACACCAGGATCATCGAGGCAGAGGGGCGGTATATGCTGCCCGGCCTGTGCGACGGGCATATGCATATCGAATCAGGAATGCTGACCCCGGCCGAATTTGCGGGGGCCGTTATCCCTCATGGCACGACAAGCATGTTCACTGACCCGCACGAAATAGCCAACGTGCTGGGCCTGGACGGCGTTCGTATGATGCATGACGAGGCGCTGATGCAGCCCGTTAACATTTTCACCCAGATGCCTTCTTGCGCGCCATCGGCGCCAGGGCTTGAGACCACCGGTTATGAGATCACCCCCGAAGACGTGGCCGAGGCGATGAACTGGCCGGGCATCATCGGACTGGGCGAGATGATGAATTTCCCAGGCGTCATTCATGGCGATCCCAAGATGCTGGCCGAGATTGCCGCGACCCAACGGGCAGGGAAAACCGTTGGCGGGCACTATGCTTCGCCTGATTTAGGGCCTGATTTCGCAGCTTATGTCGCAGGCGGCCCTGCCGACGACCACGAAGGCACCTGCGAGGCCGATGCCATCGCGCGGGTGCGTCAAGGGATGCGGTCGATGATGCGATTGGGATCGGCCTGGTATGACGTGGAAACTCAGATCACCGCCATCACCGAAAAAGGGCTGGATCCGCGCAACTTCATCCTGTGCACGGATGATTGCCATTCTGGTACCCTGGTCAATGAAGGGCATATGAACCGCGTGGTGCGCCATGCGATTGCCTGCGGCTGTGATCCGTTGATCGCGTTGCAGATGGCGACCATCAACACAGCCACGCATTTCGGGTTGGAGCGCGATATCGGCTCGATCACGCCCGGGCGCAGGGCGGATATCATCCTCAGCTCGGACCTGAAGGACCTGCCCATCGAGCTTGTCATAGCGCGCGGCCAAATCGTGGCAGAGGACGGCAAGATCACTGTGGACTGCCCGCATCTGAATTGGCCTGCAGCCGCTCGAAACACCGTGCATCTGGGCCATGCCCTGACCAGCGCGGATTTTCAGATCGAGGCCCCTAAGGGGGCGAACCGCGTTCAGGCCAATGTGATTGGTGTGGTCGAAAACCAGGCCCCGACCAAAGCGTTAAAAGCCGAACTGCCCATCATTGGCGGCCTGGTTGAAGCCGAGGGTGAGGTCTGCCAGATTGCGCTTGTCGAACGCCACCGCGCAACAGGCGGGGTCACAAACGCCTTTGTCTCGGGGTTTGGATATCAGGGGCGCATGGCAATGGCTTCGACCGTTGCCCATGACAGCCACCATATGATTGTTGTTGGGACCGACCGCGAACAGATGGCCCTTGCCGCAAATCGGCTGGCCGAGATCGGCGGTGGCATCACCATTTTCCGAGACGGTGAGGAACTGGCGCTGGTGGAACTGCCCATCGCTGGACTGATGTCTGATAGCCCGGCAGCCGAAGTGGCCGCCGAGGCCGAACAAATGGTTCGGGCGATGCAGGCCTGTGGCTGTAAACTAAACAACGCCTATATGCAGCACTCATTGCTGGCCCTGGTGGTGATCCCGGAATTGCGGATCTCGGATGTCGGGCTGGTGGATGTGCGCAAATTTGAAAAGATCGATCTTTTGGAACCCCTTGCATGACAATAATACGAGCACCTAAGGCCCCCGCGCCCGAGAACTTCACCGATCCCGCAGCCGCGGTCGCAAGGTTGGAAGAACTGTACGAGCAAGCCACCAGCTTCCTGTGCGAGAACTTTGCCAATGTGATCGAGCACGGAGCACCAACTGAACGCTTCAGAGCCTATTACCCGGAAATTCGCATCAAAACCTCCTCCTATGCGCGGGTCGACAGCCGGCTAAGTTTCGGTCACGTCTCGGAACCGGGCATCCACTCGACCACTGTAACGCGGCCAGATCTGTTCCGGTCCTATTTGACCCAACAGATTGCCCTGCTGATCAGAAACCATGACCAGCCGGTCACGATCGGGGCCTCGGACACACCCATTCCGGTTCATTTCGCCGTGGCCAATAATCCTGATCTGATCGTTCCGCATCAGGGCGCCGCCGGATTTACCCTGCGCGATGTATTCGACGTACCGGACCTGACAACCACCCATGACGACATCGTCAATGGCGTCCATGACCACGAGGAAGAAGACGGCCCGCTGTCTTTGTTTACTGCGCAAAGGGTCGACTATTCACTGGCCCGGCTGGCGCATTACACTGCGACTGATCCCAGTCATTTCCAGAACCATGTGCTGTTCACCAACTATCAGTTCTACGTCTCGGAATTCGAAAACTATGCACGCGCGCAGCTGGCCGATCCAGACAGTGGCTATACCAGCTTTGTCTCGACCGGAAATGTCGAGATCACCACCGAAGGCGGAGCGCTGGAACAACCCCTGAAGCTGCCGCAGATGCCGACCTATCACCTAAAGCGGGCGGATGGATCGGGTATCACGCTGGTCAACATCGGTGTCGGTCCGTCGAACGCCAAAACCGCGACCGATCATATCGCCGTGCTACGCCCGCATGCCTGGCTGATGGTTGGCCACTGCGCCGGGCTGCGCAACACACAAGCATTGGGCGATTTTGTTCTGGCCCATGCCTATCTGCGCGAAGACAAGGTTCTGGATGATGACCTGCCAGTCTGGGTGCCGATTCCGCCTTTGGCCGAGGTTCAGGTTGCGCTGGAACAGGCTGTAGCCGAGGTCACCGAGCTGGAAGGTTATGAGCTGAAACGGGTCATGCGCACAGGCACCGTCGCTTCGGTCGATAACCGCAACTGGGAACTGCGCGACCAGTCCGGCCCGGTACAGCGGCTCAGCCAATCACGGGCAATCGCGCTGGATATGGAAAGCGCGACCATTGCCGCCAACGGCTATCGGTTCCGTGTTCCCTATGGCACGTTGCTCTGTGTTTCAGACAAGCCGCTGCACGGCGAATTAAAGCTTCCTGGCATGGCCTCTGCCTTCTATACCACGCAGGTCAGCCGCCATCTCGCGATCGGAATTCGTGCAATGGAGCACCTGAGGGGCATGCCGCTGGAGCGCCTGCACAGCCGGAAATTGCGTTCCTTTGATGAAACGGCCTTTCTCTGAAGCAAAAAAGCAACGAATTCCCCCTATTTTTAGGGTTTTCGACGCTACTATTCGTTGTGTTCACCTACAATATCCCGTTACAGTTACGCGGTGAGGCCCTATTTATCGGGCACGTTAAGGAGACCAAGAAATGGCAAAGCCTATGACAAAGACTCAGCTGGTTGCTGCTCTCGCTGAGGAAATGGGAACCGACAAGAAAGCTGCGAACACTGCGCTGGAGGCCATGACCGGCCTGATCACCCGCGAAGTGTCGGCGGGCGGCGCGGTGACCCTGCCTGGTGTCGGCAAAATCTACTGTCGCGAGCGCCCCGAGCGCATGGTGCGTAACCCTGCCACCGGCGAGCAGTTCAAGAAAGAAGCCGACAAAGTGGTCAAAATGACCATTGCGAAGGCGCTGAAGGACAGCGTGAACGGCTGATCCCAGCTTTCACTGCAAAACGATCAAGGGCCGCCGCTTGGGGGCCCTTTTTCTTTTACCCCCCTATTGAAGCCAGTTTTTTGTAAGGCTTTGGGAGGCCGGCCGTGGTCAGCCTGGTGTTATGCAATCTGAGATCAGCGAAGAATAAATCTAGCGCCGCGCTCATTGGCTGGGTGCGCAACAGGACCGGTGGCCTAAGCTGGCGAATGCCACAAATTCGCGAGGCTGGCCCCGTCACAGAGCAAGAACGGACAATATCCGGTCGACTTTCGGACCAGTAATTTGTTTTGCCGCACTCGCCCCAAAAGAAATTCATTCTAGGCGATGGATATTTTGATTGGCTCATCCGAACCAATTTTTAGTCATGTGTCACCTTTCGAAGCGAGTGAACTGTCTAAAGTTCGGAAAATAAATGATTTCATTAGATATCTTGGCGACCCCGGCAGGATTCGAACCTGCAACCTGCCCCTTAGGAGGGGGCTGCTCTATCCAGTTGAGCCACGGGGCCGCGCAAAACTCTCTGTAGCGTGGTTTTTTCGGGTTGTCATCGGCTTTGAAGGGCAGTTGTAAAATGCGTCCTGTTCACGCTACCATCGGACAAAACAACAACGCAGGTGCACCCCGTGACCACAGAAAACAAACGCCCGCTCACCCTTCGTGATGTTTCTGAAGCGTCCGGAGTGTCTGAGATGACGGTCAGCCGGGTTCTGCGCAATCGGGGTGACGTGTCGGATGCGACCCGCACACGCGTTCTGGCCGCAGCAAAAGAGCTGGGATACGTGCCGAACAAAATCGCTGGTGCGCTTGCCTCAAGCCGGGTGAACCTTGTGGCGGTGATCATCCCGTCGCTGTCGAACATGGTGTTCCCCGAGGTGCTGACCGGGATCAATCAGATTCTTGAGGATACCGAGCTACAGCCAGTGGTCGGCGTCACCGATTATTTGCCCGAAAAAGAGGAAAAAGTCCTGTACGAGATGCTCTCGTGGCGGCCTTCGGGCGTGATCATCGCCGGATTGGAACATACCGATGCCGCACGCGCCATGCTGGATTCGGCGGGGATTCCGGTGGTCGAGATCATGGACACCGATGGTAAGCCGGTGGACGCGATGGTCGGGATTTCCCATCGCCGCGCTGGACGTGAGATGGCACAGGCGATCCTGAAAGCGGGCTATGAACATATCGGCTTTATGGGCACCAAAATGCCCCTGGATCACCGCGCTCGGAAACGGTTCGAAGGCTTTACCGAAGTGCTGGGCAAGCATGGGATCGAGATCGAAGACCGCGAGTTTTATTCCGGGGGCTCGGCCTTGGCCAAAGGCCGCGAGATGACTCAAGCCATGTTGGAACGCTCACCGGATCTGGATTTCCTGTATTATTCCAACGACATGATTGGTGCTGGTGGATTGCTGTATCTGTTGGACCAGGGGATAGACATTCCAGGCCAGATCGGTTTGGCAGGGTTCAACAATGTCGAACTGTTACAGGGCCTGCCGCGCAAGCTGGCCACAATGGATGCATGTCGACACGAGATTGGGCGCAAGGCAGCCGAGATAATCGCCGTTCAGCTTTCCGATCCCACTTCCGAGGTCGAAAACCGCATAACTCTGACCCCCAAGATCAGTTATGGTGATACGCTGAAACGCCGCTGACCCATGGCGATGCAAAGGCTGAACAATCGGGCGGCCCGCGCCCTGTTCATGGACCGGCACGCGCTGGCAGAACAGCCGTCCGGGGCTGCGAAAGGGCCTGACCTGCTTGAATTGATCAGGCGTCTGGGATTTGTTCAGCTGGACAGTATCAACACGGTCGCCCGCGCCCATGACATGATCCTGTTTTCGCGCAGGCCCGCCTATCGCGCCAAAAACCTCAAGCATGTGTATGAACGTGACCGTGGGCTGTTCGAACATTGGACCCATGATGCCGCAGTCATTCCGATGGAATTCTACCCCCATTGGCATCTACGGTTTCAGCGCGACGCTGACCTGCTGAAATCACGCTGGAAAAACTGGCGTCGCGATGGGTTCGAGCAGCAATTTGAAACCGTACTGCAGCATATACGCGATCATGGGCCGGTTTCCTCGTCGGATGTGGGAAAAGACGAAAAGAAAGGCTCCGGTGGATGGTGGGATTGGCACCCGTCGAAAACCGCGCTTGAATTCCTCTGGCGCTCGGGCGCACTGACCGTGATCGGCAGGCAGGGGTTCCAGAAACGCTATGACCTGACCGAGCGGGTGATCGAGACGCATCTTTGCCCCGGCAATATGCCTTGTGACGCCGAACATACCGTGGATTGGCTGTGCCATGCGGCACTTGACCGGCTTGGGTTTGCGACTTCGGGCGAATTGGCGGCGTTTTGGGACACGGTCAGCGCGGCTGAGGCGCGAGACTGGTGCAAAACCGCCCTCGCCGAGGGGCGTGTCGAAGAGATCGAGATCGAATGTGCCAATGGTCAGGTCAGGAAACTGTTTGCACGCCCGGATGTTGCTGAACAAACCGCGCAGATCGCCCATGCGCCGGGTCGGATCAGGGTGCTCAGCCCGTTTGACCCGATGCTGCGTGACCGTGACCGCGCGCAACGGCTGTTTGGGTTTCACTACCGGATCGAGGTGTTTGTCCCCGCGCCGAAACGCACCTATGGCTATTATGTTTTCCCGCTTCTCGAAAGCGACCGGCTGATTGGCCGGATCGACATGAAGGCCCATCGCGATCAGTCGGTGCTGCGGGTCAGCGCCCTGTGGCCAGAACGAACAGTACGGTGGTCAGATGCCCGCACGCGCCGCCTACAGGCCGAACTGGACCGGGTTCGTCGCTTTGCCGGGTTGGATGACATAGAATTTGCCGAGAAATGGCAAAAAGACCCTATTTAGGGTCTGATATACTCAATTTGACCGGCTGCAACCCGTCAATCTCACCCTCGAGTGAATCTCCGGGCTGAACCGGTCCTACACCAGCCGGCGTTCCGGTCAGGATCAAGTCCCCTGGTCGCAGATGATAATAGCCAGACAAGTGACTTATGATCTCATCAATCGACCAGATCAGCTCATCCAAGGTTGCGTCCTGCCGGGTTTCGCCATTAACGCGCAAAATGATGCGTTTTTGCGGGTCGGGTTGCCAATCGCTCACGCGGGTCAGAGGGGCAAATACGGCTGCATTCTCGAAATCTTTTCCAAGATCCCAAGGGCGCTGTTTGTTGCGCTCGCGAATTTGCAGATCACGTCGGGTCATGTCTAGGGCGCAGCCAAAGCCAAACACCGCTTCCTGCACCTGAGAAGTATCAGCTTGAAAAACCGGCTTTCCGATTGCAACAGCCAGCTCCATCTCATGGTGGAAATTTTCGGTCCCCGGAGGGTAAGCCGTCGTCACCCCAGACAGGACCGCGTTTGCAGCGGCCTTGGTAAAATAGAAAGGGGCCTCACGGTCGACCTCATGTCCCATTTCAGCCGCATGTGCGGCATAGTTCCTGCCCACACAAAAGATTCGCCCAACCGGGTATGTGTCGTCCTCGCCGGTAACCGGCAAAGCGATCGGATCAGGAATAGAGAATAGGCTACCCATCATCATGCCGCCATAATACAGGTTAGTTAAAGTGGATATTAAAGGGCATAAACCAGAGCAAGTCGCAATCCTTGGAAACCCGCACGCCGGTTTTTGCCGACAATTCCGGGATAATTCGGCACAGGCTTGCCCAAATCGAACCGGTAAGCCTGCGCGTGTTTCAAAATTCGCAGACATGGCTACTTATGGCGCTGGGCTTACTTTCAACATGCGACTGAAAACACTGCGACAGCTCATTCAGTTTTTAGCCGTCAAACCTTGGAAAACGGCTGTATCGCGCTAGCTTGTTGCTAACAGAAAGCGTTCAGCACTGAGACGTCACCACTCACAAAGGCGGCGGACCACCAATCCTCCGCCTTCTTGCGAAGACACCCGCGTGGACTGCAGAAATCGCTGAAATCCGGGTGCGAATATTCAGAGGACCACGGCCAAACACCCATCCCCCTGGGTAAGTTTGCGTCTGAGAAAACCCGATTTTCGGGGTCTGATGTTCTCTGAAACGTTGCCGGATCGTTTGAACACCCCTCGTATCCGGCTGTAGGCCAGGCACATGGTCCACTCGGGCCTGGCCACTCCGCCAGAGAGGTCACAAAGGCCCTCTGGCGGAGCCCACACACCGTTAGTCCCGAGAATCTGATTGTAATTTCAACTGGTGCAGATCGTTGAGAAGATCCAGCAACGCCTCATGCCGCTCTGGTCCCAGCGTGTTGCGGATTTCTTCAGCCAAAAGCAACGTATAGTCGATGTTATCCCGGATAATCCCTGCCCCTTTGACCGTGATCTCAACAATCTGCCTGCGCTTGTCGACCGGATGGCTTTTCCGCACGACAAGGCCCTTGGCCTCAAGCTTTTGCAGAATGCGGGTCAGGCTGGGCAAAAGCAGACAGGCACGGTCAGCAATATGGGTGGGCTCTTGCGGGCCTTCCTCTTCCAGCACCCGCAGAACCCGCCATTGCTGTTCGGTTACGCCCGCCTCTACAAGCATTCTACGGATAGGCCCCATAACCCGTTCCCTCGCGCGCAGCAGCGCAATAGGCAAAGACCGGGACGTCAATGGAATTTCATGAGCCATGTTAAATTCTGGCCGAATTCGGTTCATTCTTCAACTGACCTTTCCGTGTTTGGAATTCCAGGCATTTATCTCTTATTAGAGCCTAAATTATTCCATTTCTCTCTGCGAAAACATATTCAGAAAAACCTCAGACCACTGGATTCCTGCAAAGGGCGTTGACGTTTCAACCCGGATATTCATCACTGGCACAGGATCGAAAGCGGTGTTCAGAGAAGATTGGAAGATAAAATGAACTGGGATGAATTCTCGGATTGGGGCGCCAAGATTGCTGAGTGGGCACAGGATTACCATCTGACTGTCGGCGACAATCCGGTTCGGGCCAGAACGGAACCCGGTGATATTCTTAACGCCTTACCCGCGCGCCCTCCCGAGCGCTCCCAGGCGATGGAGGAAATCTTTCACGATTTCGAACAGATCGTGATGCCTGGGATTACCCATTGGCAACATCCTCGCTTTTTTGCCTATTTTAATGCAAACGCCTCGGCCCCGTCGGTTCTGGCCGAGTTTCTAACCAGCGCCATCGCTCCGCAATGCATGTTGTGGCAGACATCCCCCGCCGCGACCGAGATGGAGACGCGGATGATGGATTGGTTGCGGCAGGCCCTGGATCTGCCCACGGGCTTTGCAGGTGTCATTCAGGATTCCGCCTCGTCCGCGACCCTAGCCGCTGTGCTGACCATGCGGGAAAAGGCGCTGAATTGGCAGGGCAACCAACAAGGGTTGTTCGGACAGAAACCGCTGCGCGTATATTGCTCGGCCGAGGTCCATACCTCGGTTGATCGTGCCATATGGGTTGCGGGGATCGGGCAGGAAAATCTGGTGCGGGTGCCCATACAAGGCGACTGGCGCGGGATGGACCCACAGGCGCTGGAAACAGCAATCCAAGCCGATTTAGACTCTGGTTATCAACCAACCGGCGTGATCCTCTGCGTCGGCGGCACCGGAACCGGCGCGGCCGATCCGGTAGAGGAATGTCTGAAGATTGCGCAAAAATACGGGCTATATTCGCATGTCGATGCAGCTTGGGCTGGCTCGGCCATGATATGCCCCGAATACCGCCATTACTGGGAGGGAGTCGAGCAAGCCGACAGCATCGTGTTCAACCCGCATAAATGGCTGGGCGTTCAGTTCGATTGCTGCGCCCATTTTCTGAAGGACCCCGATGATCTGGTACGGACACTCGCGATCAGCCCGGAATTCCTGAAGACCCACGGCAAGGACGGGATCATAAATTATTCTGAATGGTCGGTACCGCTGGGCCGCAGGTTCCGAGCCCTGAAACTGTGGTTCGTCATCCGCGCCTATGGTCTGGAAGGGCTACGTGAAAGGTTGCGCAATCATATAACATGGTCAGTGGCTCTGCATGACCGGCTGAAAGCTGAATCCGATTTCGAAATCACCACTAACCCTATGTGGTCATTGTGGACATTCCGCTATGCCCCCCTTGGGTCAACCGATCTGGACGATCTGAACCTACGGCTGGTCAATGCGATCAATGATGATGGCCGCATTTACTTGACTCAAACCCGCGTTGATGGCGACTTGGTGATCCGCTTTCAGGCCGGTCAGTTTGAAACCACGCAGGCAGACGTCCAAATGGCATTTGACGTGATCACTGAAATCGCCCGCTCGCTAAACTAGAGGTTCCACATGTCCGCACCCGTCAACACGTTCAAACAAGCCCTGAAAAACGGCAACCATCTGATTGGTTGTTGGTCCAGCTTTGCTGAGGCGGTAACAGCCGAGATCATGGGCACTGCCGGATTCGACTGGCTGGTGATCGACGGTGAGCACGCGCCGAATGATATCCGGTCCATCCGGGATCAGCTGATCGCGCTGGCCGCCAGTCCGACACATCCCGTCGTGCGAATCCCGGTGGGCGACACCGCATTGATCAAGATGGTGCTGGACGCAGGTGCTCAGACAATCCTGGTACCGATGGTGGAAAGTGCCGAACAGGCGCGCGATCTGGTTCGTGCCTGCCACTATCCGCCCCAAGGTGTGCGGGGCGTCGGCGCGATGGCCTCACGCGCAACGCAATACGGAACGGTTCAGGACTACATTCAGACCGCAGACGATCAGATATGTCTGCTGTTACAGGTGGAAAACCGCGCCGGTATCGCCGCATTGGATGCCATTGCACAGGTAGAAGGCGTGGATGGCGTGTTTATAGGTCCGTCTGACCTGTCCACTGACATGGGTTTTCAGGGAAACAGTGCCGCGCCCGAGGTCCAGGCGGTGATCGCCGACGCGATGAAGCGCATCGTTGCAGCAGGCAAAGCCCCGGGCATTCTTGGTGTCACGGATGAGGCATCGCAGGCCTATAAGGACATGGGCGCCCAGTTCCAGGCGGTGGGGATCGACGTGATGCTGCTGACACAGGCGGCGCGTGCCCTGGCCGCAAGGTGGAAGGCCTAAGCCCGCATCGCCGAGGCCGCCTGAGCATACCCGCCCGAGGCACCATCGACGAAATGGACGTGATCGTCACGGGTGGCCGAGGGGACAAAGCAGGTCATCATCGCCTCGTCCTGTGCATGCAAGCCATAGTGGATGCTGCCCTGTTTCCGGGCCTGTTCAAGAACGGTCTGAATCTGGTTCAGGGTGGCCGGGTCACAATCCAGCGTCATTTTCAGCCCGTCATCGAACTTGCGGAAATCCGCATTGCGGCTGACCGTGCGCTTATAGTGTTCCGGCTCAAAATTCCCCAATCGCTTGCCAGATTTGAACAGCAGCCCGATCATCAAATTCTGCGCCAACAGCTTGATTTTCTGCAGCAAAAGATTGCGTCCCGCACGGGACACATGGGCGTCCAGCGCCAAACCAGGCGGCGGCCAGCGGATCGGAGGGCCGCTTTCCGGCATCGGGTGGCCGGACCGGTCCAATCCTTCAGCGGCCACTAGAACAGCCCGTGACAGGTCGGCGAAATCGGTCTCGGTAGCGCGGGCAGTTGGCTGCACCACCACCGAGACAATCTGACCATTCTGCGCCTTGCTGTTGGACCAGCGGCAGGACAGCCCGGTCAAATCCGGCAGCGCACCGGGGGCTGCGTACGGAACCTCAAACCGGCCTGCTTTCATCTCGGCCTCGGCCCAGGCCAGACCACCGCCCGAGAACATCGCATAATCCACCCCCTCGGATGGCGCGTAACGCGCAACCCGAAGATCCTTGCCCGCCTGCCGGATTTCGGCGACGGGCACGACGGCCCCGCGCAGTGCGATCTCGAACTCTTCTTCCGCCCAGCGCCGCAAATCGGCCAGAACGCTACGTGCTGCCTCTGCCGCGCTTGCCGGTACGGCGAACCCGGCACCATCACCCCCAAAGACATAGGGAAATTCTTGCCCGCGAAGCGCATTGATCATGGCCGAGATCACCGCGGCCCCAACCATGTTCACGGCCTTGTATCGTCCCCGCTCTATCTGACCAGTGGAATCCACGACATCTGCGACACCAAGAACCCATTCCGTCGGCACCGCGGTAAAGCGTTCAGGATCGGTCAGATTGTTAAAGTCCCGCAACAGCGGAAGGCTGTCATAAAATGCGGCCTGTGCATCTTTCATTGGTTCCTCGACAATATGAATAGACCTTCAGATAGCCCAAATTTGTTCGATGTCCGCTGAAAACATCATAGCACACGCGCTTGTACATATCACGGGGACATGCCAAGCATTTGCTGGCGGGTTGGGCGAAAGAGGCGTCTCATGAAAACCGGACTGGTGGTTCTGTGTCTGGGCTATGTGCTCAGCCAATTTTTTCGCGCCTTTCTTGCCGTTCTCAGCGTCGATCTGGGGCGTGACATCGGGGCAAGGCCCGAAGATCTGGCCTTTGCCTCGGGGCTTTGGTTTCTCGTCTTTGCCGCCATGCAACTGCCAGTGGGTTGGGCGCTGGACCGGATCGGGCCGCGTTTGACGGCTGCGGTTTTGTTGCTGGCAGGTGGCGCGGGCGGCGCTGCGTTGTTTGCAGTGGCCAGCACCCCGTTTCATATCGCAGTCGCGATGGGGCTGATCGGAGTCGGGTGCTCGCCCGTTCTGATGGCATCCTATTACATCTTTGCCCGCGAATACCCGCCCGCCCGCTTTGCCACGCTAGCAGCCATCATGCTGGGCGTTGGGTCGGTCGGCAATCTGGTGGCCTCCTACCCCACAGCACTTGCGGTCGAACTGATGGGCTGGCGCGCCACAATGGCTACACTGGCCGTCGTTTCGGCCATTATCGCAGCGGGCATCTGGATCAGCGTTCACGACCCCAAACCGGTTGTGACCGAGCATCGCGGGTCAGTGCTGGACCTGCTGAAAGAACCTGCCCTGTGGGCCATCCTGCCGCTGATGCTGGTGGCCTACGCCCCCGCGGCTGCGACACGAGGCTTGTGGGCAGGTCCATATCTGAACGACGTTTTCGCCCTCAGCACCACGCAGATCGGAACCGCGACGCTGGTCATGGGGGCGGCTATGATTGCCGGCACCTTTGCCTATGGGCCGCTCGACCGGCTTTTGGGCACACGGAAATGGGTGATCTTTGGCGGCAATGCCTTGGGCGCGGCGGCGCTGGGGCTGTTGTGCCTGTGGATCGACATGGCAGTCTGGGTGTCAGTAAGTCTGATGGCGGTGATCGGTTTCATGGGCGCCAGCTTTCCGGTCATCATGGCCCATGGCCGCGCCTTCGTGCCGCCGCATCTGGTCGGGCGTGGCATGACCCTGTTGAATCTGTTCGGCATCGGCGGAGTGGGTCTGGCGCAATTTGTCACCGGCCGCGTCCATGCCGCGACAGTGGACATCAGTCCAACCGCGCCCTACACAGCGATATTCGGCTTTTTTGCAGTCACGCTTGCCATTGGATGCGTGATTTACCTATTCAGCCGCGACAGCGTTGACTGACGCTGGAACCATCGGGAGAGCCCATGTCCGACCCTGTTGTCATCGCACCGAACCTCAAGCGAAGGCTTTCCGGCGTGACCGCGACGATCGCGCGGCTGGTGCCGTTGCAAGTGCAATGGATCGACATCGCCGCGACCGGACCGGGACTACCGGCCGATCTGCCCCATATCCCGCTGGGCCGTCTGCCATTTCTGTCGCGCAAGACCACGCGCGTCTGGCACGCGCGGCGCAATACCGAGATGCTGCTGGGCCTGATCCTGCGCAATGTCTTTCGTCTGCGCCTGAAACTACTGTTCACAAGCGCCTCGCAGCGGGCGCATACGGGCTATACCAAATGGCTGATCGACCAGATGGACGCGGTGGTTGCCACCTCGCGCAAAACCGCCGGATATCTTGAGCGGGACGCGCAGGTCATCATGCATGGCATCAACCTGCAGGATTTCACCCCGCCCGCGGACAAAGACACCCTGCGGGGCAAACTCGGCCTGCCAGGTGGTCTGCTGCTTGGGTGCTATGGCCGTATCCGGCACCAGAAAGGCACCGATGCTTTCGTCGATGCGATGATCAACCTTTGTGGCCGTTTCGAAGACGTCCATGGCATCGTCATGGGCCGCGCGACCGAAAAACACACCGGCTTTCTGGCCGAGCTGAAAGACAAGGTCGCCAAGGCGGGCCTGTCTGACCGCATCCTATTCAAACCCGAGGTCACGGTGGATCAGATCGCCGAGTGGTACCAGGTGCTGGACTTGTTCATCGCGCCGCAACGCTGGGAAGGCTTTGGCCTGACCCCGCTCGAGGCGATGGCCTGCGGCGTGCCTGTGGTGGCAACCGATGTCGGTGCCTTTGCAGAGATCGTGACTGCCCCCTCACTGGGCCATGTGGTCGAACCGGGGAACATTCCCGCCCTGGCTGATGCCGCTGCTGAAATGCTGTCGAACCCCGAGTCGCTGGCGCTATCCGGCAGCGCCGCCCGCGTCCATGTGGAACAGAATTTCGACATCTACGGCGAGGCAAAGACCTTGGTGGCGCTCTATGAACGGCTTCTGACCGACGCCTGAGACGATGCACCGCGTCAAATCGGTGTCATTGGGGGAAATATCCCGCGAAACCTCTTTTTTCTTTGCTGCAACGCGGCTATGAACGCGCGTCCTTAACTTTGGAGACATGAAATGGGCTATCGCGTCGTAGTCGTCGGCGCCACAGGTAATGTGGGCCGCGAAATGCTGAACATTCTGGCAGAACGCCAGTTCCCCATCGATGAACTTGCCGTGCTGGCAAGCCGTCGGTCGCTGGGAACCGAAGTAAGCTTTGGCGACAAGACACTCACGACCAAAGACCTGGACACGTTTGATTTCACCGGCTGGGACATGGCACTGTTTGCTGTGGGATCCGAGGCGACCAAGGTCTACGCCCCCAAGGCGGCGGCGGCTGGCTGCGTGGTGATCGACAACTCGTCCCTGTATCGCTATGACCCTGCAATTCCGCTGATCGTGCCGGAATGTAACCCCGAGGCGATCCACGACTATAAGAACAAGAACATCATCGCCAACCCCAACTGCTCGACCGCGCAGATGGTTGTCGCGCTGAAACCACTGCATGATCGCGCCAAGATCAAGCGCGTCGTCGTGTCGACCTATCAGTCGGTTTCCGGCGCGGGCAAAGAAGGGATGGATGAGCTGTGGGATCAGACCAAAGCCATCTACAACCCCACCACCGAAGTTCCGCCGAACAAGTTCCAGAAGCAGATCGCCTTCAACGTCATTCCGCAGATCGACGTCTTCATGGAAGACGGCTCGACCAAGGAAGAGTGGAAGATGGTTGTCGAGACCAAGAAGATCATCGACCCGTCGATCAAGGTCACCGCGACCTGCGTCCGCGTTCCGGTTTTCGTTGGCCATTCCGAGGCCGTGAATATCGAGTTCGAGGAATTCTTGGACGAAGACGAAGCCCGTGACATCCTGCGCGAAGCACCAGGTATCATGGTGATCGATAAGCGCGAACCGGGCGGCTACGTCTCGCCGATCGAATGCGCGGGTGATTTCGCCACCTTCATCAGCCGCATCCGTCAGGATTCAACCATCGAGAACGGCCTGAACCTGTGGTGCGTCAGTGACAACCTGCGTAAGGGCGCAGCGCTGAACGCGGTACAAATCGCCGAATTGCTGGGCCGTGAGGTCCTGAAGAAGGGATAACTGATACCGTTTCTTTATGTATTGACCAAACCCCGCAGCGCCGCTTGCGGGGTTTGTTTTTTCTTAGGCCGCAAAAAGAAATCCGGGCCCATCTCTGTAGTGGACCCGGATCAGATTAAAGTGATTGGTGTTCGTGTAGCCCGCCGATACGGCGCAGCCCCAATCAAGAGGCGATCTTGATCGCATCCTCGTACAGCAGAACCGCACGTTCGGATTCTTTCTCGAGCACATCCATTTTTGCACAGAATTGCATAACGTCCTCCAGGCTTGGCACCTCTGCGGCGTTCAGGGCCTCGACGGTTGGTTGCAGCTCATTCCACTGGGCCTTTACCTGTTCCAGTGCCTCAAGCGAGGCATCGCTGGGCGGTTCAGACATCTTGAGATAGTCATTTCCGCCGCCAATCAACGCATCGACGATCTTGCCAAACTTGGCAGCATTCTTCTTGAACTTTTCGTGGTGTTCTGCGGTTTCTTTTCCGGTGGCGGCCAGCGCAATTTCTTTGCAGATCTTCTGGGTGATCATCCGCTGACGACCTGCGAATTCCAATGCCAGGGCCATCGACGGTTCAATATCGACCTCGCCATAGGCCGCTTCTAGCTTGCGGACCACGGCGTGGCAGGATTCTTCAAGTGCCTCGACATTGCCAACGATCATGTTCAGTTGCGCTTCGTTGATCGACTTGTCAGCAACGATGTCTTCGACCGCGGTCCGGTATGGCACCCAAACGCTGGCGACTTCCTCAAGCGCTTTGTTGACGGAATAGAATCTTTCCCGGTCAATTCCGGACGACCCCTCGCCTTCTTTGAAGCCAAGCAGGATATCGTCAAATTCATCATGCGCCTGCTGCAATTCACTCAGGTTTCGATCAACTGCTCCGCCGATGCTGACCAGAACTGCGGATTTGGCGACCTTCTCGGACAGAAAGCTCAGCTTTTCAGCGGCCAGAATTCGGTGCGCGACCTGACCCGCGGCCATAGCCAACGCATAGCCCCCAACCGGTAAGAATGCCGTTAGCCCGATTCCCAACGCTCCGGAGGCGAAAACACGACGATTGATACTCATGGCGGTCTACCTAACCCTGCTGCTTTAACATGTGTTTATCGAGGAAAAAGCGCGTTAAATGTCCCAACACGGTGTTCAGAAAATGAAATAATGGTGGCTTTTTGAGTTTCAACTGGCCAATCCGGCCCTCGGCTGATCACTCCGGTCAAGTGTTTGACCTCGTTTACCCTTCGACCAGCGTTTTCAGATTATCCAACCCGCGCTGGTAATCTCCGCCAACCCATTTATCCATCATCAGCCCCATCCAGCGGGACATGGGATTCATACCCAATTCGGATTCAAACCCCCAGGTCACTTTGGTGCCGCTGCCCTCCGGCTGCAGTTCAAACATGGCAATGGCAGTTCCCATTGGACCAAAATCCAAGGCGGTTCTGACCATCTGGTTTTCAACGCTTTCGGTAATCTCTTGCGAACCGGTGCCGACCTGCCGGTGATCCGACGACCAGTTCAGCACATTCCCGACCCCAGAATCAGGCCCGCCATAGGTCAGCTTCGTCTCGGGATCACGAGATAACCATGGCGACCATTTCTCGGTCTCCTGCATGGAGTTGACATAAGGAAAGATGACCTCGGGCGAGGCATCAATCGTGATGCTACGCGAAACCTCTGCCTTGCCTGGCAATATAAAGGACACCCCTACCAGAACCAGAATCAAGACTAGCAAGGTGACAAGAACACGTTTGATCAATCGCATGGAATGCTCCGAATCCCTAAAATGACATCCCAAACTTATCAAAAAAACAGCGCGGAATCAGTAGTCTGATCCGCGCTGCCTGAAATTGTCGAAAATCCGCCGGGTCAGACGACCACGAATTTCTTTTCGCCGGGATCATAACACTGAAGGCCACCTTCACCGATATCTGTCCACAAACCGTGCAGGCTGAGCGAGCCGCTCTCTACCGCCGTGGAGATGAAGGGGAAGGTCATCAGGTTTTCGAGCGAAGCAACAACCGCCTGCCGTTCGAACTGGCGCGCTTGGTCGGTGCTGTCTTCGATATCGGCAACCAGATCATATTTTGGTTTGAGGATATCCATCCAGCGACCAACAAAGCTTTCTTTGGCTTCCAGCAGTGGTGCCTGGCCCTTGCACATGTCGATACAGCCCTGCACACCACCGCATTGGGAATGGCCCAGCACGATCAGATGCGCCACTTTCAGCGCGGTCACCGCGTATTCGATGGCAGCACTGGTGCCGTGATGATCACCGTCGGGCGCATAAGGCGGAACCAGGTTTGCAATATTGCGGTGAATAAAGAACTCACCCTGATCCGCCCCAAAAATCGAGGTGACATGAACCCGGCTGTCGCAACAGGAAATCACCATGGCCCGCGGACGCTGCCCTTCGGTGGCCAGACGGCGATACCAGACCTGGTTTTCCGAATATGTGGTGGCTTTCCAGCCATGATACCGATTGACCAGATAGTTTGGCAGAGGTTTGGCGAATTCCATTCTTGTGTCCCTGTTCATGTCTCGGTGGACTGCTGTAACCTGAATTCGAAGAAAATTCGAGCCATTATCCTGCCCCATGGCAAGGTTTTGCAAAGGAATTGCGCACCACATTCGGGCTATGCCGTGGGGGCGTATAGAATTGGGGTGAATGTGGTGGAAAAGATCGTCACGCTTGAACACAAAGAAACAGTGCGGCTGGATTCGGATCGTCTGAATGGGCTGTATCGACAACTGGGTGAGAAAAACGCGTTGGACGTGCTGTGTCGCACGGTCGAGGAATTGGCGGTGCGCCTGTCGAATTGCGAGCGGTTCTGGAGACAGCGTGACTGGGCCGGGCTGCGCAAATGTGCGCGATCCATTGTGGCCATTGCCGAACAGATCGGAATGATGGCGCTGGCCTGTGTGGCGAATGATGTGGCGCAGAATGTGGACGCGGGCGACTCGGTCGCCGCCGGGGCCACGCTGTCGCGGCTGATCAGGGTGGGTGAGAAATCGCTGACCGTGATCTGGGATCAGCAAGATCTTTCGGTCTGACAGGGCTTGCGGACGGTCCATGGACGGCTAGGTTGGGCATAAGCCACAACAGTCGAGATTTCCATGACCCTGTCTTTCGCTCCATCGTCGGACGCATCTGTCCCCCTTCAAGTCATTGCCCAGCCGGATCTGGACGACTGGCTGGCGGGCCAGCCCGAAGCCGTGACGACCTGGGCCAAGATCAGTGGATTTACTGGTGCACTGGGTCAGGTCTTACTGATTCCCGGCGCTGACGGTGCGGTACAGTCTGCTTTGGCGGGGTATGGCACAGCCACAGGTCGGGCCCGCAAGCGGTTTCCGCTGGCCGCCGCCGCCGAAGCCCTGCCCGAAGGCACATATCACATCGCATCGGGCATAGACCAAGCGGATCTCGAAACCGAATGCCTGGGGTGGTTGCTGACCGGCTATGCCTTTGACCGCTATGCCAGCCAATCCCCGGCCAAGGCCCGATTGGTTGCCCCCGACGGCATCGACGCCGCCCGGCTAGAGGTTCTGGCCGGGGCCGAGGCCTTGACCCGCGATCTGGTCAATACACCGGCCTCTGATATGGGACCGGAACAGCTTCATAGCGCAGCCGAAGCCCTGGCGCAGGAATTCGGCGCCTCTTTCGAGGTTGTTCTGGGCGATGCCCTGCTAGAGCAGAACTTCCCCATGATCCACACGGTTGGCCGCGCCGCCGCACAAGCGCCCCGTCTGATTGAGATGAACTGGGGCGTGACAGGCCCAAAGCTGACCCTTGTCGGCAAGGGCGTCTGCTTTGACACTGGCGGGCTAAACCTGAAACCCGGCGCCTCGATGGGGCTGATGAAGAAAGATATGGGCGGGGCCGCAAATGTATTGGGGCTGGCCCGGATGATCATGGCGCTGGAGCTGCCCGTGCAGCTGCGCGTGCTGATCCCGGCGGTAGAGAATTCCGTTGCGGGCAACGCCTTCCGGCCCGGCGACATCCTGACCTCGCGCAAGGGGCTGACGGTTGAGATTAACAATACCGATGCCGAAGGGCGCTTGGTTTTGGCCGACGCATTGGCGCTGGCGGATGAGGGCGAACCGGATTTGGTAATCTCGATGGCGACACTGACCGGGGCGGCACGTGTGGCGGTGGGCAGCGATCTGGCGCCGTTCTATACCGACAGCGATACTGCGGCGAACGCCTTGACCCGCGCAGCGGGCAAAGCGGCCGATCCGGTCTGGCGCATGCCTTTCCACGACCCCTATGAGGGCCTGATTGAACCCGGTATTGCGGACCTGGATAACGCACCGGCGGGTGGTTTTGCCGGTTCGATCACCGCCGCGTTGTTCCTGCGCAGATTTGTCGGTGACAGCCCCTATATGCATTTCGACATCTTCTCGTGGCAGCGCAGCAAGGAACCCGGACGCAGCAAGGGCGGGTTCGGTCAGGGGCCCCGCGCCCTTCTGACTGCCCTGCCCGAGATTTTGGGCCTATGACCCGGCAGCGCATCATACAACCGGTCATCGACCTGTTGCGCGCCCCGGACGGGCCGCGAGATCGCCAGCTTTTGTATGGGGATGGTGTTTGCACGCATGAAGAGAACAACGGCTGGAGCCGGATCACCTCGGACAAGGACGGCTATGCGGGCTGGGTCCGGTCAGACTGTCTGGCCCCAGATGTGCCTGCCACCCACTGGATCACGGCACCGTCAACACATGCATATGAGCAACCGAACATGAAATCCCGGGACCGAACCTCGTTAAGCTTTGGCAGCAAGGTTCAGACAATGTCCGAACAGAATGGATTTATTGAGACGGAGCTAGGCTTTATCCCGGCCATACACGCCAAACAGATCAACGTCACCCTGACCGATCCGGTCGCCGTGGCCGAACTGTTTCTGGGAACGCCCTATCTTTGGGGCGGCAACAGCCGGTTCGGGCTTGATTGTTCAGGTCTGGTTCAGGCCGGAATGCTGGCTTGTGGGCTGCCCTGCCCCGGTGATAGTGGCGACCAGGAGCGTGATCTGGGTCAGGCGCTGACCCCTGGCACACCCGCTCAGCGCGGTGATCTGTTGTTCTGGAAAGGGCATGTGGCCTGGGTCTACGGCGACAATATGCTGCTGCACGCAAATGCGTTCCACATGGACGTGACCTTTGAGCCGATGGATGTTGCAATCACGCGCATTCTGGAACAGGGCGATGGGCCCGTGACCGCCCATAAAAAGCTCTAATCCAAGTCGACCGACCGTATCAGCTTGCGTTCCAATACCCGCAGAACTGTGCGCAGATCATGACCGCGTTTCAGGATGCGGCCATCCATACCGACCACCGAATACATCCCTTGTCGTGCCCGCAGACGCGGATCTTTTTCGACCCGATAAATCGGATGCTCTGCCGTGCGGCGGAAGATGGAAAACACCGCCATATCACGCAGGTTCGAGATCCCGTAATCGCGCCATTCTCCGGCGGCGACCATCCGGCCATAGACAGAAAGGATTTGGGACATCTCGTGGCGGTCAAACGCGACAGGCATCTGGGTCGGGTTTGCAGAAAACCGGCTGGGAGGCTGCATGTTCATGCCCCAAGCCTTGCCGGAAAACGTGTTCGAATCAAGCCTATCCGCAATCGGGTGTGACTTTTTCGTCGGTGCTAGCGCTGTCGCCCAACCTGTCGGCAGATCAGGATCACCGGCAACAACCCCACTGCCAGTATCACCAGCGAGGGCACAGCAGCGCCCTCTAACCGCTCGTCTGATGCCAGCCGATAGGCCTGCACCGCCAGCGTATCGAAATTGAAAGGCCGCATGATCAGGGTCGCGGGCAGTTCTTTCATCACGTCCACAAAGACGATCAACAAAGCTGTCAGCAGCGACGGCGTCAGAATCGGCAAATGCACCCGGCGCAACGTCCCCAGCGGCGTTTGCCCCAAAGACCGCGAGGCCGCATCCATATTGGCATGCACCGTGCTCTGCCCTCCCTCATATGCGCTGAGCGCGGCGGCCAGAAACCGCACCATATAAGCGGCTACCAACAGCCAGATCGAACCGGTAACAAGCAACCCGGTCGACAGGTCGAAATTCTGCCGCATCCATGCATCCAGTGCGTTATCGAAACTGGCAAATGGCACCATCAGCCCGACGGCGATCACACCGCCTGGAACCGCATAGCCCAGCCGCGCCATGTACCCGGCACCAGAGGACACCCTCCCCGGCCGCAATCGCTGAAAGAACCCAACGCTGATGGCCGCAAAAACCGTGACAACCGCCGCCACACCGGCCAGCGTCAGCGAATTCTGAATGAACCCGAGATAGCGCCGTGACAGAAGGTTCTGTTCGGACTCCATCCCCATCTGAACCAAAATGAACACCGGCAACAGAAATCCGAACAGCACCGGTATGGCACACAGGGAAAAAGCCGCGCCCGCTTGCCAGCCCTTCAGCCGGGCGGATGGCAGCGAGGCGTGGCTTTTGCCTGCCTGATAGTATTTGGCCTTCCCGCGCTGCATCCGTTCCGCCACGGCCATGACCAGCGCAAAGCCCAGAAGGCAGAGCGCCAGCTGCGCCGCACCCACCCGATCACCGATCGAAAACCAACTGGTATAGATGCCCGTGGCAAATGTCTGCACCCCGAAATAGGCCACGGTGCCGAAATCGGCGATGGTTTCCATGATGGCAAGCAGCACGCCACCCGCAATCGCCGGGCGCGCCATTGGCAGCGAAACGTGCCAAAAGGCCAGCCACGGACTTTTGCCCAACGCGCGCGCTGCCAGAAAGGCCGTTGCACTCTGCTGCAGAAAAGCGGCCCGGGCCAACAGGTAGACGTAAGGATACAAGACCAAGATCAACATCACCGCCGCACCCTCGGTCGACCGAATCTCGGGGAACCAATAGTCGCGCGGGCCCCAGCCCGTTACCTGACGCAGGGTGGTCTGGACAATGCCCGGATGATCAAGAATGAATGTATAGGCATAGGCCAGCACATAGGCCGGGAAGGCCAGCGGCAGCACCAACGCAATTTCCAGAATGCGCACGCCAGGGAACCGCGTCATCGTCACGAGCCAAGCTGCGCCCACGCCGATGGAAAACGTGCCCGTGGCCACCAGCACGACCAGTATCAGTGTCGTCATCGCATAGCCGGGCAGAACAGTTTCCAGGAGATGCGAAACCGTATCCGTGCCGCCCGTCGTTGCGGCCAGAACAACCGCAAGCATCGGCAACAGACAGGCTGCCGCCACAAGGCAGGCCACCACGCCGACGAGGCGTGTACCTACAGCGCCGCGGTTGCGCCTTCCGTGCTCAGAGATTTCAATATCGGCCATGATCCCGGCTTTAACTGGCTAAGGCGCAGAGTCCGTCTTTAATCGACCAAAACGCTCGGAAACACCAGTGGGCAGCGAAACAAATCTGCGACACATACTGCCGCAGAGTTGCACAGCCTTCATTCGTAGACGCGCTGATCCTCGATCACCAAACCATCTTTCGGCAGCGATCCCGGCGCCACGACTTCGATCGCGCCTTTCAACTTCAGCACCTCGACGACGGATTTCGCATAAGCCAAGTCATCTCCGCCGGCGCTTTCGATCTGAACCTTCATCGTGTCCATCTCACCCTGGCGGGCGGCAATGACGCGCGCCTTGACGATTTCATCATGCTTGTCGACCAGCGCCGCGACCTGTTCAGGGCGCACGAACATACCCTTGATCTTGGTTGTCTGATCCGCGCGTCCCATCCAGCCCTTGATGCGCATGTTGGTGCGACCGCAAGGTGACTGACCAGGTTGAACCGCCGACAGATCACCGGTGGCAAACCGGATCAGCGGATAATCGGGGTTCAGTGAGGTCACGACAACCTCACCCACTTCACCCGGCGCGACCGGGTTTCCGGTTCCGGGGGTGACGATCTCGACGATGACATGCTCATCAATGATCATCCCGTCCATCGCCGGGCTTTCATAAGCGATGCTGCCCAGATCGGCGGTGGCATAGCATTGCAGACAGGCGATACCGCGATTGGCGTATTCCTGACGCAAAGACGGGAACAAAGCACCGCCACCAACAACGGCAGTCACGAAATCCAGTGCCACGCCCATCTCATCGGCCTTGTCCAAAATGACCTTGAGGTAATCCGGTGTGCCCGCATAAGCGGTGCAGCCGACATCGCGCGCGGCGGTTACCTGCAGTTCGGTTTGGCCGGTGCCGGCAGGCAGCACAGCAGCCCCCACCGCCCGCGCGCCACTTTCAAAGATCATGCCCGCCGGGGTCAGGTGATAGCCAAAGCAATTCTGAACGATGTCTCCGGGCCCGACACCTGCTGCGTGCAGGAACCGCCCCATCCGCCACCAGTCGTGATCGGTGCTGCCGGGCTCATAGATCGGGCCGGGCGACTGGAAAACATGATGGAAATGCCGGGCCGGTTTGACGGTAAACCCGCCAAAGGGCGGGCGCGACGCCTGCGCCTTAGCCATATCGGACTTGCGCAGAACTGGCAGCTTCACAAGGTCGTCCAGCGACTTTACAGCTGCCGTATCAACATCCGCCATATGCGCCGCAAACCCCGGAGCCGAGTTCGCGCGCGTGATCTGTACCTGCAACGCCTCAGACTGTTCAGAGGCGCGCTGGTCGGCCGAGCGGGTTTCTAGCGCATCGTAGAATTTCGTCATCGCCAAATCCTCCATCCGCCTACAGCCACCTCTTGCGGCGGCGGTATGAGCGCACATCGCGGAAGCTTTTGCGGCCGTCATCCGACATGCCCAGATAGAATTCCTTAACATCGGGGTTTTCGCGCAGCTCGGCAGCTGGGCCATCCATCACCACGCGGCCGGATTCAAGAATATAGCCGTAATGTGCGAACCTGAGCGCCACATTGGTGTTCTGCTCGGCCAGCAGAAACGAGACGCCCTCTTTTTCGTTCAGATCTTGGACGATGCCGAAAATCTCTTCGACAAGCTGCGGGGCCAGCCCCATGGACGGCTCATCCAGCAGGATCGTCTCGGGCCGCGACATCAGCGCCCGACCCATCGCAACCATCTGTTGCTCTCCGCCCGACGTGTAACCCGCCTGGCTGCGGCGGCGTTCCTTCAGACGTGGGAAATAGGTGTAAACAAGGTCCAGATCCTGTTGGATCGCGGCCTTACCATCTTTGCGGGTATAGGCGCCGGTCAGCAGGTTTTCCTCGACCGTCAAATGTTCGAAACAATGGCGACCCTCCATCACCTGGATGACGCCTTTTTGCACCAGATCGGCAGGCTCACTTTCATGCACGCTGGTCCCGCGATACTTGATTGATCCCTTGGTGACTTCGCCCCGTTCCGAATGCAGCAGGTTCGACACCGCCTTGAGTGTGGTGGTCTTGCCTGCCCCGTTGCCGCCCAGCAGGGCCGTAATGCCCCCTTTGGGCACCGTTAGGCTGACGCCTTTCAGCACAAGGATCACATGATTGTAGATCACCTCGATATTGTTGACCTCAAGCAGGGTTTCCGCCTGCACGTCAGTGGTTTGTGCCGCATCCAGCATCAGCGCGTGTCCTCATGCCTGTCCCGAGAGGGACCGTTGGGATAGAGCGGCGGCTACCCGCCGCTCTGGTCAGTTTCGCGGCCCCGGATCAAGACCGGGGCCAGCCACTTATTCACACCCAGGTGTGATGTTGTTTTCCGCTGCATAGGCTGCAGAATCTTCTTCGATCAACGTGTTGATCACATCTGCATCGGTCGGCTGGAAGTCCTGAACCGGGTTCCAGGTTCCGGCCGCAGCATCCCACTGCACAACGCCGACAAGGCCGGGTCCGCCGTGATTTTCGCACGAGACCGAGAATTCAGGCCCGAAACCGGTCATGCCCAGCGCTTCCATCTTGGCGTTGGTCATTTCCAGCGCCTCCATACCATCGCGCATCATGGATGCGTCGATATCAGCGGTATTGTGGATTCCCTGCGCAGTCTTCACAGCTTCAGCGGCCAGCATGGCGGCATAGAGACCGCGGTTATACTGAACCGAGCCAAGCTGATCGCCCGCACCCGCCGCTTTGCCTGCATCCACCACGTATTTCTGCAGATCGTCATAGACCGGATAGTCCATGCCCAGCCCGGTAAAGGTCAGTGCCTTATAGCCGTTTGCCTTGTCGCCCGCGGGCTGCACGTCAAATTCAGCGCCAGACCACCAGACTCCGATGAAGTTTTCCATCGGGAAGCGGATGTTCGCAGCTTCCTGCACCGCGACCTGGTTCATCACGCCCCAGCCCCACATGATTACATAATCAGGCTTTTCGCGGCGAATTTGCAGCCACTGCGATTTCTGTTCCTGACCGGGGTGGTCAACAGGCAGCAGCGTCAGGTCGTACCCGTGCTTTTCAGCCAGGGTCTCCAGCGTGCGGATCGGTTCCTTGCCATAGGCCGAGTTGTGATAGACCAGTGCGATTTTCTTACCGTTCAGGTCACCATCGTTTTCGCTCAGCAGATAGTTGATCGCGCCCGACGCTCCGTTCCAGTAGTTGGCCGGATAGTTGAACACGTGGCTGAATACCTTGCCGTTCGCAGCAGAGGTCCGGCCATAGCCCATCGTGTGCAGCGGAATTCCATCTGCGGTCACTTTTGGGATCAACTGGTAGGTAATGCCGGTCGACAATGGCTGATATACCAAGGCGCCTTCGCCCTTTGTGGATTCATAGCATTCTACGCCTTTTTCGGTGTTATAGCCGGTTTCGCATTCGATCACATTGGCCGAAACACCTCCGATGCCGCCGTCACGCTCGTTGAGCAGTGTGAAATAATCGGCATAGCCGTCAGCAAACGGGATACCGCCTGCCGCATATGGTCCCGTCCGATAGCTGAGCGACGGGAACACAAGGTCGGCCATGGCCGGACCTGCGGCCATCATGGCGCTCAGCGCCAGGGTTGCCAGTTTCGTCTTCATCGGGTGTCTCCTCCCTTGATTGGTCCGATGTTGAATTCGGGCTTTGCACCCGTCTTGTCTTTGGGCCTGCCCGTCAGTGCGGAAACGGCCAGAGTCTGAGTTTCTCTTTCGCCACACGCCAAAGCTGCGCCAGCCCATGCGGTTCCAGAATCAAGAACATGATGATGAGTGCGCCGACGATCACCAGATTGAGATGCGCAACGATGTCAGTGGGCCAGCCCAGTAGATCGACACCGACCACCTTCAAAACAACCGGCAGCAATACCAAGAAAGCTGCCCCGGCGAAGGAGCCGAAGATAGACCCTAATCCGCCGATAATGACCATGAATAGGACCAGGAACGATTTCTGGATGCCAAAGACTTCGCCAACCTCAACCGCGCCCAGATAGACCGCAAAGAATAGCGCCCCCGCGATACCCACAAAAAATGAGCTGACAGCAAAGGCGGTCAGTTTTGCCTTGAGCGGGTTTACCCCGATGATCTCGGCCGCGATATCCATGTCGCGGATCGCCATCCATGTCCTGCCGGTCGTTCCCCGAGTCAGGTTCCGTGCAATGATGGCGCAGAAGGTCAGGAAGATCAGGCAGAACAGATAGGTTGCCCAGGCCGGAGCATTCGGGCCTGTGATGATGATGCCGAACACATCCCGCTCGGGCGCGTTGATCTGCCCAGATGCCGAGTAGTTGTAGAACCACGGCACACGGTTGAACAGCCACACCAGAAAGAACTGCGCCGCAAGCGTGGCCACGGCCAAATAGAACCCTTTGATCCGAAGCGAAGGCAATCCGAACAGAACACCGACAATGGCGGTGATCCCGCCCGCAAGGATGACATGGATGAACATGCTGACTTCGGGAAAGGCCGTCATCAGCTTGTAGCAGGCATAGGCCCCCACAGCCATGAACCCACCGGTACCCAGCGACACCTGCCCGCAATAGCCAACCAATACATTCAAACCGATGGCGGCGATCGCATAGATCAGAAACGGAAGCAGCAGCGCGTTCGCCCAGTAGTCATTGATGATGAATGGAATGATCCCAAATGCCACTGCCAGCACCACATAGTACCGATACCGGTCAAATTTGATCGGAAAGGTCTGGCTGTCTTCCACGTAAGAGGTTTTGAAATCTCCGGCCTCGCGATAAAACATGTCTTACTTTCCCCATTCTTCCTGCGCCCGGTCGCGGGCGACAGTGTTCAGTTGGCTGGAGCCTTTGGCATATCCGCTCGCCTCTGAGGCGCGCACAAGTTTCATGTAGGCCATGACGCCGGTGACCAGCCCGGCAAAAGCCAGGATCGCGGCGATCGTCAGTTGGCTGTCGGTCAGATCGTCCGAGGTCAGGGCGATATACCCAAACGCCCAGAACCCGGCCCATGCGATAACGTTGAGAATGGCGATGAGTTTAGTCATACGCTCACCTCAGACCGGCGTTTGTTAAGCCAGTGTAAGACACCAGCTAGGGCCGCGTAGAAGAACAGCGAGTCCAGAGCCCTTAGATATCCGACATAAAGCAGCATTCTCATCTCCCACTCTGTATCACCCACCAGCGCCATATTGGACCCTGAGAGACCGATCTCGAAGCAATCACCCAGCGACCGAGCAAATCCGTAAACCAGCAATACAACGGGGAGTGATTTGAAAAGGGGTGCCAGCTTATCCATCTATACTCTCTCGATAATTTTCTCACCGAACAGACCCTGCGGCCGGAACACAAGGAAGATCAGCGCAAGCACGTAGGCAAACCAATTCTCGGTCGCACCGCCAACCATCGGGCCAATGGCGAACTCGAACAGTTTCTCACCCACACCGATGATCAACCCTCCGACGATGGCTCCGGGGATCGAGGTAAACCCGCCCAGCATCAGCACCGGCAACGCTTTGAGCGCGATCAGCGACAGTGAGAACTGCACGCCAGACTTGGTGCCCCACATGATACCCGCGACCAGCGCTACAAACCCGGCCACAGACCAGACCATGATCCAGATGAAGTTCAGCGAAATCCCGACCGACAGCGCCGCCTGATGGTCATCCGCCACCGCGCGCATCGCCCGGCCCTGCTTGGTATATTGGCTGAACACAACCAGCGCCGCCACCAGCAGCGCCGCAATTACCGTTGCCACAATGTCCAGATTGTCGATGAAGAACCCATAGCCGAAGACGTTAAAGGTCGCTTCATCGAGCCAGAGGTTGATGCCCTGCGGCAGGCCTACATCCAGCGTCTTGATCTCGGACCCCCACATCAGGTCGGCCACGCCCTCAAGGAAATAGGCCAGCCCGATGGTGGCCATGAACAGGATGATCGGCTCTTGGCCAACCAGGTGGCGCATCACGAACCGCTGCACCGCCCAAGCCAGCAGAACCATCACCGCCATAGTCAGAATAATCGCCAGCAGCGCAGGGACACTCCAGCCAAAGTAATGGATATGCGTCCCGAAAGTCGCATTGATCAGATGTGCAAACGGCACCTGCCCGTTCATGATCCCGACCAGAGTCATCGCGGCAAACAGGGCCATAACCCCTTGCGCATAATTGAAAATCCCTGACGCCTTGTAGATCAGCACAAAGCCCAGCGCGACCAGCGCATAGAGCACCCCGGCCATAAGACCGTTGAGGATGACTTCCATCGCAAATACGAGTTGTTCAGGCATCCTATGTCCTCCGAACAGATTTCATCTGGCGCGTCATCCCGGAAAATTCGTCGAATTTTCTCAGCCCGTTCCGTAGATCAGTCATGGCTCACCCCCAGATAGGCATCGATGACTTCCTGATTGTTGCGCACCTCATCAGGCGTGCCGTCGCCGATCTTCTTGCCGTAATCCATCACGACCACCCGATCGCTCAGATCCATCACCACGCCCATGTCATGTTCGATCAGGGCGATGGTGGTGCCGAATTCATCATTCACGTCGAGGATAAAGCGGCTCATGTCCTCTTTCTCTTCAACATTCATCCCGGCCATCGGCTCATCCAGCAACAACAGCTTGGGTTCAGCGGCCAGCGCCCGGGCCAGTTCGACCCGCTTTTTCAAGCCGTAGGGCAGGCGTGAAACGGGCGTCTTGCGGATATGTTGGATTTCGAGAAAGTCGATGATCCGTTCGACAGCCTCGCGGTTTTCGGTCTCTTCGGCCTCGGCCTTACCCTTCCACCAAGCCTGCTGCAGGATATTGGTCTTCATATAGTTCAGGCGCCCGGTCATGACGTTGTCCAAAACGCTCATCCCTTCGAACAGGGCGATGTTCTGGAATGTTCGCGCAATCCCCTGCCGCGCGACCTCATAGGGCCGCATTGGAGGGCGCTTGGCCCCGTGAAACCAGACCTCGCCCTCTTGTGGGACATAGAACCCCGAGATTACGTTCAGCATCGACGATTTGCCCGCCCCGTTCGGACCGATAATGGCGCGGATCTCACCCTCACGGATGTCGAACGAGATATCCTTGATCGCCACCACACCGCCAAAGCGCAGAGTGATGTTCTTCATCTCCATCACGACGCCGCCGATCTTGCGGCCGTCTTCGGTGACATATCCTTCGGAACTATCCAACATCAGCCCCTCCTTGACTTACGCAATACACGGAATGGCGGGCGGGCGATGACCATAGGTCGAGCGGCGCAGGACCGGACTTCATTCCGCCGCTACCTTGTGTTGCGCGACCGTTACAACCGGCGCATCCACGATCTCAAGTGTGGCACTGATCGAACCCTTGCGGCCGTCCTCATAGGTCACCTCGGTCGTGGTCGAAACGCTTGAAGACCCGTCGTAAAGGGCGGTGATGATGTCGTGGAATTTCTCTTCGACAAAGCCCCGGCGCACTTTGCGGGTTCGGGTCATCTCACCGTCATCCGCATCCAGTTCCTTGTGCAGCACCACAAAGCGATGCACCTGACAGCCCGACAGCATTTCATCGGCGGCGACCGATTTGTTGACCGCTTCCACATGGGACTTGATTGTCTCTAACACTTGCGGATGTGCCGTCAGTTCCTGATAGGACCCATAGGCGACGTTGTTGCGCTCGGCCCAATTCCCCACGGCGGTAAGGTCGATATTGATGAACGCCACGCAGCGATCCTTGCCATTGCCGAACAGCACGACCTCAAGAATATCGGGATAGAACTTCAGCTTGTTCTCAACATATTTCGGCGCAAACATCGAGCCATCGACCATTTTTCCGACGTCCTTGGCGCGGTCGATGATCCGCAGATGACCGCTGCTTTCCTCAATGAACCCAGCATCACCCGTGGCCACCCAACCCTCGGCATCCTTGGTCGAGGCGGTCGAGTCCGGGTTGTTGTAATATTCGACAAACACACCTGGCGAGCGATAGTAGATCTCGCCCGATTCGGCGATCTTCAGCTCGACATCTGGCGCGGGCACACCAACCGTATCGGCGCGCACCTCGCCATCGGGCTGCACGGTGATGAAGACCGTCGCCTCGGTCTGCCCATAAAGCTGCTTCAGGTTAATCCCCAGCGAGCGGTAGAAATCGAAAATCTCAGGCCCGATCGCCTCGCCTGCCGTATAACCGACCCGGAACCGGCCATACCCCAGCGTATCCTTCAGCGGCCCATAGACCAGCAGATTGCCCAGCGCGTATTTGATCCGATCACCAAACCCGACCGCTTTGCCATCCAGCAGTAACCCACCCACCTTTTTGGCATGGGCCATAAAATGGTGGAACATACGCTGCTTCAGCTTGCCCGCATCTTCCATCCGGATCATGACATTGGTCAGCTGCGTTTCAAATACCCGCGGCGGGGCAAAGAAATAGGTCGGACCGATCTCGCGCAGGTCGGTTATCATCGTGTCAGCGCTTTCGGGGCAATTCACACAGAACCCGCACCAATAGGCCTGACCGATGGAAAAGATGAAATCACCTACCCAAGCCATCGGCAGATAGGAAAGGATGTCCTCATTCCGGGTCAGGTGGTCAAACTCTGCAGAATTCTTGGCGCTTTCGATCACATTGCGGTTCGACAGCACCACGCCTTTCGGCTTGCCTGTGGTGCCCGAGGTATACAGCATCACACAAGTGTCGTCATAGGTGATCGCAGCGATACGCGCGTCCAGCTCGGCATCAAAGCGAGCATGACCTGCGCTGCCTTCGGCCTTGATGTCGTCCAGCGCGTTCATCTGGGAATGATCATATTTCCGCATCCCACGCTTGTCAGTGTAGAGGATGTGTTTGATCTGGTGAACTTTTTCCTGAATCTCGATGACCTTATCGACCTGTTCCTGGTCACCGCAGACGACATATTTTGCACCGCAATGTTCCATCACATATGTCATCTCTTCGGCGACCGCGTCCTGATAGAGCGGCACCGGAATCGCACCCACCATTTGGGCCGCAACCATCGACCAGTAATGCGCCGGGCGGTTCCGGCCTATGACGGCGATATGGTCGCCCTTCTCAACGCCAATCTCAAGAAACCCCAGCGCAATGGCGCGGATTTCCTTGGCCGCCTCGGCCCAGGTCCAGCATTGCCAGATCCCGAATTCCTTTTCGCGATAGGCCGGGGCATCCCCGAACTGAATCACATTGCGGTGTAGCAGCGCCGGAAGAGACTGCATCCCTTCAGCGCCTGACTGCGTCTGAGTCAATCTTTTTCTCCTCCCCACCCGGCCCCTCCCCGGGCCGGAAATGGCGGGTCCGGGTCTGGCCCGGACGCCAACGCCCCGATTAAGGGACGTCGACACGATCAACGTCAAGTTTTGCCTGATGTTTTCTCAATTCTTACGAAATGTAACAAGTTGGGCCGTGCCGCCCGGGCCATACACCTCGTCAGAGACCCGACCCGAGATGACCACAAACTGTTCCGCGAACTGCAAATTTGCAGCAGGTAAGCGCGTTCATCCACGCATACCGGTATTGGCTTGGGGTTTTGTATGTTTACCGCGCCTGGAATTCACCGTATGCATCCAGCAACTGAGTAGGATATTCAGAGCGGTTTTTCATGCCCATTTGCTATGCATGTGTATCGACCGAAGGCATCGGTTATGCGGAATGATCCAGATCGCATGACCAAAACCGCTCGAATTGTGCGATCAGAGGCGTGCGTCTTTGAAATCAACCGTTTTCTTGGACGGTCGGGCAGCACGAATTCCGACCCCTTTCCCACCCCAATACGCAAGGCAGGACTGCCGAGATGAATGTCACTCACCAGAGCATCACCAATGTGCTTTCTCAGCATTATGACCTGACACCTTCGACCGGATTGGTCGCGGATATGCAGGATATCTATGCACGGATGGACCGGGTGGTGGCGCCACCGGATTTCGCAATCTATGCGCCCTATATCAAGGCGATCAATGCGCTCAAGAAAGAGCGCGACGCAGTCATTCTGGGCCACAATTACATGACGCCTGAAATCTTTCATGGCGTGTCGGATTTCGTGGGTGACAGCTTGCAGCTGGCAATGAAGGCCAGCGACGTCGAAGCCGATGTGATCGTGCAGGCGGGCGTACATTTCATGGCCGAAACCTCGAAAATCCTGAGCCCCCAGAAAACCGTGCTGATGCCAGACATGGCCGCGGGTTGTTCGCTGGCCGAAAGCATCACGGCAGACGGGATCGAGGAGATGCGCGCCAAATATCCCGGCGCACCGGTCGTCTCTTATGTGAACACCACCGCCGAGGTGAAGGCGGCATCCGATATCTGCTGCACATCGTCCAATGCCGTTCAGATCGTCGATGCGATGGAATCCGACACCGTCATCATGACGCCGGACCAGTATCTGGCGCAGAACGTGGCAAATGAAAGCCGCAAGAACATCGTGTACTGGCCGGGCTCGTGCATCGTGCATGAACAATACACAGCGCAGGACCTGCGTGACTTTCGCAAATGGAATCCCGGCACGCGGCTCATTGCCCACCCGGAATGCCCGCCCGAAGTGGTGGCCGAGGCCGATTTCTCTGGCTCGACCAGCGGGATCATTAAGTATGTCAGTACCGAAAAGCCCGAAAAGGCGATGCTGATCACCGAATGCTCGATGGCCTCGAACATCGCCGATGAACTGCCCGAGGTCGACTTTGTCGGCCCCTGCAACATGTGCCCCTACATGAAGAAGATCACGCTGCAAAAAATCCTCTATGTGCTGCACACGATG
Source organism: Ruegeria sp. CDSC079 (assembly GCF_059610505.1). Lineage (NCBI taxonomy): Bacteria > Pseudomonadati > Pseudomonadota > Alphaproteobacteria > Rhodobacterales > Roseobacteraceae > Ruegeria > Ruegeria sp. CDSC079. The sequence continues at coordinate 47,399 of NZ_JBXWNT010000014.1, forward strand.
GAAGGTCAGGTCGAGGTTGACGCCGAGATCGCGGAAAAAGCGCGCCATTCGGTGCAGGCGATGATCGACCTGTCGCGAAAGCTGGGTCTCTGATCCGAGATGGAAACCATCACCACCGACCGCGTTATCATCGTGGGCGCCGGGTTGGGCGCGCTGTATGCTGCGCTGAAACTGGCCCCGCATCCGGTGGTGGTGATCTCTCCTGAAGCGTTGGGCGACGGTGCCAGTTCCGCCTGGGCGCAAGGCGGGGTGGCTGCGGCGATGGACGCCCATGACAGCCCGGAAAGCCATGCCGACGACACTGTAAATGCCGGTGCGGGCACCGTGGATCCGCAGGTGGCTGAATTGGTGACGCGTCAGGCGCGCGACTATATTCTGGACCTGACCACGCTGGGCACGCCTTTCGACCGGACCGCGGGCGGCGGTTACGTGCTGTCGCGCGAGGCTGCGCACAGCTTTGCTCGTGTCGTCCGGGTCAAGGGCGATCAGGCAGGCGCGCAGATCATGGCCGCCCTGATCGAGCAGGTGCACGAAACACCCTCGATCCAGGTGCTGGAGGGCACCATGGCCCTAGGGCTGGATGTCGAGGATGGGCGTGTTACCGGCGTCAGCATTCAGCGTGCGGATAAGGGCGGGTCAGCCCCAGTGATGCTGCGCGGGGCTGCCGTGTTGCTGGCCGGGGGCGGGTCCGGTGGGCTCTATGCGCTGACCACCAACCCGCCGCGTATCCGTGGGCAGGTCATCGGTATGGCTGCGCGCGCGGGGGCGCTGATTTCGGATGCCGAATTTGTGCAGTTTCACCCCACCGCCATGGATGTCGGCGAAGACCCTGCGCCGCTGGCAACCGAAGCGCTGCGCGGTGAAGGCGCCATTCTGGTCAACCGTCATGGCGCGCGGTTCATGCAGGCCATCCACCCGGATGCCGAGCTTGCCCCGCGCGACGTCGTCGCCCGCGCCATCTATGCTCAGGTTCAGGCGGGCAACCGCCCCATGCTGGACACGCGCGAGGTTCTGGGCGAGGAGATCAAGGCTCAGTTCCCCTCGGTCGCGGAATATTGCGCCCGCAATGGAATCGACCCGGCGCAGGAGCCCATCCCCGTCGCCCCCGCAGCGCATTACCACATGGGTGGCATCGCGACCGACACCAGCGGATGCGCCAGTATCGACGGCTTATGGGTCTGCGGTGAGGCATCCTCGACCGGGTTGCACGGCGCCAACCGTCTGGCCTCGAACGGTCTGCTTGAGGCGCTGGTCTACGCCCGCATCTGCGCGGAAGGCATCGCCGGAACCTTGCCAGCAACCGGCGCGACGCCGCCGCTGGAAATCAGTTTCGAGGACGGCGGCACTCCGTCAGACCCCGCCGCCGTGGCCGAGCTGCGCCAGACCATGACTCGCAATGTTGGCGTTATCCGTGATCGCAAGGGCCTGACCAAAGCGCTTGGCACCATCGCGCGGCTCGAGGCGGCAAACAGCGACAACCCGTCTTTCCTGAACATGTGTGCCACCGCCACTTTGATCGCCGCGGGCGCTTTAGCGCGCGAAGAAAGCCGCGGCGCGCATGAGCGATCCGATTTTCCCGACCCCTCGGCCGGACCCGGCAAAAGGTCCGAAATGTACTTTTCCCAAGCACTCGCCATCCGCGCGCAGGCCTGCAAGGAGCAATCATGAGCTTCTCTACCGTTCCCGATCTTGTCCTTGAACCGATGATCCGCATAGCCCTGATGGAAGATCTTGGCAGCTATGGCGACGTCACCACCCGCGCGGTGATCCCGGCGGATACCACCTATGATGCCTGCCTGAACGCGCGCGAGGATGCGGTCGTGTCCGGCATGCAAGTCGCGGCGCTGGCGTTTCGCCTGATCGACCCCTCATTGGACATCACCACGCATATTGCCGATGGCCAACCCTGTAAGGCAGGCGATACGCTGATGACCATCAAGGGATCGGCCGCCTCAATCCTGTCGGGCGAACGGGTGGCCCTGAACTTTGCCGGTCGCCTGACCGGGATCGCCACAAAGACCGCCGGCTTCGTGGCTGAAACTAAAGGCACAAATGCCCGCGTCACCTGCACCCGCAAAACAACCCCCGGCCTGCGTCTGGTTGAAAAACTGGCCGTGCTGCATGGCGGCGGGTTCAACCACCGATACTCTCTGTCAGATGCGATCCTGATCAAGGACAACCACATCGCAGCCGCTGGCGGGGTGCGTCAGGTGCTGGAGGCCACCAAGGCCCATGCCAGCCACATGATGGCCGTCGAGATCGAGGTGGATCGGCTGGACCAACTGGCCCAAGTGCTTGAGGTCGGAGGCGCCTCGGTCGTCCTGTTGGACAATATGGACAATGACATGCTGCGCGAGGCGGTGGCGATGGTGCATGGCAGGCTCAAGACCGAAGCCTCGGGCAATGTGAAACTGGATCGCATCGCCTCAATCGCGGCAACGGGTGTTGACTATCTCTCTTCAGGTGCATTGACCCATTCGGCGCGCACCGTGGATTTGGGATTGGACTTTCCGGTCTAGACCACGGTCGCGCGTCAGCACTGGCACATGGGCTACAGCTGCTAACCCTGTGCAGAAAGCTCCACCATTTCCCTGTGCCGGTCCCGCGCCTGCCCCTGTACACGCTTGACGAAGGGCTGAGGCAGCTCCGGGCCGAGACGTGTTCCATATTTTTCGCAGGATTTATCACCGATCAGCTCAGCGAACCTGACCCATGTGCGAAAGGCAAAAACGTCCCGCAAGCTGAGGATCGGTTTGGAATTGCTTGGTCTTTCCGGGGCAGGCATCGGAATGTCCGTGAAATACGCCTCTTCGATCCCGCTCCAATCGGATGGTGTTTCAAAGTCGTCCCCAGCATCCTCGGAATACTTAAATTCGGGGTATTCCATACTGTATTCAGAACATCCGTGGGATATTTTCGAATGAACCCCGGTGATCTCAAATTCCACCTGTGCGGCACGGAAAATCGCAAGACACTCTTTCGCCTCTGCGATCGACTCACAATAGATATACGCCTTATAGGGAAACTTGACCGCTTCGCGCAGCTCAATCATGCTTTTTCTGGCATTGTCCCTGGGCAGCTGCAGGTTGAGCAGCAAGAAATAGACCTGAAACATCCCCTCAAGGTTCTCTGGCAGGATCTGCACCTTGTAGCACTCGTGGCACAGTCCACAAATCACCTTGGTTTCTTCAAAGAAATTCAGGCGTTGGCCGCAATTCCCATGCTCGCCATTGATGGTGATGGTTTGACCCACATAGATCTGGGCGATGGGCACAGCCAACTGGATATTCTGTGTGTCCAGGGCTTTCATCCAACCGGAATAGGCGGCGGTCTGCCGCCCGGTGTCGACCAGGGCTGCCTGCCAGCCCTTTTTCAACCCGCCCGTCACCTCAAGCTGCGCTTTGCTGTAGGCGCCCAGATGCTGTTTCGGCAGGTTGGAGTATTCCAGCATCGTCACAAGCTGCCGGATGGCCTGTCGGTCATTGGGCTTGAGTGAAACCCGCTTCTCAAGACGTTCCAGCTGCGCGTAATCCATCACTCTGGCCTCCTGCTTCGGGTTTGGCCCGCCAGTTTTTCTTGTGATTGCGCCGAATGAGGTCGCCGTCAACTGAAATGCGCGAAACTGACTAGCTGCCGGATTGTTCTGAGACGATCTCTCCGAGCCGGGTAAAGAATTTCCCCGACAGTTTCTTGGCAGTCCCGGCAATCAAACGGCTGCCAAGCTGGGCGATCTTGCCGCCGACATCCACCTTAGCAGTATAGGCAAGAACCGTCTCGGACCCGTCTTCGGTCAGGGTCACATCGGCACCGCCCTTGGCAAACCCGGCAGCCCCGCCTTTGCCCTCGCCCTGCAGCGAAAATCCGTCCGGTGCCTTGGATTTATCCAGCGTGACCTGACCCGCGAACCGCGCTTTCACCGGGCCGATTTTCAGAACCACCTTTGCCTCAAGGTCTTGCGGCGAAGATTGGGTCAGCTCTTCGCAGCCGGGGATACATTCCTGCAGGATATCGGGGTTGTTCAGCGCCTCATACACCACGTCCCGCGGGGCAGCGATGCGGATTTCGTCACTGAGTTCCATTCTGGCATCCTTCGCACAACAGCTTTGTGCCTATCAATAACGCGGTTTTTGCCAAATGTTTCAATTTTTTGTTTCAGATCAGGATACGCGACCCCAAACCTTACCTAATCGGGCGCCACCGGTTTGCGGTGAAGCCCAATGCGGTCAGTCGCTGATCGCGCCCTCTTCGTCGCGGCGCTGATGCATCTTGGCTTTGACACGCGCGCCTACGATCAGAGGCAGAACAAATCCGATCAGGGCAATGGACCACAAGCCGATGGCCAGCGGGCTGTCAACCAGCGTCCACCAGTTGCCATTGTCGATGGTAACCGCGCGGCGCAAGTTATTCTCCATCGAGTTGCCCAGCAGCGTGCCCAGAATGATCGGCACCAGCGGCACGTCCAGCTTGCGCAGAACCCAGCCCATGACACCGAACCCAATCATCACCAGTAGATCAAAGCTGGACCCCGAGATGCCGTAAATACCCACAAAGCTGACCATCGCGACGACGGGCATCAGGATACGCGAGGGCACCATCAGGACGCGGGTGAACAGGCCCACCATCGGGATATTCATCGCGAGCAACATAAAGTTGGCAATGAACAGTGCCGCAATCAGGCCCCAGACCACATCCGGGTTCTGGGTGAACAGCAGCGGTCCGGGCGTGATATTCAGCGCCAGCAGAACCGCCAGCAGCACGGCGGTGGTCCCTGACCCCGGCACGCCCAGCGCCAGCATCGGCACCAGGGCCCCCCCGGCGGCGGCGTTGTTGCCGGCCTCGGGCGCGGCGACGCCACGCGGATCACCGGTGCCAAATGTGTTGTCCTTGTCGACCAGCCGTTTCTCCATCGAATAGGAAATAAACGAGCCCAAAGACGCCCCGGCCCCCGGCAGAACCCCCGCCAGAAAGCCCAGGAATGAGGTGCGCAGCATGGTCGGCATGCATTGCTTGATCATCGACATCGGCGGGTAAAGCCGCCCGATATTCAACTTGCGCCCAGCGGCATCCGACCCGCCATGACGGTTTTCCAGAAAGATGAACACTTCGGACAGGGCAAACAGGCCGACAATGGCGACAAGGAAATCCAGCCCATCATACAGGTGCACCTCACCAAAGGTGAACCGCGGTACGCCGGTCTGGGTATCGACACCAATGGTCGCCAACCCAAGGCCCAGCGCAGCGGCAAAAGCCGATTTCGCCTGATTGGTCGAGGACACGCCGCCCAGCGTCATGAAGGCCAGCGCGAACAGGGCGAAATACTCAGCCGGTCCAAACAGCAGCGCGATCTTGACCAGCTGCGGCGCCAGAAAGATCAGGCCCCATGTGGCCAGAAACGCACCAATGAATGAGGCGATACCGGACAGCGAGAGCGCCTCGCCCGCAAGGCCTTTTTTGGCCATCGGATGCCCGTCCAAGCAGGTCATCATCGCAGGCTCGTCCCCAGGGATGTTCAGCAAGATCGACGAGATTCTCCCGCCATACATTGCCCCATAATAAACACTGGTCAGCAGGATCAGAGACGGCGTCGCGCCCAGCCCCAGCGTGAACGCAAGAGGAATCAGAATGGCCACGCCGTTCGACGGGCCCAGACCGGGCAACGCGCCCATGATCGTGCCCAGAAAACAACCCAACAGGGCCAGCAACAAGTTTTGCCATGTTAGCGCGATAGCGAATCCATCGCCAAGGGATGCAAGAGTTTCCATGACGTTCCCCTTAGAAACCCAATGGTCCGCGAGCCAGTGACAGGCCCAGAACCAGATGGAAGATGACGTAGATACCGACAGAAGTACCGATTCCGACCATTACGCTTTCGATCGGACCAGATCCCAGCCGCCAGGCCAGGTAAGCCGCAGCAAAGGCGGTAGAGATTACAAATCCCAGAACCGGCAACAGCTCGGCATAGAACATCATCACGACTACAGCGGCGCCGACTTCGACCAGCCGGCCCAGCGCGGGCCACTCGGGCTCGGCATCCGGGCGCAACGCGATGACCGCGCTGGACAGGCCAAGGATGGCGGCGACAATCAGTGGAAAGGCCTTGGGGCCAACCGCGTCTGACAGAAAGCTCTCTTCAATCGCCAGCGCTGACAGGGCAAAGCCGATGGCAAGAAGAATGCCGAAGACCCCGAATATGCGATCACTCATGGGTATCTCCTATGTAAGGGAAGTATGGGCCTGGTCGGGGTGCCGCGCGCCCGGCGCGACACCCCGCTCTCAGGTGAGTGCTGGTCTTATTTGATGATACCGATCTCTTTCGAGATGGTCTGGATCTGACCCACGGATTGCGCAACAAAATCCTGGAAAGCTGCGCCTTGCAGGTCCAGCGGGGCCAGACCATTGGCGGCCATGACCTCTTTCCATTCATCCGAGGCGTAAAGATCACCGATCTTACCGACCCAATCGCCATAGGCCTCATCGCTCATTCCGCCAGGGGCGTAGAACCCGCGCCAGTTTGCGCCGATGGCATCAATGCCCTGTTCCTTGGCCGTCGGGAAATCAGCGAATTCGCCGGGCAGACGTTCAGGCGCCAATACGGCGATGACTTTGATATCGCCCGAGTCGACAAAACCCTTGGCTTCCGAGATGTCACCGGTAAAGGCTTGAACCGAACCGGCCAACAGCTGGGTCACAGCTTCGCCGCCGCCATCAAAGGCGATGTATTTGACCGACCGTACGTCCTCGATGCCATAGGCATTGGCCGCGATCAGAACCTTCAGGTGATCCCAACCGCCCACGGCGGAACCGCCCGCCACGGACACAGACGTCGGATCGGATTTGATCTGATCCAACAGGTCGGGCAGCGTGTTAACCGCGCTATCGGCTGCAACGGCGATCACGCCATAATCCGCACCGATGGCCGCTAGCCAACGCACCTGATCCATGGTGTTGCCTGGATAGGCGCCCTGCGCCAGGCGGGTCGCCGTGGCTGCGCTGGCCGCTACGATCAGCTCATTATCCTCGCCGCGCTTGTTGACGACCTCGGCAAAGGCAACACCGCCACCGCCGCCGGCCAGGTTCACAACCTGCATGGTCTGGTCGATCAGACCCAGATCCTGCAGAGATTTTCCGACCTGACGGCAGGTGAAATCCCAACCGCCGCCGGGGTTGGCCGGGGCAATACATTCCTGTGCGCTGGCGCTCACGCCGGACAGGGCAAAAACAGCAGCCGCAATCGCGCCGCTTGTTCCAAACAGTTTCATTCGTGTCTCCTCCTCTGGTCTTTTTGGGCTGCGTCCTGCAACCGAAACCTGTTCCCGCAAGGGACTGTCCTTGCGGGCTGGTACTGTTTACAGAATAATGCTGTCACGAACCTGTCACAGAAATTCAGGGCAGGGCGCGGGGGGACAATGCGCGTATTGATGATCGAGGATGCCGTAGATCTGGCCGAGGGCGTAATGGCCCATCTGGCGCGGTCGGGCGTCGTTTGTGATCTGGCGACCACCGTCGAATCCGCAGGTGATTTCCGCGCAGTTCAAACCTATGACGCGATGCTTCTGGATATAAACCTGCCTGACGGGTCCGGCCTGAACTTTCTGGGCAAACTCCGAGACAGCGGCGACCGCACCCCAGTGCTAATGCTGACAGCACTGACTTCGGTCGAAGATCGTGTCGCCGCTTTGGACAAAGGTGCCGACGATTATTTGGGCAAGCCTTTTGACCAGCGCGAGCTTGAGGCGCGGTTGCGCGCCCTTGTCCGGCGCGATGCCGATCGCAAAAGCGAACAGATCACGCTGGGTCCGCTGAGCTATGCCGCCAAGGATCGCAGCGCCACGCTGAACGGTAAACGCCTGAACCTAACCGCGCGCGAGGCGGCGGTCCTGGACGCCCTGATCCGGCACGAAGGTCAGTATCTGTCGAAATCACGGCTGTATAACTCGCTTTACGGGTTCGAAGACGCCGATGTGGGGGAAAACGCGATCGAGCTGTATATCGCACGGCTCCGCAAAAAATTCACCGGCAGCGCCATCAGCATTACCACCCAGCGTGGGGTGGGGTATCGGATCGGTCTGAATGACTAGGCTGCGCCTGCCCCACAGCCTGACGGCCCGCGTTCTAAGCGCGGTGGTTCTGATCCTGGTTCTGGGCGGGTTTCTGGTTGGCCTGTCGATCTGGGCCAATGGTCGGCTGGCGGCGCGGCAGGCCTATGACCGGCTGCTGCTGGGCGCGGCCAGTGACATCGCCGAATCCGTTCGCATTCAGGACGGCCAACCCTTTGTCGACCTTCCGGTTTCAGCTTTTCAGCTGTTGGCGCAGGCGCCGGATGACCGGATTTTCTATGCGGTACAGGTGCCGGATGGCCCCTTCATCACCGGGCTGGACCGGGACACCGTGATTGAGGTGCCGCCACAAACCGGCACCACGCCTGTCTATTTCGCCGCTGATCTGAATGACGAACCCGCCCGTTTCGTCCGTGTCGCCCGCCTGTTTGCCGAGCGTGATTTCTCGGGCGAGGTGGAAATTCTGGTCGGTCAGACATTGCGCGCGCGTCAAACCATGACCGTGGGGCTGATGCGGGATGCCTTGCTGCCGATGGCTGTGGCCGGGCTGTTGCTGCTGATCATGTCGTGGTTTGTCACCCGCTCGGCCCTGCGCCCGCTTGAGGCGCTGTCCGATGACCTGACCTGCCGCGATCCTTATGACCTGACACCGATGGCCAGCGACGGGTTGCCACGCGAGTTGCAGGTGATGCTAAGCGCGATGAACCGGTTCATGGGGCGGCTGGACCGGCAAGTGGACACGATGCGCAACCTGATTGCCGACACCGCCCATCAGCTGCGCACACCCGTGGCAGCAATCCGGGTACAGGCCGAGATTGCGCAGGACGATCCCGACCTTCCAGCCCGCACGCGCGCGCTGGATCGGCTGTTGGGGCGCACCCGATCACTGGGCACGCTGCTGGATCAGTTGCTGTCGCGCGCCATGGTGATCCACCGTATCGACAGCGCCCCGCGCCGGCCCGTCGACCTGCGCGAAGTGGCGCTGGACGTGCTGGAACACAGCGATCATGAATTGATGGCCCCCACCATCGAGGTGCGTCTGGAAATCGGCGATACGCCAGTTCTTGTGAATGGCGATGCCTTTTCGATCGGCGAAGCCGCCAAGAACCTGCTTGGCAACGCTCTGCGTCATGGTCTGCCACCCGTCCGTATTGGCGCCGCGCAAGAGGGCGCGCGCGCTGTTCTGTGGGTGCGCGATCAGGGACCCGGGCCTGCGACCATAATCGCCGACCAGCTGGGGGATCGATTCAATCGCAGCACCGGTTCGGGCGAGGACAGCACCGGCCTGGGCCTGTCCATCGTGAAATCCACCGCTGAGGCTTTTGACGGCCAAGTCGAGATGGGGCGGGATGAAACCGGGTTTCGCGCAGCGCTGAGTTTCCCGGCCAGAACAGTTGAGAGCAGCACATGATCCGAGCCCTAGCCCTTGTCGTGCTGAGTTTGATTCCTTCGCTTTCGCGCGCCCAAGAAGCCATCGCAGAATTCGGCGCAGGTCAGGATCCGATGTTGATTCGGTCAACCACCGACATTGCGATCATCGCCCCCGTGCTCGAACGATTTACGGCGCTGAACCCCAATCTGCAGGTCACTTATGAACAATGGGGATCTAACGCTCTGTTCCAACATAGCCGCACGGTCTGTAAATCAGGTGAGAATCCTGCAGACATCGTGTTCTCATCCGCGATTCAACAGATGGTCTGGCTGGTGAATTCGGCCTGCGGACACCGGTTTCAATCCGACCTTACCAATGCCCTGCCCGCCGCGCGACGCTGGCGGGATGAGCTGTGGGGGATCACAACCGAACCCGCCGTCATCGTCTATAACAAGACCTTGTTACAGGATCAGAACGTCCCGCGCAGCCGGTTCGCCCTGCTGGACATGATGCGAACCCAGCCGGATCTACTGCGTGGGCGCGTGGCAACCTATGACATCGCGGCCTCGGGTCTGGGTTATCTGTTTGCCTATGGAGACAGCCTTGAGGCCACGACTTTCGGCTCTTTGATCGAAGGTTTTGCACGTATCGACGCTGTGGCCACTTGCTGTTCTGCGGAAATCATCCGCGATGTGGCCAATGGGCGCTTTTTGATCGCCTATAACGTTTTGGGGTCTTATGTGGCCAATGCCAAGGCCCCGGGCATTGGGGTGATCCTGCCAGAAGACTATACTCTGGTCCTGTCACGCGCCCTGATGATCCCGCGCCAGGCGCGGAACAAACAAGCCGCCACGGAATTCTTGGATTTTCTCCTGTCGCCACAGGCGCAAACCCTGCTGGCAACTTCGGGTCTCGTCGCCCAGATGGACACCGCCGATACGGGTTTAACGCCCAGCGCCCGAAGGTTCATCGCCCTGTCGCCGGCCCTATTGGTTGCCAGAGATCAGAACCGACGGGCCGAGCTGTTTAAGCTGTGGAACGACGCCTTCGACGTGGAAAGTGCGCGCTAGGTCTTTTCGTCGATGGCAGGTTCGATATCAGGCCGAACCGGTTCGATCTCTGCCTCTATAACCTCAGGCTCATCGGCCTCGTCGACCTCTTCCATGTCGGGCTTGGCCTTGTCCTCAAGCGCGCCAACAATCAATGGCAGCATGTGAACACCGGTGGCCGAGGCGATCTCTGGCGTTTGCGGCGTTTGCCAGCTGAGCGTGTCAAAGCTGTGGCAGTTCTGACAGACCGGACCCCATTCTGGCTGAATGTCATGGCAGTTGTCGCAGACCCATTGCGGCCCGCGCGGCGCGTTCAGCGCCTTTGCCAGCCAGCCCTGCACAACCACATCCGAGGCCCCTTCGCCGCGTTCAATCGCTGCCATCAGCGTGTAGGCGCGGGCATCAGCCTGTTTTTCGACCACATCCCCCAGCGCGCGGCGGGCTTCGGGGAAATCTTCGGCGACGATGTTCAACTCGGCCAGAATCAGGCAGGTTTCCGGATTCTGCGCGTGTATGCGGGTCAACGTCGCAAAGCGTTTGATGCGCTCGGCCGGTGATTCATCCGGTGCAATATCGGCAAAAGCATGGGCCAGATCGGGATGTGGCTGTGCCTCCCATGCCTTTTTCAGAATCTTCGTTGCGGCACGCGGCTTGCCTTTTTCGATATAGGCACGGGCAGCCATCGCTGCGGCAGGCACCAAATCAGGGGAAAGGCGGTTGGCCTCGATTGCCTGTTCCTGCTGTTCTACGGTCGAGCTTTCGTCCAGAATGCCCTTTGCCTCGGACAAGGCGAGCACCGCATCGCGGCGCTTGAACACATCGCGGGGCAAATGCCCGGATTTCAGCTTGGCGGTCAGCGTTGATCGCGCCCCAGCCCAATCCTGCGACTTGGTCTGCAGGCCCAGCAGGATATCTTGCGTTTCTTGATGGCGTGGCTTGATGGCCAATGCCTTTTCGGCCAGCTTCCGGGCGGTGTCATCATCGCCTTCGGCCAGCTTCTGCTTCATGATACCGCGCACCCCCACAAAACGCGTGGCATTATTCGTCACCAGTTTCTTATAGGTTTCAGATGCCTTTTGGGTATCGCCATTCATCTCGGCGGCCTGGGCCACCAGCAGGTTGGTCAGCTCGGGTTTGTTCAGCAGCTTTTCGGCCTTGGCGGCCTTGTTCATCGCGATCCGCCCCTCACCCGAGGCAAGCGCCATGATCCCATCGGTTAATGCCTGATATCCGCGCTGTTCCCGGCTGCGGTCGAAATAGCGCGACAGGGCTGTTTCATCCCCGTTGAGGAATTTCAGCGTGGCGATCAGCAGGGTCAGCAGCTTGAAGAACAGCCAGATCGCAATGATCATCACGCCCAGCGCAATGACCGATTGAAGCGGACCAAGCGTGTATTCCGTGCCACCCGCTGTGATCTGCACCCCGCCTTTGGTTTCCATAAGGAACCCGGCGCCAAGAGCCAACAAGCCGACAATCGCAACAAAAACAAGGATCTTAAACAGTGACCACAGCATAGCAGGCCCCTCAGTTCGAGTTCGCGCTTGAGGCAAGCGCATTTGCAGAATCCACAGCAGAAACCCGCGTCTGGGCCGCCTGTTCCCACCCTTCAAATGCAGCTTTGGCTGCATCGGGCAGGGATTTCAGCTCATCCAGAGCAGCAGAGACATCTCCGCCCGACAAAGCGGCTTGAGCCCGCGATAGGACCGCATCGGGGCTGTCACCTTCTTGCGGGGTAACCGAACGTGCACCTGTCTGGCGCTGCAAAAACGCGACAATTCCGGTGCCCTTGTCCGCGTCCCGCGCATCGGCCAACGCCGTGCGCGCAGCGGGCGCAAAGCTGTCCTGAAGTGCTGCAATCGTCGCGACACCTTCGGTCGCCGGTGCTGCCAGCGCCTCGGGAACGGTTACGCCTGCGGCCTTCAGTTCGTCGATCAGGTCGCCATAAGGTTGACCCGTATTCAACTGTTCATGCACCCGTGACAGAAGGGCTGCATTGGTCGCCGCCAGCGATTTTGCTGCAGCCTCGGCCTCGAGCGTCTGAGCGTCGGACACCATCTTTTCCACCTCGGCCCGTTGCGCGGCCAAAGAGTCCTGGAGTTTCTTCAGCTCGGCCTCGATGGCCGCGCCGGTTTCAGGTGAAGCGCCCTGCGTCAGCGCGCCACTTTCCAACTCGGCCAAACGGCTGGCAAGTGGATCAACCTTGTTGGTCAGATCGGATATGCTGGACTTCACCCCATCCAGATCAGAGGTGATTGGCGCGATTTGGCCGGTCAGCGCGTCAATCTTCTGGGACAGGTCCGACCCGTCGGTCAGAGACTTCGACAGTGTTGATATCTGATCGGATTGTGCGGTCAGCTTCGCCTCAAGCGCGGCGATTGCGTCGGACTCACCCGAGGAGAACGCGCCGCTTTGACCCAGAGCGAACCCGGCCGCCGCAGCAATCGCACCGCCAATCAGCGCCGGGATAAAGCCGCCGCGTTTTTCGACCGGCGGTTCTGCGACGGTCTGATCAGACGACGTAAGAGAGGCTTCGGCTTCGGCTTCGGCTTCGGCTTCGGCTTCGGCTTCGGCTTCGGCTTCGGCTTCGGCTTCGGCTTCGGCTTCGGCTT
>NZ_JBXWNT010000015.1:0-24634 GCF_059610505.1 Ruegeria sp. CDSC079
GGCAATGCCAACAACAACACCCTGAACGGCACCGGCTATGCTGACAACCTTTATGGGTTGGATGGCAATGATACGCTCAACGGCAAGGTGGGCGACGATGTTCTTGTAGGTGGCGCGGGGAATGACACTTTGATCGGTGGCGATGGATCTGATGAGTTTGTTTTTGGGGGTAGTTTTGGCGACGACGCCATCAACGACTTCGAAGACGGCATTGATCTGCTTCATATCGACATCGCCGGCGTGACCTATGATGATCTTGCCATCACCGCCTCAGGTACCTCTCACGCCGAAGTCGCGGTCGAAGGGCATGGCACAATTTTGGTCAAGAACATCGACGTGACCAGTCTGACCGAAGAGGATTTTATCTTCGGGTAAACTGTGGCTATCCGAGCTAATTTGGCATGGCTCCGGAAGCCGTGGGCTGCGCTATCCTATCTCACGCTGGCGGCATCGTTGGCGCGAGGTCAGCGGCGAAAATAACAAAGGTTAGTTGCAGCGCCTGAAAAAGAGGCAGGAACCGCTGCGATAGATGAGTTCTTCGCGGTTCCTGCCTCTTTAAACGCTATGGGTGCGGCGCACGTTCCCAATAGGATTGGGCGGCACCGCTATCGGGACTCGCGCGGCAATCATTTGGGAATGATCCAGAAGTTATTGCCGTCAGTATCCAGCGTGCGCTTAGAATGCCCAACGGCAGATCTTACCTTGAAAAGGTAGTGCAAGCTTCGTTCAAGGTTCCCAATCCAATGAGCTTTGATCTGCGCAATTGGCTGAATGCGTATTCCCAGATGGTTGACGCGCTTCTCCCGATGAGACTGCCGCTCATTGTCAAAGATAACGCCGTTTCTGACTTAGTCTGCGTATTCCGGAAACACACTGCATGTCGTCCATTTTCACGACTGCATGGAATCTAATTTGACACAACAAGTGCGAGGGTAGCAAAGGCGGGAAGCGCGGAGACATCAACTATCGCAGCGGTTCCCGCCTTTGCGTGTCATTTGAGCACTGCACAAGGCCTCCAAATCCTTTGCCGTTCGACCTTCCTATACACGCTAAAGCATACGGTGAATGCAGCCTTTGGTGGTGTCCGGAGCCTATGGCCATGTTCAAGGCGGAATTTGATTTGAGTCACAACTTTGGTTCAAAGTATGGACCTGTCGCAGCTCGCCGCAACAGCCATGGTATTTGGCGAGGTGGTCCTTTGGATGCTGCCCTTTGCGATCTGGCGAGAACCGATACCAACTGGCAGGTGGAACGCTGCTGCCCCAAGGCCGCTCATCCCGACCATAGGCCCAAAGGCGTGCTGTCGCTGTTTTGCCCGTGCCGGGTGCCAGCATCTTCACCGGCGTATCATCAGCGAAGATGGCCTGACCGGCCAGCACATGCCGCCCAATAGCATCCGCCAATGGTTCTAAAAGTGCTGTGGACTTACCGATCCAATCCGCCAGCGTTGAACGATCAATGTCGATCCCGTCGCGCTCGAAGATGCCGCTTTGACGATAGAGCGGTAAGTGATCCGCGTATTTGTTGACCAACACATGCGCCAGCAAGCCCGGACCGGGACGCCCGCGCTCGATGGGACGCGATGGTAATGCGGCTTGTGTGAAGGCTTCGCAGCCTGAGCAAGCGAAGCGCGGCCGCACGATGCGGTTCACGATGAACCGGCCTGGAACGTATTCTAGCTCTTCGGTCACATCCTCGCCGAGGCGGCGCAGTCCACCACCGCACTGGGGGCAATCTTCGTCGCCAGTCGTCAGCTCCACTTCCATGCGTGGGATGTGATCGGGGATCGGTCGCCGCTTCGGTTTATCCTTGGGCTCTTCGTTGGGAAGCCACAGCTTTGCAGTCATTTTGGCAACCGCGATCTCACTTGTCTCCAACGCCAGTTGCAGTTGCTCGATGCTCTCTGACCTGCTCCCCTTTGAGTCCGCGTTTATAGGTTAGCTCTGTTCAGGTCTTGGTCTTCCTTTGACCGGTTAGCATATTCGAATGGCGTCAGGCCAGCGAGGCTGGAGTGAGGCCGGTTGTGATTGTAGTCGGCGCGCCATGCCGCAATTAAGCGGCAGGCATGGCGCAGAGACGGGAACAGGTGCTCGTTCAGGCACTCCTCGCGCATCCGGCCGTTGAAGCTCTCGACCAGACCGTTCTGCATTGGCCTACCCGGCGCGATGTAATGCCAGCCGACCTTGCGGTCCTCCTGCCATTTCAACATCGCATTTGAAGTCAGTTCCGTCCCGTTGTCTGAGACCACCATGCAGGGGTAGCCACGCAGCTCGGCGATGCGATCCAGTTCTCGGGCGACACGTGCACCGCCAATGGATGTATCCGCGACAGCAGCCAGACATTCTCGGCTGAAGTCATCGATCACATACAGCACACGGAACCGTCGCCCGTCCTCAAGCGCATCCGACATGAAGTCGAGCGACCACCTCTGGTTCGGGCCTTGCGGAATTGCCATGGGCGTCCTGGTGCCCACAGCCCGCTTGCGTCCGCCCCGTTTACGAACGGTTAATCCCTCTTCGCGGTAGAGCCGATACAGCTTCTTCCAGTTCACTTCCCAACCTTCACGCTTCAGCAGGAAATGTAGCCTGCGATAGCCGAACCGACGCCGCTCGGACGCCAGTTCCTTCATCCTTGTCCGCAGCTCAGCGTCGGCAGGACGCTTCGACCGGCGCCTATACACACGTGGATCGATCCCAGCCAACGCACAGGCGCGGCGTTGATTGTAGCCCTTGGTCTTCATCGCCCAGTTCACAGCATTCCTCCTTGAACCGGGCCTCAGAAGTTTTTTCCGAGCATCTCTTTCAGCGTGGCAACGTCCATCATCTGTTCAGCCAGCATCTTCTTCAGCTTGGCGTTCTCGCTTTCCAACGTCTTCAGCCGACGCGCATCAGACACTTCCATGCCCCCATACTTTGATCGCCACTTGTAGAACGTCGCATCGCTGATCCCATGCTTGCGGCAAAGTTCCTTCGCGCCAAGCCCAGCCTGATGTTCCTTCAGGATGCCAATGATCTGCTCTTCGCTAAAACGGCTTCTCTTCATCGTCTGTCTCCTCAGTTGGAGAACAGGCTAACCCTAAATCGAGGACTTTTCAGGGGAGCAGGTCAAAACGTCTCAAGCGAATTTCGCTAGAAAACACAGTTGGGCAGGATGGAAGAAGCGCAGCCCAGAAGCATTTGGCAGAAATTGAACAATGGTCAGCTGCCTCAGACGAGGCTGCTTCTGCGTAAACAGCCCCTGGTTGGTCCTTCAGCGATCGGTTCAAATCAATGGCAGATTAGGGCTCTCACCGCCAGTCCAAGCGCACCGCAGTGAATGGCCGCAGCGAGCCCAAAACGTCAAATTCTGCCGTAAGAATGGAATTAGGCTTTCACACAAAAGCTTGCTTCATTCGACAGCTTCGGTGATGACTGGGCGCTTACATGCGCTCGAAAGAACATCCCGAATGATCACCTCCCGCTCGTCAACATCAGTAACCATTGTCGCGATACTCAGTTGCGCGGCGCTCCTGTTTGCAGGCAATGGGCTGTTCCAGACCCTGTTACCAATACGAGCCACACAGGAAGGGTATTCAGGCGCGCTGATCGGCTGGCTAGGTACCGCATACTTTGGTGGTTTCACAATCGGGTGCTTTCTTGGCCCCAAGATCATTATGAGCGTCGGACACGCGCGAACGTTTGCGGGTATCACGGCCTTACTGACGGCTTCTATCCTCGCCTTTCCACTGTTCATCGATGTTACTTTTTGGGGTGTTCTTCGCCTGTTCAGCGGCGCCTGTTTGGCGATTCTCTACATTGTTGCCGAAAGTTGGCTGAATGACAGCACAAGCAATGCAAATAGGGGGCGCACGCTCTCTATTTACATTATTGTTACCAATATCGTCACTATGGCAGGGCAGCTTATGGTCAATTCCTTTGACACATTGGATGCGACTTTGTTCATCTTGGTCGCCATCCTGATTTGCCTGTCCATTGTCCCGATCAGCTTGACCCCAACACCTGCACCATCCCCGGTGCCTTCTGCCAGGCTTAATCTCAACGCGCTTTACAAGGTGTCGCCTGTAGGCGTTGTCGGTTGTTTGCTAGCCGGTACCGTAGAGGGGGCTTTTTGGTCGCTCGGACCTGTATTCGCACAGGATCGCGGCATGGGGACGGCCGATGTAGCATTGTTGATGGCAGCGTTTGTGTTGGGTGGAACTGTTTCTCAATGGCCGCTTGGCTGGGTGTCTGATCGAATTGATCGGCGGATCGTTATTTCGTTCACAGCATTTGGCACGGTCATAACGGGTCTCATTATTGGTTTCGATATTGTTCCGGAGGGGGTCCCAACTTTTGTAGTTGCAGGTTGCCACGGTGCATTGATGGTTCCGGTTTATGCTCTTTGCATTTCTCACGCAAATGACGTCGTTTCGAACGAACGCATGGTGGAAACAAGCGGGGGTTTGCTTTTAGCATTCTCGATTGGAGCAACTGTCGGACCGATCACAGCATCATTGTTTATGCAAAATGACCAACCAGGTGGCCTCTTTCTTTTCATCGGTGCAATTCTTAGTCTGTTGGGCCTTTTTGCGCTCTACCGTCTGCTGACGGACAAAAGGAAAGGACAGCGTGAAAAGCATCTGTACACACAGACATCGGCGGCTTCGCCCGCTATCTTTCCTACCGACGTTGATTAGACACGGCAGCAAGAGTTGTAGTATCCTTTTATCAACCGTTCGTTGCGGTTTTTAAGGTCTGGAAAGTCAGCGTTGCCGCCGAACGCTTTGAGGGGCCCAGACATTCGGCAACATGAACCGGCCATTCGAGCGGATCGCGGCGATAGGCCGCTCAGAGCCCTTACCGGTCATTGCTACAACGGTTCAGCGCTGCGGACGCATTAGACAGGTCCGTCTGCTGAAGCGGACATTGCGGCCGAACCAGATGCCAAGCCAGCGGAGAACCCGGAGAGCAACCGAAGGTGGTTGCGGGAAGGGGCAAGGGTTTAGATTGCAGCGTTGATTCCAATAAAGATTGAGGGTTGAAGGTTTGGTGCTTTCCGACCGCGAAGTAGTTGGGCAACATCTGAGTGAAGACACTGTCCGCGAATTGAAGGAAATGTTCGAGAGGGTATCAGCCCAACGTCTCGACAACATGCGTTTTGGTGAACCGCCTACAGGCTTCAATGTATCTGACAAAATAAGAGCATATGGGCAGGCCAATCTATGGCGATGCGTTCAATTGTGCAAAGATGCAGAAGTACTCAGACAAAGTGGTTGCGGTCTTTCCGCAATTATCCTTTGCCGATCGGTCATTGAAACCGTAGCGGCATACTCTCATTTCGCGAGACAATTGCCGGATAAGATGAAGCCTATAACGAGCAAAAGTGATCTGCAGAAAATTGACGATTTTGTTCTTTCTAAGTCGTTCGCAACAAGGGAAGCTTCAGCAATAGAATTGGTAGCCACTGATGGTGTTGACGTGGAGTCCGTGAGCGTAATTACACAACTCAAAAAGCTCGAGAAACGCCATCCTGGCCTTTGGAAAAAGTACGAAGTCCTGTCTGAATACGCGCACCCAAACGGCTTTGGAACACTAAGCTGGTACGGAAGAACCGACAGTAGAGAAAAAATAGTTAAGTTTTCTGACGATTGGGATGATTGTGTGAGAGACGCTCTAGGCTGGAGAGTTGCGGCGATTGCGCTATTGGAAACCCTTGAGGCCGACATAGCCGGGGTGGAGGATCAACTTCCTGAGCTGTCTTCATTGGCCCACGTAATTCTGTCTCAACAATAAGGAGCGACCTTGCCCAAACGCTCCGAGCCCATTGCGGAAGTTGCCGCGCAACCTGAACGCTGCGAGTGCATTCAGTTGATTGCGACCCCTAGCGGACGTTCGAGTATTTCAAGCCCAAAACCCGGTATTGGCGCAACTAAATTGACACCGGGTTTCAGATTCTTAGGCGGGAAGTTGTCACTCAGATTGAAAACCAAGACGTCCGTCTTGTGAGTGTCGCATGGTTCTATGAATTCTCGAACTATAGAGCGAGACCAGAGGAACCCGCGGTCCAGAATTTCGAAGTTTGCCAAGCACTCACTGGTCATGTAGCCCTCGCGTACGTCTTGCGTAAAAAGGATTAGATATTATGCCTGGGTTGAGTCGCGATATCTTAAATGAAATCGATTGGACAACAGCGACCAGCAGTGCTCTTGTTGACGCACGCAGTGATTTTATTCTTGCCCCACATCTAGATATTATCTTTCGTGAAAAGCCCGATGACTTAATTGCTCAGGTTTGCGCTAGTCTTGCGTCTGGTCAATACGAACCCCAGCTTCCAGTTTCAATTAGCGTTCCCAAACAGGGACTTCTGACGAGGCCAGGTTCAATTTTGTTGCCTAAAGATAGATTGGTCTATCAAGCCTTGATCCAAGATATGCTGGACAGCATTGAGCGTCAGTTCGACCGGAGCAGATCGTTTAGCCATGTGCCATCAGGGCAGCCTGATCACCTGTTTGAGCCTTCCTTTGAGAGTTGGTCGGCATTTCAAGAGAGAGTTGAATCTATCTGTAACGAAAAACCCTTTGTATTGCAGTGCGATGTGGCAAATTACTTCGAAACACTGCCGCAACACAATCTTGTAAATGCACTAGAGGGTGGCGGAAGTCGCACAGAAAGTGTTCGGCTTCTCGAGAAGTTATTGTTGGCATTTAAGGAAAAAAGCTCGCAAGGCATAATCCAAGGCGTTTTCCCATCCGATGTACTTGGAAATTTCTATTTGACGGATGCTGATGCGCACTGCGCTCTGTTCGATCACCCCTCTGCTCGCTATGTCGACGACATATACATTGGCTTTGACAGTCAGTTGGCAGCGCGCTCATTTCTTATCCAGTTTGTGGAAAATCTACGATCAGTTGGCTTGGCACTTAATCCAAGTAAGACTCGCATATATGCGTCAAACGAATTGCTTTTTGAACAACGTGAAGTTGACGAGATGTTCCAGGCTGCGAGGGATGAAGTGGAAGCCGCTAGAGAACTAATCGAGCAAGGTGCATATGGTTTCCAAGGTGACTGGATCAATTCAGATGAATTCGAAGAGGCCATCAATGAGGGACTAGACACTGAACTCTTGGCTGTTCGGTCGTTGGTAGATTACGAACATGCTGATCCAGAATTGGCGGAGAAGATTGACCGTTTTTCGCTTCCGTACCTTCGAGCTGCTGGAGATGACTATGGCATTGAGCGAGCGTTCGCGGGACTAGAACAACGCCCACATCTGATCAGGCACTACTTTTCCTACCTCAATCATTTCGCGAGAATTAACCCAGAAGTACAAGCAAGAATTGAAGCGCTCATCGTTCAAAATGGGTTCTATCTCGATTACCAAAGGATGTATTATATGGCCGGTGTTATGACCTGCCAGTGCGTGAGAGATGAAACCGTAGCTCATGTGATGTCATGGTACAGGAACCGCTCTGTCGGTCGACACACGAGAGGACTGGCGGCAATTTTTGCATGTAAATTCGGCAACGCTAGAGAACGCCGCGAAGTAAGATCTACGTACGCGGATGAAGACCCATATGTTCGCGCTGCAATCCTCTACGGCGCTCAATTTTTTACTAATGCTGAAAAGCGCACGATGAAGACGGCGTGGAACGGTCATTCGGATCTCAACTCTTTGATTGCTGCGGCAATCTAGAAACAGAAATCAGCAGATGTAGACTCCCGGGTTATTTGGCCGTGAAATAATTTCTTCATGACCAGAAGCGTCGACTACTGACCGAGTATGCTTGGAGTAGTATGATGGCGACAGATACCTAAATTTTCTGTCCGCGCTTGCCGCTACCGTCCTGTTTTGGCAATGAGCTACGAGCTGAGAAAATCGCATTTGAAAACAAAGGGTGGCGAAGAAAATTGAGAGTAGTCGTCTCGTATAAAGTTAACAACAAAATCTCAATTGATACGCCATTTGTCGTGGAGCGCGGAGATAGAGCCTATCACATAGCGAGGGATGAAGGGCATATTTCAAAAGTATCTGTGATTTTTACTGGGCAGGACGTTGGAAACGCACCAACGCTTACACCGGGTGACGGCGAGAAGAAAATGCCGCAAATATCGGTTAGGGATAACTATTCTTTGTTGGCGGAGAGAGATATTCGGTCTTGGCAGTCAATTCTGGCACCTTACCAGTGCCTTGAAATTGATTTCTCCACAAAAGACACCGCTTACCATGCGGAAACCACCGAAGAGCAAGAAGCTATCAAGCTCAAAAGCTTCAAGATTGAGGTAGATGAGCACAAAGGCCCATCATCAGAGGATTTTTCTTTGTACGGGCGAGCTTTCCTAGCCATCCCCAAACACTATGACACCATTGCGAAGACCGCTTTTTACCTCGAAGGCGTTCACCACCTAAAATCCGGCCACTGCATAGATGCCTACAATCTATTCTATTTATATCTCGAGGCGAATTTCAGTCTGCCATTCAAAACGGCCGCTGCGACGAAATCCCTTATGGGGAATGCGGAGTTCCAAAAGGCTCTTAAGCAACAGGCGAAGGACAGAACTTGGCAAAAACCTGATGTAACGCTGACATTGGAGGGGTTTTCCGGCCCAGATTATGACGCCGAAAGGCTCACAAAGAGCATCATCGCACTCAGGGGACATTTGCGGCATAACACTTTGTCAAATCCCAACCGATGGGACCCGCACAATCAAGATAAACACAGGCATGACGCCGCTTTCCTGTCTGGTGTTTGTCAAGCTCTAACCTTTCCGATTTTTTCCACAACATTTGAACCTCAGTATACCGAGGAATTTCTGCGCCTTGCAAAAGAGAATAAGCACATGACGAAAATTCGCGTAACCATCACGATAAAGGACTTGGGTTCGACGTTGCCACGCGACATTCCTATTGAGATGAGTTTCCCGACTGTTGATGACACACCGAACCTAGCCAAGACCGCTATGGAAAAGGCGTTACAATTTACGGACGAAAATGCGCCGGGGGCTGACCTTTACGCAATTCGAGCAAACCTACTTCCCGGAGGGGCAGAACTGTTCAGGTATGATTTGGGACCGAGCATCGGCAGAAAGTAACCTTGGCGGTTAGCTGCCATTAACAATCGTCGATGTGCCGACCGCAGCGAACGGCGGCTTAGTGGCCTATGGTCTTGAAAAACATCGTATTGCTAGCGCAGAAAGCGATGTCCAGAATTTGCCGCGAGTGCCTTCCCAGTCAGGCTTTTCGCGTTTGCTGCGGTGCAGGAAAGATTTTTGCTAGCTTGCAGAGGTTTTGGGTGGTGGCGGCGAGGAGTGGAGTTCGTCCCTGTTTCCGGACAGTTTGATTATTGACCCTATGCCGCGCTTTTCCAAGTCATGGTTTCGTATGCCTGCGCGGGTGTTTGGTAACCGATGGCGGAATGACGCCGCTGGCGATTATAGAAGACCTCAATGTATTCGAAGATCGCGGCCTTTGCCTGGACGCGCGTTTTGAAGCGCTCCCGATGAACCAGTTCCTTTTTTAGTGATGCGAAGAAACTTTCCATTGGAGCGTTGTCCACGCATTCGCCGGTCCGGCTCATGGATTGGATGACCTTCGCGGACCCGAGCAGCGCACGATATTCGCTGCCAGCGTATTGCACGCCGCGGTCCGAGTGATGAATGAGACTTGGCACCGGGCCACGGCGCCCCAGGGCCATGTTCAAGGCATCACAGCACAGTTCCGATCGCAGATGATCGTCTATGGCCCAACCCACGATCTCACGCGTGGCCATGTCTTTGATGGCGGCGACATAGAGCCATCCTTCGTCCGTATCGACGTAAGTAATGTCAGCGAGCCAAACCCGGTTCGGGGTTGTACAATCAAACCGTTGTTCCAGCAGATTTGGCGACGGTTTGAGGCTGTGATTGCTGTCAGTGGTGCACGGCTTTCGGCGCTTGCACAGGCGCAGAGAGACATTGTTTTCCCGCATTATTCTGGCCACGCGCCGCTCTGAAACGTCCTCGCCATCGGCCTTCAGATCCTGGTGGACCCTCTTTGACCCATACCGTTTTTTGCTTTGAGAAAACGCCTCTTTAATCTTAGGCAGCAACTCGGCGTCCCGGTCGGCACGCAGCTTGTGCCGCTGATCTCGGGCAGGTTGTGACTGGACAAAGCCGTAAAACCAGCTGCGCGCAACGCCAACAATGCGACAGAGATGAGCGATCGGGTAAACAGTCTTATGGGCAGCGAAAAAAGCAGAAGCTTTCTCGAGGATTTCATTTTCCAGCTTCAAGCGTTTGTTTTCCTTCCGCAGACGGTCCAGCTCCGCCGCATCCGCCTGCTGCCTGCGCAGTGCCGCCATTGATCCTGCCGCTTCGATCTCCAAGCGCCACGTCTTCAATTGCGAGCTCGTCACTCCCAGCTCCTTGGCCACGCCGGTTTGTGTGGCACCAGGCTCACAAAGCCGACCAACAGCTGCGGCTTTGAATTCATCTGTGAACGTTCGTCTCGATTGTCCCATTCCATGCTCCTTTCTTGGACAGGGGTACTTTACCCCGGTGTCCGGAAATAGGGACGAAGTTCAGAGAAATTCGTCGTTCGCGCCACATGGACCACGTAATCGGAGCCTGCCCAGCCCGAGGATACGTTTGAGGTGGGCAAACAGCATCTCAACCTTCTTGCGCAGCTTCATCGAGACTTGGTATTGCCTGATCTTAGCAATATCGCGGGCAAGCTGCCAGGCGTCTTCGTGCTCTTCGCGGGTGATCTTACGTGCATCCGCGTTCGGGCAGCACTTTGGCTTCGATGGGCAGGCCTGACAGGTCAGCTTGAGGGCGCGATAACGGGCTGTACCTTTTCCGGATAGGCCCCGGTTGGGATCCGAGTAGTTGCGGCGAAACTGTTTCAGCGCATGACCCTCGGGACAGATGTATTGATCGTTTTCGGCATCCCATTCGAAGTCGGTGCGAGACCATGTGCCATCGGGACGTCCGGCCTTGACGATCACCGGAATATGAGGAGCGATCTTGCGATCAACCAACCAGCCCAACATCGGGCCAGATCCGTAGGCCGTGTCTGCAATCAGCCTTTCAGGGTGAAGATCGAAACGCCTTTTAACCCGGTCCAGCATCGTCTTTGTCGATCCGAATTCGGCTTGCCGGATGGATCTGGTCGCTTCGACATCCGCGATCACGCTGTGATCTGTATCGATGAGGTAGTTATCGGAATACGCAAAGTGTCCGTTGTCAGAGTTTTTGGAACCAAGAGCGGCGTAAACTAAGTGAGTATTCGGCTCATCTGTTTGGTTTGATGATGCAGCGCGCCGCCAATGTGATCCATGCCCTTGTCGTCGAGATATTCCGCCAAGTCGGCGTCGACGTAGGATGAGCCGTTGAGCTGAACAGCCGGGGTTTCGGCCGTTCTTGCGGATGGTACGAAGGACGACCCAAACCTATTTACGAAATCTATTGTGGAACTCGAACAGCCTTGTTCTATCAACTCGATCAAAACCAAGATAAAAGAGGAAGCTATTAATCGGAAAGTGCCTTATCCCATGAATTATCTAGCGATTGTTCACCACGATCCAGCGTCTTGCTATGGCGTGAGTTTCCCGGATGTGCCGGGCTGTTTTGCCGCTACAGATAAGGCTACTGACATCCTCAAAAACGCGATCGCAGCTCTCGATGACTACTTCTCGGATGTTGCGGAAATTCCGCAGCCACGTGACATCGAAACAATTCGTACCGAAGTGGCTGGGGACTTGGCGCAAGGAGCATATCTCTTAGCGGTTCCCTATATCCCGCGCGACACAATCAAGGAGCGTCGCCAAGTGAACCTAGAGCGCGGCGTCTGGGACACTATAAATGAGGCAGCCAAAACTCTGACAAACGGCAATGTCTCGGAATTTCTCGGTCTCGCTGCCCGCAATGAGATCCTCGTCCGCCAAGGCCAGATTGCTCTCAATGATTGAGTGGCGCGCCCTCAGGTAGGAAACCGACGCTCATACTCAACTTCTGTTGTCAACTTCAACAACGATGCCATATTCCACATTTGACGTTTATAGCGATTAGCTGACGCAAGTGTGTTCTGTGAGTTCTCTTTTAGACGGGCTTTGCGTGTTTGGGAGCGGCATCGTAATGCCCCAGCTTGTTGAGTTGGAGAGAACATTTTTGTGCAGTTGGTACGGGATCTTTCTGGCCTGTGTGTCGTGACATTCGCGACAGCGCGCGGGCGTGGTGCAAAATTGGTGCAACACGCCCGCGCGCTTCTGGTAAGTATTTGGTTTTTATGGGGCTTTAGAGAATGGCTCACCCCTTAGCAGGGGAGCGCCTTCGACCACTCGGCCACGTCTCCGCTGGCCGGTGTATTCGATAAGCGCCAAGAAATACAAGGGACCTCGTGAAAAAATCTTCAAAAAGTCAAATCCATGATGTCTATGGCTTTCTGGCTTGATCAAAGGCAGCCGCGAAACGTCACCCGCAATGCGTGTCTGCCGGGCCTTCCATAAGGCGATCAGACCCAAGAGACATCGGCTGGGAAAGCGAGCGACGGCCCAACGAAACACTGATTTGAAAAGGGCCCTGTCCGAGACACCGGCAATGTACAAACAGAGAGTTTCCGAAGCTCCGGGTCAGCCCAATTAGGTGGGAATTTTCTCCAGCTTCATAGAAAACTTGCCAAACACATAGGCATTAAGGCATATTTGCTTAGATTTTTTACAAATAATACAAAGAAATAAATTCCACGAGGCACAGACCGGGCAGCGGGCGCATTGCGCTCTGGAATAACCTTGGGGAAGGGATAATTAGTTTGGTCTGGTTAAGAGTGTTGTGTGTTTCCTGTTGTGTTTTGATACTGCCGTCGCAGATCCTGGCCAACATTGGTACTGTCGTAAGCGTCAAACAAGGCGCAGAAATTACCCGAGCCGGGAATTCCCGGCCACTGCTTGAAGGCATGGAAGTTGCCTCGGGTGATTCCATATCCACAGACAGCAGAGGGGTAGTTCAGCTGATCTTTGTTGACGAAACGAAGATCGCGATAGGGCCTAATGCAAAGATGGCGCTGGATGTGACCATGTTGCGAAACAAGAAGAAGGCCAAGAATTTTGCCGTTCAGGCCTTGGGTGGAAGCTTTCGTTTCATCTCGGGCAACAGCAGAAAACGTGCCTATTCCATCCAGACCCCCACTGCGACAATGGCTGTGCGTGGGACCATATTCGACATGTGGGTTGTGCCTGGCACCCAAAGCTCGATGCTGGTGCTGGAAGGCACCGTGCAGATGTGCGGCCTGAAAGGCGGCTGCAGATCAACTGGACGTCAATGCAGCCTGTTTGCCACCAGTCAAAAAGGCAAGGTGGGCCGCCCGGCCGATCAGGCACAGTACGACGAAGCAGTGAAAAATGGATTTCCGTTCATTCAATCTCAAGAACGGCTTCTGAGTCCGCTGCGCGTGAATATCGAAGGCTGCGCCGGAGAATCTGCACCAGTGCAGCCCATCGAAAAATCCGACGCTCCCGAGCCCCGCCCAGCGCCCCCGCAGCGGCAAGCGGTGAAGGCTTCGGTAGCATCTGCACCCGTTGAGGCGCCCAGTATTGAAGGCGGTGCAGCGCCGGATACGAAACCGAATAGACCTGTTAACTGAGCATCGGCTGATATGGGTAATCGGTAATGTCGGGCAGTGAAAGCGACCACTGTCTTCGGAGGCAACCGTGACGGGTAAGTCGAAAGAACGGAGCACTCGCCGCAGGGGTTTTCGCCTTGTGGGTTTGTGCCTGATCCTGTTTGGATGCTTTGTCAGGGTCATAGATCCGTTTCCCGTGCGCATGACTCGGCTGATATATTTCGACATCCTTCAGCGCATGGCCCCACGCGATTACACCCCCGACCTGCCAATCCGTGTTGTCGACATAGACGAACAGTCACTGGCCAACTGGGGGCAATGGCCATGGCCGCGCAATCTCATGGCTCAGATGGTTGAAAACCTCGGCCAAAATGGCGCTGCGGTCATCGCTTTTGACATGCTGTTTGTCGAACCCGACCGCTATTCGCCTGCTCGATTATTGGAAGACCCTGCGTTGGCCGAGGTGCTCTCGGTCGATGAAGACGCCCAAAACCTGGACAACGATGTTTTTTTCGGAGCCGAAATCGCCAAATGGCCGGTTGTTCTGGGTGTAGCGGCCCGTGTGGCCGATGATGGTCAGCCCGTCATATCCAAGGCGGGGATCATCGAGATCGGTGAGTCTCCGACCTCAGGGCTCGTCCAGGTTCCGCATTGGACTCCTCCTGCTCCGCCACTTTATTCAGATGCAACAGGCATTGGGGGCGTGAATGTCTCACCACTTGGTGGGACCGGTGTGGTCCGCCGGGTCCCGGTACTTTGGGGGGGACCGGATGGCGCCCTGCCAAGCCTGGGAATTGAGGCCCTTAGGGTGGCCTTGGGGGAAACAGTCCTTTTCGCCGAGGGCGCGTCCGATGAATCCGGTGTCATGCTGGCGCTTGAACTGGGCGATTTTCGATTGCCAACAACTCAGAACGGCGAAGTCTGGATCCGGTACAGGCGAGACCGGCCTGAACTGTATGTTTCTGCCAATGACGTTATGACGAATCCGGATGATCCTGCGCTGCGGTCCCGGATCGAAAACCAGATTATTCTTGTTGGCACCTCTGCGGCGGGTCTGTTTGATATGCACCAGACCTCGCTCGGAGAATCCGTGCCCGGCGTCTCGATCCACGCGCAGTTACTTGAACAGGTCCTAACGGGCGAAATGCTCAGCCGATCCGATGTGACAGCTGCGCTTGAGTTGGTCTCATTCGTCTTACTGGGGTTAGTGGTCGTCGCCGTCATGTCCAGCTTTGGTGCGGTCGCATCCTTCATTGCGGGTGGCGTATCTGCAGCCGTAGTTGTGCTGATCAGCTGGATGGCCTTTCAAAATCAACTCGTATTATTTGATGCAACCTTCCCACTTGCTGGTGGGATGGCGAATTTCGGGCTGTTGGCCGGATATCTATTCATTTCGACCGAGCGCGAGAAAAGAGCGATCCGAAAGATTTTTTCTCACTATGTCGCTCCTGAAATTTTGGATGAAATGGAAGGCTCGGACCATCAGTTGGTCCTTGGTGGAGAAACACAAGAGATCACCGTCATGTTCGCCGACATCCGTGGATTTACCCCGTTATCCGAGTCGGTTTCGGCCACGGAGCTCGTCGCCATTCTGAATGAGCTGTTTTCACAGGTCGGAGATCAGATTTTGCACGAGCGAGGCACAATCGACAAATTCATCGGCGACGCAGTCATGGCGTTCTGGAACGCTCCGCTTCCGGTCGAAAATCATCCCTGTCGCGCTGCACGGGCAGCCTTGATGATGCGCGGTGCATTGGCACAGTTCAATAGGTCCGAAATCATGCGCGAACGGCCACCCATTGCGCTGGCCACTGGCTGCGCGACAGGACAGGCCTGTGTGGGCAATATCGGGTCGCGGCGGCGGTTCAATTATACTGTGATCGGAGATGTGGTGAACGTCGCCGCCAGGATCGAACAAAGCTGCCGACATGTCGACTATGACATCTTGGTTTCGAATTCAGTTTACATTCTAGGCAAACAAGAGTTGGCGATGTTGGAAGCTGGGTTTGTGGACCTGAAAGGAAAAAAGAACCTGGAGCCCGTTTACATATTGATTGGCGATCAGGACATGCTCCACAGCGAGGCATTCCAGAACTTACGCGATGCGCATGCTCAACTTTTGTCGGCCATACGTGCGCGTGAACCGCTGGAGCGCACCGATGAGCTACGCCAAAACTGCATCGACATTGCCAAAGAAATCGAACCCGGTCTTCTATCCTTTTATCGAGCGCTGTCTGGGCGCACTGCGGATTTTCTGTCCGATGTCCAATCAAACAAGCTGTTGTTCAGTCATCACGCCCGTGAAGGACAAAATCTGGCCTAGCGGGCCCAGAGCCATTGCAACTTTCAAGCGAGCATGTGAACCCCATAGAACCACCCAGAAGCAGGCACGGAAGTTTGGGAACCATATGGCTAAGGCCAAATCATCCATCCTGAACTTGGCTCCTTACTTTTGGCCTGAAGAAACTGGATCAGCACCTTACTGCACCGAGCTGACCCAATTGGATGCTCATCGTGAAACAGACGCCATTATGGCCTATGTTCCGACTATCCTGACCTTGTTTGGCGCCTACACGCTTACCGAAGCAATCAAAAATGGCACGTCGCCGAAAACGCGTTTTTCTCCCCCAAACACAGACCAGCCTGCAGTCTCCTGGCCATTTGCGGGTCGGGCTTCTAAGCAACCTGTCCCGCGAGAAAGGACTGTACGATTTTCCTGAAGCAGCCGGATCTCTGCACTCTCTCTCGGGGTTAAAGTCGAAATGATCCTGGCCGGGCCGGCCCACTGGAGCAAGACCTGACCTCGATCAAAGCCGCCGTCGCCAAAGACGAGATCAGATGGGACGGCCCGCTATATGGCGAAAAAAAGCAGCAATTATATGATGAGATTGACGTGTTTCTGTTTCCAACTCGATATAGTATCGAAGCTCAACCAACTGTAATCTACGATGCCTCCGCGTCGGACACAGCCGTGACCTCTTTCGCGCGCAGAGCTATCGAAGAACATGTTCAGGTTTGCATTGCGACCGTCGCCGTCGATCAGAGCTTTTCCGAAACCGCCACCCAATTCCCCACGGGTCCCTAAGAAAGGCCGATCACGCGACCAACAGAATGACCACACCATTGGAGCATTTGGGCAAATCTATCTAATGTGAGGCCGCATTAGACGAATAGTAATACGCGATGGCCTGCGTCCTATTTTTAACCGATAGTTTTTCGTAAATGTTTGACAGGTGAAATTTCACGGTATTGGTCGATATCTGAAGCTCTTTGGACAACTCGCGGTTGGACATGCCCTTGGCTAGAGCTTCCAGAATCGCGCGCTCTTTCCGCGACAGGCTGTGGATCGGATTCTGTTGCATCTGGCGGACATCGATGAAGGGGAACACCATCTTGCCAGCAGCCACGTCCGCGCAGGTTTCCAGCAACGCTTCAACTTCACCAGACCGGGATGAGAACCCCGCAGCTCCTGCCTGCATTGCAAGGCGCGGAACATCTCCGACATCATCGCCGTAAATGACAAAACGGGGCGCGCCTTCCTGTTCTCGCAAAACCTCGATCAATTTGGCCGCGCCAAGAACCGGCAAGCTCCAGGAGATCACACACACCTGGACCGGAACTCTCATGACCGCGCCCAGGAACCCTTCAGCAGTCGCCGATGTGGCAACCAAAGAGAATCGCGGATCACGTTCAAAAATCTCTGACATGGCCGATAAGACCAGCGGATTGTTGTCGGCAAGCATGACGTCAATCGGTTGTTGTGAAGGCTCTGTCATTGATTTTACATCCAAATCCTCAATAAACTACCCATTCGTATAGGGCAAAACTTGGTATACTTCGGTATCCTTGCCAATACAGGTAGGTTTTTTCCCATCCTATTAGAAGTCCTAAAGCAGTAGTAAGTTACGTTGCGCGATGACGCAAGCAAGGCTTTCCTGATCCACAACGAGATGTCTGGGCGTGGTTGACCACCCCAACGATCAAGGAGGATCGCAATGACTTTCCAGATTTATCCAACGCTCGAAATCCCCGAGACGCTGGCCGCAGGCCCCGGGCCGGGCAATACAGACGCGCGCGTTCTACAAGCCTTTTCCAGCGCCGGAGTTGCGGATCACATGCAGGGCGACGTTTTGCGCGGCATGATCGAATGCAAGCACATGCTGCGCGAAATCTGGGGCACCACGAACATATACACCTTTGCGGTCGCAGGCACTGGTTGGAGCGCTTTGGACACCATGTTCTCGGCTGTCATGCCCGGTGACAAGGTTGTTGCGTTCAACAACGGGACCTTTTCGGGCATCGATACACTGACCCTTCGGATCAAGGCAGCGACACCGGACGAACATGCTGCCAACCCCTTGGATCCGCAGGCCGCCAGTGTCACGATCATCGACGTGCCGCATGGTCAGTCGGTGACCGGTGACATGGTCGAAGCCGCACTGGCTGAACACAAGCCCAAATGGGCGTTTATGGCACATTGGGAAACGGGATCAGGACGCATCAATGATTTGCGCGGTTTCTCGGATGCCTGCGAGCACCATGGTGCAATGGGTCTGATCGACGCCGTTTCGTCTTTGGGTGTCGAAGATTTCCGGGTTGATGATTATCCGGGCATCGCGGGCTGGGCCTCTTGTCCGCAAAAGGGCCTGTGCTGCTTGCCGCTTACCTATGCTCCCGTCAGTTTTACCGACGCATATATCGACAGCCTGAAAGCAACGGGTGCCTACAGCTATGTTCACAATCCCATTTTCGAGGCCCGCCACTGGGGCATCGTCGATGGCCAGGATGTTGAAAAAGGCACATATCACCGAACACATTCGGGCTATGCCGTCGCGGCCTTTCATGAATCGTTACGCCTGACCCTGCAGGAGGGGCTAGCGAAGCGCGCGCATGCCTACAAAACGCACGAGGCCGTGCTGCGCGATGCCGTCATTGCGATGGGCTGCGAGGTCACCTCGGACATGTCCAGCCTTGTGGTGCTGAACCTGCCCGCTGAACTTGCAGGCCGCGAAATGGAGCTGGTGCAGAATTGCCGGGCCCGGGGCTTTGGCATCTGGCCAACCCTCAGCGCACCTGTTCAGGTCCGCATCGGCATCCTGAACCAACTGAATCATCAGTCGATCGGCCGCATCGTGCATTTGTTTGCCGAAGCAATCCGCGAGATGGGTGGTTCGGTGAATCTCGAAGCGATCGAAGCGCTTCTGGAAAGCCGCTACGGCACATCTATCGCTGCATAAACGGGAGGAAATGCAGATGGATATCCACGAATATCAGGCGAAAGAACTTCTTTCGAATTTCGGCGTCGAAGTCCCTTCGGGGGCCTTGGCCTACAGCCCCGAGCAAGCTGCCTATCGTGCACGTGAGCTGGGTGGCGACAAGTGGATTGTAAAGGCCCAGGTTCACGCAGGTGGCCGCGGCAAAGCTGGAGGCGTAAAGCTTTGCAATTCGGAAAGCGAAATATACGCAGCCTGTGACGAGATGTTTGGCCGCAAGCTGGTGACGCATCAGACCGGCCCCGATGGCAAAGGCATCTATCGCGTCTACGTCGAATCTGCCGTTCCGATCGATCGGGAAATCTATCTGGGTTTTGTGCTCGACCGCTCAAGCCAACGCGTGATGATCGTCGCCTCGTCCGAGGGCGGAATGGAGATCGAGGATATTTCCGCAGAACGCCCTGAAAGCATTGTCCGCTCCATCGTCGAACCTGCGGTAGGTCTGCAGGAGTTTCAGGCGCGCGAGATTGCCTTCAATCTGGGACTGGAGCCCCGTCTGATCCAAAACATGGTCCGCACCCTCCAAGGGTGTTACGCCGCTTTCAACAAGCTGGACGCGACCATGGTTGAAATCAATCCGCTCGTCATCACCGGTGACGATCGCGTGTTGGCGCTGGACGCCAAGATGAGCTTTGATGACAACGCCTTGTTCCGCCACCCGCAGGTCGCGGAGCTTCGCGACAAAAGCCAGGAAGACCCCCGTGAAAGCCGCGCGGCGGATCGTGGCCTGTCTTATGTCGGGCTGGACGGAAATATCGGCTGCATCGTGAATGGTGCCGGTCTGGCCATGGCGACGATGGACACGATCAAGCTGGCCGGGGGAGAGCCTGCAAACTTCCTCGATATCGGAGGCGGCGCGTCACCAGAACGTGTTGCCAAAGCTTTCCGATTGGTACTGTCCGACAAGAACGTCCAAGCGGTTCTGGTCAACATTTTCGCCGGCATCAACCGCTGCGACTGGGTTGCCGAAGGCGTCGTGCAGGCTCTGAAGGAACTGGATATCGACATCCCAGTCATCGTGCGCCTTGCCGGGACGAATGTTGAAGAAGGTCAGAAAATACTCGCCAAGTCCGGCCTGCCGATTATTCGTGCAACAACATTGATGGAAGCTGCCGAACGCGCCGTTGGTGCATGGCAAAACGATTTGACCCAAAACACCAAGATGAGGGCTGTGTAATGAGCATTCTTCTGGACCGCGACACCCGCGTTATTGTTCAGGGCATCACTGGACGTATGGCGCGCTTTCACACTAAGGATATGTTGGAGTACGGCACCAATGTTGTTGGCGGTGTCGTCCCTGGCAAGGGCGGCGAAATCGTAGAAGGCGTGCCTGTCTTCGACACTGTCAAACAAGCGGTCACGGCCACCGGCGCAGAGGCCAGCCTTGTCTTCGTGCCGCCCCCGTTTGCGGCGGATTCGATCATGGAGGCCGCAGATGCCGGTATCCGTTATTGCGTTTGCATAACCGACGGCATCCCGGCGCAGGACATGATCCGCGTCAAACGCTATATGTATCGCTATCCCAAGGACAATCGCATGGTGCTGACCGGCCCGAACTGTGCTGGAACTATCAGCCCTGGCAAGGCGCTGCTGGGGATTATGCCGGGCCATATCTACCTGCCGGGCAATGTCGGCATCATCGGTCGTTCGGGCACGCTGGGCTATGAAGCCGCGGCGCAGCTGAAGGAGCGTGGCATTGGCGTCTCAACCAGCGTCGGTATCGGTGGCGACCCGATCAACGGCTCGTCATTCCGCGATATCCTTGAGCGGTTCGAACAGGATGAGGACACCGAGGTCATCGCCATGATCGGCGAAATCGGCGGCCCTCAGGAAGCCGAGGCGGCCGAGTATATCCGAGACCACGTCACCAAACCCGTCGTGGCCTATGTCGCCGGTCTGACCGCACCTAAAGGCAGGACCATGGGTCATGCCGGCGCGATCATCTCGGCATTTGGCGAAAGCGCCTCGGAAAAGGTCGAAATCCTATCGGCGGCGGGTGTGACTGTTGCTGAAAACCCTGCGGTAATTGGCGAGACCATCGCCCGCGTCATGGGAGAGGCTGCGTGATGGTCAAACCTTCGGTCCTTGTCACCCGTCGCTGGCCCGCCGCCGTCGAGGCGCAACTGGCCGAAAACTATAACACCGTACTCAACATCGGGGACAAACCATTGTCCCCGGCCGAGATCCGCGACGCGTTGAAACGCTATGACGCGGTTCTGCCCACGGTCACCGACACGCTCAGCGCCGAGGCGCTGGACGTATCTGCGGCGCAAACCAAAATCCTCGCCAATTATGGAGTTGGTTACAGCCATATCTGTGAACCCGCTGCGCGCAGCCTTGGTATGACCGTAACCAATACGCCGGATGTCTTGTCCGAATGCACGGCTGATCTGGCCATGACATTGCTGCTGATGGTAGCCCGCCGCGCCGGCCAAGGCGAACGTGAGCTGCGCGCGGGCGG
The DNA here is from genome assembly GCF_059610505.1 of Ruegeria sp. CDSC079. Taxonomy (NCBI): domain Bacteria; kingdom Pseudomonadati; phylum Pseudomonadota; class Alphaproteobacteria; order Rhodobacterales; family Roseobacteraceae; genus Ruegeria; species Ruegeria sp. CDSC079. Next base: position 21,307 of record NZ_JBXWNT010000015.1, read on the forward strand.
CTGGACCGGCTGGCGTCCGACCCATCTGGTCGGCACCAAGGTCAGTGGCAAGACTCTGGGCATCATCGGTTTTGGCCGCATCGGTCAGGAAATGGCCAGTCGCGCGCACCATGGGTTCGGCATGAAAATTCTTGTCCAGAACCGCAGCACTGTCTCGCCCGAGGTATTGAAACAGTTCAACGCAACTCAGGTCGATACCGTGGACGATCTGCTGCCGCACTGCGATTTCGTCTCACTGCACTGCCCGGGTGGGGCCGCAAACCGGCACCTGATCAACGGGCGCAGAATGGATCTGATGAAGCCCAACGCCTTCCTCATCAACACTGCGCGCGGTGAGGTCGTGGATGAGCACGCGCTTGTGCAGTCGCTGATGTTCGACACGATCGGTGGGGCTGCTTTGGACGTGTTTGATGGCGAACCTCGCATTAGCCCGGATCTGTTGCAATGCGACAACCTGGTGATGCTACCCCATCTGGGTAGCGCCACAAAAGAATCGCGCGAGGCCATGGGCTTTCGCGTACTCGACAATCTGGCCGACTTCTTCGCAGGTCGCACCCCGCGGGACCAGGTGATCTGATGCAAGCGCTGGCCCGCAATATTCCGTCCACCCCGGACCCTTCGGGCTATGCCGAGGAATTGCGCTCGGAACTGCGGGCGTTGTGGCGGAATATTCTGTCGAAGCGGGCGCCGCATGTGGCGACATGGGCCGAGGCCATGCCGTTGCAACCCATCCCTACAGGGCTCGAGGCAACGCCGTATCTGCAAGCTCTATCGATCTGGTTCCAACTGTTACGCATCATTGATGAAAACGCCCATGTCCGGGACCGGCGCCTTACCGAGACCCTAAGCGGCGCGGAAGCGGTCGAAGGCGGGTTTGCTGAGGTGTTGTCTGAACTGCAATTAACGGACAGCCAGACAAAAAAACTGACGGCTGACCTATGCGCCGGTCCCACCCTAACCGCGCACCCGACCGAGGCCAAACGGGTCACCGTTTTGGAAATTCACCGGCGGATCTACCGCAATCTTGTCAGTCTTGAAGTACAACGATGGACCCCGACCGAACGCACCGAATTGCTGAATGGTCTGGAAGGCGAGATTGATCTTTTGTGGCTGACAGGCGAACTTCGCCTGTCGCGCCCAAGCCTGCGCGACGAGATCGAATGGGGGTTGCAATTCTTCCGGGATGCAATCTTTGACGCCGTCCCGCAGGTCATGGATCGGTTCGATCAGGCCTGCCTGCATGTGTTGGGTCAGACTCTAGCCAAAACACCCAACATTCGCTTTCACAGCTGGATTGGCGGCGACCGGGATGGCAATCCGAATGTCACAACCGAGATGACCGCACTGGCCCTGCAACGCGGCCGTGAAACGGTTCAGGATCTTTATCGTCAGGCCATCGATCAAGCTGCAAGCCGGTTGAGCATCAGCGCGCTCATATTGCCGCTTCCTGAGCCAAACCGTGCACGTGTACAAGAAATTATCGACCGGACTCCGGACGACGATCGCAATCGAAACGAACCGTTCCGGCAGGCTCTCAATGCCATTCGCTATCGGCTGACCGATGGCGGCTATGATCACATCTCACAATTCGTAAGCGATCTTGGGGCACTTGATGCGGCTTTGTGCGCGGTCAACGCCGACGTCCTGGCACAGAGGCATATCCGTCCGCTGTGCCGCGCCGCTGCGGTTTTCGGGTTCCGAACCACAACCCTGGATATTCGTCAGAATTCAACCGTCACGAATGACGTTCTGACGGAAATTTGGTCGCAATCCGGACATGCTCCGGAATATGGCACGCCCGACTGGTCTACCCGTCTGCGATCAGAGCTGGCAGATCAAAACCTGCCCTATCAAAACCGCGAGGTGCTGAGCGATCAGGCGCAGGAAATGCTGGCGCTTTTAGCGCTTGTTCATAGTGTTCGCTCGGGGCCGGACCCCAAGGCAATTGGGCCATTTATCCTGTCCATGACCCGGTCTGCCGATGATATTCTCGGTGTGTACCTGCTGGCCCGCTATTCCGGTTTCGGGTCCGAGACACTGGATATCTCGGTGGTGCCATTATTCGAAACGATTGCAGATCTTCGCAATGCCCCTGCGATCCTGCTGGACGTTTTGGCAGTACCGCTTGCCCGCCGCAGCCTCAAAACCGATGGAAATGAAATCGAAGTGATGCTGGGGTATTCAGATAGCGGCAAGGATGGCGGGTATTTCTGCTCAACATGGGAGCTGGAGCGCGCCCAACGTCGCATCGTGACGGCACTGGCTTCGCAAGGTTTCAAGGTCACGTTTTTCCATGGACGCGGCGGCTCAGTCAGTCGGGGCGGCGCTCCCACTGGGCGGGCGATTGCTGCGCAGCCCAGCGGAACAATTTCCGGGCGCTTGCGCGTAACTGAACAGGGCGAAGTTGTTTCGACCAGATACGCCAACCGCGGAACAGCCGCGGCCCATCTGGAACTGCTCCTCTCAAGCACGTTGCGTCATACCGCCAATCCCGGCGAAACCCTGGCACGGCCCGAGTTCGACGACGCGCTGGATGCTCTGTCGGAACTGTCACAGACAACCTATGTCTCGCTTTTGAAGATGCCAGGCTTTCTGGACTATTTCCAGCAGGCCAGCCCGGTCGAGGAATTAGCCCGCCTGAAAATAGGATCTCGTCCGGCACGTCGCTTTGGCGCGGCCAGTCTGGATGATCTGCGCGCCATTCCATGGGTTTTTGCCTGGTCGCAGAACCGCCACCTGATCACGGGCTGGTATGGTTTTGGGGCCGCAATGGCCAGCTTCCGCAAATTTCGTGGCGCGCGCGGTGATGAAGTGCTGCAGGATATGTTTCAGCACTCCCGGCTGTTCCGCCTTGCCGTCGATGAGATGGAGAAATCGCTCTATCAGGCGGATATGGGCATCGCCGCACAATACGGCGAACTAGTGCACGATGAGAACACCCGACAAATCGTCTTTCAATCAATCAAAGCGGAATACGATAGCGCCTGCAGTGCAGTGCAATTTCTGACGGGAGGACAAACTATCGGACACCGTTTCCCTCGCCTGTGCGAGCGGTTTGATCGCAAACGGGCTGAACTGGCCCGCATTCACGCGCTGCAGGTCGAATTGCTGCGACAAGCTCGAACCGAGCCTCAGGCAGGATCGGTTCCTGTTCCCCTGCTGCAATCGATGAACGCTATTTCCGCTGGCCTTGGCTGGACCGGCTAACCCTTTTAGGAGGTTTCAAAGTGAACGCCCCGCAACGCACTCAAGGTTTTTTCACCCAGTCTCTCTCAGCGCGCGACCCAGAGCTGTTCGGCTCGATCACGTCCGAGCTGGGCCGTCAGCG
>NZ_JBXWNT010000016.1:0-2500 GCF_059610505.1 Ruegeria sp. CDSC079
GGAGTAGGGTTTGAACCTTTGGCCTTCAGGTTATGAGCCTGACGAGTTGAAGAGGTTAGCAATTGATCCAGTGGATCAATTGTAGTCTGAACGGGCTGTGTTGATATTATTCGACCTGGTTGCGGGAGTAGGATTTGAACCTACGACCTTCAGGTTATGAGCCTGACGAGCTACCGGGCTGCTCCATCCCGCGACACTAGGTTGGCCTATCGCTTTCGCTACTTGAGGCCGGGGTCGAATAAGTAATTGTATCATTTAGAGAGAATTGGGATTTTTCTAGGTTTGGCGGTGACCTACTCTCCCGGGGCTTAAGCCCAAGTACCATTGGCGCGGCAGTGCTTAACTTCCGGGTTCGGGATGGGACCGGGTGTTTCACTTGCGCTATGACCACCAAACCGAGGAAAATCCCACGTTGCGACTTGCGTAGCAAGCGCGACGGGTGGCAGGCAGCGTCTTTTGCGTGCAAAAGGCGCGTTGCCACTCGGTAGTGTAATCAATCAACAGTGCCGCTTGGCGCGACACAGCCATCGTTAGTCTAAGGTGTGTATGTTTTTGATTTGTCTTTCCATTACTGGATCAAATCAAGCCTATCGGGCGATTAGTACCGGTCAACTGAACGCATTACTGCGCTTACATCTCCGGCCTATTGACGTGGTGGTCTTCCACGGCCCTCAGGGAGACCTTGTTTTGAGGGGGGCTTCCCGCTTAGATGCCTTCAGCGGTTATCCTGTCCGATCATAGCTACCCTGCACTGCTGCTGGCGCAACAACAGGTCCACCAGTGGATCGTTCACCCCGGTCCTCTCGTACTAGGGGCAACTCCTCTCAAGTCTCCTACACCCACGGCAGATAGGGACCGAACTGTCTCACGACGTTCTAAACCCAGCTCACGTACCTCTTTAAACGGCGAACAGCCGTACCCTTGGGACCTGCTCCAGCCCCAGGATGAGATGAGCCGACATCGAGGTGCCAAACACTGCCGTCGATATGGACTCTTGGGCAGTATCAGCCTGTTATCCCCGGCGTACCTTTTATCCGTTGAGCGATGGCCCTTCCACTCGGGACCACCGGATCACTATGGCCGTCTTTCGACTCTGCTCGACTTGTCAGTCTCGCAGTCAGGCTGGCTTCTGCCATTGCACTCAACGAGCGATTTCCGACCGCTCTGAGCCAACCTTCGCGCGCCTCCGTTACGCTTTAGGAGGCGACCGCCCCAGTCAAACTACCCGCCACGCAGGGTCCCGGATCCGGATAACGGACCGCGGTTAGACATCAAGAGTGCGAAGGGTGGTATCTCAAGGGAGGCTCCACAAAGACTTGCGTCTCTGCTTCAAAGCCCACCACCTATCCTGCACATCACAATCCTGATGCCAGTGCGAAGCTGTAGTAAAGGTGCACGGGGTCTTTCCGTCTAACCGCGGGAAGCCTGCATCTTGACAGGCAATTCAATTTCGCTGAGTCGATGTTGGAGACAGCGGGGAAGTCGTTACGCCATTCGTGCAGGTCGGAACTTACCCGACAAGGAATTTCGCTACCTTAGGACCGTTATAGTTACGGCCGCCGTTTACCTGGGCTTCAATTCAAGGCTCTCACCTCTCCTTTTAACCTTCAGGCACCGGGCAGGCGTCAGACCCTATACGTCGTCTTGCGACTTCGCAGAGCCCTGTGTTTTTAATAAACAGTCGCCACCCCCTGGTTTGTGCCCCCAGCCCCTAGTTGCCTAGGAACCGGGCCTCCTTCTCGCGAACTTACGGAGGTATTTTGCCGAGTTCCTTCAACATCGTTCTCTCAAGCGCCTTGGTATTCTCTACCAGTCCACCTGTGTCGGTTTAGGGTACGGTCTTATAGGAGGGCTATTTCCAGGAACCTCTCAGCAGCCCATTCAATCCGATAAGGATGAACTACCTCTGAGATCCGTCACCACTCCACGGCCTAGGAATATTAACCTAGTTCCCATCGCCTACGCCTTTCGGCCTCGGCTTAGGGGCCGGCTTACCCTGCTCAGATTAGCTTTAAGCAGGAACCCTTGGACTTTCGGCGAGAGTGTCTCTCACACTCTTTGTCGCTACTCATGTCATCATTCTCACTAGTGATCTCTCCACCGGATCGCTCACGCGCCGGCTTCATCGAAAGCCTCTCTCCTCCAATACGCCCGAAGACGTGAAGGAGGAATGAGACTATGTCACACTACGCTCTGCTACCATGCCTTACGGCATCCTAAGCTTCGGCTCATGGCTTGAGCCCCGTTACATCTTCGCCGCAGGACAACTTATTTAGACCAGTGAGCTGTTACGCTATCTTTAAAGGATGGCTGCTTCTAAGCCAACCTCCTGGTTGTTTTGGTCGTCCCACCTGCTTTCCCACTTAGCCATGAATTGGGGGCCTTAGCTGTAGGTCAGGGTTGTTTCCCTCTCCACTACGGACGTTAGCATCCGCAGTGTGTCTGCCATCTAGTACTCCCGGGTATTCGGAGTTTGGTTAGGATCAGTAAGCCTGTGGGG
>NZ_JBXWNT010000017.1:0-4448 GCF_059610505.1 Ruegeria sp. CDSC079
ATGACGGATATTAAGCGCACGCCTTTGCATGGTTTGCATGTTGAGTTGGGTGGGAAGTTGGTTGATTTTGCGGGCTGGGAGATGCCTGTTCAGTATCCCTTGGGGATTATGGGTGAGCATGCGCAGTGTCGTGAGAAGGCGGCGGTGTTTGATGTGTCTCATATGGGTCAGGTGATCCTGCGGGGTGAGGATGTTGGTGCCAAGCTTGAGGCTCTGTGCCCGCAGGCCTATGCGACACTGAAGCCTGGCAAGGCGCGGTATGGATTTTTCACCAATTCGGATGGCGGGATCATGGATGATCTGATCGTGTCGAATGCGGGGGATCACTTCTTTGTGGTGGTGAACGCGGCGCTGCGTCATCAGGATATTCCACATATGCGCGACAATCTGGACGGGGTTGAGGTGATCGAGATCTTTGACCGCGCGCTTGTTGCGGTGCAGGGACCGAAGGCCGAGGATGTGGTGGGTGCGCTTTGCCCTGCGGCGCGGGATCTGAAGTTCATGGAAACCGTTGTTGCCGACATCCTGGGGGCCGAATGCCGGATCTCGCGTCTGGGCTATACCGGCGAGGACGGGTACGAGATCTCGATCCCCGAGGACCGTGCGATAGAAATCACCAAGGCCTTCCTGGCGCATGAGGATTGCGAGGCGGCGGGCCTGGGCGCGCGCGACAGCCTGCGGCTGGAGGCGGGGCTGTGCCTGTATGGCAATGACATCGACCAGGGCACCTCGCCGATCGAGGCCAGCCTGGGTTGGGCGATCCAGAAACGCCGCAAGGAAGAGGGTGGGTTCCCGGGGGCCGATCGCATTCAAAAAGAACTGGCCGAGGGTCCCGCGCGCAAGCTGGTGGGCATCAAGCCGGAAGGCCGGGCACCGGCGCGTCAGGGCGTGGACATTCAGTGCGCGCAGGGCAATACAATCGGTCAGATCACCTCGGGCGGGTTTGGCCCGACGGTCGGTGGACCTGTGGCGATGGGCTATGTGGCGGCGGATCATGCCGAACCGGGCACGGCGGTGAATCTGATCATCCGGGGCAAGCCGCAACCGGCACAGATTGTGGCCACCCCCTTTGTCACCCAGAATTACAAGCGTTGAAGTCAGGAGAGAGACAACATGGCAACCTATTATTCCGAAGAGCACGAATGGCTGACCGTCGAGGGTGATACCGCGACGCTGGGCATCACCAAACACGCGGCTGAACAGCTGGGCGACGTGGTGTTCGTGGAACAGCAGGAAGCAGGCGACGAGTTCGAGAAGGGTGGCGAGATTGGCGTGATCGAATCCGTCAAGGCGGCGTCCGAGCTTTATGCGCCGGTTGATGGCGAGATCGTCGAGGTCAACGAGGCGCTGGCCGACAATCCGGGCGCGCTGAACGACGACCCCGAGGGCGAGGCCTGGATCTACAAGATCAAGATCACGGATGCGTCGCAGCTGGAAGATCTGATGGACGAAGCCGGCTACAAGGCCTTCATCGGGTAACTTCAATTCCGGGGCCCTGAAACCGGGCCCCGGGCTTCATCTTTTTCCAAATACTCCCGCCGGAGGCATCTGCCAGAGCGGCTGGGCGAGACATTCCTTGAGGAGCGCTACACATGGCCTTCAAACTCACCGATTACGAAGCCTATGACTTTGCCAACCGTCGCCATATCGGGCCCAGCCCGACCGAGATGCGCGACATGCTCAAGGTGATCGGCTTCACGACGCTGGATCAGCTGATTGACGCCACCGTCCCCCCTGCGATCCGACAGAAGGAAGCGCTGGACTGGGGTCCGGCGATGACCGAGCGCGATGCGCTGTTCCACATGAAAGAGGTGGCGAGCAAGAACAAGGTTCTGACCTCGCTGATTGGTCAGGGCTATTACGGCACCACCACGCCTGCGCCGATCCTGCGCAATATCCTGGAAAACCCGGCCTGGTACACGGCCTATACGCCTTATCAGCCCGAGATCAGCCAGGGCCGGCTTGAGGCGCTGCTGAACTTCCAGACCATGGTCAGCGATCTGACCGGGCTGGACGTGGCCAACGCCTCGCTGCTGGACGAAGCAACCGCTGCTGCCGAGGCGATGGCGATGGCCAAGCGCGGTGGCCGGTCCAAGGCCAATAACGCGGCTTTCTTCGTCGATAAAAACTGCCACCCGCAGACCATTGCGGTGATCAAAACCCGCGCCGAGCCTCTGGGCATCGACGTACAGGTGGCTGATCCGGATACGATGGACGCGGGCGCGGTGTTTGGCGCGATCTTCCAGTATCCCGGCACCCATGGCCATGTGCGCGACTTCACATCGGAAATCGCGGCGCTGCACGAACATAAAGCCATCGCCATCGTCGCCGCCGACATCCTGTCGCTGGCGCTGCTGAAATCCCCCGGTGAGATGGGCGCGGATATCGCTATCGGATCGACCCAGCGCTTTGGCGTGCCGATGGGCTATGGCGGGCCGCACGCGGCGTATATGGCGACCACCGACAAGCTGAAACGCTCGATGCCGGGCCGGATTATCGGCGTCAGCATCGACAGCCGGGGCAACAAGGCCTATCGCCTGGCGCTGCAGACCCGCGAGCAACACATTCGCCGAGAGAAAGCCAACTCGAATGTCTGCACCGCGCAGGCGCTGCTGGCGGTGATTGCCTCGATGTATGCCGTGTACCATGGCCCTGATGGCATCAAGGCCATCGCGCAATCGGTGCATCGCAAGACCTCGCGCCTGGCGGCTGGTCTGGAAGAGGCGGGCTTTGCCGTGGAACCGGAAGTGTTCTTTGACACCATCACGGTCGAGGTCGGCCATCTGCAGAATGTCGTGATGGAGGCCGCCGTGGCCCGCGGCGTCAACCTGCGCAAGGTCGGCGACAGCAAGGTCGGCATCAGCCTGGACGAACAGACCCGGCCCGAGACCATCGAGGCCGTCTGGGGTGCCTTCGGCATCGATCGGGCGGATGACAGCTCGAACAAGCTCTACCGCCTGCCGGAACATGCGCTGCGCGAAAGCGAGTATCTGACCCACGAGATCTTCCACAAGAACCGGGCCGAGGCCGAGATCACGCGCTATATGCGCCGTCTGGCCGACCGCGACCTGGCGTTGGACCGGGCGATGATCCCGCTGGGGTCGTGCACGATGAAGCTGAACGCCACGATCGAGATGATCCCGGTCACCTGGCCCGAGTTCGGCAATCTGCACCCGTTCTGCCCCGAAGATCAGGCACAGGGCTATCACGAGATGATTGCCGATCTGAACGACAAGCTGTGCCAGATCACCGGTTATGACGCGATCTCCCAGCAACCCAACTCGGGCGCGCAGGGGGAATATGCGGGGCTGCTGAGCATCCGCAATTACCATTTTGCGCGCGGCGAAGGGCACCGCAATGTCTGCCTGATCCCAACCTCGGCGCATGGCACCAACCCGGCCTCGGCGCAGATGGTGGGCTGGCAGGTGGTGCCGGTGCAGGCCGATGACAAGGGCAACATTGATCTGAACGATTTCCGCGCCAAGGCGGAAAAGCATTCCGATCATCTGGCCGCCTGCATGATCACCTACCCGTCGACCCATGGCGTGTTCGAGACCACCGTACAGGAGGTCTGCCAGATCACCCATGATCACGGCGGTCAGGTCTATATCGATGGCGCCAACATGAACGCCATGGTGGGCCTGTCGCGCCCCGGTGACATTGGCGGTGACGTCAGCCACCTGAACCTGCACAAGACCTTCTGCATCCCGCATGGCGGCGGCGGCCCCGGCATGGGTCCGATCGGCGTCAAGGCGCATCTGATCGAACACCTGCCCGGCCACCCGGAATACGGCAGTGCCGTGGGTCCGGTCTCGGCAGCGCCCTTCGGCTCACCGTCGATCCTGCCGGTGTCATGGGCTTATGTGTTGCTGATGGGCGGCGCTGGTCTGACCCAGGCCACCAAGGTGGCAATCCTGAACGCCAACTACATCGCCGCACGGTTGGCTGAGGCCTATCCGATCCTCTATACGTCCGAGACAGGCCGGGTGGCGCATGAGTGCATTCTGGACACAAGACCCCTGGACGAGGCGGCCCATGTCAGCGTCGACGACATCGCCAAACGTCTGGTCGATTCCGGCTTCCACGCGCCCACCATGAGCTGGCCGGTGGCCGGAACCCTGATGGTCGAGCCCACGGAATCGGAACCCAAGGATGAGCTGGACCGCTTCTGCGACGCCATGCTGTCGATCCGCTCGGAAGCGCAGGACATCATCGACGGCAAGATCGATGCCGAGAACAACCCGCTGAAAAACGCCCCACACACGGTGCGCGATCTGGTCGGCGACTGGGACCGGCCCTACAGCCGCGAACAGGCCTGCTTCCCCCCGGGCTCCATGGGCGTCGACAAATACTGGTCCCCCGTAAACCGCGTCGACAACGCATACGGCGACCGAAACCTCATCTGCACATGCCCTCCAATGGACGCTTACGAAGAAGCCGCAGAGTAA
>NZ_JBXWNT010000018.1:0-2696 GCF_059610505.1 Ruegeria sp. CDSC079
GATCCACTGGATCAATTGCTAACCTCTTCAACTCGTCAGGCTCATAACCTGAAGGCCAAAGGTTCAAACCCTACTCCAAAAAAGCAACTTTAGAACGAAAATTACAATTACTTACACGCCGATCAACGCCAAACATCCCGCAAAAATAATGCCTATATCCTTCCGTCAGAGCCTAAAACATCGCCTGTGACATTGGAACAAACGCCTCTTTTATGGCTTTGAAATCAGACTATCGCATGAATCGGACCTTTCTCGACGGATTCAGGCATTACTTTCCAATTCGACATCTCTGACGCTATATCAACCTGATGCCCGCCAAGTTTAGCGCGCGCTCAAGCTTCAGGCCCAAGCAGCAATACTTGGATATCTGCAACATTGGTTCCGGTCGCACCAGTCATCAGAAGATCACCCGATAGTCCCAATGCACGGTGACTGTCGTTGTTTGCTAACAGCGTGGACGGATTTTGCCCCGCATTGCGGATACGGTCGAATGTTCCCACATCCACAATCGCACCCGCTGCGGGGGTCGGACCATCACGGCCATCTGTTCCACCGCTGAGGAAAATCCAGTTGCCGGGAATAGCTTCCCCTTGCGCCAGTTGGGCGACGCGCAGCGCTAGTTCCTGATTGCGCCCACCAAGACCCGAACCCTGCAGCCGGACGGTTGTCTCCCCTCCGAAAAGTAGAGCGACCGGGCGGTCGGAAGCCACAGAACGGGCCGCTTGCAGAATCTGACGTGCAGCGTCGGACACGTCTCCTGTCAGTGCTTTGGATGCAATTTCAGCCCGACAAAACTGCGCTGCACAGCGATGCGCAGCCTCAAGGCTTATCGTGTTCGACCCGATCAGATGATTTGTCGCTTCAACTGCTATCGTCTGTTCAGGAACGCTGTGTTCAAGATGGTCCCGCACGGATTGGGGCAGACGCTTCCAGATGCCAGCCCCAATGCAGATCCTGCGGGCATCGGCTTGGGTTCCGATGGGTGGAGAAGTGGGGCCGCTGGCAACGGCACGCAGGTCATCTCCGATCACATCCGACAGAATATAGGCTGTGACCGGTGCAGGTGAACCGTGTCGCAGAAACCCTCCGCCCTTGAGCTGGCTTAGATGCTGGCGCACCAGGTTCATGTGCACGATGTCCAATCCGGAAGACAACAAGAGCTCGTTGACCACAATCTTATCCGATAGGGACAATCCGTCCACAGGTGCCGGAACAAGGGCCGATCCCCCGCCAGAGATCAGCGCTATGATCTGATCTTGCTCGCGTGCTGCGCTGAGCAGATCAATGATCTGCCGACCGGCTTTGAGGCCCCGTTCGTCCGGAACGGGGTGTGCACTGTTCAACACAGTTGCACCGGGTACGACCGCTTGGTTTTCGGAATGGGTCACGGCCAGAGCGACATGATCACCCTGAACGTTTTGCAAGGCTTCCGCCATCATGGCTGGGGCCGCTTTACCAATCGCGATTAGGATGCTGCGCCCACCCTGTTTGGGCGCAGGCAATGGGGCTGATTGCAGCCGTCTGCTCAGGGATACCGCCGGATCTGCCGCGGCTATGGCTTCGGCAAATATGTTGGCGGCACAATCGCGTTGAGACATGGACGATTGTAAAGTCATGAGGCGATCATGCTGCTGCGATTTGACGGGCCTTTTCAACCATAACTTCAGCTTGACGGATCGAAGCATAGTCGATCAGGCGGCCATCCAACGAAACCGCTCCCTTTCCCGCTGCTTCGGCTTCGGCCATTGCTTCGAGAATGCGTTGTGCCTTGGTGACTTCGGCGTCGCCCGGCGACATAACATCGTTTGCCAGTGAAATCTGGCTGGGATGGATGGCCCATTTGCCCTCGCAGCCTAATACTGCCGCGCGCTTTGCGGCGGCTTTGTAGCCGTCCGGGTCTTGGAAGTCTCCAAAAGGGCCGTCGATTGGGCGCAAACCATTGGCGCGGGCAGCCACAACCATGCGGGCAAGCGCATAGTGCCACATATCTCCCCAATGGGTCCGGCGTCCTCCGTCCGTATCGGCGTCAGTCAGAACGGAATAATCCGGATTAACACCGCCGATAATAGTCGTCCGCGCGCGGGTCGAGGCGGCATAGTCGGCTACGCCGAAATGCAGGCTTTCGTTACGTTTCGACGCCGCCGCGATCTCACTGACGTTCTGCATCCCTAACGCAGTTTCGATAATATGCTCGAATCCGATGCGTTTTTTGTACCCCTTTGCATCCTCGATTTGCGTGACCATCATGTCGACGGCATAGACATCTGCCGCGGTGCCGACTTTGGGGATCATGATCAGATCAAGTCGCTCGCCAGCCTGTTCAACCACATCCACCACGTCGCGGTACATGTAATGCGTGTCGAGCCCGTTGATGCGTACCGACATGGTCTTGCTGCCCCAGTCGATGTCGTTCAGAGCCTCAATGATGTTTTTGCGGGCCTGTTCTTTCTCGTCCGGCGCGACGGCGTCCTCCAGATCAAGGAAGATGACATCCACGTCCGATTGTGCGGCCTTTTCGAACATTCCGGGTTGGCTGCCAGGCACTGCGAGTTCGCTACGGTTTAGGCGGGCAGGAGCCTGTTCGATGGAATGAAAGCTCATGGGTTGGTGTCCTTCAGTTTACAAGTTTGGATAGATAGGGAATCTGGCGCAGAGGTTTGCGACTTCGGTTTTGACTTTGGCCTCGACCTCACCGT
>NZ_JBXWNT010000019.1:0-2534 GCF_059610505.1 Ruegeria sp. CDSC079
GACCGAAACCCAATGAGCTATAAATCTGACATCGAAATTGCGCGTGAGGCGAAGAAGAAGCCGATTCAGGAGATTGGTGCGAAGATCGGCATCGAATCTGCTGATCTTCTGCCCTATGGCCATGACAAGGCAAAGGTGAGCCAGGACTTCATCAATTCGGTTCAGGGCCGTGAGGACGGCAAGCTGATTCTGGTGACGGCGATCAACCCGACGCCTGCGGGTGAGGGCAAGACGACGACGACTGTGGGTCTGGGTGACGGTCTGAACCGGATCGGCAAGAACGCGATGATCTGTATCCGTGAGGCTTCGCTGGGCCCGAACTTTGGCATGAAGGGCGGCGCTGCGGGTGGTGGTTACGCGCAGGTTGTTCCGATGGAAGAGATGAACCTGCACTTCACCGGTGACTTTCACGCCATCACCAGCGCCCATTCACTGCTGTCGGCGATGATCGACAACCACATCTACTGGGGCAATGAGTGCGAGATCGACATTCGCCGTGTAGCGTGGCGTCGTGTGGTCGACATGAACGACCGCGCGCTGCGTCAGATCACGGCCAGCTTGGGTGGCGTATCGAACGGTTTCCCGCGCGAGACCGGCTTTGACATCACCGTGGCCTCTGAGGTTATGGCGATCCTGTGCCTGGCCAATGATCTGAAAGATCTGGAAAAGCGGTTGGGTGACATCATCGTCGCGTATCGCCGCGACAAGACAGCCGTGTATTGCCGCGACATCAAGGCTGAAGGTGCGATGACGGTGCTGCTGAAGGACGCGATGCAGCCGAACCTGGTGCAGACGCTGGAAAACAACCCGGCCTTTGTCCATGGCGGCCCGTTTGCCAACATTGCACATGGCTGTAACTCGGTCATTGCGACCAAGACCGCGCTGAAAGTGGCTGACTATGTGGTGACCGAAGCGGGCTTTGGCGCCGATCTGGGCGCCGAGAAATTCATGAACATCAAGTGCCGCAAAGCGGGTATCGCGCCGTCGGCTGTGGTGCTGGTCGCCACCGTGCGTGCGATGAAGATGAATGGCGGTGTGGCCAAGGCTGATCTGGGTGCGGAAAACGTCGACGCGGTCAAATCGGGCTGCGCCAACCTGGGTCGTCACATCGAAAACGTCAAATCCTTTGGCGTGCCGGTTGTGGTTGGCATCAACCACTTCGTCACCGATACCGACGCAGAAGTGCAAGCCGTGAAAGACTATTGCTCTGACCACGGGGTCGAAGCGGTTCTGTCGCGTCACTGGGAGCTGGGGTCGGAAGGTTCGGCGCCGCTGGCCGAGAAGGTGGTCGAAATCGTCGAAGGGGGCACAGCGAACTTTGCGCCGATCTACCCCGACGATATGCCGCTGTTCGAGAAGATCGAAACCATCGCCAAGCGCATCTATCGCGCGGACGAGGTTTTGGCCGACAACAAGATCCGCAACCAGCTGCGTGAATGGGAAGAAGCCGGTTACGGCAACCTGCCGGTCTGCATGGCCAAGACGCAGTATTCCTTCTCGACCGATCCCTCGTTGCGCGGCGCGCCCACCGGCCATTCGGTTCCGGTGCGCGAGGTGCGCCTGAGCGCGGGTGCCGGATTTATCGTGGCGGTCTGTGGTGAGATCATGACTATGCCGGGCCTGCCGCGCAAACCGGCGGCCGAAAGCATCTGCCTCAATGACGCAGGTGAGATCGAGGGCTTGTTCTAAGTCGCCAGATAAGACATCTCGTGATCCGGAGAATGCTCCGGGCCACGAGGAGATCACGATGCCCACTCTGACACCGCCGCAAGACTGCGCAACGATGCAGGATCTGCGGATTCAGATTGACCAGCTGGACCGGCACCTGATCGAGATGCTGGTGAGGCGCGCCAGCTACATTGATCGCGCGTCTGAGTTGAAGCCGGGCGAGGGCCTGCCGGCCCGTATTCCGGATCGTGTTGAAGAGGTGGTGCAAAAGGTGCGTGCCAGCTCTCAGGCGGCGGGGATGGACCCCGATCTGGCCGAGACGCTGTGGCGCATTCTGATTGACTGGTCGATTGCGCGTGAGGAACGTGTGCTCGGCAACGACTGACTGACCGGGCGCCCCAAGCGCCCGATCCGTTTTTGGGAAGAAGGGATCGAAGAATGGTAGCGCAGGTTATCGACGGTAAGGCCTTTGCAGCAACGGTGCGGGCACAGGTTGCCGATCAGGTTGCAAAGCTGAAGGACGAAAATGGCATCACCCCCGGTCTGGCCGTGGTTCTGGTGGGCGAAGACCCGGCCAGCCAGGTCTATGTCCGCTCGAAGGGCAAGATGACCGTCGAGGTCGGCATGAACTCGTATGAGCACAAGCTGGATGTGGACACCTCCGAGGCAGACCTGCTGGCATTGATCGACAAGCTGAATACCGATCCCGCAGTCCACGGCATTCTGGTGCAGCTGCCGCTGCCCAAGCATCTGAACGAAGATCTGGTGATCAATTCGATCGACCCGGCCAAGGATGTCGACGGGTTCCACATCTCGAATGTGGGCCTGCTGGGCACCGGTCAGAAATCGATGGTGCCCTGTACCCC